>JAYVKC010000020.1:0-17862 GCA_043768765.1 Hyphomicrobiales bacterium | reverse complement strand
TCCAGACATCGCAGTTCTCCTCCAAACTGCTGTCCTACAGAATCCTTTCCATCCCGATCCGCAACCCCTAAAAAGCCATATGCGATAGCCCTGCCCCCTTGCGGGGGGAAGGTGGATCGCGCTGCATGCGCGAGACGGATGAGGGGGCGTTGCATCATCGAACCACGCTGGGGAAGTGAGCGCTGTTGCAATACCCCCTCATCCGCCCCTCTCGCCTAGGCGAAGCTGAAGCTTCGCTTCGGCGCAGCCTGGTCGGGGCACCTTCCCCCGCAAGGGGGAAGGAAGAAGGGTCGATTCACGATGCCGCTGGTATGACAGGTGGCGGATTGTGGATCATTCAAAACAGATCAGAGTCTAAACCGCACTCCGCAAGGCGGCGAGATGTGATTGCAGTGCGTCTGGGTGGTAGGGAATTGCTTCCCCCTTGTCCCACACGGCTCCCGGCCAGGCGGCATCGGTTTCGATACGGGCGATGATGTGGACGTGCAGTTGCCTGACCTTGTTGCCGAGTGCGGCGACATTGATTTTGTCGCAGGCCACGTCCTTGCGCAGGATACCTGAAACCTGCCTGATCTCATGCATCAATTGCACCGCATCCTCTTCCTGCAGGTCGATCAACTCCGCGACACCGGCCCGGCGCGGAATGAGCAGCAGCCACGGAAACCGCTTGTCATTCAGCAAACGCAGCTGTGACAACGGCAAATCGGCGACAAATTCAGAACCCCGTTCGATCTGAGATGCAAGTTCGAACACGGGTCAAATGATCGTGGCTTCAGTCTTGGCGCGCACATCGGCTTCGGTCACACCATCGGCGCACTCCACCAGTTTCATGCCACCCTTTACAACGTCAAGCACACAGAGGTTGGTGATCACGCGGTGAACGACGGCCTTGCCGGTTAAGGGCAAGGTACAAGATTTTAGCACTTTTGATTCACCTGTCTTGGCAGTGTGATCCATCACCACAACGACGCGGCCCACACCGGCGACGAGATCCATGGCACCACCCATGCCCTTCACCAGCTTGCCGGGTACCATCCAGTTGGCAAGGTCGCCGCCTTGCGACACTTCCATGGCACCGAGGATGGCCATGGCGATCTTGCCGCCGCGGATCATGGCAAAGCTGGTGGCGCTGTCGAAGTAGGATGAGTGCGGCAGTTGCGTGATCGTCTGCTTGCCGGCGTTGATCAAGTCGGCGTCGACTTCGGCTTCGGTGGGAAATGGACCCATGCCGAGCATGCCGTTTTCACTTTGCAACGTGACATGCATGCCGTGCGGAATGTAGTTGGACACCAGTGTGGGAATGCCAATGCCGAGATTGACATACATGCCGTCCTTCAGTTCGAGGGCGGCACGGGCGGCGATTTGGTTTCTGTCCCAGGGCATTTTGTGTTCCTTCAAGCCGCGCGCACGGTGCGGTTTTCGATGCGTTTTTCGTGATGGCCCTGTATGAGCCTGTGCACATAGATGCCTGGCAAGTGAATGTGATCGGGGTCGATTGAGCCTGTCGGCACGATTTCCTCCACTTCAGCCACGCACACTTTTCCGCAGGTTGCAGCAGGCACATTGAAATTGCGCGCGGTTTTGCGAAAGACAAGATTTCCGGTGGCGTCGGCCTTCCAGGCTTTCACAATGGCGAGGTCAGCGATGATGCCGCGCTCCAGAATGTAGGTGGCACCATTGAATTCCTTTTGTTCCTTGCCCTCGGCGATGACGGTGCCAACGCCGGTTTTGGTGTAGAACCCCGGAATTCCGGCACCGCCTGCGCGCATGCGCTCGGCCAATGTGCCTTGCGGATTGAATTCGATCTCAAGTTCTTTGGCGAGATACTGGCGCATGAATTCCGCGTTCTCGCCGACATAGGACGAGATCATTTTCTTGACCTGCCGGGTTTGCAAAAGAACGCCGAGACCGAATTCATCAACACCGGCGTTGTTGGAGGCAACCGTAAGGTTTTTTGTGCCCGCATCACGAATTGCCGCAATGAGAAGTTCCGGAATGCCACATAGGCCAAAGCCCCCGGCGGCAATCAGCATGCCGTCGTGCAAAAGACCTTCGAGGGCAGCGCTGGCAGCGGTAAAAATCTTGTTCATGCAAACCATCCAAAAGGAATTGGCTGGGGCGGGAGGGATCGAACCTCCGAATGCCGGAATCAAAATCCGGTGCCTTACCGCTTGGCGACGCCCCAATTGGTCGCGGTCTATAGCGGGTGGGACTCGGTGAGGCAACTGCCGCCACTTCTTCCACATTCACACCCATCGCCGGGTGAGTGGGGACCCGTCACGAACCCGGAAAGCCTTGCATTTCCACGGTGTAGCCCGCGGCGGTCATGACCCGCATCAATTCCTTGTGGCCGATTTGGGCCATCTTCAAGGGCGGGTTTTTCACCGGGTCCTGTTCAGCCTCGACGACAAACCAGCCTTCATAGCCATGATCGGCCAGGCGTTGGACAATGGCTTTGAAATCCAGAGAGCCATCACCCGGCACAGTGAATGCGCCCAATGCCACGGCATCAAGGAACGACTGTTTGCTGCGGTCCAGGGCATCGACAACGTCGCGCCGGATGTCCTTGGTGTGGACATGGCTGATGCGGCTGTGATGCTTGTCGATGGCCCGGAGCGCACTGCCACCGGCGAATTCCAAGTGCCCGGCATCGAGGAGAAGCGGAAGGGCCGCGCCGGAATGCTGCATCAGAAGGTCCACTTCGCTCTCGGTTTCAATCACCGTTCCCATGTGATGGTGAAAGGACAGCGGCATGCCCTGGCCTGCGCACCATTCCGCAAACTCCGTCATTTTCCGGCCGTAAACCTTGATCTGGTCTTCGCTGAAAACACGTTTGGTGGCGAGGGGTTTCGAGCGGTCACCCTGGATGGTTCCCGCCGTTTCGCCATAGACGATGCAGGGTGCGTTGACCGCCTTGAAAAGTTCGATCATGGGCAGGATGCGATCCTTGTCCTTTTCGATGTCACCATCGGCAAGAAGGCCGGAAAACCAGCCACCGCACAAGGTGACATCGGCCTTTTTCAGGATTGGCAGCATGAGCTTGGGGTCTGCCGGAAAGCGGCGGCCCATTTCCATGCCGGTGAAGCCGGCACTGCGCGATTGCCGCAAACATTCCTCGAGTGAGACATCCTCGCTGAGTTCGACGAGGTCGTCATTCCACCATGCAATGGGCGACATGCCAAGCTTTGCGCGCAACATTTTGATTTCTCCCTCAACCGTGACAGGACCCCATGTCATACCGCATCCCCTGATGTCCAGTGGCAGGCGCGTTGCTTTGGTGATGTCGGGCTATTCGCTGCCCCGGTTTTTTAATCTTGACGGAACGCCGTGGCAGAGTCACAAAAACCCTGCCTTCCCGGCAAGATCCTAGTTCGGAGTGTAGCGCAGTCTGGTAGCGCACCTGCTTCGGGAGCAGGGGGTCGGAGGTTCGAATCCTCTCACTCCGACCAAGTTCCCTTGCCCGGTTAAACGCGCCGGCCGAATGTCGTGTACAGGCTGCCAACGCCCAGTCCGGCAATCACGGCTTTCAAGATATCACCCGGGATGAAAGGTGTCAGGCCCCAACCGATGGCCGTGGCAAGTGCGTCTGCTGACGGTATGCCCTTGACCATCGTGGCCCAAAAGGCGAGCCAGATGATACTTGGAACATAAAGGACAGCCGCACCGATGAGTGCGGCCAGCGCGGTTTTCAACGGCGAGGTGTTCCAGCCTTTCTCGACCAGCCAACCGGTCACACCTGCCGCGATGATAAAGCCGATCAAAAAACCGCCGGTGCTGATCAAAGCGCCGTCGGGCATGAAGATGCCAGCCTGTCCGCCCGCCCGGAAGGGAAGGCCTGCTGCGCATTCCACGGCATACAAGGCCAGCGTTGCGGCACCGAGGCGCGACCCATAGGCGGCACCAATGCCCAGAACGGCAAGGGTTTGCAGCGTCATGGGGACCGGCCACATCGGCACGGAGATTTGCGCGGCCAGGGCCACCAGCAAACTGCCGACTACGGCGAGTGTGATATTGCGGACGAGATTTGCATCAGCGGCTTGCGGCCAGACGCGGCGTGACAGCGTGTTTTGATCCATGTGATTCCCCACCTTAAATGCCCCTGCCTTTGGTTTAATCGCGGAATTGTGACAGTGCAATGTCGAATTCAGGCGTGCAGATCGCGTGGTGTTGTGGTGTTTACTTCGAGGATTTTCTCCATCCAGGCGGCATGACTGATGAGTTTTGCCTCCTGCCGGTTGGGGGCAATCACTTGCAGGCCAACGGGCATTCCTGTCGCTGTGAAGCCACACGGGAGAGACAGTGCGGGACACATGGTCAGGGTCGCAGGCGCAGCGATCAACAGCCAATCGACATAGGTTGCAAAACTCTCACCTGCGCATGATGTGGGGTAGCGTTGCTCCACTGGAAAGGGTGGCACAATGGTGGCCGGGCACAGCAGCAGGTCATAGGTTGCGAGAAAGTCGTGCATGCGGCGAAACAGAGTGGCACGCATGGATTCCGCTGCGGCGATCTGGTCCACGCTCAGGGCCAAGCCCTTTTCAATGTTCCAGATGACTTCGGGCTTCAACATGTCCCTGTGGCTTGACAGCAGCTGGTGCATGCCGGTGGCAAACCCAAGTGCGCGCAAGGTCTGGAAGCAGGCCATCGTGTCCGACAGGTCGGGGTGGATTTCTTCCACAACAACACCGGCCTGCTCCAACTTTCGCGCTGCTGCCAGGATGAGGTCGGCGATTTCCGGATCAACCGGGGTGATGCCGAGATCGCGGCTCACGGCTATGCGTTTGGGCCTGCGCGGTGCTTGTGCGGCTGACAGGAAACTGGTGGGTGGACGCGGCTGTGAGCATGGATCACCCGCCTCCTCACCGCACATGGCATCGAACAGCAAGGCCACATCCGCGACGTTGCGGGCCATGGGACCCTCCACCGCGAGTGTTCCGTCGATCTTCGAGGTGAAGCTCGATGCCACGCGGCCGGGCGACGGGCGCAATCCAACGACGCCACAAAAGCTCGCCGGGTTGCGCAATGATCCGCCCATATCCGAGCCATGGGCCGCCCAGGCCATGCCCGTGGCCACGGCGACAGCCGCGCCACCGGATGATCCTGCGGCCGACAGGGCCGTATCAAAAGGGTTTCGCGTCACACCGAACACATCATTGAAAGTGTGGCCGCCCGCGCCAAACTCCGGTGTATTGGACATGGCATAGACGATGCCGCCAGCGGCCTCGAGGTGGTCAACGAGAATGTCGGATTTCTCCGCAATCCGTTCAGCGAAAATGCGCGAGCCCTGGGTTGAACGAACGCCAGCGACGTCGGACAGGTCCTTGACCGGAATTGGCAACCCGGCGAGAAGGCCACGCTCCGCAGCCGGTTTTTTCATCAGCCGCCTGGCATGATCGCGGGCCCGGTCAAAACACAACGTGACCAGCGCGTTTACATACGGGTTGACCTCGGCAATGCGCTTCTCAACCGCGTCCAGGCAATCGAGGGGCGTAATTTCACCCGCTCGCAGCAGTCCGCGCACCGCAAATGCAGTTTTTGAGATCAAGTTGTCCACGGCCCTTCATGCGGCGGAGTAGGGGTCCGTGGCAAGGACATCCAAAATCTCGAGGCGGCTGCGTTGTTTTGCTGAGCTGCAACTACAGTATGAAATCCCCAGTTTTCAGCAAATCGCTGCCGTTCAGAGCAATGCGGAAGTCCAGGATTCCATCACCGCTAACGTCTCCTTCGATCGTCAAATCGCCATTCATGATGTTGACGCCAATCCTCAGTTCGCCAGCCTTGCCCGTGAATGTTTGGCTGCAGATGTAGGCGAAGGCCTGGTTGCCGACGGTGGTGCTGTCAGCATCGATGCCGGCCACTGATATCCTGTCCCGGCCCCGCTCGAAATCCATGATCGCGTCACGTCCGCCAAATGCTATTTGAATTGGTGTCAGTGCTGTGAAAACAAAGAGGTCGGCACCTTGTCCACCGAACAGTGCATCATTGCCATTGCCGCCATGCAGCCAGTCATTGCCACTGCCGCCCACAAGCTGGTCATTGCCATCGCCACCGCGGAGCTGGTCGTCGCCTGAGCCGCCATACAAGACATCTTCGCCGCTGCCGCCGGAGAGTTTGTCTTTGCCGCTGCCGCCTGTGAGACAGTCGTTACCAGTGCCACCCCAGAGTTCGTCATTTCCAATCCTGCCCGCGAGCACATCGTCACCGTTTCCGCCCCCAAGTTTGTCGTTGCCATTGCCGCCCGAAAGCCGATCATCGCCGCCAAGGCCGATCATCTGGTTGTTCTTGTTGGCAGCGGCGGCAAAGTTCCGGGCGATGTCGAAGGAGTTGGCGCGGTCATCGCCTGACGTGCCAGATTTGTTGTCACCAACGACAAGAACGGAGCCATCGGAGAACACAACGTTAGATGTGGTGACGCTCTTCAGCGCCAAGGGCAACTTGACCGTCACGTCACCAAAGGATGCGGCAAACGCCTGAGTTGTGGCGATATTTGCAGTTGCGGCGTTAACAGAGTCAAATCTTGCAACATCCGAATTGGCAGCAAAAGTGTCGATGGCTTGCCACGCGGGATTGTTGGCAAGTGTCTGGAACAATGAAAACGCGACTTCGTCAGGGTTCAAGGTTGCCGCTGTGCTGCTCTCGTCAAGCGAGACGGCAATGCCCGTCAGTTCCGATATGTAGGTCGCGGTTTGATGGCCCAATGTACCGCCATTAAAACCGTAGAATTTTCCATATACCGGGACTTCGATTACCGACAAGCCAAGTCCAAAACCAACATCTACATCTGCGGAAATCAAAACTGGAATCGCCTTGGCCATTTCGACCAACTGGGCTGGCGGCAGAAGCAATCCATCGACCAGCAGGGCTTTCAGGAACTTGATCATGTCGGCCGTGGTGGAAACCACACCGCCTTCTGCCCCCTTGTCCCATTTCGCGTAGGTTACATCCAGAAGCGATCCGTCGCCGTTTGACGCGTAGCCATGGACGGAGCCTGGCGATGCAATTCCGCGTTCAAGATCAGAATTGTTCATGTGGGCAGCTGCGAAGATTCTCGTCTCAAACGACTGCGCCAAAGGTTCACCTGTCAGGCCTTCGATGATTTTTCCAAGGAGAGCGTAGTTAGTATTGGAATACTCATATTGCCCCTGCTGGGTCGCTGGAGTTTGCCCGCGAACGATGTCGAGCGCGTCACCGGTGGTGAAATGCCTGTCGGGGTCTGCGAGGAGTTGGCTGATGAAAACAGGAATGCCGTCTGCACCTGCTACGTCGGTATAGTTGACGATGCCCGAAGTCATTTGCAGGAGTTGCCGCACAGACGCTGTTTCTGCGTTGGCAATACCTGCAATGAGTTCTGCGGGCAGGTAGTCGGCCGCTTTGGCATCAAGATTGATCTTGCCTTCGGCCTCGAGCTGCAAGACAATTGTTGCAGTCATCATTTTGGTTTGCGAACCTACCTCGAAACGCTGGTTTGGTGTGGCGGCGCTCCCCGTGGCAATATCCGCTGCACCGGTTGCGGATGCGACTGTGATGTTGCCGCTTTCGATCCGACCTATGGCGGCAGGAGCGCCACTGGCTTGAAGGGCACGCACTGCATCCTGCATTGGTTGGGCGAGGGTAACTGGATTGAATACAAACATCTGAACACTCCGGTTTTCACTAGTATTTCACATAGGGCTGGAAGCGGCCCGAATTTCATGATAATCATTAAATATGTTGTGATAATCGCTAAGTCAATGCATTTAATGATTATCATGAATTTTTGTCTGTTTTTCGGAGGTCTGACATGCGCCGCGCATCGGAAGCTATTGAAATACAAAAGATTTTTGTTTTGTTGGACAGGGCTTTATGGCTGGCATGGCTGGCCTTGCCGGTCATTGCCTGGCTGACCTACCAAGCGGTCATGACACCGAGCGCGTTCATGGTCGACCTGGCGAAGATTTCGACGGCGTGTGCAGACTTGCTGCCGCAGGTCGAGAAATTTTCAAGTCCCGGAAAGGTGGCCGTTGCCATCTTCTTTGTGCTGGAGTTTGCGGTTTATGCCGTCATTCTGGCGCTGGCCCACCTCACCATTCACAAGTTTGCCCAGGGTCAAATGTTTGTGGCGGGCGTGTTGCGCGCCTTGGGGCAATTGGGTCTCGTCGTTTCTCTTTGGCCGTTCTACAGCTTGATTTCGGAAAACCTGTTGAACTACATCGCGACACGAACGGGCGATATCCGGGTTTTTCAGCCGAACTATATCCTTGATGTCGCCCCCCTTGGTGTTGGTCTGCTTATTATCACGCTGTGGATTGCCTTCCGCCGGGCCATTGCGATGAAGCAAGAAAACGATCTGACGATTTAAGGACACTGGCCATGCCGATAGACGTAACCCTTGATGTGATGATGGCGCGGCGAAAGATGCGGCTGAATGATTTGGCTGATCTGGTAGGGGTGTCGATCCAGAACCTGTCGATCCTCAAAACAGGCAAGGCGCGGGCCATTCGCTTTTCCACCCTGTCAGCGCTGTGCCGGGCACTGGAGTGCCAACCGGGGGATTTACTTTGCTACATTGATGGCGAAGAAACCGAAGAGCCTTAAGCCTTGCGCACTTTGGCATGCTGGAAGGTCACCAGGCGCTTTTCGGTTTCGCACCACAAGGTCAGCCGCACACAGCGCAGGCTTTCGATGATGCTGAGTTTGCCCACTTCACTCAGTTCGGGATGGGCCTTGAGCACGTCGGGGAGCTTGTAAAACGGAATGCGCGACGACAGATGGTGCAGGTGGTGCATGCCGATGTTTCCGGTCATCCAGTTGATGACTTTGGGAAGATCGTAGAACGAGCTGCCATGCAGGGCCGCATCATCATGCTGCCAGTTCGGCGTGCGCTCCCAGGTGGTATCCTCGAACTGGTGCTGAACGTAAAACAGCCAGACGCCAATCGATCCGGCCAAGGCCACGGCGGGAAGCTGGATCAACAAAAAGGCTTTCCATCCCACCAGCCAGATCAACAGGGCGGCAATGGCCGCTATGCCGGCGTTGGTGGCAAAGGTGCTGACCCACGGCATGCGGCCATCCTTCATGCCGCCCACGGGCAAACGGTGTTGCAGCAGGAACAGGTAGGCCGGGCCTACGACAAACATGACAATGGGGTGGCGATACAGGCGGTAGCGGAAGCGTCCCCACATCCCCAAGGCCTTGAATTCGGCCACTGTCAAAGTCAGAATGTCGCCATGGCCACGGCGGTCCAGATTGCCGGAACCGGCGTGATGCAAGGCGTGGGAATGACGCCAGAAGTCGTAGGGCGTAAAGGTCAAGACGCCCAGCACGCGACCCACCCAATCATTGGCCTGGCGCGATGTAAACAGGCTGTTGTGGCCGCAATCGTGCTGGATCATGAAGAGGCGCACCAAAAATCCGGCCAGGGGCACGGTGACGGCCAAAGCCAGCCAGGGGCTTACGGACATCGCCGCCCAAGCCAGCGCCCAAAGTGCGGCAAAGGGCAGAGCTGTCACGATGATTTCCGCTATTCCACGGCGATCATCGGCGATACGGAACTGGGCGAGACGTTGGGTCCAACGGGTGGACGGGGCAGGCGCGTCGATGGATACGGTCAATTGGTGCTGGCTTCTACTTTTACTGGTTCAACATTGGATTGCGGCGCCGCTATAGCAGCTTTCAAAAAAATTCCCAGCCCCACGAACGGTGGCCGACCCGCATTCGTGCCCAAAGCGGATGAACGGCACGTTAACCTGCGGCCTCGCAGACAGCGGAAATCTTGTTTCCGTCGGGATCGCGGACATAAGCGGCGTAGAAATGAGCGTGATATGACCGCAGGCCGGGGGCTCCTTCGACAGAGTGACGCGTTTTGAACAGTGTTTGCGGGTGCAACCCCCATCAAACTTGCAAACACCTCGCATTTCCCGCAACCTTCCTTTGGGGGCGTTAGGGCGACGCGCATGACTAACACTTTGACTGCAAAAACCGGCCACTGGTCGGACGGACTGCTGGGGCCGTTGATGACGGCTGCCATTGTCTTGGGTGTATTGGGTTTGCCGCTCGTGTTGTGGCTTGATCTTGCGGCACTTTCCAAAACCACGCTGACGGCGCGGGCCAATGAAACCAGCCGCATCATCGACATCATGCGCGGGTTTTACAGCAGTGACGTGGTGAGCCGCATCCAGCACGCCGAACAGCAGGTGACAACCAGCAGCAACTACAAGAACATCAACGGGGCGGTGCCCATTCCGGCAACCCTTTCGATCGAACTTGGCAACCGCATCAACGAGGGTGACAGCAACGTCAAATACCGTTTTGTCTCCGACCTGCCGTTCAAGGGGCGTGAGGCCCATGTTCTCGACGCCTTTGAAAACAACGCGCTGCAACGTTTGCGTGCCGATCCCACGTCGAAGGTGAGTGAAGTCAGCGGCTCCCTGCTCAACAGGCAATTGCGGGTGGCCTCTCCGGTCATCATGGCGCAGGCCTGTGTGGATTGCCACAACACGCATCCCAGCAGCCCGAAGAAAGACTGGAAGGTGGGTGATGTGCGCGGCATCCAGGAAGTCTCGGTGTTGCAGCCGATTGAGGCCAACATGTTCTCGTTCAAGTATCTGCTCAGCTACATCGGTCTGGCATCGCTGGCGGGTGCAAGCCTGGTGTGGCTGCAACGGCGGCAATCGAATATGATCGGGTTGATGAACGCGGACCTGGCTGAAGCCAATGATTTTCTCGCCGCTGTGTCGATCAAGATCGCGAAATACATCTCGCCGCAAATCTACAAGAGCATTTTCAGCGGGCAGCGTGACGCGACGATTGCCACCGAGCGCAAGAAGCTGACAATCTTCTTTTCCGACATCAAGGATTTCACCGCGACCACCGAGCGCCTGCAGCCGGAGGATCTTACGGCGCTGCTCAATGAGTATCTCACCAACATGTCTGCCATTGCGGCGGAATATGGTGGCACTGTCGACAAGTTCATCGGAGACGCGATGCTGGTGTTCTTCGGTGATCCGGAAACCAAGGGTGTCAAGGAAGACGCGCGGGCGTGCCTGCGGATGGCGGCGGCGATGAAGGACCGCCTCGAGCAGCTCAACATCGAATGGCGGCAAAAGGGAATCGAAAATCCGTTCCGGGTGCGCATGGGCATCAACACAGGCTTTTGCAATGTCGGCAATTTCGGCAGCAACGACCGCATGGACTACACAATCATCGGGGCGGAAGCGAATTTCGCCGCACGGCTACAGGCCATCGCCGAGCCGGACGAAATCATGCTGAGCTATGAAACCTATGTGCTGGTCGGCGACATGGTGCGGGCGCAGGCGCAGCCGCCGATCAGCATCAAGGGCATCAGCCGCCAGGTGGTGCCTTATGCGGTCGAGCGTTATCTGGGTGAGAATCCGGGGCAGAAGACGTTCAACGCCAAGGGTGCCGGCCTTGATCTCAGCATGGACATGCAGGCGATGGATGAATCATCGGCGCGGATTGCGAAAGAGAAACTGCGTGATGCGCTTGCGGTTCTGGAGCAACGGCACGCGGGGGGATAGTCACGTCCGCGCCAGTTTGTCCGCGAGGTCGGTGTTGAGGATTGCGCCGATGGCGTTTTTCAAGCCGTCGTGTTTGTCTTGCGCCTTGCGCAAGGTGGCATGGTTCCATGACATGTAGAGGGTGCCGGGCATGACGCGAACCGTGGCCGTGGCGGGTCCCTGTTTGAGATAGGCGATTTCGCCGATGAAAATACCCGGCTTCACGACGATTTTCCGATGGTTCTTCTCAATGTCGATCGCACCGTCCAGGACATAGTGCAGATTTTCCAGGGTCTGGCCTTCGCGGGCGAGTTCGGTGACGGCGGTGGCGCGATGCCAGGTGCCAATCCTGACAAACTTGCGGAAATCGACAGGTTTCATTTCATCGAGGCTGCGGTAGAGTTTCAATTCATCGTCAGTGAAACTGGTGGTGCGGCTGTCGCGCAGGATCAGCCAGATCATGGCGATGTTGATGGCGGCGTTGGGAATGTTCCAGAAGATGGCCCCCCACAGGGGCTGGTCGGTCACATTGTAATAGTAAAGCACATAGGCGCAATCACCCGCGATGGCGAAGCTGCGCAACAGAATCTGGTCGCGGAACAAAAAACACACGAGATAAAGAACCGCGCCCAGATGTACGAGATTCTGCAGAACATCCTGTAGTGTGATCATTTTACCCCTGAACCCGGCGGAACCATAGTTGGCGAAACCAATTTTGCAAGCCCCACACCGGGGGTCGTGTTGTGTTTCACCGGGTAAAGCGTGTAAAACGACATGAACATTGGAGATCATCATGAACGCACCCGTATTCACCCCTGCCCCCGCCGGTTCCAACAAAGCCTGGGTTGAGCGCCGCGCTAAAGCCGTGTCGCGCGGCATCGGCATGGGGGCAGGTGTCATGGCGGAGAAGGCCGAGAATTCCGAGATCTGGGATATTGAAGGCAACCGCTACATTGATTTTGGCGGCGGCATTGCGGTGGTGAATACGGGCCACCGCCATCCGGCGGTGATGCGGCGCGTGTATGAGCAGCTCGAAAAAGTCACGCACACCTGTGCGATGGTCATGCCGTATACGCCGTTCATCGAGGTGTGCGAAAAGCTGAATGCGGTGGCACCGATTTCCGGCGAGGTGAAATCAGCGCTTGTCACCACCGGTGCGGAAGCTGTCGAAAACGCCATTAAGTTTGCGCGCGCTTACACCGGCCGCAGCGATGTCATCGCCTTCCACGGCGGCTTCCATGGGCGCACGCTGCTCGGCATGGCGCTCACGGGAAAAGTTCTGCCTTACAAGGCCAAGTTCGGGCCGATGCCGGCGGGGATTTGGCATGTGCCGTTTCCGGTGGAGCACAAGGGCATTAGCGTGGAAGATGCGATTCACGGCATTGAACTCCTTTTCAAATGCGATGTGGAACCTTCGCGCGTTGCCGCCATCATCATTGAGCCGGTGCAGGGCGAAGGCGGATTTTACATCGCGCCGAAGGAATTGATGGTGCGCTTGCGCAAGCTCTGTGATGAGCACGACATTCTGTTGATCGCCGATGAAATCCAGTCGGGCTTTGGGCGCACCGGAAAATTCTTCGCCATGGAACATTATGGTGTGGAACCGGATTTGATCACGTCGGCGAAATCATTGGCTGGCGGATTTCCATTGGCCGCTGTTGTGGGCCGCGCGAAAATCATGGACGCCCCCGACCCCGGTGGCATTGGCGGCACCTACGCCGGCAACGCGATTGCGTGTGCTGCGGCGCTGGGTGTGTTTGAGGCTTTCGAGACGGAAAACCTTTTGGAGCGCGCCAACAAGCAAGGTGCGATCATCATGAAGAAACTGAACGCCATCAAGGCCAAGAAAAAAGGCATGCCGATTGGTGATGTGCGCGGTTTAGGTGCCATGTGTGCGTTTGAAATGGTGACAGAACACGGTGGCAACAAACCGGATGCGGGTGGAGCAAAGGCGCTGGCGGCGAAATGCCTGGAGCGGGGCTTGCTGATTTTGACGTGCGGTGTCTACGCCGACACCGTGCGCCTGCTGACACCGCTCACTGCGAGCGAGATGGTGCTGAATGAGGGGCTGGATATTCTGGAGGCGGCGGTGCTGGGGAATTGAAGAATGCAGTTTTCACATCAGTCGAAGGCGGTGTAGTAAACGTCCCAAGTTTTGCTCCACAGTCGCCAATCTAACAATTTGTTTGCGATTGATCTTTTGCAACAGCTGCGCTTTAGACATTGGCTTAGAATAACTCGGCCAATGTCGCCTTAACTCGGTCATGGCGGCCTCTGTTCCCGCAATCTCGCGGTTGATTTGACCGTCAAAGTGCCTCAACAAGTTAGCCTCAAAACATGGCCTCTGCCAAACAATCGACACCGAGTGTTGGTTGGCAAGTCCCTCAGCAGCTTGAACCCTGTCCTGCCCATTTGCAGGTTGCGAAAAATCGAGAAAGGCAAACCGATCGTCGCCAGAAAACCTTGATCCGCGTTTGTTGTGGTGATCAATCTTCTTGACTAGCAATTGCACGCGGGAAAATGCATCTCCTGCTCCAGGACTCAACTCTTCTATCTTCAGTGCAACTGGTAGGTCCGAATCTTTCACAATCTCTTGAAGCAAGGCAGCGTATGATACTTCGGACGAACCTTCGCAGCCGACAAGTACCAGTCGTTTCTGCTGAATGATACGATGACGTCTCATCCGATCAACGGCACGCCCCCATATATCCCATCGACATATTTGCGATAATGATTGTCATCGCGTCGAAGCGATTTCACTTCCATTAAACTGAACATCTTGGTGCGACCGTCGCTGTTCTTCTCACAGATGACAATTTCTTCTTTCTTGAGATGCTCCAATAGAGAAACTGCATGGCTGGTAAAAAACAGTTGTGCGGAATCTGGGTTGCGGGAAATGTTGTAGAACCAGCGAGTTATTTCCGGAAGCAAGTTTGGGTGGATGGAATCATCAATTTCATCAATTGCGGCCATTGATCCACTTTCCAGTACATAGTGGATGATTGGAAGCACCTTTATAAAGGTCCGAGTACCTTTGCTTTCGAACGGCAAGCCCATTTCTTGGTGCAAGCCCCGGTGCTTGAACGACAGCTGCGGTCCATCTTTCGTTTCCAGCAGGCGAACATCTTCGATTCCCACATCCATACGACCAATCTCGCGTCGCAAGTTATCGAATTGACCAGATTGCTGGCTGAACAAATCAACAATACTTCTTTCAGGTGTAGAGTGAAGGGAATCCATCACAAAGAGCACCCGGCTCACCATTTCCACATAGTGTTTTGCGGCTGGATGATTGAACTTGGCGAATGAAGACAATACCGAGTGATTAGGCGCAAGCGTTTTGGTCAGATGACCGAATCCTGAAAGACTAAATATGTCTGAACCTTTGACATTGCTCTTGCTGTCGCGCTCAAAAACCCTTTGCCATTTTCCTTTTCCATGTGGGCGCTTGCGAAGAGCTTCAACCAAAATTTGTTTGGGAACGCCATCAGAGACCTCAATTTCGAGCTCGTAACGAAACAACCCTTGTTGTTCTTTGATTTTCTCGTCACTTTGGTCGTGGAGCAGCGGCACAGGGTCGCCCACAAAACCTCCAAACTCCAATGCTAGCTTCATTGGAGTGTTAGCAGATTGCTGATCGTTGAACGGCATTGCCCACATTCCGCTAGCATCGCTAACGCTTCTGACTACCATACTTACAATGAATTCGAGCACCCTCAACAATGTTGTCTTACCCGAAGCATTCGCTCCGAAGATTGCAACAACTTTGGGTGCCCGCTTTTCGGAGCCTTGGAAGATTGGACTGTAGCGGTTTTCATCGTCGATGACGTTGCTATCAATCGACAAATCCAAGATTTGTCTGTCTTTGATAGAGTAAAAATTTTCGACTTCAATTTTGTAGAGCATGGCAATGTATATTTGAGAATAGGATATCGACAGAATTTTGTCAATTTCTGGGTTTCACATGTAGTTAAGTAGTGCTTAATTGGAATTCAAGACTCCAAAGATAAACTGCTTGTTTCTGCGTCAGCGCACGGGCCAGCGGACGTGGGAATTGAAAACGGCTCATCTTGTTGCTATCTTACCTTTTTCCATCGATCAGGAATCGTAAGAACATGAACGCTGTCACCCTTTCCAGCAAATTCCAGATATCCATTCCAAAGGAAGTGCGCGAATCCCAAGGGTGGAAGCCGGGGCAACGGCTGGCTTTTGTCCCGCACGGCAAGAATTTCGTTTTGGTGCCGGTTCCCACGCTTGACGAGGTGTTTGGCATGGCCAAGGGCGCTGATCGCACGGGCTATCGCGACCGCCGCGAAGACCGCTATTGATGCAGGTTGTTGATACGAGCATCTGGATTGAAATCATTTTGGGCACAGAGTTGGGAGCGAGACACAAGCCTCTGCTGTCGCGACCCGCTGACATCATCGTGCCGACGTTGGTGCAGTATGAAATCTACAAGTGGATGGTGCGGGAACGATCCGCTGACGACGCCAACCGCGCCATCACCTTCACCAATGAATGCCATGTGGAAGACTTGACCACGGGAGCCGCCGTGCTGGCGGCGGAACTGTCTGCCACCCACAAGCTGCACATGTCGGATGCAATCATTTACGCATCAGCACAAATGCATGAGGTGATGCTGGTGACCTGCGATACGCATTTCAAGGATTTGCCGGGGGTGGAGTATTGGGAGAAGTGAGGGATGACAAATTGCGTACATTCAACAGTAACACGTCTCCAACACACCCGTCATTCCGTGCAAGCTGGCGCTTTGCCACGCAAAGCGCTGGCGCGACACGGAACCCAGCTTTGGTTCCGCGCGTTCGGTGCCAAAGCGGGATTCTGGCTCAAGGGCTTCCGTTTGCTTGCGCAAACACGCCCTTGTCCGGAATGACGGGGTTGGGAAAAATTAAACTGAAGAGAAATTGAAATGAGCGAAAACCAAGAGTTCGTTACCTTGCGCAAAGTGAATCTGGAAACTGCTACTCCGGCATTCGCCTATCGCGGCATCTTGCTGTTTGAGACCAGCTCAGTATGTCCGGAACAGTATGACGCGAAAGATTCCAGCGGTCTTCAAATTGGATATTTGCGTTTGAGTGGCGGCATTTTTCGCGTCGATGTTCCAAATTGTGGTGGCACGACTATTTTGCGGGCTGCTCCGAAAGGTGATGGCAGTTTTGAAGTCGGCGAGCGCGAGGGATTTTTCACGGCGGCAATAGATGCGATTCTGGAAAACCAAGGTTGAGCTGTCGACTTTATGAAATTCAACCCCCTCCGTCCGTCATTCCGTGCAAGCTGGCGCATTGCATCGCAAAGCGCTGGCGCGACACGTATAGTCAAATGTAGTTCTCTCCCAGATTAACTTCCGGCAAATAGTTGATGAATTTCATTTTTTCGTTCTCATTCGAAAAGCAGAACGCTCCGTATCCATAGTCATAACCCGTCTTGCCAAACCAGTATGTCGTCCATGAACCTTGGTGCGAATGCTCAGTGGGGTTTGCGTAAGTCAAATACTTAAACTCTTGCCCGCTGTGGATGACTGTCTTCTCGACTTTCTCCGTAGCCAGAATGATTGGGCATGCGGGATAAGTTGAGTGCCAGTCGCATTCGCCATGACGAGGCCCGAATGTTCGCCAACACCAGCGCCCAGCGACGTCGAATTCAGGATAGTCGCCCTCGACAATCACCATGAATGGAAACTGATCGCGTATCCCGGCTGGAGCAAGAGTATCCTCAAGTGCTGAGGAATTGTCGAGATACGAATCCTTGACATAGTCTTCAATGGTTCCAATTCGCATCGACTACCCGTACCACACCCTCACCCCCTTCACCACCCGCTGCATCTCCCTGAAATCCCCATCCGTCGTCAGCAGCATCAATTCATGCCGGATGCACAGTTGCGCTATCAGCGCATCGATTGTTCCCACCTGCACGCCAGACCTGCGGCACAGGTTTCGCAATGCGGCAGCTTCGATGTGATCCTGCCGATCCGGCGTTATCATGGGAATGCTGCTGAAGCGGTCGATAATGCTGTCGGCAGCCTTGGGGCCGGAAAAGCCTTGCAGCAGTTCTTGCAAGACCAAACCTGTTGTGGTGATGGGCTGGCCGCCTTCCAGCGCTTGTTTCAGGCATGTGATTTCACGAATATCTGGCACCGCATCACGGCGCAATGCGAGGGACCAAACAGTGGTATCAACAAACAGCGTCACGAGCGCGAGCGCTCGGCCTTGTAATTGTAACTCTCATCCCATTCCAGACTGCCCATCAGGTCCAGCATTTTCTTCTGGCTGCGGCGGGCGATAAATTCTTCCAATGCTTTGGTGACGGCGGCTTTCTTGGTGCGCTCACCGCTCACCTTCAAGGCACG
>JAYVKC010000019.1:0-3132 GCA_043768765.1 Hyphomicrobiales bacterium | reverse complement strand
TCGGTTTCGCCATGAATCGCCGGGCTTTGCATTCTTCTCAACAATGATCGCGCTGACGCCAAGCCGCTTCAGGCGCGCGCCCAACGCAATGCCACCCTGTCCGCCGCCCACAATTACACAGAAAGGCTGTTCGGCGTTTCCCAGGTTGGCGATCTCTTTCGCGCACTCTTCCTGCCACACCTTGCGGTTTGGGTCTGCCCGGTGAACGATGCCCAGCTCCCGGGTTGGGCCACGCCTTTCTTCATGGCCTTTCAGTTCCTGCATGGTTGTGAGAACGGTGAACCCCAATCCGCCTTTGAGGCGCAAATGCCCACGACCGCGTGCCACGGAAGTCTCGAACGTGAACCAGGCCCCTACGGTTTTGCCGCTCCGTTCCGCTTTCCCGTCAATCCTGATTCTGGAAAGTCCAATCTGCGGCAACGTGGCAGACAGCATATGCCCGATGTCAACGCGGCCCTCGACCGTGCGGATGTTCCAGGTGAGCGCAACAAGGTCTCGCCAGTAGCACTCTTTGCCGAACAGTGCCGCGATTGACTTTGAGTCGTTTTTCCGGGCCGCGCGCTGCAACCTGGCGAGCCACGTTTTGATCAACACCGTATCGGTCGCCTTCGACATTGCATCCTTTCCTTACTGCGTATTGCCGCCAATCAAGCGGCCTGCGCGTCCGCCAACGCTGCCTGACTTTGAGAATGACAGTTTGCCGTTCACGTAGACTTGTTCAATGCCTTCCGAAGGCAACATGGGTGAATCATAAGTCGCCCGATCCTTGATTGTTTTCGGATTGAACACGACGAGATCAGCAAATGCCCCTTCCCGGATGACGCCCCGATCCTTCAGCTTGAAAACACGTGCCGTGAGGCCTGTCATCTTGTGGATGGCTGTCTCGATGGGGAAGAGTCCCAACTCGCGTGCGTAATGCCCGATCACACGGGGAAAGGTTCCCCATAAACGTGGGTGTGGATGTTGATCGTGCGGCAATCCATCTGATCCAATCATCGCAATGGGTGAACAAATGACCCTGCGGACATCAGCTTCATCCATCTGGAAGTAGATGGCGCCGGCGGGATCAAGCCGCCGCGCCGCTTCGTGCAGGTCGCACTTCCATTCCGCTGCAATGTCAGAAAGTGTACGCCCGGTCACCTCGGGATACGGCTTCGACCACGTGACACGGATAGGGAACTCATCGGTCACAAGATCAGCCCGAAGATTGGTTGAGCCGGCTGTGTAAGGGTAGACGTCAACGTTTACAGGGCGCGCTGTTGCCGCTGCCTCAAGCACCTTGAGTGTATCCTTTGTCTTCCCCCAGTTTCGGGGATGTGCGCATTTGTGGTGAGAGATCACGAGGGGAATGTCGGCGTCGGCGGATGTCTTCAGGGTTTCGTCAATGCTTTCCAGCACATGGTCCATTTCATCGCGCATGTGGGTAGCGTAGACACCGCCCAAATCGGCAAAGACACGGGCAATGGCTGCGACTTCATCCCGGTCGGCAGCCGCGTTGGTGGGATAGAACAGACCTGTTGAAAATCCTGCCGCTCCATGGGAAATGGCCTCGCGGGCGAGCCCTTGCATTTCCCTGACTTCCGCTGCGGATGCCTTTGCCCCTATGTCCTTCATCGTGCGCAGGCGCAGTGCAGAATGGCCAATCAGCGCCACGACATTTACAGTCGGCTTCTGCCGCGAAAGATGGTTGGCGTAAGCAGCAAAGGTTGGAAATTCATATGCCTCGCGGCCGCCCAGCAGGTTCATCGGAGGGGGTGGATCGTTTTCGAACGTGACGGGTGCCAAGGAGATGCCACAGTTGCCAACAATGACGGTCGTGACGCCTTGACTGATTTTAGGCAGCATCTCCGGCGCATCCAGCACAATGCGGTCATCGTGCGTATGGGCGTCAATGAAACCAGGTGCGACAGCATAACCTTTCAAATCGAAAACAGCGCTGCCATTGAGGCGAGCTTGTGATCCGTGTGAAACTACCGCAGAGATGCGCTCGTCGGTGACTGCGATATCACCAAGCCAAGGTGGTTGGCCACTACCATCATAGATGGTCATGTTGCTCAATACGAAGTCAGCAGATTGTGACATGGTCATTCCTCTTGCTCTGTGCCGTTCATCAGCAATGATGGATCTGTCGCCGGAGCCGGGATCGCCACGCCAATCCGGGCCACGGTGTATCTGACACGGCGCAAGCTGTTGAGCGCCTTCTTGCCAAGCTTGATGGCAACGCCTGCCGCAAGCGTGTCAACAACGGCAAGGTGGGCGTAACGTGAAGGAGTCGGCAGCAATACGCTGTCGCTTTCGGGAATGACGACGGGGATAACGAGATCGGCGGCAGACGCAAGTGGTGTTTCCGGCCGGGTCAGGGCGATGGTGCGCGCGCCGAAAGATCTTGCGATTTCGACGGCCTCAACAACGGGTTTGGATCGTCCACTGTTGGAAATGGCGAGCACGCAGCATCCTGTGTCAAGTGTCGCGGCCGACATGCGTTGCTGATGGCCGTCCACATAGGCGCACACAGCTATGCCGAGACGGAAGAACCTCAACTTCGCGTCCTCGACAATGGCTGCGGAGCCTCCACCCTGGCCATAGATGTCAAGCCGCTTGCACGCGGCAATGGCAGCGATTGCCTCCGACAATTTTTGTGTATCAAGCTGGTCGAGGCATTCCCGTATCGCGCCAATGGCCCGCTTGGCTGTGGTGTGAGCCAGGTTGGCAACATCGTCGTTGATGTTGCGTTCATTGTTCAAGTAGGCGGAAGCCACCGTTAGCGTGGTGGCAAGGTTCAATTTGAACTCGGCAAAAGATTCGCAGCCAAGCGACACGCAGAATCGCGTCACGGTCGGTTGGCTCACATTGGCCCGGGCCGCCAGATTGGCAATCGTCATGCGAGTCGCAGCTTCGAAATTGGACCTTACGATGATGGCGATGCGCTGTTCCGAGGGTGTCAGGCGCTCTTCTGCGCGTTCCAGCCGCGACACCAGGTCAAGCGGCGGCGGTCGCCTGTTTGCGGGCGGTTTTCGTTTTTCCAGTTTGGCAGTTTTGATGTTCACGACGGTGGCACATCTCAAATTATGAAATTTAATTACATTGAACATGGCCCCATGGCAATGGGTTTGGCAAGTCCTGACGCCTTTC
>JAYVKC010000018.1:0-5078 GCA_043768765.1 Hyphomicrobiales bacterium | reverse complement strand
CAATCCGCGTTGCCCCCGTCGCCAGCATGATCAGGCGGTCGAGGCCGAGGGCGACGCCTGAGGCTGGTGGCATGAATGTCAGGGCACGGAGCAACTCCTCATCCAGGGGATAGCGTTCCCCGTAGCGTTGTTCCTTAATATCCATTTCGGCGATGAAACGGCTGCGCTGTTCTTGTGCATCTGTCAATTCACCGAAACCATTGGCGAGTTCAACACCGCAGGCGTAAAGCTCGAAGCGTTCGGCGACGCGGTTGTCGTGGGCGCAGGTACGTGCCAATGCTGCTTCAACCGAGGGGTACTCATATAACACAGTCAGGTGACCACACCCCAGGTGAGGTTCCACTTTTTCAACAAGGATGCGGCTGAAAATGTCGGACCAGGATTCATCCTGATTGAATGCCACAGGTGACGCGGAAGCCAGCGCATCGCGGTTCGCTGTCCCGTCCGCGACCAGTGTGGTAAAAAGATCAACGCCAGCAAACTTGATGAAGGCGTCGTTCACAGAAAGCCATTCAGCTGGCGCACATGGATCACAGTAGCGGCCCCGCCAGTCAAACTGTTGCCGGCCACCTTGTTTCGCCGCCAATGCAACCAGCGCCAGTGAGTCCGCAATGATGTCCTTGTAAGGTGCATCGGCACGATACCACTCCAGCATGGTGAATTCTGGCGCATGTGTCGGTGTGCGTTCGCGGTTGCGGAAGACGTGGCCGAGTGAATAAATCTGCTTCTCACCCGCTGCCAGCAGTTTCTTGCAGGCAAATTCCGGCGACGTATGGAGGTAACGGATTTCTTCGCTTGCATCATCGTTGACCAGTGTTGTCCTGAACGCGTGCAAGTGGGCTTCATTGCCGGGCGAAACAACCAGGGCCGGCGCGTCCACTTCGAGAAAACCACTGCTTTCAAACCACCCGCGCATGGACCGTATGATGGCGTTGCGGGCCAGCAGAACCCCACGTTTGTCGGCGTGGCGAGGCGGCGAAAACCATGGCGTTTCTGGGGGTTTCTTGGTCATTCAAGTAAGGGTTGGCTTTGTTGAACTGCCCTGCTAATAGGCGCACCAACATTCAATCACAAAGCAAAATCGAAAGAGATCAACCGTGGTCAAAGTCATCGCCAGTGGTGTTCGCAAGGGTAACGTCATCGAACATGAAGACGGCAAACTGTACGTCGTCCTGAAAGCCGAAAGCATGCACCCCGGCAAGGGTACGCCCACCACAACCATCGACATGCGGCGCATTTCGGATGGTGTCAAAACCGTGGTGCGTTACAAGACCACCGACAACATGGAGCGGGCTTTTGTTGAAACCGTGATGCACACATATCTTTATCAAGATGGCGAACAGTATGTGTTCATGAACCCGACGTCGTTCGAGCAAATTCCGTTGCACGGCGACATGGTGGGTGATTCCATTCCTTATTTGCAAGAGGGCATGGAGTGCCAGATCGCGCTGTTCAACGAAGGTCCGATCTCCATCGAAATTCCGGCGCGGGTGACACTTGAAATCACCGACACAGAACCCGCGATCAAGAATCAAACCGCGTCTTCGTCGTTCAAGCCTGCCATGTTGTCAAATGGTGTCCGCACCCTGGTGCCGCCACATATTGTGTCTGGCACGCGCATCGTGGTGGAAACGTCGGATGGGTCTTATGTCGAGCGGGCGAAGGACTAGCGCACAAACTCTCCCACCATCTCAATGTGCGCTGTCCACTTGAACTGGTCGACGGGAGTTACCTGTTTCAGTTGGTATCCGGCATCCGTCAGTATGCGTGCATCACGGGCAAAACTCACCGTATCGCAAGAGACATAGGCAACCCGTTTTACTTTGGACTTGCCAATTGCGCGGCATTGGGCTTCGGCACCGGCGCGAGGTGGATCGAGGACAATGCCATCAAATTCGTTCAATTCCTGATGCACCGCGGGATTGCGGAAGAGATCACGCGTTTCAGCGGTTATGGGTTTGAGGCCTTGCGTTGAGTTCACCGCGGACGTGAGACAGGCGATGGCCCTGGCGTCCATGTCTATGGCGTGAACGTGCGCCTTTTGCGCCAACCGGATGGCGAATGGGCCAATTCCACAGAAGAGATCCACGATGAGTTTTGATTTTTTGAGAATTGCGGCGACCACGCTTGCGAGCGCATCCTCGCCCGCTTGCGTTGCCTGCAAAAATGATTCCACCGGCAGGGGCACGCGGGCATTGCCCATGGCGATCATCGGCGTGCCTTGGGTGAAAACGGCTTCGCCATTCACACTCAAGCGGCACAAACGATGTTTCTGAAACAGCTCCTGCAAATGCGGCAGACGCTTTGTGCCAGCAGACCGCTCTGCCCTGATGGCAACATCCAGGCCCTGGTCAGCCAGGGTAACCGCCACATCACAATTGCCCAGCGTCGGCCCGAAATCCGCGGCGACAACCGGGGCAAGTTGCAGGCGTGGCGCAAGCACCGGGCAGGCATCAAGGGTTACGAGATCGTGGCTCTTGGCGGCCATGAAGCCGGCGTGCCACGTCGCATCAATTTTGCGCACATGCAGGGAGACACGACGACGGCCTGCGCCGTGGGCATCAACTGTTTCTGCAACGGAACTGTCAATGGACTGACGGGCCAGCGCCGCGATGACCTTGCCGCGTTTCCAACTTCGATATTCCGTTTCATCCCAATGTTGATACGAACAGCCGCCGCACCTTTCAAAGTAGTTGCAGAAGGGTTCGACATTGGCCACCTTCATGCTGCCATCGGCAAAGATGACGCGCGTCATGGATAGACAATCACGAGGCCCGTGCCTACGACGCATTCGATTTCGAGGGCACTTGCCACTTCATTGGACAGTGTGAGTGTCGAGCCAAACGGGACGTTGCGATGCTGCAATGGCCATTTCACGCCGCGCAAAGTGAGGCCCTTTATGTCGCTCATGGGTACGATGGACAAGCGTGTGCCCACCGCCAATCCACTCAAACTCATCTCATACGTCAAAGGATGCGCCTCCTCATGGCCACTTGTCATGATGCAGGGAATCTCGCGTTTGGCCATGGCCAAAAGCATGGCGGCGTGGGTGAGACTGTGGTCAAACTGGCCACCGAAACCGCCTACCAGAACAAGTGATGTTGCGCCACGCCGGAATGCTTCAGAGATGGCGATGTCGCCGTCGGAGGCATCTTTTTCTGCGGGATAGGTGATACGTGGAACTTCGGAATAGGCCCTTTTCAGTTCTTCGCCCGCAGAATCAAAATCTCCAACCCACAGTTCGGGCATCAATCCCAATGGGGCGGCGTGGGCCATGCCACTGTCGGCTGCGATGGTGCGACAGCCTTCGAGCTGACTTTTCAGCCGCGTCGTGGGTGTCACGTCTCCTCCCAGGAGGATGGCGAATTTGGACATGGCAGACCTGTAACAGAGTCTTCTTGCTCGCGCGACCCTTGACGCATATACTCTGAGTTGCTCTCAACGGGGTGTGTGTTTTACACTGAGATGGGTCTTCGCCCAAACCCGCTGAACCTGATCTGGATGATGCCAGCGGAGGGATTGCGAGCGAGTGGCGATGCGCCCCTCCTCCATTTCATTTCTGGCCAATGGAGGAATGATGAAGGCCCTGCTTTTTCCGCTTGCGTTCTTGCTGGCCGCAACACCCGCTGTCGCCAAAGATGTGTTGACGGTTTACACCTATGAGAGTTTTGTCGCGGAATGGGGACCCGGCCCCAAAATCGAAGCGGCGTTTGAAGCAACATGTGAATGCGACTTGCAATGGGTCGCTGTTGCCGATGGTGTCGCCATGCTCAACCGGCTCAAGCTGGAAGGGACCGGGACAACCGCTGATGTGGTTTTAGGGCTCGATACAAATCTGACGGACGAAGCCAAAGCGACCCACCTGTTCGGCTTTCATGCCGTTGATGCAAAGCGGGCCAAAGTTCCGGGCGGTTGGACTGATGATACGTTCCTGCCGTTTGACTATGGGCACTTTGCCGTTGTCTATGACACCGAGAAAATGAAAGTACCGCCTGTTTCACTGGATGATCTGGTCAACGGCGATGCGTCACAAAAAATCATCCTGCAAGATCCGCGCTCGTCAACACCCGGCCTTGGCTTCCTGCTGTGGATGAAGTCAGTTTATGGCGACAAGGCAGGCGAGGCTTGGACCAAACTCAACAAGCGCGTTCTGACGACGACGCCTGGGTGGAGCGAAGCCTATGGGTTGTTCACCAAGGGTGAGGCACCGATGGTGTTGTCCTATGTGACGTCACCTGCGTATCACATGGTGGCAGAAAATTCCTCACGCTATCAGGCGGCGGCCTTCGCGGAGGGGCATTATTTACAGATCGAGGTGGCTGGCGTGATTGAAGCGTCGCCGGAGAGAAAGCTCGCACAATCCTTTCTCGATTTCATTCTGACTCCAGCCTTTCAGAATGAAATTCCGACAACAAACTGGATGATGCCCGCGAGCGACGTCACCACCCCACTGCCGGAGGCATTTTCCAAACTCGTGGTACCGTCAAACACTTTTTTATATTCACCTGCCGAAGTCAACAGTAACCGGCGCGCCTGGATCGATGAATGGCTGGGCGCCGCCAAGTAAGCTCGTTCATCGCTTCGGCCCTCGTGGTCACAGCGGTGCTGGCGGGGTTTGTGCCGCTGCTGTGGTATGCCTTTTCACAAGGCGGCGGCTTTACGCTTGATGCTTATGTTTGGCGCATCCTCGGTTTTACACTGTGGCAGGCCGGCCTTTCCACGCTGTTGGCGGTGACTTTTGCACTGTTTGCAGCGCGGGCGCTGGTGCGCCAGATGTTCTGGGGCCGCAACTTTCTGCTTGGTGTTTTCAGCGTGCCACTGGCGCTGCCGAGCATCGTGGCTGTGCTTGGCGTTGTGCAGGTGTATGGTTCAAGTGGCTGGTTTGGGGGATGGTTCAATCTTTATGGCTTGACGGGCATTCTCATTGCCCATGTTTTTTTCAATCTGCCATTGGCAACGCGCTTTTTTCTACAGGCCATGGAAGCAATACCGGCAGAAAACCACCGGTTGGCGGCGCAGCATGGGTTTTCTGATTCAGACATTTGGCGGCTTGTTGACTGGCCGGTGTTGCGCGTCGT
>JAYVKC010000017.1:0-85191 GCA_043768765.1 Hyphomicrobiales bacterium | reverse complement strand
AGTTCTCCTCCAAACTGCTGTCCTACAGAATCCTTTCCATCCCGATCCGCAACCCCTAAAAAGCCATATGCGATAGCCCTGCCTTGCGGGGGAAGGTGGATCGCGCACAGCGCGAGACGGATGAGGGGGCGTTGCATCATCGAACCATTCTGTGGAAACGAGCGCTGTTGCAGCACCCCCTCATCAGGCGCTCTCGCCTAGGCGAAGCTGAAGCTTCGCTTCGGCGCAGCCTGGTCGCGCCACCTTCCCCCGCAAGGGGGGAAGGAAGAAAGAGTCGATTCACGAGGCCGCTGGTATCAGTGCAAGAATACTTGCCAAACCACTCATTTGGATGACGCCCTGCCAGTTGGATTGTGTCTAGGTTGTCGGCAGATCGGAATTTGGGCGCGAAGTCCATGGTGTGGGCCAGGCCAAACTGGAACAGTTCGCCGCCGTCTTCCTCGCCGAAATCGCTGCACATTTGCGATCCGCAAAAGCGGCCTGACCTACTTCACCGCACCCGATGTCAGCCCTCTGATCAACTGCCGGGAGAAGATCACATAGAAGACCAGCACGGGAACTATGGCGGCTGAAAGGGCGGCCAACACGGCATTCCAGTCCGTGATGTATTGCCCGAGGAACTGTTGCACCCCAAGCGTGATGGTTTGCTTGCCGCCGGTGGGTGCCAACAACAAGGGAAACCACAGGTCATTCCACACCGGAATCATGATGAACACCGCCACGGTTGCCATCGCCGGTCGAATGAGCGGCATAATGATGTGGAAAAAGATGCGAAACTCCGACAGGCCGTCGCAGCGGCCTGCCTCTTTGAGGTCGCGGGGAACCTGCTGGATGAACTCTGAAAGGATAAAGATCGCCAATGGCAGGCTTTGCGCCACATAGACACACACCAGCGCCGTCAGCGTATTGATCAGGTTGAGACCCGCCACCATTTGGATGATGGCAACAGACCCAAGGCGGATGGGAACCATGATGCCAATGGCGAAAAAGATGCCAAGCGCAGTGCTGCCCTTGAATTTGTATTCGCTCAAGGCCCAGGCCGCCATGGCCCCGAAAAGCAGCGAGAAAAAAATCGTGGCAACCGTTACGATGATCGAGTTGAGATAGTAGCTGCCGATCAGGCTGTCAGAAAACACGCGGCCATAGCCCACGAGATCAAACGTCGTTGGCGAGGGCGGGGCGAGCGGCGAAAGGAAAATGGCCTTCTTCGCCTTGAAGGAATTCATGATCACCAGCACAATCGGAAACAGCGCCAGGAACGTGTAAAGCCCGAGCACAGTGTGGACGGCCAGAGTGCTGGCGGGGCGTTTCATCAAAAGCTGTGCCGTTGCAGGCGGCGCTGAATGGCAAACAGGTAGATCATGACACCCACCAGAATGATCAGGAACATCATGGTGGCTATGGTCGATCCCATGGTGACATCACCCAGCTGCAACTGGTTGCCAAAGAAGGTGCGGTAAAACAGCGTGCCCATGATGTCGGTCGAATAATTCGGGCCGGCAAGCGCACCCTTCATCGCATATATCAAGTCGAATGCGTTGAAGTTGTTGACAAAAGTAAGAACTGAAATCAGACCCAGCGTGGGCCAGATCAAGGGCAGTTTGATGCGCCGGAAAATCTGGAACTGGTTAAGCCCGTCCACCGTTGCGGCATCGGTGAGGTCTTCCGGGATCGCCAGCAGGGCGGTGTAGATCAGGATCATCGGAATGCCAACGAATTGCCAGACTGATATCAGCGATACCGTGAGCAGGGCGGATGACTCCTGGCCCAGCCACGGCGCAAACAGGAATCCCAACCCCACGCTCGACAAAAACAGTTTTGCCACGCCCCAAAGCGGTGACAGGATCAATTGCCAAATGAAGCCGATGACCACGACGGACAGCATCGTTGGCATGAAAATCATCGTGCGATAGGCCGCGCGCAGGCGCAGGCGCGGCAGGCTGAGGAGTGCCGCCAACATCAGGCCCACGGGATTCTGCACCACCATGTGGATCAGGAAAAACACGCAATTGTTCCAGAACGCGTTCCAGAACGGCTTTGACCAGGTCTCATCACCCAGCAGGGTTGTGAAGTTGCCAAGGCCAATCCAGACCAACGTGCCATCCGCAGTCTTGGTGTAGAGTGAATTGATGATGGTGGCGACCAATGGATAGACGGCGAAAGTGCAGTAGATGATCAACGCCGGCGCAAGAAAAAAAGCCAGCATGGCAAAGAATGGCCCGCGCTTCATGCCGACGATGCCGCTGTTATAGGGAATGGTGGTCAATTGACAATTAATCCCAAAGGCCGTCATCCCCGCGAAAGCGGGGATCCAACTTTCAGTAAACGCTCATTCGCTTCAGTTGGATTCCCGCTTTCGCGGGAATGACGGGTGAAGGGAATGCCAACACAAGTCAGGTCTTGCAGCTTACTTCATCTGCGGCTTGTACCACTTCGCCAAACCATCCTGCAGCTGGGTGGCAGCGGCTTCCGGCGTCATGGTGCCGTTCAAGACCTGGGCCGACACGTTCCACAGTTCATTCTCCATGTTTGGCGTGCCCCGCGACAGGATTTGATAGCTGTTGCGGATCGTGGACTTGCAGGCACCGCGCCAGCTGACGAATTCCTGCGCCACATCATCGCTCAACTGCACCTTTGCACTCGACAACGGGAAGAATCCCGGCAGCGCGTTGGCAAAAATGTTGGAGAACTCGTCCGATCCCACCCAATCCAAAAACACCTTTGCGTCGGCAGCATTGGCTGACTTGGCATTCATGCCGATGCCGATGTCGGTGTGATCCGAAATGTAGCAGTCAGATCCTGCCGGCGGCGGAGCCTTGAATGCACCGATGTTGACGTTCTGTCCGCGGAAGGTGGAAATATCCCACGAACCTGCGGCATAAATCGCACCCTTGCCGAGACCAAACAGGTTCTGGCTGTCAGGATAAGTCTGGGCTTTGAAACCGTCACCCAGGTAAGGGGACCACTTGGCCAATGCCGCAAACGTGTCGACATAGGCCTTGTCGGTGACCTTTTGTGTACCGTCGATCAGGCCTTTGCGGCCCTCTTCACCTTTCCAGTAGTTGGGACCGATGTTTTGGAAACCCATGGTGGCAGCTTCCCATTGATCGTTGGTGCCCAACACCAGCGGTGTATAGGCACCGTTGGTCTTGATTTTTTCCAACACCGCCAGGAATTCTTCCTCGGTCTTGGGAGGCTCAACACCCACTTCCTTGAAGATGTCCTTGTTGTAGATGAAGCCGTGGATCACGGAAGCCATCGGCACACAGAATGTGGTTTTGCCGTCATCTGTCGTCCAGGCGCTCTTGGCCACGTCTGAGAAACCTCCCATGCTGGGCAAATCATTCAGGCTGGCAAGGTGCCCCTTGTTGAACAATTCCAGCGAGGCATCGAACGGACGGCAGGTGATGATATCGCCAGCGGTACCTCCTTCCAGCCGGGCGTTGAGTGAAGCGTTGTACTCTTTGGGTGCAGTCGGATTGAACTCAACGGTGATACCGGGGTTCTTTGCCTGAAACGCCGGAATGATCTTTTCCTTCCAGATTGTCGCATCGTCGTTGCGCCAGCTTTCAATGGTGATCTTGCCCGCCAGGGCCGTACCGGTCGTGGCTGCAATGGTGATGGCGGAAAGAATGGCAATCTTTGATTTTCTCATGTGAAGCTCCCTGGGCATGATGTCTTGTATTGGTTTGTTCAGCCCGCCAAACAAAGCACAGGATTTTCAGCTACGCCATAGACCAGTTTCGCAACTGCGGTGGACCGGGTTGCTCTTGGTCAGGTTTCAGGTGAAAGTCGTGGCGCAGGAGTGCGCCATGGTCAAAATACGTGTTCTCGTCGTCGGAATTGGAAACATGGGCCTTTCGCACGCCCGCGCCTACCGGGTTGTGCCAGGGTTTGACATTGTCGGCCTGTGCAGCCGGGGCATGGAAGCCCGCGCCGACATTGGTGTTGAATTTGCAGGCTTGCCGCAATTCACTGATTACGCCACAGCCCTGGCGGCATTGAAACCCGATGCCGTGTCCATCAACACCTGGCCCGACACCCATGCGGCCTATGCGCGGATGGCGTTGCAATCCGGTGCCCACGTATTCATTGAAAAACCCCTGGCTGAATCGGTCAAGGAAGCCGAAGCGCTGATCGCACTGGCGAAAAAGCGCCAGCGCAAGATCGTCATCGGCTACATATTGCGGGTCCATCCGTCGTGGATAGAATTTGTCAAGATTGGCCGAACCCTGGGAAAACCCTTGGTGATGCGGATGAATCTCAACCAGCAGTCATCAGGCGATCAATGGACAGTTCACAAACACCTGATGGATTCCGTTTCACCGATCGTCGATTGCGGTGTGCATTATGTTGATGTGATGTGCCAGGTGACGCAAAGCCGGCCCACCCGCGTACATGCCATTGGTGTGCGGCTGTCCGGGGAAATCGCAGCGTCCATGTACAATTACGGCCACCTGCATGTGGCATTCGATGATGGCTCGGTGGGGTGGTATGAAGCGGGTTGGGGACCGATGATGAGTGAGACCGCCTTTTTCGTGAAGGACATGATCGGGCCCAAGGGTTCCGTTTCAATCGTCATGGATGAGGCAAAGACGGCATCCGCCGACATGGACAGCCACACCCGAACCAATGCCTTGCGCGTGCACCATGCACCACTGGATTCAAACGGTACATTTGTGCGCAAGGATGAAATCATCGAACTCGCCGGCGAGCCGGGCCACCAGGACCTCTGCAATCGTGAGCAGGAACTTTTCCGCGATGCCATTTTGCATGATCTTGACATGGACGAGCACCTCCGCAGTGCGGTGCAATCATTGCGCATCGTGCTGGCGGCGGATGAAAGCGTGCGAACAGGCAACGTCATCAAGCTGGATTGAGTCCACGCGCCACGCAGTTGGGTCCTCCGCTTTCGCGGAGGATAACGGGTTTTCGTGTGTTGTTTATCCGGACAACGGTGCGAAAGCGGGAATGACGTATTTGGCGAGTAACGACCGCTGATCGCCCGAAACTCTTGGTCAGGTCAGTCTTCCACATTCCACGTCGATGAAACAAATTTCCGGTCCTTCTGCGTCTCGCGTTCGAAAATCAGGAAATCCCAGTAGCCGCAATTGTCGTCGCCGGGGAATTCGCGACACGTCGAGGGCCGGGCTTCATATATCGTGCAGCGGCGCTGGTCAGTATCGAAGAACTGGCAGATTTTTCCGAAATGCTTGTCGGGCTTGCGCTTCATCACGCGCTCGTAGCCGTCTGCCTTCTTGAAATATTTCTTGTCGCATTGTGCCTGCGTCAAACCGAAGTGATCGGCGAGCCGCTTGGCATCGCGTTTCTTCACTTCAATGATGGGGTAGGAACAGCAATAGCCCGGGCACTTCAGGCAGTCGTACTTCAGTTTTTTTGGCATGGGTGATGTCAAGTCTTGAGCGTCTTGGCGTCCTTCAGTCTGATGGCCTGATACTTGCGGTTGGTTTCCACCATCTCGCCCATCAGCCATTCACGGAAGGCCCGCGCCGGCGCCGACTCTTTTGATCCTTTCTTGCGGACCACCCAATAACTGCCATGGTCTTTCATGTCGAGGGCGAACGGGCGCACCAGCCAGCCATCCACAAGAGAATCTGTGCACAGGATCTGGTCACCCAGTGCAAAACCCTGGCCAGACTCCGCCGCTTCGATGGCAAGATGGTTCTGGAACGTGACACCGCGCCAGCCTTGCGTGTTCTCGACACCGGAATGGGACAGCCAGTCCTGCCACCACTGCTTGCGGTTTTCGTGCAGCAGCGTGAAGGATTCCAGATCAGATGGCTTGAAGGGTCCGCGATTGGCGGTGAGTTTCGGCGCACACACCGGGAAGATGGCAACGTCAGAGAGCTTGGCGGCCTCAACATCTTCCCACGACCCGCGTCCATAGCGGATGCCAAGATCAAAATCCTCCACATGAAAGTCGACGAGGCGGCTGGTGGGGTCGATGGTGAGTTCGATGTCCGGGTGCAGCTTGCTGAAACTGCCAAGCCGCCCCACCAGCCAGCGTGACGCGATGGAAGGTTCGATGGAGACTTTCAGCGTTCGCGCCGCACCCACGGCGGCGGCTTCGCGCGCCGCATCGGCAAGGTTGTCGAAGAGCGGCGTCAGGCGGCCACCGAACCGGCGGCCCGCTTCCGTCAAGGTGACACCGCGCCCGGTGCGGGTGAACAAATCTGTGCCAAGGTATTCTTCCAGCTCGCGGATGTGGCGGCTGATGGCGGCGTGGGTGACAAAAAGTTCCGTTGCCGCATCCGTGAAGCTTTCACTGCGGGCGGCGGCTTCAAACGCTTTGAGGGCGTTGAGAGAGGGGAGTCGGCGAGCCATGTCACAATCCTTATCAGATAGTTTGTAACATTTCCTTACATGTCATGTCACTTTATGCCGTTTGTCTCTTGCGGGTGCGAAGGCTATATCAGGGACAAGACACTATAGAACCCCGAAGGAGATGCCAAATGAACTGGATTTTTGAAACATATTCAAACGTTTATAGTGCTGCCATGATGCAGGACGTGAACCATGTCCGCAATGTTGCAGTTGCGAAGAAGAACAACAAACTGCGCGGCACATTCGCCCGCCTGCTCGGCCGCCAATAATCGTGCCCGGCGTAAAATAGGCTCCCAGCACACGCTGGGGGCCTTGTTTTTTACCCCGAAAAGAACATATAAAGAACGAAATGACTGTGGAAGCCGGACATTCTACCGATGCAGCCTGCGCCAGAAAGTCATATGGGTGTGCCAACGGGAGTGATCAGACATGGCTGGTTCAGTGAACAAAGTGATTTTGGTGGGCAATCTGGGCAAGGACCCGGAGGTGCGGCACACGCAGGATGGCAAGGCCATCGTCAGTTTTTCGGTGGCGACCTCCGAGAACTGGCGCGATAAATCGACGGGCGAGAAGAAGGAAAAAACCGAGTGGCATCGCGTCGTCATCTTCAGCGAAGGCCTCGCCAAGGTCGCCGAACAATATCTCAAGAAGGGCCAAACTGTTTACATCGAGGGCCAGTTGCAGACCCGCAAATGGACTGACAAGGATGGCGTCGAAAAATATTCAACCGAAATCGTGCTGCAGAACTACAACAGCGTCATGCACATGATCGGTGGCAGGCCGGGCGGCGGCAGCGACACAAGTTCTGCCGGCGGAGACGAATTCGGCCAATCCTCGCCCATGGACCGCCCGCGCGGCGGCGCAAAACAATCCTTCGCCCGCGACTTGGACGACGAGGTTCCGTTTTAATCCCGCGATCGCCCCTTCAGCGCCAGCCCCCGCACCACGGCAGGATCGCCAAATTTCTTTCTGATCTTGTCCATGGCGAGTTCTGCCTTGTCGAGATCCACTTGGCGCTGGTCCAATGACGCCATACTGATCTCTTCCGAAGCCGCAGACAGGTTGGAAATGCCAACGCCCAGCAACCGGAATTTTTGCCCCGTTGTTTCCAGCCGCAGCAGCGGGCTTGCAATCTCAAAAATACGGTGCGCAAGGCACGTTGCATCAACCACCGTTGCAGACCGCGTCCGGCTGCGGAAATCCGAAGTTTTGAGCTTCAATGTAACCGTCACACCTTGCAGTTTGGCGGCTTTGGCCCGTTTCGCCACACGCTCACACTGCCGCCAAAGAATGCTGTCCAACGTGTCATGATCTGCAATATCGGTGTCGAAAGTTGTTTCTGAACTGACGCTCTTGGTTTCACCTTCATTGGACACCTGTCGGCGGTCCTGCCCGCGTGACAGGTAGTATAATCGCGATCCCATCGCCCCGTAGCGTTTCATCAGATCGGGCAATTGCATCTGCTGGAGTTGCCCGATGAAAGCGATGCCATCCCGCGCCAATGACGCGCGCATGGCCTGTCCCACCCCCCAAATCAAGGACACAGACTTCGTTGCCAAAAACTCTGTGGTTTCAGCTTTGCCGATCACGGAAAACCCGCGTGGCTTTGACAAGTCGGAAGCGATTTTGGCAAGAAACTTGTTGTGCGACAATCCAACAGACGCGGAAATGCCCAGCGTGTCTTCAATCTTCTTTTGCAACATCGCCAGCGAAATCGCCGCACTGTGGCCATGCAACTTCTGTGTCCCGCCAAGGTCCAGAAAGGCCTCGTCGATGGAAATGGCTTCAACGGCCGGAGTCAGTTCCTGCATCAGCAGCGAAACCGCGCGGCTGACGGCAACATATTTTTTCATGTCGGGTTTCACCACAACCGCGTCAGGACACAACTTGAGAGCCTGGAACATCGGCATGGCCGACTTCACACCACGCACCCGCGCCACATAACACGCGGTTGAAACCACACCACGCGTGGCCCCACCGACAATGACCGGCACATCACGCAACTCCGGTCGGTCACGTTTCTCGACCGAAGCATAGAAGGCATCACAATCCAGATGCGCAACGGTCAGCGCGTTGATCTCAGCATGATTGACCAGCCGTGGACTGCCACAGTCCGGGCAGCGCGTCAGAGGCGTGGCATGTTCTTGAAAACAGGCCCGGCAAAACCCTGTCCGGTCAAGGTTGTTTTCCATTCAGTTTCAGTTTCAGGAACGCGCCCGTCTCTGTCCAGTTGTTACTCCGAAGCCCCAGAAACTCCAAATCCGGGGCGTGCGGAAGAAAGCGCTCATCTTGCAGAAAATGCACCGTCGTCACATGTGGCGCATACTCGAAACTGGACTTCAAAAAACCAGGGCTGTCGTCCACAAAAGCCACAGGCTGGCGCGTCTTGCTGGCCAGCAGCCGGATCGCTGGACCCTTGGGGCCCGTATTGGTGATCACCGGGAAGGGCAGCCCGAGAGCCTTCATGTTGCGTCGGCGCGCATCGCCAGCCTCAATCGGCAGGTTTGTCAATAATACCACTTGCGCCACGTCCGCCATGGCGACGAGGCTGCTCACCGCACTCTCTATGGGCGACATGAATTCTGTCCGCTCGTCGAAAAACTGTGACACCAAGCCCAGCGTCTGGTCCTGGCTCAGTGTTGTGCCGTCCGCAGCCGTGACACTGTCACCGGTCAAATGGAAGCCTGACACGGCAAACCGCAAGCCTTTCGACCCCAGAAAGTCTTCAAAATCCCGCACAAAGTGCACAATGACTTCATCAACATCGCTGATCAGCAGCGGCCGGTCAGGAGCGATGCTGATCTTGTCGATTTGCAGCTTGGTCAGCACAGGTAGCATGGGGGGATTTCGGCCAGAATGAAGGGAGCCGCGCCATATCACGCCAAGCCGCGGTAAAACAACATCAAGTCTCACATGGCGGCCATGTTTTACTCCGGTTAACCAGCGGCATCCCAAGGTTGACGCAGTGTCGCCCATTTAAGGAGTTGGTTACAGCCTATGGTGCAAAAAGCCTTTATGCGATTATGGAAAAGCCATGGGCGTGCACAATAACAACACATTAAGACCGAATTGGGCGATCAAATGGATACTGTTAGTCACGGCACGACGACACCAGCTTATGATTTCACCAAGGTAGGGACCATGCAGAAAAAAGTTCTTGTCGTCGAAGACAACGAACTAAACATGAAGCTTTTCAATGACTTGTTGGAAGCCCATGGATACAAAGTGGTGCAGACCCGAGATGGCCTTTCCGCCCTCGAAATAGCCCGCAAGACCATGCCAGACTTGATTCTGATGGACATCCAGCTGCCTGAGGTGTCCGGCATCGAAGTCACCAAATGGCTCAAGGAAGATGAAACGCTGCGATCCATCCCAGTGATTGCCGTCACGGCCTTTGCCATGAAGGGCGATGAACAAAAGATCCGCGAAGGCGGTTGCGAGGCCTATATCTCAAAACCCATTTCCGTTATGAACTTCCTCCAGACCATCGACAAGTTTCTCAAGCAGCCAAAATGACGGCCCGTATTCTAGTCGTTGACGACATTGTCGCGAACGTGAGGCTCCTCGAAGCCAAGCTGTCGGCGGAGTATTTTGAAGTCGTCACCGCGATGAACGGGCTCGATGCCTTGGAAGCTGTGCAGCGAACCAAACCGGATATCATTCTTCTGGATGTGATGATGCCGGGGATCGACGGCATTGAAGTGTGCAAACGCATCAAGTCCGACCCTCTGACGCATCACATCCCCATCATCATGGTAACCGCCCTGGACCAGCCTGAGGACAAGATCCGTGGGCTGGAGGCAGGTGCAGACGATTTTCTGACCAAACCGGTGAGTGACCTGTCCCTGTTCTGCCGCATCAAAAGCCTGGTGCGCCTGAAAATGTTGACCGACGAACTGCGCATTCGCCTTGGCAATTTTGATGGACCAAACGCCATCGTCAACGATGGTGAGTGGAATGTCGATGCCAAGGGCCATGTGCTTCTTGTTGATTCCAAACAGTCATCGGTCGAAAGGGCAAACGCTTCGCTTTCGCCCCGGCACAATGTGACAACCGCTCCTGACTTGGCCTCCGCATTGGATTTTTGCACCAACGCACCGCAGCCGTTTGAGATAACAATTGTCAGCCTCGATGATGAAAAGTTTGATGGCTTGCGGCTGTGTTCACAACTGCGTTCGACCGAGCAGACCCGGCAAATGCCAATCCTTGTGATTACCAACCCCGACGATCAGCCGCGCCTGATGAAAGCACTCGACATGGGCGTCAATGACTATCTGGTCCGCCCGGTTGACCGTCAGGAATTGCTGGCCCGTGTCAACACGCAAGTGCGTCGCTTCCGTTACACCGAACGGCTTCGCCACAGCGTCAAGGCGTCGATTGAGCTTGCTGTGACGGACTCGCTCACTGGACTTTACAACCGGCGCTATCTCGAGTCGCATCTGTCGCACTTGGTGGAACATTCCAATACACGCGGCAAGGCCTTGTCGGTGATTGCGCTCGATGTCGATTTTTTCAAAGCCATCAACGATACCCATGGCCATGACGCCGGTGACAAGGTGCTCCAGGAATTGTCGCAGCGTATTCGTGCCAGCACCCGCAGCATTGATCTATGCTGCCGCGTGGGCGGTGAAGAGTTTATTTTGGTGCTGCCGGGCACAGATGTCGATCTGGCCGAGAAGATTGCCGAAAGACTGCGCAAAGGTGTTTCAGGCCGGACGTTCTCCATCGGCACGACGGCCAACATTAACGTGACACTGTCGGCTGGCGTGTCAACTTTGGCGGGGATCGACGACAATGTGGAAAAGCTCTTGAAGCGTGCCGATCAGGCGCTCTACGCCGCCAAGCGTGAGGGTCGAAACCGTGTCATCCGCGCTGCCGCCTGATCAATCTTTCGTCAGGCACCCTTTGAATTCGAGCTTTGGCCCACCATTTTAACACAGTTGCGGCCAAAGGTGTTATTTGCGATAGCTTGCCGCACGGCCCGGATGAGGGCAGGCGGTAGCGCCATGGAGGAGTAAAAAGATGGGTTTTGGTTCGTGGTGGCATTGGGTAATCTTGCTGGTTGTGGTGCTCGTGCTGTTCGGCGGCAAAGGCAAGGTCTCGGATTTGATGGGCGACGTGGCCAAGGGTATCAAGAGTTTCAAAAAAGGCCTGGCGGACGAACCCGGAGAAGCAGATGCCAAGTCGATTGAGCAGACCGCCAATGACGCGGTGAAGTCGGCCTCGGAAAAAGTCAAAAGCTGAACCGGCGGCAACCCAACCAATACGGGATAGCGCGGCATGTTTGATTTTGGCGTCGGTTACTCCGAACTCTTTGTCCTCGCCCTGATTGCTGTTGTCGTCATTGGTCCCAAGGACCTGCCCAAAGTCTTGCGCACATTTGGGCAGTTCATGCGCAAGGCGCGGGGCATGGCGCGGGAGTTCCAGACCCATGTGGATTCCGCCATGCGCGACAGCGGGTTGGACGAACTCAAAAAGGAAGCCCAGGGCCTCAAATCCAACTTGTCGGTTCCCAGCATGATGACTGCGGCGGCGTCATCAAAACAATTGCCAGGCAATGATTTTGAAACATATTTTGGTGCGACACCGGAAGCAGGCGGCGTAAGCGTGGCGGGCGCACCCGTGGCGACAGCTGCTGCAACACCACCCGAAAAAACATGACCAAGGACGACATCGACAAGTCCGAAGCACCGCTGCTTGATCACCTGATTGAGTTGCGCTCGCGCATCGTCAAAGCCGCAATCGGCTTCATCATCGCGTTCATTGTCAGCTTTTACTTTTCGTCCGACATCTTCCATTACCTGATCAAACCCTTTGAATGGGGTGTGGGCAAGGAAGTGGGGTTGATCTCCACCAAACTTCTTGGATTTTTTCTGGTCAAGTTGAAGATTGCCATGTTCGGCGGCATGTTCTTCGCCTTCCCACTCATTGCCACCCAAGTCTACATGTTTGTCGCCCCCGGCCTCTATAAGCACGAGCGCCGAGCCTTCGGGCCGTATCTGGTGGCTACACCCGTCTTCTTCCTGCTGGGTGCCACACTGGTGTATTTTTTCCTCCTGCCTGTCGCCATCGGCTTCTTCTATTCCCTGGCTGAGGGCGTTGGCACGGTCGGTGAAAAGAATCTTGTTGAGCTGATGCCAGATGTGGAAGCCTATCTCGATTTTGTCATGATGCTGATCCTCGCGTTCGGCCTGGCGTTCCAATTGCCCGTTGTTTTGACTCTCCTTGGCCAGATCGGTGTGGTCACGTCAGAGCAGCTTTCCAAAGGCCGCCGCTTCGCCATCGTGGGTGTTTGCGCCGTGGCCGCATTCATAACGCCACCTGATCCGATTTCCATGCTGGCGATGGCGGTGCCTCTGGCGTTGCTGTATGAACTGGCCGTGTTTGCCGTTCGCATGATCGAAAAAGGCCGCAAGAAAGCCGACACCGAAACTTCGACGTCCACCGACTTGAAACCTCTTTAAGTGCCCGTCTGATCTGCCTATAGAGTGCCGGATTGAAGGAATTCGGCCATGCACGACATCAAGGCAATCAGGGAAAATCCGGCGGCATTTGACGCAAGCCTGGCACGCCGCGGCCTTTTCCCACAGTCGCCATCCCTCCTTGCCATCGACCAGGAAAAGCGCGACTTGCTGCTCAGGTTGCAGGATGCCCAAAGCCGGAGGAACGCCCTGTCCAAAGACGTGGGCGATGCCATGAAAGCCGGAGACAAGGCAAAAGCCGAAGCAATCAAGGCCGAAGTCGCCGCGTTGAAGGAGACAATCAGCCAAGGTGAGGAAGCCGAACGCCAGATCAGCCAGCGCCTGCTGGATGCGCTCGCCGCAATCCCCAATCTTCCTTTGCCAGACGTTCCCGATGGCAAGGATGAACAGTCCAATGTGGAAGTGCGCCGCTGGGGCCAGCGCCCCGGATTCAACTTCACCGCCAGGCAACATTTCGACCTTGGCGAGAAGCTGGGGCAAATGGATTTTGAAACCGCCGCACGCATGTCCGGTGCCCGGTTTGTGGTCCTGCGCAAAGATCTCGCCCGCATGGAACGGGCGTTGGCCCAACTCATGCTCGACATCCACACCACCACGAATGGCTATACCGAATGCTACGTGCCCTTGCTGGTGAATGACAAGGCGGCTTTCGGCACCAATCAATTGCCAAAATTCGCTGACGACCTGTTTCGCACCACAGACGGCCGCTGGCTCACACCCACAGCAGAAGTCACGTTGACGAATACCGTGCGTGAACAAGTGCTTGAAGAGAAAACCTTGCCCCTCAGATTAACGGCCTATTCGCCGTGCTTCCGGTCCGAGGCGGGCGCTGCAGGCCGGGACACACGCGGCATGATCCGCCAACACCAGTTCACCAAAGTGGAACTGGTCTCCATCACCACCCCGGATCAGTCGCTGGCCGAACTCGAACGCATGACCACCTGTGCCGAAAGCATTTTGCAGGCACTGGGCCTGCATTACCGTGTGATGCGCCTGTGTGCTGGTGACATGGGATTCGGTGCCCGCATGACCTACGATCTCGAAGTCTGGCTTCCCGGCCAAGACGCCTTCCGAGAGATTTCCTCGTGCTCCATCTGTGGTGATTTTCAAGCGCGGCGCATGGAAGCACGATACAAACCCGAAGGCGGCAAGGGAACTGTCTATGTTCACACGCTGAACGGCTCGGGCCTCGCCGTGGGCCGGACACTGGTTGCCATCCTCGAAAACTACCAGAACAGCGATGGCAGCATTACGGTGCCAGAAGCCTTGCGGTCCTACATGGGCGGCAAGGAATTGATTGCACCGGCGGCCTGACCCTCACGCCAGCAGGATGTCCGAAGCAACAATTTTGTCCACCCACATGAATTCGATGAGCATGTTACCGGCCCCGTCGCCATCGGTGTCGATCCGCAGGTAGTGGCCATCGTAGTAGGTTGAAGCCTGTCCGCCTCCGATATAGTCGAGTTGGGTAAACTTCATCCCCACCAGATCGCTAAAGTCGATCTTGTCTTCGCCGGACATGAAGCCTTCAATTCGATCCATGGCATCCATGGTTTTGCCGCTTGCACCTGTGCGGAACACAATCGTGTCCGTGGCGTTGTACGTATCCCACAGGAAAATCTTGTCGGCACCCGTCCCCCCCGTCATCCGGTCGGCACCTTCGCCGCCGTTCAACTCGTCATTGCCGGCGTCACCATAGATGTAGTCATTGCCGTTGCCGCCCGAGAGCTTGTCATTGCCAAGTTCACCAAAAATCCGGTCGGAAGCAGCACCCCCGTAAATCGTGTCACCGCCAGCACCGCCTTTGAATTCTTCGGCCCCGCTGCCGCCATGCATTTTGTCAGCGCCATCGCCACCATCCAGTTTGTTGAGGCCGTCTCCGCCACCCATCTCGTCATTGTCGGCCCCACCCGACATGACGTCGTCACCGCCATCGCCCCACATTTTGTCAACACCTTCGTTGCCAAACATTGTGTCGTTGCCAATGCCACCGCCAAGTGAATCATTGCCCGTGCCACCAGTCAGCGTGTCGTTGCCAGACTCGCCATAAAGCTTGTCCGCTCCCGTGCCGCCCCACATCTTGTCATTGCCTGTGCCGCCACCGGATTCATCATCGCCTGACCCTGCGGAAACGATGTCATTGCCAACATCCGCCCAAATCTTGTCGTTGCCACCACCGCCGTAGAACGTTTCATTGGCCGCACCCGCCAGGGCTTTGCTGTAGAGCCCGCTGTGCAACATGTCGTTGCCACTGCCGCCAAATACAGTGTTGGTGCCGTTGAGAAAATAATTGAGCCAACCCGCGACGTCAGCCACACGTTCATTTTGGTCGCCGTCTTCATTGACAAATCGCCCGCCTGAATAGGAAAGACCCGTATGATAGATCGCGTCTGCCGTCGTGTTGACGAAGTTGTCGCCCTGAAACAACATGGAACTTCCATTGTTCTGTACCTTGTGAAAGCCCGTCTCCACGCCTCCTTCATCGTCGCCATGGCCTTCAAGGAATGTGGCCAGCAACGGCGCATCAGCACGTATCGCATCTGAAACGGCCATGAGTTCAACAGGTGTAATGATCTTGTCGGCATTGACGCCGAGCTTCTCGATGATCGTGCCGATGACATCATTCATCTTGCGCGCAGCCGCAACCCCGGCAGCCCGCTGGGCGGCACTCACTTCAGTGAGCAGTCCTGCATCAACGTTGATGGCTGCGATGATCGTTTCGAGTTTGGCGGAAGTGGCGTTGGCGGCCATGGTGTTCTCCAATGATGCATCGCCGTCCCGGGCGTGGTGTGCCGGGCCGTGATGGCCAAAGCATGGAGAAAGTGTGACAGGTTGCGAACCAAAGCACGTTCAAAGTCCGGTCATGTTCAATGCATCGTAAAGTGTCTGTGTTCAATTTGCATTGAATGCGATGGTCAAGCCTTGGCGAAATAATCCTGCAGCGGTCGCACCTTGATGCTGTCGGCGCGCTGTGCGGCGATGGCCTTGGTGGCGGAGACAATGCCGGGCAATGTTGTGTAGTACGGTACTTTTTGCATCACCGCAGTCTGGCGGATCGATTTTGAATCGGATTCTGAAGAGCGTGTTTCAGTCGTATTGAGAACCAGCTGGACTTCCCCGTTCTTGATGGCATCAACGATGTGGGGACGCCCCTCCAGCACCTTGTTGACTTTGGTGGACACAATGCCCTTGCTTTCGAGATACGAGTGTGTGCCGCCGGTGGCCGTGATCCTGAAACCCATCCCGGCCAGCAATTTGATGGAAGCCAGCACCCGCGTCTTGTCTGCCTCTTTGACTGAAACAAATACCGTGCCCGATTGCGGGATGCGCATGCCAGCACCCAGCTGGCTCTTGGCAAATGCCATGTCATAGCTGGTATCAAGTCCCATCACTTCGCCGGTCGAGCGCATCTCCGGCCCCAGCAAGGTGTCAACACCGGGGAAACGGTTGAATGGAAACACCGCTTCCTTCACCGCGACATGATTGAGTTTGCGGGGCTTGAGGTTGAATGCGGATAGTTTCTCGCCTGCCATCACCCGGGCGGCAATCTTGGCAACAGGTTCACCGATCACCTTGGCCACGAACGGCACTGTGCGCGAAGCGCGCGGGTTGACTTCAAGGATGTAAACCAGGTTGTCCTTGACGGCGAACTGCACATTCATCAGACCCACCACATTGAGTGCAAGCGCCAGTTTTTTTGCCTGTGCCTCAAGTTCGCGGATCACTCCGGCTTTGAGTGAGTAGGGTGGCAACGAACACGCACTGTCGCCGGAATGGATGCCCGCTTCTTCAATGTGTTCCATTACACCTGCGATGAAAACGTCCTTGCCATCGCAAATGCAGTCAACGTCAACCTCGATGGCATTGGACAGATAGCTGTCGATGAGTACGGGAGAATCCCCGGACACCACCACCGCCTCCTTGATGTAGCGCTCCAACTGCGCATCATCCTTGACGATTTCCATGGCCCGGCCACCCAGCACATAGGATGGTCGTATCACCACAGGGAATCCAATGCGCTTGGCGATCTTTTTGGCCTCAACTCCAGACCGGGCAATGCCGTTTTCCGGTTGCAGCAAATTGAGTTTTCGCACCAGCTTGGCAAACCTGTCGCGGTCTTCCGCGAGGTCAATGGCATCCGGTGTGGTGCCGAGAATGGGAACGCCCGCCTTTTCCAGCGCATCGGCAAGTTTCAACGGGGTTTGTCCACCGAACTGCACGATCACGCCATGCAGTGTTCCATTCTGTTGTTCGGCGTGAATGATCTCGAGCACATCCTCTGCCGTCAGCGATTCAAAATACAGCCGGTCCGAAGTGTCATAGTCGGTTGAAACAGTTTCCGGATTGCAGTTGACCATGATGGATTCGTAGCCCGCGTCATGCAGCGCGAAGCACGCATGGCAGCAGCAGTAGTCAAACTCAATGCCTTGGCCGATGCGGTTTGGTCCGCCCCCCAGAATGATGACCTTTTTCTTGTCCGAGACCCGCGCTTCATCACCTGTGTCGGTGGCAAGTCCGGTTTCGTAAGTGGAATACATATAGGCCGTCGGCGAAGCAAACTCCGCCGCGCACGTGTCGATCCGTTTGAAAACCGGCCGCACACGCAAGGAACGCCGGTGCGCCGACACACGCTCCTCTTTGACGCCTACGAGCTGGCCCAGCCGCTTGTCGGAGAAACCCATGGCCTTGAGTTTCCGCATGTTGATAGCGTCTTTCGGCAGGCCACGCGCCCGGATGGTCTCTTCCATTTGAACCAGTTCTTCAATCTGGCGCAAAAACCACGGTTCATATTTGCAGCTGGCGTGAATTTGCTCAATCGTGGCACCATGCCGGAAGGCTTGCGCGATCTTGAGCAGTCTGTCCGGCGTCGGTTGTCCCAAAGCAGCACGAATGGCGTTCTTGTCATCGCCTTCGCCAACACCGGGGATGACAAGTTCATCCAGCCCTGACAGTCCGGTTTCCAAACCGCGAAGCGCCTTCTGGAAACTTTCCTGGAACGTCCGCCCGATGGCCATCACCTCGCCCACAGATTTCATCGCGGTCGTCAGCAGGGGTTCAGCCCCGGGAAATTTCTCGAACGCAAAGCGCGGGATTTTGGTGACGACATAGTCAATGCTGGGTTCAAACGACGCCGGCGTTGCCCCACCCGTGATGTCATTGGCCAGTTCATCCAGCGTGTATCCCACAGCCAGCTTGGCCGCGATCTTGGCAATCGGAAATCCGGTGGCTTTGGAAGCAAGGGCCGACGAGCGCGATACCCGCGGGTTCATTTCAATGACGACCAACCGGCCATCCTTCGGATTGACCGCGAACTGCACATTTGAACCGCCGGTCTCGATGCCAATCTCGCGCAACACCGCAATCGAGGCGTTGCGCATGATCTGGTATTCTTTGTCGGTCAGTGTCAGGGCAGGGGCCACAGTGATCGAATCGCCCGTGTGCACACCCATCGGATCAATGTTCTCGATGGAACAGATGATGATGCAGTTGTCCGCCGTGTCGCGCACCACTTCCATCTCGTATTCTTTCCAGCCCAAAACTGATTCTTCGATCAGCACTTCCTGGGTCGGCGACGCATCGAGTCCCTTTTCGACGATGTCGAAAAATTCTTCGCGGTTGTAGGCAATGCCGCCACCCGTGCCACCCAAGGTGAACGATGGCCGGATAATGCACGGCAAGCCGATCGCCAGCATGGCCTCATAGGCCTCGACCAGTGCGCGGTTGCGATAGTTTTTCTGGCGGTCTGGCTCCGCCGCACTCCAGTTTTTCTCAAACTCTTCAATATCGCTGCCACTGGATTTGGTGTGCGCCAGCTCCGCCGCATGCAACGCCCGGTCGGCATCTTTGGCCGCTGAAGCATTGGCCAGCATCGATCGGGGTGATTCGAGTCCGATTTTGCTCATGGCATCACGGAACCGCTCGCGGTCTTCCGCTTTGTCGATGGCCTCTGCCTTGGCACCAATCAACTCGACATTGAATTTTTCGAGGACACCCATTTTGTTGAGTGACAGGGCTGTATTCAGCGCCGTCTGCCCTCCCATCGTCGGCAAGATGGCATCGGGCCGCTCTTTCTCAATGATTTTGGCAACAACCTCTGGTGTAATGGGCTCGATATAGGTCGCATCCGCCAAATCCGGGTCGGTCATGATCGTGGCCGGGTTGGAGTTCACCAGAATGACCCGGTAGCCCTCCTGCTTCAACGCTTTGCAGGCCTGCGTGCCAGAGTAGTCAAACTCACAAGCCTGGCCGATGATGATGGGTCCCGCCCCGATGATGAGGATGGATTTGATATCTGTTCTTTTGGGCATGGGGGGAGAATCCGATTTTTGGTTCCCTACACAATGAGGGCGCGGATTCCAAGCCTTGTTGCAATGCAAACCAGTGGAGTAGCGTTTTTGTTGTGAACAGGGGTGCAGCCTAACTCGGAGGGGGCGAGTTTGAGCCGGGCCGCACCCGCTGCTTTCGCCCCCCGGTCAGAGGCGAAAAGAGTAAGTCCAACAAACAAGGCCACAACCTGTGGCACCATCAAAATACGCTGGTCATCAGGATACGCGGGGAGGGTGTAGAATAGATGCAGGGGGGAAACTGCCCGATGACTGTAACGAGCTTAGCCCAACATCCTACAGGTGCAACTCCCCAAAAAGGGGAGGCGACGTTATTTTTTGACCAATTGGATCATTATTTCGAGATTTTCAGCCAGAAAAAGAAGCCGGAATTGACGAGGGGAGCACCTGTGCCAGATGGGGCTGGGGTCGTGGCGATCCGCTGGTGTCAATCCCGGCTCCAAGCACAACATGCCGTCCAGGATGGTGTGCTGTTCAAATTCTCAATGTGGGAAGCCCTCGCCGTCGCGGATTTGAGCATCAAGCCAGATGACGTCCACGCCTTGACTGTCAGCTGACCAATAGATGGTGGTGGTGTGGCCAGTGGCGGTTGGGGCGGTTTCCGGACCGGATTCCAAAGCGGCCCCCAACAAGGCAGCGGCAACGATTATCAACTGGGCAACCACGGCATCTCACTCCTGTTTCTGTTCTTGGCCGAACCATAACGGGGCATCCCGGAATCGGGCCTGAATGCCCTGTTCATCTGCCATTCAAGTTTCGTGCCGGGATTCGTCGCAAACAGACTTGGCGGGCGTGTTGTTTCTGATAAGAGCAGGGCGTCATACGCACCGCATGCAGCAAGGTGCGGCAAGAGCAACAGGAGCGGCACATGACACTTTTCGAAAAGCGGGCACTGGCAACCAGCACTATCAGTTTTGCCATGGCGGGACCCGCCTTGGCGCATCCAGGCGATCACGCCTTGTCTGTTTTACAAAGCCTGGCCCATCTCCTCACGGAGCCCGATCATCTGGCACTGCTGGTCTTGGTGCTGGGCGTCGGAATATTGGCCTTTAGCCGCCTCCGCCGCACCCGAACAAAGTAACGCGCCCCAGTGGCCACTTGGATCGACCCTTCTTCCTTCCCCCCTTGCGGGGGAAGGTGCCCCGTAGGGGCGGATGAGGGGGTGCTGCAACAGTGCTCACTTCCAAAGTGAGTTCGATGATGTAACGCCCCCTCATCCGTCTCGCGCATGCAGCGCGATCCACCTTCCCCCGCAAGGGGGAAAGGAAGGTCAGGTCAAACTGCCACTGGTAACGCGGCTTCAGCCCGCCAACTGAAAACACAAAAGGCCCGGATCGCTCCGGGCCTTTTTTTTTGACTTTAACCTCACTCCGCCGCAGGCAGCGGGGTCTTGGCTTGTTCTTCCAGGATCAGCTTGTCGCGCTTGTCGGCGATCTGGCGCAGGCGTGACAGCATGCCGCCGGTGCCGGCCGGAATCAGGCGGCCAACGATGACGTTTTCCTTGAGGCCATCGAGTGTGTCGATCTTGCCCTGAACCGCCGCATCGGTAAGGACACGGGTGGTTTCCTGGAACGACGCCGCCGAGATGAAGCTTCGGGTTTGCAGGCTCGCCTTGGTGATGCCAAGCAGCACGGGCTGTGCTGTCGCGGGCTTCATGCCTTCGGCTATCGCCTTGTTGTTTTCGCGTTCCAGCTCTTCACGGTCAACCTGTTCGCCGATCAGCAAGGTGGTTTCACCGGGATCGGTGACTTCCGACTTCTGCAGCATCTGGCGCACGATCACTTCAATATGCTTGTCGTTGATCGACACACCCTGCAAACGGTAGACTTCCTGGATTTCATTGACGAGATAGGCCGCCAATTCTTCCACGCCCTTGATGGCGAGAATGTCATGCGGCGCGGGATTGCCGTCCATGATGTACTCGCCCTTCTCGATGAAGTCGCCTTCCTGAACCGGCAGATGCTTGCCCTTCGGGATCAGGTACTCCACGGCCTCGGCAGCGTCGCCTTGCGGCACGATGCGGATGCGGCGCTTGTTCTTGTAGTCGCGGCCAAACTCCACCCGGCCCGAGACTTCGGCAATGATGGCGCAATCCTTTGGACGCCGCGCCTCAAACAACTCGGCAACACGCGGCAGACCGCCCGTGATGTCACGTGTCTTGGCACTTTCGAGTGGGTTACGGGCGAGAACATCGCCAGCACCGACCTTGGAACCCGGATCAACCGAAAGCACGGCATCAACCGAGAGCAGGTAACGCGCTTCACCGCCACGCGCGAGCTTCTTCACTTCGCCGTTCTCGTCCTTGATGACGATGGCAGGCTTGAGACCGGTGCCGCGCTGGTTGGTGCGCCAGTCAATGATGACGCGGTTGGTGATGCCGGTGGCTTCGTCGATCACCTCGTTCACCGAGATGGAGTCGACCACGTCTTCAAACGCGACGATTCCGTCAACTTCCGTGAGGGCAGGGCGCGTATAGGCGTCCCACTCGGCAATGCGCACGCCACGCTTCACCTTGTCGCCGGTATCGGCAAACAGCCGCGAACCGTAGCCAACCTTGTGGGTGGCCCGTTCATTGCCGTTCGGATCCTTGATGACGATCGAAACGTTGCGGCCCATGACCACCAGACGGCCATTGGAATCCTTGGCGACATTGCGGTTGCGGATTTCGACTTCGCCTTCGTGGTTGGATTCCACATAAGACTCGTCAAGCACCTGTGCCGCGCCACCGATGTGGAAGGTACGCATGGTGAGCTGGGTGCCCGGTTCACCGATGGACTGTGCCGCAATGACGCCGACAGCTTCACCCATGTTGATTGGCGTGCCACGTGCGAGATCGCGCCCGTAGCACTTGCCGCACACGCCGAACTTGGTTTCGCAGGTCAGCACCGAGCGGATTTTGACTTCCGTGATGCCAGCCTTTTCGATCAGCTCTACTTCCGGTTCCAATATCTCATTGCCAGCGGCAGCGAGCACGACACCTGTTGCCGGGTCAACCACATCAACCGATGCGGTACGGCCCAGGATGCGGATGCCGAGCGACACAATGACTTCACCGGAATCGATGATCGGCCGCGTGGTAATGTAGTTCTTCGAGCCGCAATCCTCTTCCGAGATGATGGCGTCCTGTGCCACGTCAACCAGACGCCGTGTGAGATAGCCGGAGTTGGCTGTCTTGAGGGCGGTATCGGCCAGACCTTTGCGGGCCCCGTGGGTGGAGTTGAAGTACTCCATCACAGACAGGCCTTCCTTGAAGTTCGAGATGATCGGTGTTTCGATGATCTCGCCCGAGGGCTTGGCCATGAGACCGCGCATCCCGGCGAGCTGCTTCATTTGCGTCGGCGAACCACGCGCACCCGAATGGCTCATCATGTAGATCGAGTTCATCGGCTTCTCGCGGCCCGTGGCGGCATCGACCTTGACAGATGAAATCTCGCCCATCATTTCCTCGGCCACCTTGTCAGTGCACTTGGCCCAGGCATCAACCACCTTGTTGTACTTTTCACCTTGCGTGATCAGGCCGTCGATGTACTGCTGCTCGTACTCCTTGGCGAGTTCGCGCGTGGCCGAAACCAGCTTTTCCTTCGCCTTCGGAATGACCATGTCATCCTTGCCGAACGAGATGCCGGCCTTGTAGGCGTTGTGGAAACCGAGCGCCATGATGCGATCGCAGAATATCACCGCTTCTTTCTGGCCACAGTGGCGGTAGACGGCGTCGATCATCTTGGAGATGTCGCGCTTGGTCATCAGCTTGTTGCACAGGTCGTAAGTGATGTTCATCGACAATGGCAAAAGTTCACCGATTCGCAGGCGGCCCGGTGTCGTCTCGATGATCCGTGTACGGACTTTTCCGTCTGCCGCCGTGTCCTTGACACGTGCCTTGATCTTGGAATGCAGTGTCACCACACCATTGCCAATCGCATGTTCAACTTCCGCCATTGACCCCAGCGTCATGCCTTCGCCCGGCTCGCCGTTCTGCATCACCGATAGGTAATACAGTCCAAGCACGATATCCTGCGACGGCACGATGATTGGTTGGCCGTTGGCCGGATGCAGCACGTTGTTGGTCGACATCATGAGCACGCGTGCTTCCAGCTGGGCTTCCAGCGAAAGTGGCACGTGCACGGCCATCTGGTCACCGTCGAAGTCGGCGTTGAACGCCGTGCAGACGAGCGGATGCAGCTGGATCGCCTTGCCTTCAATCAACACAGGCTCAAACGCCTGGATGCCGAGACGGTGCAGCGTGGGCGCACGGTTCAACATGATCGGATGTTCGCGGATCACCTCGTCGAGGATATCCCAGACTTCCGGCTTCTCCTTCTCGACCAGTTTCTTCGCCTGCTTCACGGTCGTGGACAGGCCCTTGGCTTCGAGCCGTGAATAAATGAACGGCTTGAACAGCTCGAGCGCCATTTTCTTGGGCAACCCGCACTGGTGCAGCTTCATTTCCGGACCCACCACGATAACCGAGCGGCCCGAGTAGTCGACGCGCTTGCCGAGCAGGTTCTGCCGGAACCGGCCCTGCTTGCCCTTGAGCATGTCAGAAAGCGATTTCAGCGGGCGCTTGTTGGCACCCGTGATGACCCGGCCACGGCGGCCGTTGTCGAACAGGGCATCAACCGATTCCTGCAACATGCGCTTTTCGTTGCGCACGATGATGTCAGGGGCTTTCAATTCCATCAGCCGCTTCAAGCGGTTGTTGCGATTGATGACGCGGCGGTAAAGATCGTTGAGATCAGACGTCGCAAAGCGCCCGCCATCCAGCGGCACCAGTGGACGAAGTTCCGGTGGGATGACCGGCACAACGGTCAGGATCATCCATTCCGGCCGGTTGCCGGATTCAAGGAAGCTGTCGACCAGCTTCAACCGCTTGGCCAGTTTTTTGGGCTTGAGATCGCCCGTGGCAACTTTCAGATCTTCGCGCAGTTTGTCTTTCAACTGTTCGAGATTGATCGACTGCAACATGTCGCGGATGGCTTCGGCACCAATGGCAGCCGTGAAGCTGTCGTCGCCATATTCCTCCTGCGCCTTCATGTATTCGCCTTCACCCAGCAACTGGTGTTGCTTGAGCGGCGAAAGGCCGGGCTCCATGACAATGTAGTTCTCGAAATACAGGATGCGTTCCACATCCTTCAGCGTCATGTCGAGCAGGGTGGCGATGCGCGACGGCACCGACTTCAGGAACCAGATATGCGCCACCGGGGCCGCCAGTTCGATATGCCCCATGCGTTCGCGCCGCACCTTCGACAGCGTGACTTCAACGCCGCACTTTTCGCAGATGATGCCCTTGTACTTCATGCGCTTGTATTTGCCGCACAGGCATTCGTAGTCCTTCACCGGCCCGAAAATACGCGCACAGAACAGCCCGTCACGTTCTGGCTTGAACGTGCGATAGTTGATGGTCTCCGGCTTCTTGATTTCGCCGAAGGACCACGACAGGATCTTCTCCGGACTCGCGATGGAAATCCGGATTTGATCGAACACTTGCACCGGCACGGCCGGGTTGAAGACGTTCATGACCTCTTGGTTCATGTGTGCCTTGCTCCTTTGTTGCGGAAACTGTTGTCCGCCATGATTTCTATCGTCGGCATTCGGTTTGGCTTACTCGGCTGGCGGCACGGCTGCGTTCTGCAACTCGACGTTCAGGCCCAGTGAGCGCATTTCCTTGACCAGCACGTTGAAGCTTTCGGGAATGCCGGTTTCAAAAGCATCGTCACCACGCACGATGGCTTCATAGACCTTCGTGCGGCCGGCAACGTCATCCGACTTGACCGTCAGCATTTCCTGCAGCGTATAGGCCGCACCATAGGCTTCCAGCGCCCAAACTTCCATTTCACCGAAGCGCTGGCCACCGAACTGCGCCTTGCCACCCAGCGGCTGCTGCGTGACGAGCGAGTAGGGACCAATCGACCGTGCATGGATCTTGTCATCCACAAGGTGGTGCAGCTTGAGCATGTAGATGTAGCCCACTGTCACCGGGCGGTCGAAGGCTTCACCCGACTTGCCGTCATAGAGCTTGATCTGCCCTGATGTTGCAAGTCCGGCATCCGCCAGCATGGCAGAAATGTCTTCCTCACGCGCCCCGTCAAACACCGGCGTCGAAATCGGCACACCGCGTTTCAGGCCCAGCGCATAGTCCGCGATTTGGTCATCTGGAATGGCGTCGAACTCGGTGTTCTTGCCGTAGATTTTCGAGATGCCATCGCGCAGCGGCTTTACCTGTCCGGAATCGCGGTAGATTTCGAGCATCTGGCCGATCTTCTTGCCCATGCCGGCACAGGCCCAACCCAGATGGGTCTCGAGAATTTGCCCGACGTTCATCCGTGATGGCACGCCGAGCGGGTTCAGCACGATATCAACCGGCTGTCCGTCTTCGAGATAGGGCATGTCCTCTTGCGGCACGATGCGCGAGACCACACCCTTGTTGCCATGGCGTCCGGCCATCTTGTCGCCGGGTTGGATCTTGCGCTTGACCGCGACAAATACCTTGACCATCTTCATGACACCCGGTGGCAATTCATCACCGCGCTGCAGCTTTTCAACCTTGTCCATGAAGCGGTTTTCGAGGCCCTTCTTGGACTCGTCATACTGCGTTTTCATGGCTTCCAGTTCGGACATGGGTTTTTCCGCCCCAAGTCCAATGTTCCACCACTGCGAGCGTGGAATGTCATCAAGCTGCTGTGTCGAAATCTTGCCTTCGAGCTTGTGGCCCTTGGGACCAGACGTCGCCACTTTGCCGGTGAGGAAATCCTTCAATCGGCCATAGGAGTTGCGGTCAAGGATCGACATTTCGTCGTCGCGGTCCTTGGCCAGACGTTCGATTTCTTCGCGCTCGATCGACAAGGCACGTTCGTCCTTGTCAACACCGTGACGGTTGAACACGCGCACTTCGACAACCGTGCCCGAAACACCCGGCGGCAGGCGCAAGGACGTGTCGCGCACGTCCGAAGCCTTTTCACCAAAGATGGCGCGCAGCAGTTTTTCTTCCGGCGTCATCGGGCTTTCGCCCTTTGGCGTGATCTTGCCGCAAAGGATATCGCCCGGCTTCACTTCGGCACCAATGTAGACGATGCCGGCTTCGTCCAGGTTCTTCAGCGACTCTTCGCCGACGTTCGGAATGTCACGCGTGATTTCCTCCGGCCCCAGCTTCGTGTCGCGCGCCATCACATCGAATTCCTCGATATGGATGGAGGTGAACACGTCGTCCTTCACAATGCGTTCAGACAGAAGGATCGAGTCTTCAAAATTGTAGCCATTCCACGGCATGAACGCGACCAGCACATTCTGGCCAAGGGCGAGATCGCCGAGGTCGGTGGAGGGACCGTCAGCAATAATCTCCCCGGCAGCCACCACATCGCCCACACGCACCAGCGGACGCTGGTTGATGCAGGTGGATTGGTTGGAGCGCTGGAACTTCGCCAGCGTGTAGATGTCAACACCTGGCTTGGTCGGATCGGTTTCTTCCGTGGCGCGAATGACGATGCGCTTGGCGTCCACCTGGTCAACAATGCCTGAGCGGCGAGCCGTGTAAGCAGCACCTGAATCACGTGCCACCACCGACTCCATGCCTGTACCCACAAGTGGCGCATTGGTGCGCACCAGCGGCACGGCCTGACGCTGCATGTTCGAGCCCATGAGGGCACGGTTGGCGTCGTCGTTTTCAAGGAACGGAATGAGAGCCGCGGCCACAGACACGATCTGTTTCGGCGACACATCCATGTAGTCCACCTTGTCGTTCGGCACCTGCAGCACATCGCCCTGGTGACGCACCACAACGAGGTCGTCTTCAAATTTGCCGTCCTTCGTCAACGCCACATTTGCCTGCGCGATGTGGTGCTTCGAATCTTCAATCGCCGAGAGGTACTTGACTTCGGAAGTCACTTTGCCGTTCGCCACCTTGCGGTAAGGCGTTTCAATAAATCCGTACTTGTTGACGCGGGCGTAGGTCGCCAGCGAGTTGATCAGGCCGATGTTCGGGCCTTCTGGTGTTTCAATCGGGCAGATGCGACCGTAGTGCGTGGTGTGCACGTCGCGCACTTCAAAGCCGGCGCGTTCACGCGTCAAACCACCGGGTCCAAGCGCCGAGAGGCGGCGCTTGTGGGTGATTTCCGACAATGGGTTGGTCTGGTCCATGAACTGCGACAGCTGCGACGAGCCAAAGAACTCACGCACCGCAGCAGCAGCGGGTTTGGCGTTGATCAAATCATGCGGCATCACGGTGTCGACATCGACCGACGACAAGCGTTCCTTGATGGCGCGTTCCATGCGCACCAGACCAAGACGGTACTGGTTTTCCATCAACTCACCCACCGAGCGAACACGGCGGTTGCCCAAATGGTCGATGTCATCCACGTCACCCTTCGAGTCGCGAAGGTCATGCAATGTTTTGATCACTGACAGGATGTCTTCCTTGCGCAACACGCGCTCGCTGTCGGCAACATTCTGTTCCAGGCGCATGTTCATCTTCACGCGGCCCACGGCCGAGAGGTCATAGCGTTCCTGGTCGAAGAACAATCCGTTGAACAGGGCTTCGGCACTTTCGCGCGTTGGCGGTTCGCCGGGGCGCATGACGCGGTAGATTTCCACCAGCGCTTGCTCGTAGCTTTCCACCTTGTCGGCCTTCAGCGTGTTGCGGATGTAACCGCCGGTGTTGACATGGTCGATGTCCAGCAAGTTGAGGGCCTTGAAGCCCGCATCCTTCAACGCCTGCAGCGACTTTTCCGTCACTTCTTCGCCGGCCTCGGCAAAGATTTCGCCCGTCTCTCCATTCACCATTTCATCGGCGATGTAGAGGCCCTGCAGCTCAACGTCGCTGACCAGAAGTTCCTTGGTGCCGTCTTCTGCGATCTTGCGCGCCAGGCGCGGCGTGATTTTCGTGCCAGCCTCGACAACGACCTTGCCGCTCTTGGCGTCAATCAGGTCGACCAGCGGCTTGATGCCCTTGAATCGTTCGGGATTGTAAGCCGAGCGCCAGCCATCCTTGCCCAGTGTGTAGGTCACCGACTTGTAGAAATAATGCAAAACGGTTTCTGCATCGAGGCCAAGGGCATAGAGCAGGGTGGTGACCGGCAGTTTGCGGCGGCGGTCAATACGCGCGTAAATCAGGTCCTTGGCGTCGAATTCAAAATCAAGCCACGAACCACGGTAGGGGATGACGCGGGCCGCAAACAGGATTTTGCCCGATGAATGGCTTTTGCCTTTGTCATGGTCGAAGAAAACACCAGGCGAACGGTGCATCTGCGAAACGATCACGCGCTCGGTGCCATTGACCACGAACGTGCCATTCTTGGTCATGAGCGGAATGTCGCCCATGTAAACGTCCTGCTCCTTGATGTCCTTGACTGACTTGGCCTGCGTGTCCGGATCAATTTCAAACACGATAAGACGCAATGTGACCTTGAGTGGGGCGGCAAAAGTCATGCCGCGCTGCTGGCACTCTTCCACGTCAAACTTGGGCGTTTCAAATTCATAGCGCACAAATTCCAGCACCGATTGTCCGGTGAAATCAGTGATCGGAAACACCGACTTGAAAACCGATTGCAGGCCCTCGGTCGCACGTCCGCCCACCGGTTCCTTCATCTGCAGGAATTGGTCGTAGGATTCCTTTTGTACCTCAATGAGATTCGGCATTTCAGCAACCTCAATGCCTTTTCCGAAGACCTTGCGGATGCGCTTGCGGCTGGCAATGGTCTGGGTGTTCGGGTGGGTGTGTGCCTGGGTATTCGCCATGTGGTTTCCTGTCACTTTCACTTCCAACGCCGGGATGCGGGACCCCGGAACAAGCTTCGACGGCTTGCCGGAAACGCCTCTTTAGGCGATTCGGGAAAACCGTTCAGAATCCTTATACAATGCCTGTCAAGCCCCCACCGGCACCCTGGTCTTGCAGAACCCTGGCACCGGCGAGATATGCTTGAAGGTTACTTCAACTCGACCTTGGCACCTGCCGCTTCGAGCTTCTTCTTCATGTCGTCTGCGTCCTTCTTGTTGACGCCTTCTTTCACGGCCTTTGGAGCACCCTCAACGAGGTCCTTGGCTTCCTTGAGGCCCAAACCGGTGATGGCGCGGACTTCCTTGATCACTTCGATCTTCTTGTCGCCAGCGGCGGTGAGCATGACGGTGAATTCAGTCTTCTCCTCGACGGCGGCAGCAGCTGGACCGGCAGCTGCAGCGGCAGCAACCGGAGCGGCGGCGGAAACGCCCCACTTTTCTTCCAGCATTTTGGACAGCTCAGCGGCCTCAAGGACGGTAAGGCCCGAAAGGTCTTCTACGATTTTGGCGAGATCAGCCATTTTGAGTACTCTCTTTTTAAGTCGGTTATGGGTTCAGTAAAAACAACAAGTGCAATCATTGACTCTTTGTGGCGTAGGCATGGAACACACGCGCCAACTGGCCGGCCGGAGCCGCCAGAACACCGGCGATCTTCGTCGCAGGGGCCTGGATAAGACCAATCAGTTTGCCTCTCAGCTGATCCAGCGAAGGCAGTTCCGCGAGCGCCTTGACGCCATTGGCATCCAGGATGGTCTTGCCGAGCGCACCACCGAGAACGACGAATTTTTCGTTCACTTTGGCGAAGTCGGCAGCAACCTTGGGAGCCGAGACCGGGTCCATGCCGTAGGCCACCATGGTGGGGCCGACGAACAGGTCCGAAATCCCTTTGGCATCGGTGCCGTCCAGAGCAATTTTTGCCAGGCGGTTCTTGGCAACCTTGATGGTTGCCCCCGCCTTGGCCATCCGCCCCCGCAGGTCATTGACCTGGTTGACAGTAAGGCCCTTGTTGTGGGCCACAACGATCACGCCGGTGGTTTTGAACACCCCGTTCAGCGTTGCGACGAGCTCTTTTTTCTCAGCTCTTTCCACGTGCTCTCTCTTCGTTTGGTGGGGCCGGGAGTTACCCGTTCACACCGGTTGACATGCCCCGGAAACCGGAGCGTTTATCCTGCCGTTAAGAGGTCACAACCAACTTGGAACGTGACGTTCCGAATTCTGTTTTGACACCCATCTCATGCTGGCTTGTCGATTAAGTGAACTTGCGTTCACGCCGGCAATCTCGGACAGGGACCCGCAAATCCGCGAGGATTTGCCGGCATCCGCGCAGCCAAGGCTGCACGGAATTGGTGTTATGCAGTACTCGTGGTTCCCGGATCGAGCTTGACACCCGGACCCATCGATGACGACAGCGAAATCTTCTTGACGTAAGTGCCCTTGGCACCTGCGGGCTTCGCCTTGTTTACGGCATCAATGAACGCGCGGACGTTTTGCGCGATCTGGTCAGCTGAAAACGAGGCCTTGCCGACACCCGCCTGAACAATCCCGGCCTTTTCGACGCGGAATTCAACAGCACCACCCTTGGCCGCTTTCACGGCGGCGGTGACATCCATCGTAACTGTGCCAACCTTCGGGTTCGGCATCATGTTGCGCGGTCCCAAAACCTTGCCGAGACGGCCAACGAGACCCATCATGTCAGGTGTTGCGATACAGCGGTCAAAGTCGATGGTGCCCTTGTTGACGATTTCGAACAGGTCTTCAGCCCCAACAACGTCAGCACCGGCCTTTTTCGCTTCTTCAGCCTTCGGGCCTTTGGCGAACACGCCGACGCGAACCTTGCGGCCCGAGCCATTCGGCAGATTGCACACACCGCGGACCATCTGGTCAGCGTGGCGCGGGTCAACGCCTAAGTTCATCGCCACTTCGATGGTTTCATCAAACTTGGCAATGGCGCGGTCCTTGATCACTTTCACGGCGTCATCGACGCTGTAAAACTTGTTGCGATCAACACCTTCGCGGGTCTTGCTAATTCTCTTTGCGAGCTTTGCCATGTTTATGCTCCCGTCACTTCAAGGCCCATCGAACGGGCAGAACCGGCGATTTCCTTCGCTGCTGCATCAATCTCGCGGGCGTTCATGCCCTGTATCTTCTGCTTGGCGATCTCACGGCATTGGTCCATCGTGACCGATCCGACGATATTCTTGCCTGGCTCTTTCGAACCAGCCGTGATCTTCGCGGCTTTCTTGAGGAAGAACGACGCCGGGGGGGCCTTCATCTCAAAGGTGAACGACTTGTCCTGATAGGCGGTGATCACCACCGGCACAGGCGAGCCTGGTTCCATCTTCTGCGACGCGGCGTTGAACGCCTTGCAGAATTCCATGATATTCAAACCGCGCTGACCCAGCGCCGGGCCGATCGGAGGCGAAGGATTCGCCTGTCCGGCCGGGACTTGCAGCTTGACGTAGCCGACAATCTTCTTGGCCATATGTTCCCTCTTCCAAGGTTAGTGGTGCGGCTTGTCAAAGGCCTCCCACGGGGTTGATATTATCCGCTCCCTCAAGCAAAGCTTGGGGGAACTGCCCGAAGGGCTGAGGGGTGTTGCAACACCCCATCCGCCCGTTGGGCACCTTCCCCATGCTGCGCACGGGGAAGGGTGGTTTTCTTACTTCATCTTCTCGACTTGCCCATACTCGAGTTCAACGGGTGTTGGACGCCCGAAAATGGACACAGCGACCTTGAGACGCGACCGCTCCTCATCAACCTCTTCAACCTGTCCGTTGAACGATGCAAACGGCCCATCAGCCACCCGTACCTGCTCGCCAATCTCGAAATGGATCGTGGTCTTCGGCTTTTCAACCCCGTCAGCGACCTGGTTGAGAATGCGCGCCGCTTCCACTTCGGTAATCGGCATCGGCTTCGATCCCGAACCCAGAAAACCGGTCACTTTCGGTGTATTCTTGATCAGATGGTAGACTTCATCCGTCAAATCAACCTTGGCGAGAACATACCCCGGAAAAAACCGGCGTTCGCTCTTGATCCGGCGGCCACGGCGGATTTCCACCACTTCCTCGGTCGGCACAATGACTTCATCGAAAAGCGTCTCCAGTTTTTTCTGGATCACCTGTTCCTTGATTGATTCCGCCACCTTCTTCTCGAAATTCGAGTAGGTGTGAACGATGTACCACCGCTTTGCCATCTAATAACCAGTTCCCGCTATGGCCTAACGGCCGAAAAACACCCACTCGGTACCGTATTTGATCAACGTGTCGGCCGCCAGAAAGAACAGGCTGGCAATCGTCACCATGATCAGAACCATGACCGTCGACACCACCAGCTCCTTGCGCGAGGGCCACGTGATCCTGGTTCCTTCTTCCCGCACTTCTTGCAGGAATTTCATTGGGTTACCATCAGCCATCAACTATCCTTCCATACCTCATTGCGCCACCCACGACACCCCATATGGGGACGCAAACACCGCAATGCACGTCCTCAAGACTGGCAGGGGCAGAAGGGCTCGAACCCTCGGCCTGCGGTTTTGGAGACCGCCGCTCTACCAACTGAGCTATACCCCTATCAAGCGTCAGCTACCCGGAATCAGTCATTTCTAACCGACAGCGAAATACCTGTTCCTGAGTTGAATTTCGCCGGGTCTTAGGGGAGAACGAAGCGCGGCGCAACCCCCTTGTTGCGTGCCATTTGCACTTGCCTGGTCCCGAGAGGCGATTAGATTGCGGCATTGCATGAGCAATTCCACCAATGCCAAATTGCCCGAAATCGCTGTGCTACAGCCAGCGATGACAGAAGCCTTCCCCGAACTTGCGGGCTTGCCCTTCAATGTGCTGAACCACAGTTGGGACTCGGTCGCCATCGACGTGGATGACTCCTTCATCTTCAAGTTCCCGCGTAGCACCAAAGCAAAGGTAGCGCTGCAGCGCGAGTCACGCTTTTTGGCGCACATCAGGCCACGGGTGTGGCTGGCTGTGCCGGACATGTCTATCCATTCCGGGCCACCGCTGTTTTCACGACATCGGAAAATAAAGGGTGAACACCTCGAAAACTTTGCCGCTTTGTCGGACCGCGCCCGTTCTGAAACAGCCTCAAAGCTGGGGCAATTCTACGCCCAACTCCACCAGCTTGACGCGATCACCATGGTGTCATTCGGGGCGCAACCGCTGCCGGATTGGGGGCCTGCCGCAAATGTCCTCACGCGTGCCATCACATTGCTTCCGCCAACATTGCACGAATTTGCCAATCGAACAGTCCATGACTGGGCAAATCTCCCACCCGATCCCCACGGGCTGACCTACGGTTTCTTTGATGGCCATGGCTGGAACATGGCGTTCGATCACGAAACGCAGTCGTTGAACGGAATTTATGATTTCGCCGATTCCGGCATCGCTCCCATCCACCAGGAGTTTGTTTATTCAAGTCTCACCTCGGCAGCTTTGACGGCCGGCATTTTAAAGGCGTATGAAAAAGAAACCGGGCGCAAATTGGACCGCCACCGTCTCTGGATTCTCACCGCCATGCACCGGCTGTGGGAACTGGCAGACCCCACCGACGGCGAAGAGCACATTCCGGCAAAAATCCTGCGCGTGGCCGCGTGGGCCGCAACAGATGTGTCGGTTTTGACGCCCTGAAAACTGGAGCGGGTGAAGGGAATCGAACCCTCGTCTTGAGTTTGGAAAACTCTTGCTCTGCCATTGAGCTACACCCGCGCCGCAATCGATCACTCCGGCAATCCAGCTTCCACATAGGCCCGGTTCCACCAGTCTCTGTCCTTCTCGAACTTGAAAGCGCGCTTGTCGGTATGAGCCTTGGCGCTCCAGTGCGGTGCCAGTTCCCGGAACAGCCGAACCTGATTGTGGGCTTCTCCAACACGGCCGAGTTTTGCCAGGGCAACCGCAAGAAACCGTCTAGAGGCTCCATTCTGCTCGATGACGGGTCCCAAGACATCGACAACCTCCTGATACTTTTGCGCCCCAACAAGGGCCGAACCGATAATCAAATAATACCAGGTCGGCGGGCGTGGATTGAGGCGCAACGCATTGGCACAAGCTTCGACTGCCGCAGCCAAATTGCCAGTGAGAAAATGAAAATCTGCAAAGCCGCCCCATGCGTCAGCAATGTTGGGATTACTCGCAACGGCAGACTCAAAAAATTTCTGAGACTCTTCATAGTTTCCGTAGGTAAGAGATACCCAAGCTCTGCGGAAAAGCGTCTCTGATTCGTTTGGGGCAAGTTCCACTGCCCGCTTGGTGTGAAACTCCGCTAGGCTTCGATTGGGTTGCAGCGGACCGTTCCAAACCAGCCAATCCGTTGCAAATGCGCTTCCCAATTCAGCGTGCGCTGCTGCATAATCTGGCTCAAGTCGCAGCACCTCTTCAAAAATGCCAACGCTCTTCAGGCAATCAGCTTTTGAAATTCCCCAAGTGTTTCGTCCTCGCAGATACAAGTCATAGGCTTCGAGACTACGCGGCCTTTGCTTGTCAGACGCCTGTTCCGTCAGTCGACCGGAAATGGATGTGACAATTCTCTTGGTGACTTCGTCTTGCAACTCGAAAATGTCGGCCAGATCCCGGTCAAAGCGCTCGGCCCACAATTGCTGCCCTTCCTGGGCATTGCTCAAAGTGACATTGATCCGAAGCTTTTGAGCCGACTTTCGCACCGAGCCTTCCAGGATGTGCTTGACGCCAAGATCATAAGCAATCCGGCGCACATCGGTCGCCTTGCCCTTGTAGGAAAGCGATGTGTTGCGGGCGATGACAAATAGGCCCGGCTCATTTGACAAGTCAGTGATAATGTCTTCCGTCAGGCCGTCGACAAAGTATTCCTGTTCCTGTTCGCCGCTGAGATTGGAAAAGGGCAACACGGCTATACTGCCATGCGAAGGTAGCTTCGGCGCAATTGAGGGCGTTCCACCAAGGCTGGCCAGTGCCGTGAGATACAGGGGATCGGCATGCAGGTCCACCAACTTCTCTATGCTTGCCATGTCTGCCCTTCGGTGCTTTCAGTTGATACCCGACAATTAATGCGCGAAGTAAATTGTCAAGTAAAGGTAAGACCGTGTTGGAACTCTTCAACCAATACCAGACGTTGTTCAGCAACCTGATCGTCCTGCTGGCAGCACTTGTGGGTTTCTTGGGTGTGATCTACTCCCAGCGAAAACTTGCTCGCATGGCATCAGAGCAACGCGCCCATGACGAAAAATCTGCCAAAGCGCGAGCCTTGGCCGAACGACGCGACGAAATTGAGTCGCTGATCAACGCATTGCTAGGAGAACTCTCGGCGCTTCAACAGGGCATTGCCAACGCCATGAAACTGCTGGGCGCTCAGATCTCGCTGGCCGAGGAGCTTGCCCGCCAAGGCGCCGGCCGCAAGACCCAGCCCCGGATTGCCTTTCGCTTTGCCACACCGGTGTTTGACAGCCATGTCGGGCGGATCGGACTTTTGAAGCCGGAACACTCGTTCCAACTCTCGAACCTCTACGGCCAGATCAAGGCCTTTGCCGCCAACTCACAAAACGATGTGCCAGAGATGGATGCCACGATGGCTGGCCAGGTCATGGCGTCGGTCAAAAATTCCCTTGTGAAGCTTGATAGAGACACGGCTGACCTGCAAACGTCATTGAAATCGCATACTGCATTGCGCATGCCGACCGATGCCTGAAACAGATTTGGAGCAAGTTAAGGGGATCGAACCCCCGGCGCGGCAGCGCCATAAGTCAATGCGAGGGTCCTACACGCAGGATTTGGAGCGGGTGAAGGGAATCGAACCCTCGTCTTGAGTTTGGAAAACTCTTGCTCTGCCATTGAGCTACACCCGCGTCTTCGGCAACCTTAGCACAGGAATGGTGGGAGAGGTAGGACTCGAACCTACGAAGCCGTAAAGCAGGGGATTTACAGTCCCCCCCCTTTGCCACTCGGGACACTCTCCCCCGTTTTTGACGTGTGCCGATCACCGCATAAAGCCATGTCTTGAAAGGCGGGCGCTGTATGCCGTCCATGGGGCAGGGTGTCAAGCGCGGCAGCGTTATCGGTTTGCTTTCCAACGCCAACGCAAAGTAAACACGACCGCCATGGCAACAAGGCCCACGACATGATCACCGATTTCGATGACGCCTACACCAATGGGGCTTACATTGAAGACGCACACCTGTATCCCGCCCGCTGGGCCCAGTCGGCTCGCGACTTTCGTGAACAACTTCCCAAGGGATGCTCTGTTTACCGCGACGTTGCCTATGGCGAATCATCTCGCCAGAAATTGGACTTGTTTCGCCCTGCCGGAACCGCGCACGGCCTGGTCATGTTCGTGCATGGCGGATACTGGATGAAGTTCGCCAAAGAGGATTGGTCGCATTTGGCAAGCGGTGCCGTGCAACGCGGCTGGGCCGTGGCCATGCCGGGCTACACGTTGGCACCCAACGCGTCACTCACTGAAATGGGCCGCGAGATTGCCATGGCCATCCACCATGCCGCTGCGACAGTTGCAGGGCCTATCGCACTCGTGGGGCATTCTGCCGGTGGCCACCTGGTGACACGTCAGATCAGCACCGGCTCGACTCTCGCGCCATCTGTGCTGCGCCGCATTGCCCACGTGGTGTCAATCAGCGGCGTGCACGATCTGCGCCCCCTGATGAAAACAAAAATGAACGCCACGCTGCATTTGCAGGAGGACGAAGCAGTGCGCGAAAGCCCGGCACTCCAGCAACCGGTTGTGTCCGTGCCCGTCACCTGTTGGGTGGGCGCAGACGAGCGCCCAGAGTTCATCCGCCAGTCACAACTCCTCGCCAACATCTGGACCGGAAGCGGCCTTGAGGCAAGTTACTGGCCGAGTAAAAACAAACATCATTTCAACGTGATAGACGATCTTTGTGAACCAGACTCTGAACTTTTGAGGTTGCTTGCGCCGTAAGTCCGGTCAGTCCGACAGCTTCTCATAGTTCTCGTTGTTGCGCCGTGTTGCCGCTTCAAACCGGTCTTCAAACGTCGCCATGTTTTTCTTTGGTTCCTGATAATAGGCCGTGAGCTTCATGAGCGACAGGAATGTCCCGTTGACCGCCCGTCCCAGCCAACCCATCGGCCGGTCAAAATCAAACAGCAGGATCACCCGTTCGTCGTCCGTGTTGTTGTAGACCTCATGCTCATAGGTGTCATCGAACACAAACAGCTCACCCGGCTGCCACACTTTGATGTTGTCATCCACCCGCAAATAGCAATTCTTGGCATCCTTCGGAATGATCAGTCCCAAATGCACCCGCAGGATTCCCTTGGTCACGCCGCGATGCGCTGGAATATGGTAGTTGGGACCGAGAATGGAAAACCACGCCGTTTGGATGTTCGGCACCTGCGCCAGCAATTTTGCCGTCAGCGGTGCTTGCGAACAATTTTTTTCAAGTTTTGTTCCAAAGCCGTAGAGAATGAACGTGCGCCAGTTTGTACCCTTGGCAATCCGCATCTGGTCCGGTGATACATCCTGAAACACCGGAATGTCCTCGCGGTGCTTGAGAATGGCCTGCACTTCTGTCGTCATGCCCTGCCAATTGTCTTCAAATGTTTTCAGAAAGGCGAAATGGCTGTTGTCCAGCACAGGTGCATTTCCAACCAGTGATTGGCGACCCAGAAAATCCGCCAGATTGCGAATCAGCTTTTTGCCGGCGCGTTTGACGATCCTGCGCCGCTCCCGCCTGAATTTCTGGCCAAAGCTCATGACGGAATCGGATGGCGTGTGAGACATGTTCATTCCTTACCAATTCTGGCCGAAATGCTCAATCCATCTGAAAATCAGCCGCGCACCACGCGAATTGGTGTAAGCTCATCCCAAATCACAGCACCAAATCACGGCAATGGAAAGACCGAAATGAAAATGTGGGTGCGCACCCAGCTCAAAATAAGTTTCTCGGACCTGCTGGCAACTGTGGCCCGCAGCATGTGGCCCCTCGACCTTGCCAGCGAGAAAAATGCCGCTGAATCCTTTTTCACCGGCAAGGATGATGCCATTGCCACTTTTTCCGTGCGTTCGGGCTTCGATCTCCTGTTGCGCGCCCTTGACCTGCAGCCCGGTGACGAAGTTGTTTTCACCGCCCTGAATGTTCGCGCCATGATCAAGGTGGTGAACGCCTTGGGCCTGGTTCCCGTGCCTGTCGATGTCGACCTTGCCACGATGCAGCCGCGCATGGACAAACTGCGTCAAGCCTTGTCGCCACGGTCCAAGGTGTTTGTTGCAGCCCACCTCTTTGGAACCCGCCTGGATCTGGCACCGGCATTTGCCGAAGTCAGGGCGCGTGGCGTGTTGGCCGTGGAGGATTGCGCCCAGGCATTCAATGGTCGCAGTTATCAGGGTTCACCGTTGGCTGATGTCGTGATGTATTCATTTGGTCCCATCAAGACGGCAACCGCCCTTGGTGGCGCGTTGCTGCTTGTCCGGCAACCGGCATTGCGCCAGCGCATGCGCGACATTCAAAACGCCTATCCCGTTCAAAGCAACGCCAAACACCGCAACCGCGCCGTAAAGTTCATCAGTCTGAAAGCTGCAACCTTGCCTCTCGTCCTCGGCGGCATTTACAAATATTACAAGTCACGCGGCAAGGACTACGAAGACTCGCTGGCCGACCGCGTGCGTGATGTGGCACCGCTGAAAACCGTGGACAAGATGCGCATCCAGCCATCGGCTTTGATGCTGTGGCTCATCAATCGCAGGCTGCGCCTGTTTGATACCCAGCATTTGCAACAGCGTGAGCGCAAGGGACGCACCCTCAGCAGGTTGATCGGCAAACGTGTCGAACTTCCCGGCCAGGAAGGAGGGCACCACGATTTTTGGGTTTTCCCGATCCTCGTCACTGAACCAAAAAAACTGATTCAGGCGTTGCGCCAGGAAGGCTTCGATGCCGCCGATCTGCCGCGCTCGCAGCACATTGCGGCACCCGCACACCGGCCCGAACTCGAGCCCGCTGCCGCCGCCCGTCTGATGCGCGATATAGTCATTGTGCCGTGTTATGCTGACATGCCTGACACGGAAATCCACCGCATGGCATCGGTCATGGAGCAAGCCTTGGGCCAGCAGGAGATCGCGCCATGACCAAGCGCATTCTGGTCATTGGCTCAGGTATCGTCGGCGCATCCATCGCCTATCATCTCGCCAAGGCAGGCGCTAACGTCGCGGTCCTGGAAGCCAATGAAACGCCGGGCGGCGTGGCAACGCCCCAATCCTGGGCCTGGATCAACGCCAGTTGGGGCAATCCGAAACCCTATTTTGACCTCCGCCAGCAATCCATTTCGGATTGGCACCAATGTGACCGGGAGGTCCCAGGGCTGGTGGTCAACTGGTGCGGCAGTTTACTGTGGGATCTGCCCGAGCAGCAACTGGTGGAATTTGTCGAGCAGCAGTCCGGCTGGGGCTATGGCATCCGCCTGCTCCGGGCCCAGGAAGCGCAGGTCCTTGAGCCTAATGTGGTGAACTTGCCGTCATTTGTTGCGCATGCCGAAGGCGAGGGATGTGTTGATCCTGCGGCTGCCGCCACCGCTTTTCTTGAAGCGGCCAAGCGCCTCGGTGCTGATGTCATTCCCAAGGCCCGCGTCAAATGGCTGCGCGAACGAAACGGCGCGGTCGTTGGCGTGATGACGGCAGAAGGCGACCTCGACGCCGATGAAGTCGTGTTGGCTGTCGGTGTCGAAACCAACGACGTGCTGAAGTCAATCGGACTGACGCTCGACCTCCACTCACCGCCAGGCCTTTTGATTCACACCCAACCCGCACCAGAACTGATCAGCCGCATGATCATCGCGCCGGAAATGCACGTGCGCCAGTTGGCCAGCGGACACTTGATCGCCGGAAGTGATTTCAGGGATGAAGGTTTCGTCAACAACCCGAAGACAGCGGCAGCCGCCATGATGGAGACACTTCGCCAACTCGTGTCAGGCACCACTGAATTGCAACTGGACCATTTCACATTTGGCCAAAGACCCATGCCGGCAGATGGCTTTCCGTGCTGTGGCCGTATCGCTGATCGTGCGGGCCTGTATGTTGCAGTCACCCATTCTGGCGTGACCCTCGCTCCAGCGATCGGAAAACTGTGCGCAGCGGAACTCTTGCAAAACGCCCGTCACCCTTTGCTTGTGCCGTTCACGCCCGACCGCCTGCAACCAGCACCCGTTTGAAGCCATGGCCGACACATCAACAATTACTTACGTCATGGGTGTCGTGTCGGGAAAAACCGGCATCGTGGCGTCCACGTTCCTGTTTCTGTTTTTGGTTGAACGCCTGTACCCGGCGGAACTCCAGCTAAATGACATGGCACGGCTCCTGAAAAACGCTGCACTGGCCATCATCAATGCGATGTTGTCGCCATTGGTGACAATTCCCTTGTCCATGGCGGCATCGGGCTGGGCATGGCCTTGGCGGCCTGAATGGCTCGCCGGAAGCGGCGGCATGATATTTGACATGGTGCTGCTTGATGCCTGGATTTACGTTTGGCACCGCGCCAATCACCAGCTGCCTTTTTTGTGGCGCTTCCACGAAGTGCACCATCTTGACGAGACGCTGGACACAACCACAGCCGTGCGTTTTCACTTTGGCGAAGTGCTTTTGTCGTCTCTCGCGAGAACGGCAGTCATTGTGGCGCTGGCCGTACCTCTCACCAGTGTGATTGTATTTGAAACCTGTTTGGTGTTGGCAACACTTTTTCACCACTCCAATCTGCGGCTGTCTGCCAAAGTGGAAGCAGCGTTGGCGCGGGTGATCGTCACCCCGTCCATTCACTGGGTTCACCACCATGCCCGCCAAAGCGATACTGATTCAAACTACGCAACCATTCTGTCGCTGTGGGATCGGTTGTTCGCCAGTGCCAGCACCACCTGCCGCACCCCGGAAATGAAACTTGGTGTCGAAGGCGCACACGATGCGCCATTTCCCCAGTTGGTCATCCGTCCGTTCAAACGGCCCGCTTGATGAAGCTATTCACACCCTGACATTCCAGCTTGACTCGGGCGGTTCATCCATTTCTAACGGGCATGGGCGGGAAAGGCGGAGGAATTGCAGTCTCAGGCATATGAGGAAACCAGGGGAATCATCGAAGAATCAGGCGACACCACGGAACAAACCTCCTCGGTGTCTCTGTACGACGCACAGCTGATCAAGCTGCAGGCGCTGCGGGCTGACGTGCAGCCAGCTGCGAACGCCCTGGGAAAGGCCCGCTTTGACATGGTCTTTCAATATACAGATACCCCACGCCTCTGGCTTGACCCACAAACCTATGTCGCGATGGAACAGGATGCCGTGACCTATCGGCTGAAAACTGAAGCGAGCGCCATGGTCCGCACCCTTTTTATCACCAGAGCCCGCTGTGAAATAGCTGATTTTGTTCGTAAATACAGAACGCAGCAAGAATTCCAGCAAAACAACCAGCTCACGCAATTATATCAGATGCGCACCCAGGTCGAACGCCGAGCACGCTGGCCGGAAAAACTCGCCATAGGCCTGTTCGGTGCACTTTGTGGCGCGTTGGCGATGTCTTTGTTTCAATAGTTGAAATTCGCGTTTTCTGGTCTGTTACATTCCGAAACACCATTTGATTTTCGGCCCCGTCAACTCCCTGTTAGGTGATCACAGTTAATCCAATGCCAGATTCTGGATGGTTCTGGGCGTTGCGGCAAGTGGTTGGAGTATGACGGCGGTCGTGAAAAATGTTCTGGAAATAGGCGGAGATGCAGCAGTCAACTTGGCTGGCTGTGCATCGTTCCAGCAGCGCGTTGGCGGATTTGCCACACTTGCTGAAGGACTCGATTACGCCGCGAAAAGTACAGCCGGATATTATTTCCACACCAGCCGGGGTGTCCTCCAAAGTTTTCTCAGTTACGCGGAGTTGAAAACGCGAGCTTTGTCGACAGCCCGTAAGCTGGCCACGGCAGGGATCAAGCGTGGCGACCGCGTTGGCATTGTTGCCGAAACCGGTGCGGATTTCATGGTGGTTTTTTTCGCCTGCCAGGTTGCCGGCATGATCCCGTGCCCCATGCCGTATTCCATGTATATCGGCGGCAAGGAAGCTTATGTCGGTCGCGTCGCGGGCATGTTGCGCGCCGCCCACGCCAACGCCGTAATCACCACGGCAGAACTGGCGTCACAAATTGAAGCAGGTGCGGCAGAAGCTGGCACTGAGCTGGTACTGACCCATGAAGCCTTGCAATCACTTCCTGAATCCGCCACCGCACCGCAGCGTTTCGGTGCATCGGACGTAGCCTACATTCAGTATTCTTCCGGTTCAACCTCTGAGCCCAAGGGCGTGCTGATCACCCAGGCATCGATTATGGCCAACGCGGATGGCATTCTGTTGCATGGTTTGCAGGTGCGTCCTGACGACCGCGCCTGTTCCTGGTTGCCGCTCTACCACGACATGGGTCTGGTGGGCTTTTGCCTGTCACCCATGCTGTCGCAAGTGTCAGTGGATTTCCTCTCGACCACGGCTTTCGCCCGCCGTCCGGCCTTGTGGCTTAAGTTGATGTCGGAACGCAAAACCACAATTTCCTACTCACCGACATTTGGTTACGACCTTGCGGCAAAACGCATCAACGGCGAGGCCGCCAAGCTCGACCTGTCGTCGTTGCGCATTGCCGGCATTGGCGGCGACATGGTGCGCCCCGATGTCTTGAGCAATTTTACCAAGACGTTGGCTGTTGCGGGTTTCAAGGCCAACGCATTCTTGCCGAGTTACGGTATGGCGGAAACGACACTGGCCGTTTCATTTGCCGCCATAGACGGTCCCGTGCGTACCGACACGATCGCGCGCGATGCCATGAAGTCGCGTGGTGTGGCAGTCCCTGTCAACGACAATTCGGACCCCTCCAAATCCCGCAGCTTTGTGGTTTGCGGACGGGTTCTGCCCGGCCACCGCATGGAAGTGCGCACAGAAGCTGGCAAGGAGTTGAAAGACCGTGAGATCGGCCGCTTGTTCGTCAAGGGTCCAAGCCTCATGGCGGGGTACTACAACCGTGAAGAAGAAACCAACGCCGCCATCGGTAACGACGGCTATCTTGATACCGGCGACATGGGCTACCGCCTGGGCGATGAATTTGTCATCACCGGCCGCGCCAAGGATTTGATCCTCCACAATGGTCGCAATATTTGGCCGCAGGATATTGAATGGGTTGCAGAAAAAATCCTGCCCCTGAAGGCTGGCGATGTCGCTGCCTTCGCTGTTGAAACCGAAGCCGGTGATGATGATGTCGTGGTGCTGGTCGAATGCCGCCTGTCTGATCCGCAATCCCAGGAAGCCTTGCGTCGCGAGGTCTCCAAGGCTGTGCATCAAAGTGCTGGCGTGGATTGCACGGTTTTGCTCGTGGCACCACGCAGCCTGCCGTTTACATCATCCGGAAAACTGTCGCGCGCAGGTGCCCGCAGCAAATACCTGAATGGCGAAATCGCTGTCCTGTCGGGCGAACACGTGCCGCTGTCCGGGTTCTTGCAAGCCGCAGAATAGAGCGGCATGCAGAAAAGTGGAACCGGTTGTCTGCGAAAATGCCGCTACAAACCAATGAGCTAGAGCGAAATGCCGATTCCATTAAGCGGCATTTCGCTCTAGCGCTGAAATTGCAGCCAACGTCAACGACGCGCAAACCCCTGCGTGTTGCCATCACCGGGGCAACGGGGTTCGCCGGACGACCCATCCTGCAAGCAGTACTCGCGCAAGGTCATATCGTATCAACTTTGGTTCGTTCGCCCCAAACACAGATATTCCCGCCTGCCGTCACCATCGTCAAAGGTGGTTTGTCTGATCCGCAATCGCTCCAAACCTTGGTTCAAGGGGTCGATGCGGTGGTGCATGTTGCCGGTGCCATTTCTGCCGTCAACCGCAATGAATTCTTTGCCGTCAATGCAACGGGCACACACAACATGATGGCAGCGGCACGCGCGGCGGGCGTCAAACGGTTCATCCACATCTCCTCGCTCGCAGCCCGCCACCCCCACCTGTCACACTATGCCGCCAGCAAGGCAACAGCAGAACAGGAAGTTCAATCCACCAACGGTTCCATGGCAACACTGATCCTGCGCCCCGCCGCCATCTATGGCCCGGGTGACCGTGCAACTTTGCCACTGCTGCAACAGCTCATGCGGCCAACGGCGATCCTGCCGGGTCGCGAAACCAACAAATTCTCACTTCTCCATGTCGACGACTTTGCCGCCATTGTTGCAACCACCCTAACGCAGCCAACCACGGGCCTGCGCGAGATTGACGATACGCAAGGCGGCCATTCATGGCCCGCCATCGCCAACATGCTGCAACCACTGTTCGGAAAACCCAAGCGGGTCATTTATCTGCCGCAGTTGCTCGCCATGGCCATCGCTCGTGTGGCCGATCTGGCCGGTAGCGTAAAAGGCAGCTCCACCATGATTTCGACAGGAAAAATGCGCGAAATGTATCATCCAGATTGGGTGGCGTCTGGCCCCGGCTGGCCAAGGCCCGATCCGGTACTCTTGCGCGATGGCCTGCAAAAAACCATCAACTGGTATATCGAAGCAGGCTGGATCAAGGCCGCACCCACAGGGACCAATCAATGAACCACACCACCACCATTGTCGCGGAAATTTGCCGCCTTCTCGGTCCATTTAACACCGAAGGCAAGGTGCTCACCGCCACCACCGACATCCCGGCCGAACTCAATATCGATTCCGTGGGTGTCATGGATTTCATCATGGAGGTGGAAGACCTCTATGACATCGAAATCCCGTTGAACGTCGTCGCCGAAACCCGCACCATTGCTGATCTCGCTGCTGTGGTTGAAGCCCGTCTGAAAAAGGCCGAATGAATGATTGACCTTCTCGACAAGCACAAGCCCCTGACCGAGCGGTTCGCCCGCATGATGGACATGGGCGTCAATGCAGTGGGTCTCACCAACGAAAAAATGCTGTCGCCCACCCGCTCCATGATCAATGGCCGCGAAACCATTCTGGCAGGCACCAACAATTACATGGGCGTGACATTCAACCCCGAATGCATTGCCGCTGGAATTGACGCCCTCAATGAATTTGGCACCGGCACTACGGGGTCTCGCATTGCCAACGGGAATTATACGCTGCACCAGCAGTTGGAACAGCAACTGGCGCGCATGCTCAACCGCAAGCATTGCATCGCCTTCACCACAGGATACCAGGCCAACCTCGGCATGATGTCCGGCCTTGCCGGTCCACGTGACACGATTTTCCTTGATGCTGATTCCCATTCGTCCATTTACGACGGTTGCACATTGTCCGGTGCAAAGCTCGTGCGCTTCCGTCACAACGATGCTGAAGATTTGGCCAAACGCTTGACGCGAAGTGAGGGTGAGGGCGGCAGACTGGTCGTCCTCGAAGGCATCTACTCAATGCTGGGCGATCGCGCACCATTGAAGGATTTTGTCGCGGTGAAAAAACAGCACGGCTTTCAATTGCTGGTCGATGAAGCCCATTCCTTTGGCGTTCTCGGACCCCACGGTCGCGGCCTCGCCGACGAAGCAGGCCTGGAGGAAGAAGCAGATTTCATTGTCGGCACGTTTTCCAAAAGTGTCGGTGCTATCGGTGGTTTTGGGGCAGGGGATCATCCCTTGTTTGAAACCCTGCGCTACGCCATGCGTCCCTACATGTTCACCGCATCTTCCTCACCCGCCAGTGTTGCGACATCCATCAAGGCGCTGCAAATTCTCGAACGCGAACCGGACCGCCGCGACCGCTTGTGGGCCAACTCGGAACGGCTCTTCAACGGCCTTGTGAAGCTTGGTCTGGAAACAGGCTGCGAGACCGTAAGCCCCGTGATTGCAGTCAAATTGCCTGACGAATTGACCGCCATAACGAAATGGAACGCCCTGTTGAACGCTGGCGTTTACGTCAACATCGCACTCCCGCCCGGCACTCCCAACCGGCTCTGTCTGCTCCGCTGCTCCGTTTCTGCCGCACATAGTTTTGAGGAAATCGACAAAATCATCGAGGTCTTCGGACAGGTCGTGGCTTAAACCATCGCCGCCTACCGGATCACACCGCGCAAAAGGAGTTTCGGCAGCAACATGAGGCCCGCCAAGATCGGATGTCGTCTTTGCCAAGGCGTCAATACTATCTTTGCCCCCGAGTGCCGTTCGATTTTCCACGCCACATAGTCAGAGCCACCTGAAAACGTAAACGCCGCCTTGCATAACCGCAACGTCGTCAACATTTTTCCGGCAGCACGCGCCCACATCCAGTTTCCCTTGCGCACCGGCACATCTGCCATCAGTGCCGAAATTTGGATGTAGTGGCCGGGCTCAGCATCCACGATGCTGCGCGACCTGCCGCGTCCCTCGGGCCGCAACTCAGTTCGGTAGGTTTCGGCAAACAACGCTTCCCACTGCGCCAACGGGTCCGCATCAGGCAGCAATGCCTTCGCCTGACCATACGCCGTGCGCATGGCCTGCGCCGCAATATCGGCAACGGCCAGACGCGCCGCTTCGTCTCGCACAAACACAAGTGACATGGGCTGGCAAAATCGCACCCAGAAATAGGGGGTGGCAACATTAGTGCGTGTCCACTGCCGCAATTTCTGAAATGTAACGACAGCGTATTTGCACCGCAGGACATGCTTTGTGCGGTTGGTTTTTGCATAGAAAACATTGGGCGGAACAAGATCACCCAAATGCTGCAACACGGCTCCCATCGCCAATTCCTGACGGCTTTCCACAAGGCAATAGAAATCAATCAACGTGTCGGCGGTGGATTGATCGCGCTGCGTTGAGCCATAGGCGACCACGGCACATATTCCGGGATGCAAGTTGAGAATATGCCGCGCCATCGTTTGCACGTCACTGCCGCACGGCCGTTCCAGCGCTTTTGACACATGAAGCGCGAGCTGATCCATTAGCCGCAGATATAAGTGAAAACCGGTCCGGATTCGATCTTCAAGGAACCTTCCGCCGGGCCGTCGAAAAACTCGCCATCCAGAACAAACGGAGCCGCAACCTGAATTTCAAACCTGTCGGTGCTGAAGCTCTTTGCACCCGGCGGACCTTTGCGCCTGTCATTGCCATAGAGCACCGGCAGCAACCAGCGGACAACACTTGGTACCGGGTAGGGAAACACAGTGGCGCGGATCGGCCCCGTCTTGGTTCCCCAGAACGGTCGTGCGCCAAGGATCAGTTTGTCCAGCGTCGACACCAGAACCAGCAATTGCTGCCCCGAACTCACGATGCCATCGCCTTTCCTGATGGTGATGTCATAAGGTCTGTCAAACCGGTTGGGATCAGCGAGATTGGCAGGCAAAAACGCGGTCTTGAGGGCGGCCCCGGCCAGCACTGAAAATGTTGCCCATGATCCTTTGACGCCTTTGTCGTTGAAAACCCGCTGGCAATACAAGGTTGCATCAGCCACCGCACCGGCACCCAAAAACATGCCATGGCGCGCTTGCCCGTCCGCCGGGTTGACAATGCGCAAAGTGGGTCTGGATCGCAAGTCCTCCCGCGCATGCGCCTCGATAAAGGCGGCTTGCGCATCAATTGATTTGTGCCGGAAACCGAGATCGGCCGCCGTCATGTTTGTTGTCCCGTGCGGCAACAGGCACAGGCGCGGCAACACGGAAAATTCGTTGCGTTCGGCGAGCAGGGTCTGGATCGCCTGGATGGTACCATCGCCCGAACTGATGTAAATTTCAGTGACACCGGACCTGGCAAATGCACTGAGCGAAGGCTCAAGCGTCTTGAAATCCCGCAGCACACAAATCGGCACGTCGCGGTGCCGCGAAAGCCGCTCCGCCAGGGCCAGACCTTTGCCATTGCCACGGCCCGAGCGTGGATTGATGATGACACCGATTTTGCTCACGGACGGCGCATCCACGATTGCAAGCCTGGTGGCCCGGCCACTTTTTTCGCCGCAAATGCCTGCACCAATTGCAAGCCGTGCAGGACCAGGCACGCAACTGTCCACGCTGCCACGGCAAGCAAGCCCAGATCGGGTCTGCCCAGAGTGGCAAAAATCGTCAACAGAACAAGGTTGGAATTGCGCCGCGCCGTGACCTGCCGGAACAGCGTGTCTATCGGTCGCCAAATATGGATCTCAAGCCCCAGCCACTTGATCGCAATGCCTTCCATCACGCGTTGCAAAACATAACCACCAAGTATGAGCCCCGTCGTCCACCAGAACAGCGAATGTGACCAGACAAAACCGGCAGCACCAAGCCCCAGCGCCCACGCCACATACCAAAACGGGGGGTGCACCAGATCGATGCCGTGGTCAAACACATCACCCCACTTGCTCGATGTGAGCGTGGTTCGCGCCAGTTTGCCATCAACCGTATCAAGAAAAGTCATGAGCCACGCCGCTGCGAGTCCCCACAGAAATGCGCCACGCAAGAACAGGAAAAACGCCAAAACCGTTGCCACGGCGGCAACACTGGTCACCATGTTGGGCGTTACACCGCGTTGAGCCAGCCAGCGTGTCACATGAAATGCCGGTCGTGGCCACACATGTTTGGTAACGATGTCAGTTGCCCCTTTGTAGGTGCCCATGAACATGCGCCATTCCACGGCGACCTGGGTTTCTTTCGTGACCCGCATCGCATAGGGCGTCTCCCGCTTGCGCAAGGCCTTCCAGAATCCGGCGTCAATTTCATGTGGGGCCAGCGCACTCAAACGGTCATTCAATTCTGCCGGTTCCCCGCGCATAAGCTTCAAAATGCTTGCAACATCAATTGGACTGACATGGGCCGCAAGTACCGAGGCCGGTTGTCCAGCCTGCTCCAGGAGGAGAAAGTTTCGCCGCACTTGCATCACACCAACAAGGGGTTGGTCGATGACACAGTCTCCCCGCACCAACAAAACATCACCGCCATGCCCGCCTACATTGTCCACATCCAGCTCCGTGAATGCAGCAGTTTTTGCGAACTGCCGTCGAATGCGTTCATCCAGCTTCAGGGACCACAATGAAATTTCGGACCGTCCAACAATGACGAGCGCTGTCTCTGCGGTCTGCTGATCAGCTGTTTTGCTTGAAATGGTGTCGGACATCGGTGCGCTTTGCATACTGCCAGACGGTTATGCGTCCAGCCGCATGAAATCAACCCCCGCCAACCGTGCGAAACTAAGTGCGTTCACTTCGCAGAACGAGCGACGCAGCGATTGTCCCAAACACCAGCACCGGCAGCCACGCCGCCAGCCACGGCACCACAAACCCCAATTCTCCCGCCGAAACCATAAGCCCGTCAAAAATGAAATAGAGAAATCCAAGACCAACGCCGGCCGAGAACAAGACACCCAACCCGCCGCCACGCCGGAACCGCGACGCGAGTGGCACGCATATTGCCGTCATCAACAATCCGGTGAAAAGCGGGGTTAGCCGCTTGTGCCACCAGGTTTCGTAGACATACGTCGGCCGTATGCCAAATCCGGCGTTGGCGACAAAGTAGGAGAGGTCGGTGATGGTCATTTCTTCCGGGTCACCCGAACGCGATCCAGCAGCTGCTGGCCGCAATGTGCCTTCATAGGTTAATATCGGCATGGCTGTCGTGGCAGCACTTGCCTGCGTCACAACAACGGCATCTTTTAACTCCCACGATGCCGTGCCAAGTTTGGCAAAGGGTGCCATGATTTGTGAAACAAGTTCGCCTTGTTCGTCGCGCCGGAAAATGATGACATCGCGCAGTTCAGTGGAGTCAGCATTGGCTTTTCCGGCGCGCAGTATGTCGTTGCCGCTGCGCATCCAGATGGGGTCACGCTCCCCCAGTTTCAGCCGCTTGTCGCCATAATCGGCAATGCCCCAAATTCGCAGAGTCGGAGCAGTGACGGGAATGGCCCTGTCGGCAAGAACATAATGAAATACCCCAATCACCAACGACAACGGAACCAACATGACGATCAGCCGTGCCGGCGAAACACCACTGGCCCAGATTGCAGTCACCTCATTGCGGTAGCTGAGTTCGGTCAGGCTGAGCAAAAGTGCGAGCAGGAAACTCATGGGCAAAAATGTAGCCAGTGTCCCTGGCAGGCGCATGAGGATGTACCGAAAAACCATCGAAGAGGAACTCTCGTCCAGCGCCAGTATTTCCTTGGAGAATGAAACTACCTCCAGTGTCAGCACAAACAGGGAGATGCCAAGCAGCACCGCGACAAAACGGAAAAAGATCATCCGCGACAACATGGTGCCGATGATTTTCATTTCCCCGGCCCCCGCGCCAGCTTGCGCCTGGCGAATGTAACGGCGGGTGCGAATCTGTCCTGCATCCACGATGCAATGCCGTTGGATGAATCAGCTCCCACCGTAAAACTCACCCGATAAAAGCGCCAAAATGAAAAAGCACTCAACATCGCCAAGGGCAACCACATTGTCATCCAAGGCGACAAACCACTGCCCTTGGTGGCAAGAGCACCTTGTTCAACAATCTCGTGAAACCCGATCAGGATCACCAGCGCTATGCCAATGCGGTACGCCCGGGGGGAACGCGGTCTGCCCACCGAAAACGGCAAGGCCAGAAACGGCAGCACCAACATGGCAATGATGTTGACCACGCGGCGATGAAATTCGGCCCGCATCGAATTGGGCGTTGAACCTTTGGGCGGCGCTGACTGTAGCGTGCGCAGCTCCGGCAGGGTCAGTTCGCGTTCATCATTGCCGCGGGCGCGAAACAGGTTTTTTGATATTTTGCCCAAAGGCGTGTCGAACTGTTCGAACGCGCCGGAGCTGCTGCCCTGGACAAGGCCCTTTGAATCCCGTTTGATCTCAAGCCGCTTGCCGTCATTGAGCCGCAAGACCGGTCGCAATTGTCCGGGCACCAGCACCAATCTGCCGCTCGAAGCCGTCAAAGTTTCAACACCGTCTTCCCCCTTGTCCTCAAAAATGAAAACCCGCTGGAACGTGTTCTCGCTGCGATCCAGTTCGTTGAGAATAAAAGTGCGGTTGCCCGATTGCATGAACACGCCTTCCTCGGCAAGATAAAACGAATCGACATTTTTCACATCAAACAACACCGACCTGTAGGCATATCGGGTGTAAGGTTGGAACCAGCCAAAGATGGCCATCGAGGCAGCACAGAACACCAAGGCGAGAATCAGCGTCGGGCGCGCCAACCGGTGCAATCCGAAGCCCGCCGCAAACATGGCGTCAAGTTCCTGGTTTTTGGACAGCCGGTTGAACCCGAATAGCAACCCGAGAAAAAGGGCTCCGGGCACTACCATCCCGAGATAATGGGGAATGAGATTGGCCAGAAGCTCAAACACCACGACAAATGAATTGCGCATGCCCAGTGTTTTTTCGAGCAGCCGCACCATGCGTTCGGCCAGCAACATCAGAAGCCCGATGCTGAAACTCGTCACCAACGGCACCAAAACCTGCCGCAGCACATATCTGTCGATGATGGTCAGCACGCCGTTGCGAATGCCTTTTGCAGGTCGTATTGCAGTTGTGAACGAACTGTGTCGGCAACGTCCGTGGCAAATTTGAGGTCAGGCATCCCAGGCCAACCCGGATCTGCGAACAGCAACCGTGTGAACGACGGTGCAGTCTGATAGCGCGGGATCACATGGAAATGCACCTGTGGATCAACCATCATCAGCATCAGGTAGTTGATTTTGTCGTAAGCAGCGAAACTCCGCAATGCCGTTTCACACGCCGCTGTCACCAGGGCAAGTTCGGTGAACGCGCCAACAGGCAAGCCCGAAAATTGCGTCACCTCGCTTTTTGCCGCCAACACCAGTGCCCCCAGCGTCACTTGCTGCGGTCGCAACAAAACGCACCAATGCTCAAACTCCCGCACCAGTGTCGAAGGATAGCCAAATTTCGTGAGAGTGGCATGCATGACCAACAGTTACACCGGGTTGGCGTCATGGAAAAGCTCGATCGCGGGCTGGCTTTCAAACCGCGTCGTGCCGCCAACCAGCGCCCGCACCGTCAGGGTCGTCCGCCACTGTGCCTTGCTCCGGTCAACCGAATAGTGATGCCACTCCGCCGCCTCATGCGCACCATGTCCGGTGGACGAGGCCGACGGCACACCGTTGACAGCAGCCACACCTCCCTCCCACGCAAAAGTATTGAACATCCGCCGGTGATTGTGCCCATGCAGCACCAGTTCGGCACCTTCAGCTTTCAATACTGACTGAAGTGCAGCCGCGTCAGTCAGCGCTTTGCGTGCAACCGCCAAACCCGGTAGCGGTGGATGGTGCAACATGACCACACGGTAAAACCCGCGCGCTTTCAAATCACGCAACTGCACGCCCAGCATATTCAACTGCGTGTCACCGAGTGTGCCACCAGCGCGCCACAAGGATTGCGGCCGCGCCGTATCCAGACCAATGAAAGCGACGTTGCGCCGCAATCTGACAAAGGGAAACACCTTGCCATCGCTGCCTTCAGGCCGTTTCAAATCACCGGCCATGTAGTCCGAAAAATGGCGCAAGCCATCATGATCGGTAACGTGGACATATGCGTCATGATTGCCCGGAACGAAAGAAACGGCATCAACGGAACCCACCTTCGCGAGCCATCGCGCCCCACGCGGAAATTCCGGTTTTGCAGCGATATTGATCAGGTCACCAGTGAACGCAATGTGGTCCGGATTGTGCGCCTGGATGTCCGCAACCAAGGCCTCAGCCACCGCTGGACTGTGTATGGCCCTGCGCCGCAAAGCCCAGCTCAATCCACCTAGGACACGCTTGAACGCGAAATCCTGCCACACCGCACCCGGAGGCATCGGCCCCAGATGGACATCCGAAAAATGGGCGAAGGTAAATGCCAAGCGTCAGCCTTCCGTTGACTTCTGTGCCATGCGGTGCAATGCACCGTCATCCTATTGTGTTTGAACCGGATTCTTCAACCGTGCGCGTTATCATACTGGCAGCGGGGCAGGGCAAGCGGCTTTTGCCCCTGACCTCCGATATCCCCAAGGCATTGCTCGACATCGGCGGAAAAACCCTGATTGAACGGCAAATCGAGGCTTTCGCCGAAAACGGCATAAAGGATTTCGTCGTTGTGGTGGGCTACGCGGCCAACCTCATGGAAAGAGAATTGGTAGCGGTTGCAGGCCGCCTTGGTGTCGGCATCACCACAGTATTCAATCCATTTTATGCAGTTGCCGACAACCTCGCGAGTTGTTGGCTTGCCCGTGACCAGATGCTGTCTGATTTCATCCAGGTGAACGGTGACAATGTCTTTCGCGGCGATTTGGTGAAGCAACTTCTCAATGCGCCCACCGCACCCGCCAGCGTCGCCATTAACGTCAAGGCAAGTTACGACGGCGACGACATGAAAGTCATGCTGGATGGTGACCGCCTCACTGAAATTGGCAAAACCCTCCCCCTCGATACCGTAAATGCAGAAGCCATTGGTTTCTACGTTTTTCGCGGCAAGGGCTGTGCAGCGTACGTAAACGAGCTGGAGAAAGCCATGCGCGATCCGCAAGGCCTGCGCCGCTGGTTCCCGTCCGCCGTCGGCGCACTGGCCAAAACCATGCCGGTCCGCGCCATTCCCATCGGTGGATTGCGCTGGTGCGAAGTCGATGTGCCGGTGGACCTGCAAGGAGCACGGCAATTGGTTGCCAGCTGGAACACCTGATCAGCGCGTCTCGCGCTTCTTGATGATCGCTTCTGCCAGTTCCTTGTCGGCAGGCTTGTCCACGTCAATGGCCGCTTCCGCAAACGGCAGCAACAACGGCCGAACCCGTACACCCAGCTGTGCCGAAACGGTATAAAACGCCTGTTGAAGCGAAAGGCGATGCGTCACGAACCGCAGTAGCGGCCAGAAACCAAAGGAAAACACCAGCTTCCACGGCTTCTTGCGGTTTTGCTCCATGTATCGCCAGCGCTCCAGCACACGCAAACCTGCTGCACTGTGCACCGTGAAAAGGTTGCAACCGGAAACGCGGTCATTTCCAAACCTGAAAAACGTGCGCCGTGTCTCAGGATAGGCACCCAGTATAGTCTCAGCCGTTGCCAGCCCCACTGAGAAATCGGCATCGAGCCTGGACGCAGTGTCACAGACATGCCGCACCATCTCAGAAGTCAACAGGGCATGGTCACCAGTGGTGATCAGAACAGGATAAGTGCAGCCCTCAGAAATGGCGTACAGGGCCGATGCCGGAGCAGATGCCTGTGACGGGCTGTGAACCACATCGCTATTGGCAATGATGTCCCGGAACACTTCTTCGGACTCGGTCGAAACAGCAACTGAGGAAATGCAGCCAGATTGGCGCAGGGCATCAACGACCCGCACAATCATGGGCGTTCCAGCAACCGGAATGCGGCACTTGTGCAGTACGCCAAAGGCCTTAGCCATGGGATCATCCTTGCCACGGCTGGCCGCAAGCACCACGGCACACCAGGTCATGCGTCAAAGCGCCTTCTCAAAGATGCGGTAGGTCTTGTAAGCCGTTGCACCAGCGGTCTCGATGATGTTGCGCATGCCCTTGTTGTCTTCCAGCACCCAGGAAAATTCAACCCGCTCCACGCCGCGTTTCAAGTGATAGTCGCGCAACGCCATGATGGTGGCAAAGGCCAGTGCCGAGCCTGTTGGACTGTCGTGAAACTGTTTGCGCACTCCCATCAAAGGCAGGCGCAAAGTTTGCGGTTTCTTGGCCATCACCCGTGGCAGGAGTTTGGCCCACCCAAAAGGTAACAGCCGGCCGTTGAGATCACGAAACCACTCATTGAGATTGGGCAGCGTGATGGCCATGGCGGCAGGCTCGCCCTTGTAGGAGGCGATGGCAACGTAGTCGCCATGCACCAGCATTTTCAGGTTTGTGCCCAGAAGCTTGAGTTCATCCGGCGTGAACGGCACAAACCCCCAATTGTCCGACCACGCATCGTTGAAAATGGACATGATGATATCTAGTTCAGTCGCCATTTTTCGTTTGTCGAGTGCGCGCACCGTAATATTCTGGGCCTGCGCCGATCGCCGCCGAGCCCGCTCAATCAAGGGCGGAATGGGTGCCCGCAAATCATAGTCATAGGCAAAAACATCTTTGACCTTTGTAAAACCAAATCGCTCCACATGGCTTTGATAATGCGGCGCTGCATGTCCCATCATCATGCTGGGTGGCGTCGAAAACCCGTCAATGAGCAAACCGGTTTCATCATTGATCGAAAAACTGAAGGGACCCTGCACACGCAGCATGCCCTTGTGCCGCAGCCAGTCCTGTGCGCGCTCCAGCAAGGCGGCAAACACCTCGTGGTCATCAATGGCATCGAGAAAGCCGAACTGTCCTGTCGCATCGTTGTAGCGATCCAGATGCAGCCGGTCGATTTGCGCCGTCACGCGCCCCACTGGTTTGCCGTCCCTGTAAGCCACAAAGAGCTGCGCATCGGCATGCTTGAAATAGGGGTTCTTTTTCCGGTCCAGGTGTTCCAGCCGCTCGAAATACAACGGTGCTACCCAATACGGGTCATCCTTGAACACGACAAACGGCACAGCCAGAAAATCCAGGGTGTCCGCCTTGCTTGCAACGTCGCGGATGGTGATCCCATTCATGATGGCTTTTTCCTCCGCGTTGTCACCGCTTTGATTTCATGCACCCGCCCGTCTTTGATGTCATAAAGCCGATCGGCGATTTTTGTCCACTCAGGCCGGTGCGTGATCGCAAGGATGGTGTACTGGCCGCGAAGGCTTGCAATATTGGCCACGATGTCTGCCTCTGTCGCGGGATCAAGGGCACTTGTGACTTCGTCCAGGATGAGGAGTTCGGGTTCATGCACCAACGCCCGCGCCAATGAGATGCGTTGGCGTTGGCCGCCCGAAAGCTTGCCGCCATATTCACCCACATCAGTGTCGAGACCACCCGGCAAGCTATCGAGAAAATCCCGCAATCCGGCCTTGTCGATAGCTTTTTCAATTTGTGTATCGGTAATGGCATGATCACCCAAGGCAATGTTGGCCCGGATTGTATCATGAATGAGAACCAGCTCCTGTGGCACATAGCCGATGCGCCTGCGCCATGCCGTCATGTCAATGGATTGCAAGTCGTCCTTGCCGATGAGAATGCGCCCGGCACTGGGCCGGTGAAATCCAATCAGCAGGTCAACCAGCGTGGTTTTGCCAGCACCCGATCGCCCTTGCAGCACCGTGATGTGCCCGGCAGGCATATGGAACATGACATTCCGCAGTGTCGGTTTGTCATTGTGGGAAAACGAAACATCTTCAAACCGGCAACCATTGCCCATATGCGGGGGTAACCGCCCCGGCCATATCTCGTGGGCTGATTCAGCCGAAGAAATCAGCTTGGAAACATGGAAATAGGCGCTTTCAAACTGTGCTGCCTGTTGTGACACGCGCTGCATGCGCGCCACGTAGCTCACGACTTGAAAGAACAGCAAACCCAGAACCGTGAGTTCAGGCAAAGTGGCGTTGGCATATTTGTGGGTGACATAAGCGCCAACGCCGATCAGGCAGGCAACGATCAGGTCATTGCCAAGCAGCAAGCCATAGCGGGAGTAATTGATGGCAAAATGGTTGCGGCGCAATTTCCCCAGACGTGTGTTGAACTGTTCAAGAAAGGCATCATACCGCTGCATCGATTTCAAGGCCTTGATGTTCTGCATCATGTCGACCATGTCGGAAGTCAGCAGCGCCACCCGGTCCGTCACCTTGAGCCCATGCCGCCGGGTGACACTGACGAGACGGCCTGAAAACAGCGACACCAAAATGCCGCCGAGGATTCCCGCAACCGCCGCCCGCCAATTGATCAGCATGGCAATGGCGCAATACGCCAGGATCTGGGCCATGCAGGCAATCACTTCCGCTGAAACCTGAAAGGCAATGCCGGCCTGCGCCGAGGTGTTGCTGATGGCATTCGCAATGTCTCCGGCATTCTGGTCGCCGTAAAACCGCCACTTCGCCTTGAACAGCGCCTGGATCAATCGCTGCCGCAAGTTGACCGTCACTTTTGCTCCCGTATTGGTGGCATAGGTCATGGCCACAAACAGCAATCCCGTGCGCAGCAGAAACAACGTCAGGATCAACGCGATAATGGTGCCAAAACCGGGCTGGACAGAAAATATCGCAAGAATCTTCCGTACCGTCGAATCCACGACCGAATTGGGGTTGTCATTCCCTGCCACGAGAGAGTTTGTTGCGGGCAACAGGCTCCCCAGACTCATGGCCTCCAACAGCCCGCCTGCAAGCAGGGCCAAAAGCACCAGCCACGGCCGGGTCAACTCCGTCCGAAAGAAAATCTTGAAGATTTGCCGCATATCGTCGATCAGCTCAGGAATTCAATGTGATTCACGACCCTAGCTAGAGCCTCTGGGCGTACAGGACAAGGCAGGAGCGCGACGTGTTGTTTTTCAAATTTATCTGGCGACCCTGGTTGCGCTTGTCGCGCGGCATGACACTCGGCGCGCGCGTGGCTGTTTTTGATGGCAACGGCCATGTCCTTCTCGTCAAGCAAACCTACGATCCGGCCTGGATTCTTCCCGGCGGAGGTGTCGATCGCGGTGAAACCATCATGCAGGCAGCGGACCGGGAATTGCGCGAAGAGGCAGCCCTCACGGCGGATGGCCCTTTGCGCCTGCACGGCTTCTTTTCCAATCACCGCAACTTCCCCGGCGATCATATTGCCTGTTTTGTACTCGACAGTTTTACCCGCCAGCCCTGGTCGCCTAATGCTGAAATTTCGGCGGTACAATTTTTTCCACCCGACAACTTGCCTGCCCAAACCAATCCGGGCTCGCGCCGGCGCATTGCGGAAATCTGTCACGGTCAACCACCGGATTCCGTATGGTAACGGTCAATGCGTGAAATGATCCAGACCGAAGCGATGACGAGCGACGATGCCACCGAGGTGGACCGGCTGCTCGACATTGCTTTTGGTCTCGAACGCCGCACCAAAACGTCATACCGCCTGCGCGAAGGCAGTTCTGCCGCCGAAGGCCTCTCGCGCGTTGTCCGCGAAAGGGGCGTTGGCGTGGTTGGTGCGATCAGTTTCTGGCCATTGCGCATCGGCAGGCAAGGTATCCACGCACTGCTGCTCGGACCTCTCGCGGTGCATCCCGAAAGGCAAAATCGCGGCATCGGCCTCACCCTCATGCGCGAAGGACTGGCTACCGCCAAGGCTTTGGGTTACAGGTTGGTGTTGCTGGTGGGGGACCAACCCTACTATGCCCGCGTCGGCTTTCAGCTGGTAAAATCCAACGATATTCTTTTGCCCGGTCCCGTCAACCGCAACCGCCTGCTGTTTCTGGAACTGGTTCCCGGCGCAATGCAAGGTGTGGCGGGACTGGTTTTGCCGCCGCACCGTTTCGCCAGAACTTCAGCGCCCCTCGCGATACCACATGCCGGAAGCAACAATGAGCAAAGCCGCCAGACTGAGCAGGGTTGAGAACAATGAAAATTCCCGCACAGCCGTCACCCGGAATTGTTCATTGGCCCGCAAACCCAGCCACCCTTTGCCAGCAGCCACGTCACCCTTCGCCACTTTGCTGAGGCGCGGCAGCCCGTCTTCCATCCACAATACACCTGATCCCGTGGCGCTCGCCAACGGGGCAAGCACGGTATCAGTAGCCCGCAAGTCTGCCATCTCGCGGGCATCGGCGTTGCCGATGCCAGCAGCCGTCTGTTGTGTGCCATCACTGAACCGGTGCACACCGCTTTCTGCTATGGCAACGCGCCCGGCAAACAGCCCAGGTTCAATGGAAGCAAGGGCAACTTCCACAACTTTGCCGGAAGGCAACGTCACACTCACAGCCTTGGCGCTGTCCGCCATGGTGCGCCGTTCAATGGCAATGAAACCACCGTCCTGCCGTGCCGACAGCGCCTCTTCTTCGAGATCAGGCTCTTTCATCAGCCAATGCGCCACCCGCCGCAGCAGCTCCATTTGCGGTCCGCCACCCTCATAGCCACGTGCCCACAGCCAGCCATGGTCAGAAAGCATTTGCGCCACACGGCCATTCTCCGCCCGGTTGAGAACCAGCAGTGGCTTGTCGTCTGCTCCTGACATCAATGTCATGGCGTTGTCTGCGGCCGCTGTATCTACCAGCCGGAACCATCGACCCCAGTTCGGCTGCTTGCCGCCACCAGGCAGATTGCGTGTTACCGGGTGTTTAAGCCCGGCTGCTGTAACCGCAGGCCGGAAGGGCTGCTCAACAACCAACCCATTGGGAACAGCGGCAATGATGTCGGCAATCGGTGATTGGAACAGCCCGTCTGCCCCGGCGAAATCCGGACCGGATGAAATCAGTACCGCGCCACCGCGCCGCACATAGTCCGCGATATTGGCGAGGTAAGCCTCCGGAACAATCGCCTGTCGCCGATACCGGTCAAAGATCACCAGGTCAAATTCTTCGATTTTGTCGACAAACAGTTCGCGCGTCGGAAAAGCGATCAACGACAGTTCTTTGGTTGGCGTGCCGTCATGCTTTTCAGGTGGACGCAAAATCGTGAAATGCACCAGGTCAACCGCCGCATCCGCTTTCAGCAAATTGCGCCAGGTGCGCTCACCGGGATGCGGCTCACCTGAAACCAGCAACACCCGCAACCGGTCGCGAATGCCTGCGATCATGGCGGTGGCGCGATTGTTGCGGTCTGAAATTTCACCCTCCCGGCGGGGCACACTGAGTTCAAGAATATTGTTTCCCGCCCGGTCCAGCGTCAGCGGCAGATATTGCGGCGTGTCCGGCGCGACACGCAAAGTCGATTGCGTTCCATCCGGCAGCGTAACCGTCACATCCACGGGCGCTGAATTGCCCGTATCCTCAACATGAAATTTCACCGTCTGCTCTTGCCCTGTAATTGCAAACTTCGGCACCCGGTCAATCACAATCCGGCGATCCACCTCACTGCGTTTGCCGGAGATCAACCCATGGATCGGGCCAAGGATCGGATCGGCAATCCGCGTTGCCGCAGCAGACGCTGGAACATCGTGCACTTGACCATCGGTCAACAGGATGGCACCCGCAAACCGTTCTGCCGGAATGTCCGCCATGGTGCGCGAAAGTGTGCCAAACAATCGCGTTCCGTCCGTGTCGGGTGTGGTCCCCGGAAGATGGCGGCCCACCCGCACTTCCGTATTGCCAAGTCCCTTGATCCGTTCTTGCAAGGCAGCGAGTGCCGTTTCTGTTTGCGCCTTGCGGTCGGCAATTTTCTGGCTGTCGCTCTCATCGACAACAATGACGGCAATATCGCTGAGGTATTCTCGTTCATCCTGGCGCAGTGTCGGATTGGCGATAGCCCCCAGCAAACACGCCAACGCCATGGGTCGCAACAAACGTCCCCGACGTCCCGCCCAAGCCAGCAGTCCCACCAAGAACAACCCAGCCACGGCCAGAACACCAAACAGCGGCCAACTCACAAACGGGGTAAAATCGACGGTGAAGTTCATCTACTGGCCCAACCGTTCCAGAAGAGCTGGAATATGAACCTGGTCCGCCTTGTAATTGCCCGTGAGTGCATACATCACGATGTTGATGCCGGTGCGAAACGCAAATTCCCGCTGCCGGTCCTCGCCGGGGATGACGGCATAAAGTGGCTCACCTTGCGCATCAAACGCCCACGCGGCGGCGTAATCATTCGAACCGATGATGATGGCTGAAACCCCGTCCGCTGTGCCGGGATCGGAAACCTGCCCAGAATTGCCGGCCTCCACCCACAACGGACCACTGGCATAGCGTCCAGGAAACGCGTTCAACAGATAAAAACTTCGGGTGAGGACATGTTGCTCTGCCACTGTTTCGAGTGGCGGAATATCAAGCTTGCCCAGAATGCGCCGCAATGCCTCGGTGGTCGGGTTTTCGTCATTGCCCAGCGAACCAGCACTCAGTCCGTCATCGCGCAAGTCGAAGAAGATTGTCCCGCCTTTTTTCATGTAGGTATCGATTTTTTGGATGGCGGCCGCCGACGGGGCTTGCGCATCAATGTCCACCGGCCAGTAAATGAGGGGATAAAACACCAGATCGTCGCGTTCGATGTCGATGCCAACAGGATCAGCCAGGTTGATGGAAGTGCGGTCATTGATCACAAATCCCAGCCCCGACAATCCTTCGGAACTCACATCGTCGATATCACTCTTGCCCGTACGCACGAACGCCAGCCTTGTGTTGAGTGCGGCCTGCATCGCCATCTGGTCAAAGTCAGCGGGCGCTACAGTCTCCTGTGCCATCACGCGGCTGTCAGTATGCGCAATCATCATCACTGCCATTATCGCGCCGGCTGCACCTGCCGTGCGCAACCGCTGCCATCCGCCCCCCATGAAAAGGGCAGCCAGCGTATCCAGCAGAAACAGCCCAAAGGCCAACAGGAACAGCCAAGGCGCGTAGGCGGTTTTTTGCGGCGGCGTGTAATCAGTGGACGCAACTCCTGCAGGCAACGCACCCAAGGGTGCCAGATCGCCTGCGGTCAAATCAAGATTGATCGCCCGTTCGCCGCCACCACGGGCATAAAGCCCGGGCGGTGTCAGTGGTGTGGCCATTGCACTATTAAACGCGGCAAAGGCAATGGGTTGAATGTCGGCGTCTGGCGGCACCAAATCGCCCCGCCCTGACAGCATGAGGCGCGGCACGTAGGCTGCGTTGACTTGCAGGCCTGTCGCAGCCGCAGAGCCTGTACTCCCGGCAGGTGGCGCAAGATCGGTGATGCGCTTGAGCATCCCCACGAACAATCCCGTCAGCGGCAAGCTCGACCATTCCGGATTGCCGGTCACATGAAAAAGCACAATCAAGCCCTTGCCGCGTCGCGCCGCTGTCACCAGTGGCGTGCCATCGGCCAGGCTGGCCCAGGTTCGCATCGCCAACTCGCCATCCGGTTCCGCCAGAACTTGTTGCGAAACCGTGGCGCGCTCATCGAGGCTCAATCCGGCAAAGGGGCTGTCTGCATTGAAGTCTTGCAATCCTTGCGGCTTTTCCCAGCTTAACGCACTGCCAAGCTCACGGCCGCCATCGCGCAGCCGCACCGGAACCAGATCATCCGCCGCTGCCGCCAGGCGCGGGCCGGCAAACCGCAGCAGCAATCCACCTTTGGCCACCCAGTCTTCAACATCGCCACGCACCGCATCTGAAACAATGCCAATGTCCGCCAGCACCAGCATTGATACACCGCCATCCAGCAGTGCCTTCAGGTCTTGTGGCGACTTCGGTTCCTGCATTTCGGCATAGGGCTCCAATGCCCGCGTGATGTAATGCAGCGGCGACAGCAGCGGTTGCTCTGTTTCAAACGAAGCACCGGTTTGCAGGGCAACTGTTTTGCGCCGCCAGCGGTCATCCAGCAGCAGCCGCGCCCCGCCATGATCAACACCAGCAATGCTGATGCTTTGCACATCATTGCGCAATTCTGTCGGCAGTGACAACGTGACACTGGTTTCCCCAGTATCTTGACCCAATGTGACCAATTGCTCAGCCAACACCCGGCTATTGGCCGCCCGTGCCTGCACCAGTTGGGGAGGTTGAACTACGCCACGTGTTTTGAGAACGGCGGTACGGATATCAGCACCCGTGGCAATGGGCTTGGCCAGGGCCACCGGGAGATCGCTGGCTTTCACGGTTACGACAGTTAATGCCGACCTCGGGAAAGTGCCAGCAAGGTCAGCGGCAAATTTTCCCGCTGCAAGACCGTCGGAAAGCCAAACAATCCGGTCAGGTGCGTCCAATCCAGCGGCCTTGAGCGAAGTGACAAGGGATATCCTGTCGGGTGCTAGGGCCGCTGGCTCAAGCGCCTTGGCCGCATCGATAGCATCTGCTGCGGCAACTGTGCGCAGGCCTTGAGTGGAGTTTTTTTTCACGGTCGGAACCAGCGTCACCAACCCGCCGTCGTTTTGGACTTCTTCCAGCAATCCAAGCAGGTAATCCTGTCGCCTTGACCAGTCGCTCGCTGCCGCCCACCCATTGTCCACCACGACCAGCGTGTGTCCGCCCATGCCGGTAGCGGCATGACGCGACCGCAGCTCTGGCTGCGCTACTGCAAAAATGAGTGCAGCCGCCAACGCCAATCGCAAGAGCAAAAGCCACCACGGCGTTTTGTCTGGCGTCTCCAGCTTCGGATCAAGTCCCAACAGGATTCGGATGGGCGGAAAAGCCTGCGGCCGCGGCCGCGGCGGCACAAAGCGCAACAACCACCAGATGACGGGCAGGGCGAGCAATCCCCACAACGCCAGTGGCGTGCCAAACCCCAGCGCTGCCCAGAACGCACTCATGCAGCTGCACCCGCGCGTTGCCCCGCTGGTGCATCAAGAATCAAGGCATAAAGCGCCAACAGGCACATCATCACTGGTTGATCGGTGCGGTGCACAGTAAAGGTCCAGCCCAGGCTTTTCGCCAGCGTCCGAACGCTTTCGCGGTGCGCCTGGTATTTCTCGGCATAGGCCGAGCGCAACCCTTCCGTTTTCCGCGCCAGGTAGCGCTGTGGCGTATCAAGCCCGAGAAACTCAATGCGCCCGTCATAGGGCAGGGTCTCCTCAGCCGGATCACACACTTGCACCAAATGACCCCGAATTCCCGCCTGCGCCAAGGGGACAACAGATTTTTTCACACTTTCCACATCGTCCAGAAAATCCGACACAATGATTGCAGCAGAGTGGCGCTGCATGCGCCGCATGACTGGCAAAGTGTGGTCTTTCGGCCGCAAAACATGTTCTGCCACCTTCACCAGTGCCGAACGGCCATAGCCTGCCAACTGATCACTGCCCAATCCGCCAATGCGTTCATGCGCCCGAACCGCAAGGCTCGCCATCGCCAGGCTGATCAGCAATCCCCGGTCACGTTTGGTTTCTTTCGCCAGATGCGACTTAAAATCCATGCGCGCCCCGGTGTCGCTCCACAGCCACAAGGTATTGGCTGCCTCCCATTCACTTTCTCTGATGAAAACCCGGTCCGAAAGCGCTGACCGCCGCCAGTCAATGCGTTGCGTGGTATCGCCAAAACTGTAGGGCCGGTACTGCCAGAAACTCTCCCCCGGACCTGCCCGTTTGCGCCCGTGTACGCCAAGGATCACGGTCGCCGCCACTTTTTCGGCTTTCACCAAGAGCGCAGGCAGAGCAGCACTCTGGGCTTGCGCCCGCTGCGACCATGAAAACACCTGGGCGGCATAGTCACTCATTGCATCAGCCAAGTTGTGCCGCAAGTTTACCAACGACGTCCGTGATCGTGCGTCCCTCGGCCCGTGCCGCGAAATTCAGCGCCATGCGGTGCTTGAACACCGGGTCCAGCAGCGCAATCACATCATCCACAGAAGGCGCCAACCGCCCTTGCAAAAGAGCTCTGGCGCGTGTCCCCAGCATGAGCGCCTGTGCCGCCCGTGGGCTGGGACCCCAGGCCACGTTTTCATTGACGTAAGTATTAGCATCTGGCCCTGGCCTGGCTGACCGCACGACTTTCAAAATGGCATCAGCCACTTGGTCGCCAACCGGCAATGTCCGCGTCAGCCGTTGCGCTGTCATCAATTCTTTGGCGCTTAAGGCCGCCGCAGCTTCCGCTTCTTCAGTGCCGGTGGTCGCAAAAAGCATGCGCCGTTCGGCTTCCAGGGAAGGGTAGGGCACATCAATCTGCACCAGAAAGCGGTCAAGTTGCGCTTCGGGCAAAGGGTAGGTCCCTTCTTGCTCGATCGGGTTCTGGGTCGCCAGAACGTGAAACGGAGTGGGCACATCGTGGCGGCTGCCAGCAATGGTCACGTGATGTTCCTGCATGGCCTGCAACAGGGCTGACTGTGTACGGGGCGAAGCACGGTTGATCTCATCCGCCATCAGCAACTGGCAAAACACAGGTCCCGGAACAAACCGGAAAGTCTTCCGGCCACTGGCATCTTCATCCAGAACTTCTGATCCCAAAATGTCAGCTGGCATCAGGTCCGGCGTGAATTGCACCCGTTTTTCCGCCAGCCCCAACACCCGACCGAGTGTTGTGGCGAGCTTTGTCTTGGCAAGACCTGGTGCACCCACGAGCAATCCGTGTCCACCCGACAGGATGGCAATGAGGCAGAGTTCCACCACATTCTCCTGGCCAAAGATCACCTCGCCGATGGCCGCTTTCGCCGCCACCAACTTGCCGCTGATGGCTTCAAAATCATCGAGTGTTTTCCGGTTAGCATCGCTCAGTGTCGCCATGTGTTTCTGCCTGTTATGAGGGAAATTGTTGTGCCCAGCCTGCTTTTGGATAAACCATGCATATCTATACGCCTATGGGGCCACAGTGGCCTAAAAAGGGCATGGGGCAGTGATTCTGGTGGTGGTTGAATGATGGCGGCTGGATTGGATGCTGGCAATCCCTTGCGTGGCCTGAAAGAAGCACAGTCCGGCGGGACCACTTTGCCACCTGTTGAACAATGGAATCCGCCGTTTTGCGGTGACATCGACATGCGTATCGCCGCCGACGGCACCTGGTACTACATGAATTCACCCATCGGCCGCAAACCGCTCTATGTCCTGTTCTCCCGCATTGTACGCAAGGATGGCGACAAATACTTCCTCGTTACGCCCGTCGAAAAATGCGGCATAACCGTGGATGATGCCCCCTTCACCGCCATCCGCATGGGCATCACGGGCAGCGGCAACCAGCAGGTCATCACCTTTGAAACCAATGTCGATGACACGGTGACAGTCAATGCTGATTGCCGCCTGCGTTTTGTCCAAGAACAGGGGACTGGCGGACTGAAGCCCTACATTCGCGTGCGCCGCAATCTCGAGGCCTTGGTCTCTCGCCCACTGTTTTATGATCTCGTGGCCGCAGGTGTCACCCAAGGTGAATGGTTCGGCGTGTGGTCTTCAGGTGTGTTTTTCCCCATGCAGTTGGCCAAGGAGATTGCAACGTGACTGAATATTCCGTCACCGACCTGAAATCCCGCGCCGCCAGCGGTCTGCTGCGCGAGGCCCCGCTCACCTGGGACCGCAGCGACGACGACATGAACGAGAAAGCCCGCATGATTCCCGCCGGAATCACGCCAAAACCGGCCGCGGTCCTTGTTCCGATTGTAGCCCACGCCAGTTTGACAGTCCTGTTGACCCAGCGCACCGCAAGCCTGTCCAGTCACGCAGGCCAGATCGCCTTTCCTGGCGGCAAGATTGATGCAGGCGAAACACCACTCGCCGCCGCCTTGCGCGAAGCCCGTGAGGAGACCGGACTTGATCCCTCATTTGTTGAACCTTTGGGCTATCTTGACGGCTATGTCACAGTGACCGGCTACATTATCACTCCGGTTGTCGCCTTGGTGCAGCCTGGCTTCACCTTAGCACCGCACCCCGCCGAAGTGGCCGAGGTGTTTGAAGTACCACTCGCTTTTCTGCTTTCACCTGCCAACCGCCAAACCCAAAGTCGTGAATGGAATGGCAAACAGCGACACTACTATGCCTATCCTTATGGGGTAAGAAACATCTGGGGAGCAACAGCAGGCATCTTGAAAATTCTGGGTGAGCGCTTGCATGGCTAAGCTCCTGCCAACCCTGTCACGGGCCAAATGGCTGCGTGATCCAAAACTGCAAGACCTCATGCACGTCATTGCCAAGGCAGGTGGCGAGGCCCGGGTGGCGGGCGGTGCTGTTCGCAACGCCTTGCTCGGTGAGCCGGTCACCGAAGTTGATCTTGCCACCACCTTGCCGCCAATGGCTGTTAAATCCTGTTGCGAAACAGCCGGTTTCAAAGTTGTCCCCACCGGCATCGACCACGGAACACTCACCGTCGTTGTCCACGGCACACCGTTCGAGGTAACCACCTTGCGCCACGATATAGCCACCGACGGACGTCGCGCCCATGTCAAATTCACGGACAACTGGCAGCAGGACGCCCAGCGACGCGATTTCACAATCAATGCGATGTTCGCCGATCAACAAGGAAAAATATACGATTATACAGATGGTTACGAAGATATTCAGAAGCGGAAGGTGAGGTTTGTCGGGGCCGCGCGCCAGCGTATCATGGAAGACTATCTTCGCATTCTCCGCTTCTTCCGTTTTCATGCCCGCTACGGCAATTCCGCCCCCGATGCCAAGGGTCTGGCAGCCTGCAAGAACTTGCGCAAAGGCCTCGCCACACTCTCCGCCGAGCGCATCCGCCAGGAAATGCTGAAGCTCCTCAGCGCCCCGCGCGCCGTGCCCACATTGAAGGTCATGGCCAAGGCGGGCATCCTGAGGCTGGTCCTTGTCCACACCGATGATTGGCGCACACTTGAACGTCTTGGCCCTGATGCAATACTGCGTCTCGCCATCCTTGCCCGCGAACCGCACACGCTCAAGGCATCATTCCGCCTGAGCAACGCCGAAGCTGGTCGCATTGAAGCGTTGCAGGATGCGCCAACTCTTGCACCCAGTCTGCGCCCGATCGAACGGCGTCAGCTGCTGTATGGCATGGGCAAACACCGGTGGCGCGACGCTGTCACAGTGTCATGGGCAAAATCCAGCAGCTCGCTGGACGATCGCGGATGGCGTGCCTTGCTCAACCTACCAAAATCTTGGCAAACGCCTGCCTTCCCGATCACCGGCAAAGACTTGTTGCAAGCCGGTCTGCCACCGGGCCCAGCAGTGGGTCAGGCACTGCAAGACCTCGAGGATTGGTGGTTGGCCTCCGGTTTCAAACCAACCCGTGAACAACTTCTGCAAAAGGTGACGCAATGATCGACATCATGCCCATGAAAATCACAGGCAAAAACGCGCCCAAGGTCGAAAATGGAAAACCCGACCCGGCACGGCTGTTGTCTGGTAAACGCCTCACCAAAACCTGGAACCATTTTGAAGGTGAAAATGGCCGCCTGTTCTGCGGAATTTGGGAATCCACACCCGGCAAGGTGAAGGTGAGTTACGATGAATGGGAATTCTGCCACATCATCAATGGCGTGGTCATGCTGCAAGGTAAAGGCAGCCGCAAGAAACACCGCTTTAAAAAAGGCGATGCCTTCATCATCCCCGCAGGCTTCAAAGGAACGTGGGAAACCGTGAAAAAACTGCGCAAGCACTACGTCATTCTCACACCCAAGACCTGAACATACATGCCCGCAGCATTCATAACCGGTGCCGCCAAACGCATTGGCCGCCAACTCGCCCTGGATCTGGCCGCTGACGGTTGGGATGTCGTCGTCCACTGCCATCAATCTCTGGCGGAAGCTCAATCTGTTGCCGCTTTGGTGCGCGCCAAAGGCCGCCGCGCCACCGTGGTAGAAGGCGATCTCGCAAAAGCCGCCACCCCGGATCAGCTCATTGCAACCGCCATCCAACATCTTGGTCCGCTCACAGCACTCATCAACAATGCCTCGATCTTTGAACCTGATGACGTCGGAGAAATCACGCTCGACAGCTGGACCCGGCACATGGACACCAATCTGCGCGCCCCCGTGATGTTGGCCCAGGCTTTCGCCCGTCAGGTGCCAAAGTCCGTCAACGCCAACATCATCAATATCATCGACCAGCGTGTCTGGAAATTGAACCCACGCTTCTTTTCCTACACCCTGTCGAAGTCCGGGCTGTGGACGGCAACCCGAACTCTGGCGCAGGCGCTGGCCCCCAACATCCGCGTCAACGCCATCGGCCCTGGTCCGGCCTTGCCGTCGGCGCGCATGGATGACGCCGAGTTCCGCAAGCAGGAAAAGCTGACGCTGCTGGGCCGCGGCACGTCGCCCGCCGAAATCTCAAACGCCGTAAAATTCATACTGTTGCAACAGTCCATGACCGGCCAGATGATTGCCCTCGACGGCGGTCAGCATCTGGCCTGGCAAACCCCGGATGTGATGAAAGTCAAGGAATGAAAAAGCCCATCATCTCGCACCATGTCGCCTCAGCCAAAAGCCGTCTTCGCCATGTCTTCGTGCGCGACCTCGTGGTAAAAGCCCTCATTGGCATTTACCCGCACGAGAAAAAGCGCAAGCAACGCATCATCGTCAACATCGACCTTTCCGTGCAGGAAAGCCCCGGCAAGATGAAGGACGAAATCAGCCATGTCGTCAGCTACGAAATCATCGCCAAAAAAGTCACAGCCATCGTCGCCGAAGGCCACGTCAACCTCGTCGAAACCCTCTGCGAAAACATCGCCCAAAGCTGCCTCAAGGACAAACGCGTCATGGCCGCCAGGGTGCGGGTGGAAAAACCGGATATCATCAAGAATGCAAGGAGCGTGGGAGTGGAGATTGAGCGCGGGAAGTAGGTGAAGATCATTTGTACAACCCCTCCCGCCATTGCCTGACACCACCCCTGCGCTAAACTCTCCCCAATGACCGATTCAGCGCCACTTTCCGGCCCCGACCTCATTCGCGACTTTGTCACGAGGCTTCCCGCGAAGCCCGGTGTCTACCGCATGTTCGATGGTGCCGGTGATGTGCTCTACGTCGGCAAGGCGCACAACCTGAAGAACCGCGTATCGAACTATGCCCGGGGCGAGGGCCACAACAACCGTATCGCCTTGATGGTCTCCCTCACCACCAACATGGAATTTGTGGTGACGGCCAGCGAAGCCGAGGCCTTGCTGCTCGAATCCAATCTGATCAAGAAACTCAAACCCCGCTTCAATGTGCTGCTGCGTGATGACAAGAGTTTCCCTTACATCCTGATCGCCAAACACCATCCCATGCCGCAACTGGCGAAACATCGCGGTGCCCGTAACCGGAAAGGCAACTACTATGGCCCGTTCGCGTCTGCAGGTGCCGTAAACCAGGCCATCAACACGCTGCAGAAAGCCTTCCTCCTGCGCACCTGCCGCGACAGCATGTACGAAAACCGTAACCGCCCATGCCTGCTTTACCAGATCAAACGCTGTGCAGCACCCTGTGTGAACTACATATCTGAAAGTGATTATGGCAAGCTGGTGGAAGAGGCTGAAACATTTCTCTCGAAAGGTGGCGGGCCTATCAAGGCAGAACTCGCGGCAAAAATGGAAACCGCCGCCGAAGCCTTGAACTTTGAAGACGCTGCCCGCTACCGTGACCGCATCCAGGCCCTGAGTTTCGTTACCCAAACACAAGGCATAAACCTGCAGGGTGTCGAAGAAGCAGATGTCTTCGGTCTCGCCCAGGAAAGCGGCATTACTTGCGTGCAGGTCTATTTCATTCGCAACGGCCAGAACTGGGGCACCCATGGTTACTTCCCCCGCGCCGACAAATCCGCAACGCCTGGTGAAATCATGGCGGCGTTTCTCGGCCAGTTCTACGACGACAAACCCTTGCCACCCCTGATCTTGCTGTCCCACGAACCGGATGAACATGACCTGCTGGAGGAAGCCTTCACCCAGGCCGCCAGCCACAAGGTGGAACTGCACACGCCCCAACGCGGCGAGAAGAAGGCACTCGTTGACCACGCCGTAACCAACGCACGCGAAGCCGCAGGCCGCAAACTGGCCGAAACATCGACCCAAACCAAACTGCTGGACGGCGTGGCGCGGGTTTTCAAACTGGAAGCCCCGCCCCGCCGCATTGAAATCTACGACAACTCCCACATTCAGGGCAGCGATGCCGTGGGCGGCATGGTGGTGGCCGGACCCGATGGTTTCATGAAAGCCCAGTACCGCAAATTCAACATCAAGGATGCCGACATCACCAACGATGATTTCGCCATGATGCGCGAAATGCTCACCCGTCGCTTCTCGCGCCTGTTGAAGGAGGAAGGGGAACGCGCTGAACTGAATGAAGAATCTGCGTGGCCTGACCTCGTGCTGATAGACGGCGGGGCAGGGCAGATCAGCGCCACCGTGCAGGTGCTCGAAGAACTCGGAATCGATGATGTGCCCGTCGTCGGTGTGGCCAAAGGTCCGGACCGCGATGCCGGTCGTGAACACTTCTATCTCCCCGACAAGACCAGTTTCATGCTCGAAGCCCGCGATCCCGTTCTGTATTACATTCAACGTCTGCGCGACGAGGCCCACCGCTGGGCCATTGGCAGCCACCGCGCCAAGCGTTCCCGCGCCATTGGCGTCAGCCCACTCGATGAAATTGCCGGCATAGGTCCGGCCCGCAAGAAGGCCTTGCTCCAAAGCTTCGGATCGGCGAAAGCAGTGGGCAAGGCAAACGTCATTGATTTGGCGGCGGTCGAAGGTGTCAGCACGGCACTGGCACAAGCCATCTTCGATCACTTCCACGCGGACATGAAATAGAGGCCAGGAACGTGGGCGAGCGCTTATACACCAATCCGGCGACGCATTCGAAGATTTGGAATGTACCCAATCTGCTGACCTATGGCCGCATCGTGATTATTCCATTGGTCGCAGCGCTGCTTCTGTGGCCCGGCGAACGCGGCGATGATACCGCCCGCTGGATTGCGCTGTTCCTCTTCATCGTCGCCGCCATCACCGATTTCTTTGACGGCTTTCTCGCCCGCCGCTGGCATCTGACGTCGTCGCTCGGCCGCATGCTGGATCCCATTGCCGACAAGGTCCTCGTCGCCGTGGTCCTTTTGGTGTTGTCTGCTGATGGCATCCTGTTTGGTGGCCACATCTGGGCTGCCATAATCATTCTCGCCCGTGAGGTGCTGGTTTCCGGTTTGCGGGAATATCTCGGCCAGTTGCGCGTTTCCGTGCCGGTGACCCGCATCGCCAAGTGGAAAACCACGGTTCAACTTGTTGCCCTCGGCTTCCTGATTGCCGGACCGGCCGGTGACAAAATCCTCGGGCCGTTGACGGAGTACATGGTCGTCACCCGCATCGGCATCGTCGGCCTGTGGATCGCCGCGGCACTCACCCTCTATTCCGGCTGGGACTACTTCCGCGCCGGCATCCGCCACGTGGTGGACAGGTGAGGATTCTTTACTTCGCACGCTTCCGGCAGATCATTGGACGCGCCAGCGACGATCTCGATCTGCCGCCATCGGTGAAAACCTTGCATGATTTGATCACGCACCTGAGCGCCACCGATCCCGCCTGTGCCGCTGCCTTCGCCAACCCCAAAACCATCCGCGCCGCCATCAACCAAGCCCATGCGCAGTTGGATGAACCCATTCAGGACGCCACCGAAATCGCATTTTTTCCACCGGTGACGGGGGGGTGACACACACAATTCCGCATAGATATGGCCAATTTTTGCAGAAACTGGCAAAAACTCCCGGTTGTCTGCCTTTGAAAAGCTGGCATACCGAGGCCATGAAACAAACTTGAAGGTGTATGGTTTGAAAAGTGCAATCTGGCAGAGTTTGGTGAAAACAGCGATACGGTTTCCGTGGCCAGTGTTGTGCAGTGTTGCGTTGTGGATTTTGACAATGCGAGACTCAAAGTACGATAGACTCGGCTTTGACAGTGAATGGTTCTTGACCTTGTTTGCGGCGTTCCTGGCCTCTGGCGCAGCCCACCTCTACGCGGAAGGCCGTGAGCTTGGGCGTTTGTCCAACTACCTGCTGTCTGCGGTAGCCGGATTGGCCACCGTGGCGTTATGTGGCTACGACGCCATTTTTCAGACAAACCGCCCTCTTGCTGGCCGGGGGCCTCACGCTATTGCTGGTTGTAGCGCCATTTATGCATTGCAAAGCAAGCCAAAAATCACAATGGAATTTCGCTGCCCAACTTGCAGGTGCTGTTGCCCTTGCAATCCTTGTTGGCGCCGTCTTCGCGGTTGGTGCGACAGCCATTGTCACTAGCGTCGATTTTCTGTTCGGTACAAATTGTCAAGGTGCCTATGGCGACAATATTTTGAAGACTGCGTTTTATCTCACCGGCCCACTCTTTGGCTTGGGCCATGCGCCGTTGGCTATTGTTGCCGCCGAAGACACGCCGGAGCACAGTAACACGCTCGTGCTGCGCGGCATCGGTTTCCTTGCGAACTTTGTGCTTGTTCCCATTGCCCTAATTTATGCTGGCGTGTTGCATGCTTATGCCGCCAAGATTGCCCTTGCTGGGAAGCTGCCGGAAAATCAAATCGGTTGGATGGTTTCACTGTTCATAGTGGGCGGTACTGCTTCTTGGCTTATAGCTTGGCCATGGTGCGAGAAAGGCCATCTTCTTACACGCTTTTTCGAACGCTTTTGGTTCGGGTTGTTGATAGTGCCAGGCGGCATGCTTGCAATGGCCGTGTCGCAGCGGCTCGCCGGCAACGGATGGACGTTGTCGCGATATGTGTTGGGAGTGATGCTGGTGTGGCTCACGGCAATGACCCTGTATCTTGCACTCCGCCGCAACCGCCGTGACATCCGTGCCCCCATCATCGCAGGAGCTGTTCTGTTGATGTTGGGATCCATTGGGCCTTGGGGCAGCCATGGCGTGGTAGCTGCGAGCCAAGTGGAGTGGTTGCAAGATTTGCTGGAGAAGAAAGGAGTTTTGGTGAACGGACGCGTCACTTCAAAACTGACCACCGCCGACGGGGATGCGCAAAAAGAGGCCGCGAGCCGCTTGCGTGCTCTGAGCGATGTGAATTCACTCGAATCATTGAACGGCTGGCTGCCTGAACCGGTCAAAGGCGGCGCTGTGCGTAATTGGCAGACTGGTCGTGTAGCTGTGCAAGAAGTGGGCAAGCAAATTGGCGTGGAGGATGTCTACGCGAACTATGCTTTTTCTAGGCAAGGCCGTGGTTACTTCAATGCAACAATGCCACTTGCCGTGCGAATGGATGCGTCGGGCCAGTTCATTGGACCGTTAGATTTTTGGCACGGTAACGTCAAATCGGTACCTGATGTAAAAACCAATCCGCCATTGGTGTCTATGAGCCTAGTGGGAGATGAAATGGTCGTGAAAGCGGCCGGTGCGGAAGGTAAAATAGCGATACGCACCATCCTCGAATCCGCCAAAACCGATGCGTCCCTCGTACAATCTTCAAAAAGTAGCCTGGAATTTCAGTTGTCAGAGCGGCTGCGCCTTGTTGTCAGGCGAGTGGTTGGCAGCATGATCCCGCGCCCCGAGCTTCAGCAAGTCGAGTTCTGGGTTCTGGTGCTTGACCCATAATCGCCAGGGGAATGTTGTATGATTACGCCATATATCCCGCGGTCCACTTTCTGAAACCAGCCGTAGTGATTGTCGCGCAAAATGTTAGCCGCACGCATAACGCCGGTTGCCACTCGCAGATCCTTAACCCGCGTTGGCCCATGCACACGCAAATGATCAGCGCACTTTATTGCATCCTGCTTGTACGCCGTGACAATTTTTCCATTTGAACCACCAAGATTGGGGTCGCCTCGCCGCGTTGAAAATTCACGCAGCAAAAGCGTGCCACGCTTCTTGTTTTTGCGCGGCGTGTAGGGCAGAGGATCCGCGAGGACATCCGTAGCACCAGACGAAGACACGACAATGACGCCGATCCCGATGCGCTTGGCGAGTTTGACTGCTTCGCGCGCCAATCCGCGCTTTGGTGCAGCAACAGCCACATAAACATGATCCGTGATCGCCAGGCGATCGATGGCCTGATAGATCAGTTGCAATGTGAACGCAGTTTTGAGTTCCACAATGACAGGCGGTTCGTGCCCACGCACACCAACCACATCGCACGACTTCACCTCGGATTTCACTGTGTAGCCCTGGCGTTCGAGGAGCTGTTTGACGGGGGGATAGAGATCAGTTTCAGACATGGGGGTGAACTTGCCAGATTCGACGTTAGGGATTGTTAACATTTTCGGGCCTCACTCCCGCCGCATTCCGGGAATCGATTGGATTGAGGAGAATCCGCATGACCATCGATCTGATAGCACGCGTTGGAATTCGCAGTCGCAACGAAGACAAGAACCGGATCGCAAAGGATGGGTGGCCAGGCTGGATCGATGCACAACTGGCCTTGCCTGCTGAAGACAGCGGGGATGTGCGAGACGCCATCAACAGCGCCAAACTCTCGATCGAATATGCCGCCGGTGAAGGCCATGGTGCGGTCAAGGAAGAACGCCCGCTGTCGCTGTTGCGAAAGTCAGTGCCCGATCTATGGCATCTCGTGGACTGGGAGAAAAAGATGGGGTGGGAAGAGCGCGTGCGCCCCGCCGATGAACTGGCCGCGGCCACACACCTCCGCACCGCATTGACTGACGCGCAACTTCGCGAGGCTGTGACTGATTTCTGGCGTGATCACTTCAGCGTCAACCGTGATGCTGTGGAAGATGTGGCCGTTGCGTTGCCGGCCTACGACCAGAATGTATTGCGCCAGCACGCATTGGGAAACTTCCGCGAGTTGCTTGAAGCCGTTGCCACATCAACGGCAATGCTGGCCTATCTCAACAATGCATCGAGCAAGGCATCGCCTGCCAACGAGAATTATGCTCGCGAGCTTTTCGAGCTCCACACACTGGGTGTCAACGCCTATTTCAATGACAAATATGACCGTTGGCGTGATGTGCCTGGTGCGGATGATGGAACGCCAGAAGGCTACATCGACGAAGATGTCTACGAAGCCGCCCGTGCCTTCACGGGATGGACCTACCAATCCGGCCAGTGGATTGCCGAAGGTGAAGTGTTGCAAAAAACGGGTCAATTCCACTACCTCGACAAATGGCACGATCCCTATCAGAAGCGGTTCTTCGCGTCAGAGGTTCCGCCCTATCAGCCGCCGATGAGCGATGGACGCAAAGTGCTGGATATTGCGGCTTTCCATCCTGCCACTGCCATGCATATCGCCTCGCGGCTCTGCATCCGGTTCGTGTCTGACGCGCCTTCCGATGGACTGGTGCGCAGCACGGCACAGGTTTTTCGCGATCATCATCAGTCTGCAGATCAGATGGCAAAAGTCATCCGCCACATCCTGCTGTCTGAGGAATTTGCCGCAGCACCGCCGCGATTGCAGCGCCCGCATTTCCTTTTTGCCTCCCTGCAACGTGTCAGCGCAACGGTGCTGCCGCCCAGCAGCGACTTCGACTGGATGCTTGAGGGCATGGGGCACAAACTTTACCGCTGGCCATCACCGGCTGGCCACCCTTTGAAGTCTGGCTACTGGCAATCGCCGGGACTTCTGGTGCGGCGTTGGCGCATGATCAATGAGTTCTGGCAGAAAATAATGGCGGCAAATGTGAACCGCGAATGGCCATCGCTCAACGCTTTTGTCGAGGAGTGGGCAGGCCCGCTCAATGCGAGCGACAAACACAAAGCCCGCGCGGTCACAATTCTGCGCGACCAGTTCGGTGCGGAGGAGCGCGGCATAAGTTTCAAGCCGGATGACAGGTGGGTGGCGGCACAAGCGTTGAGTTTTCTCACGGCAACCCACAATTTTCAGGCGGTGTGATCATGATGCATATCAATCGTCGACACTTCCTCGCATCAGCTGCGGCGGCTCCCATGTTCAGCGTGCGCTGGGCCCGCGCTGCCGTTCCTGTCGAAACCGCACTCGTCGTCGTGTTTCTGCGCGGTGGCATGGACGCACTCAGTGTTCTGGCCCCCGCCGATGACAGACATTACCATGCCGCGCGCCCGCAGGCGTTGCGCGTGGATGTGACGGGCGACAACAAGGGCATTCCCGTTGGCACAGCTCAGGGCACGGGCGACCTCCTGCTCAGTCCGCACATGAAGGAACTTGGGCGACTGTGGAGCGACAAACGGCTCACTTTCATCCCCGCATCGGGATTGCGCCACGCCACCCGCAGCCACTTCCAGGCGATGGACTACATGGAACGCGGGTTGAACGCGGACCGCGCATCGGCACCGCGCGATGGCTGGTTGACACGTGCAAGTCTCGCCCTTGGAAAGACCGAACCGGGGGGCATTGTGTGCATGGGAGGAGCGTTGCCACAATCGTTGTCCCTGTGTGAAGATGCTTTGCCCATGAGCGACATCTGGGACATCGACTGGTTGCCATCGCAAGCCTTTCATGAAGCGCTGTTTGAACTGCACGATGGCGACTCCGCGCTGGACAAGGCTAGCCGTGCCGCCATTGAGGCAACGGGGCGACTGTCTCTCAAGCTGGAGCGCAATACCGACAAGCAACCCGTGCTGCGCGATCCACCACGCGGCATCAATTATGCAGGATGGGAGTTCGGCAACAAACTGCACTTCCTCGCCGAGATGCTGCGCGTCGCCCCCGACATCAGCATCGCCACGGTTGATCTCGATGGCTGGGACACCCACGACAACCAGCCCGACCGCATGCCGCAGCTCCTGCAAACACTGTCACAGAATCTCTCTGCTTTCGACCGCCACGTCCAGTCAAACGGCAGGCCGGTGACAGTTGTTGTCATGAGTGAATTCGGCCGCCGCGTGAAGGCCAATGAAAGTCGCGGCACTGATCACGGCCACGGTGGCTTGATGATGGTGCTGGGTGATCGCGTCAATGGCGGACGGAACTTTGGCACATGGCCGGGCCTCGCCACGGAGCAACTCGATGAGGGTGCTGATTTGGCAGTGACGACAGATTACCGCAACGTGCTGGCGACCGTTCTTCACAATGACGCAGCGGTCGCGGCGGCGTTTCCTGGTTACGCAGCAAAGAAAATCGGGGGATTGCTGCGCGCGTAGACACGGGAAAACTGGGCCAGTCACGCATGTCACGCAGATGTCAGGCTGCCGTAGATGCCGGTTGGCGAGATGGGGCGTTAATCACCGTTGACGGATGATACACTCTGCCGCGTCGTTCCCTGAAATCAGGGCACCTTCCATCCACCCGGCCCATGCTTTTGCGATGTCCCCGCCAGCAAAATGGACGTTGCCATTCGGCACGTGAAACTTTTCCACCGATGCGGCATGGCCAGCCCGACCTGTGTGCCAACTGGCCTTCGCCAAGGGCAAACTTGGCCAGTCGGCAACATCCAGTGCAACAATTTCAATGTCCGGCCAGGCTTCGTGCAACATCGGCCGTACTTTTTCAATCGACACTGGCACGTCATCGCCGACAAGATACTGGATGCACAGCATCCACTCATTGCCAGTGTGCCGTCTCGCATATCCGTAGCGCAGCGGCGTTTCCACGCGCAAAATTGTGTCAGGCGGCGTTTCACTTCTCACCTGCGCCCAGAACTTTGCAACGCGCCCCGCATTAGACAACTGTGCGGTCTGCACATGCTGAGCGGGAAGTGGCGGCGAGAACGTGATGCTATCCAACGTGCGCAACGGCAATGCGACGATGCAGGCACGCGCTGTGTAAGTCGCATCCGCAGTGGATACGACGACGTGTTCGCCGTGATCAACAATACGGCTCACGTGCGCATGGTATCTGACACATTCGCCAAGGTCTTGCGCCAGTGCTGGACCAATCTGCCCTACACCTTCCAGAAAGCGGTGTGTGTCACCGTCCAGCGTCTCATCAATGGACCCATTGTGGTCGCGGATTTCATCCCACAACATCCGAACCGCAACGTGGCCGGGATCAGCGCCAGTGAGCGGGAACACAGCACACTCCAACAGGTCCGCATCCGCAGGAGTGCTGGTATGCCGTACGAAATAGTCGTGCAGATTGCCCTCACCGTCGATGAGCGCAGGCCGCATGTTTGCTTCAATCTCCATGGCGTTCAATGCCGCGGCAAAGCCAGGTCGCGCCCGCTTCATGTCCTGATAACTGCCGAAGCACACGCCGCTACCGGTTTCCCATCGCGTGCGCGCGGCTGTGACTCCACTGTCCGCAGACAAGTTCAAGCGCTGGACTTCAGCCATGACGCGCGGATGCAAATGCGGAATCACCCACTCAGCACCCCAATCGAGCATCAGGTTGTGGTCCGCCAGCGGTCGCGCCCAAACACGCCCCCCAGCCCGGTCGCTGGCTTCCAGAATGATGATTTTTTTTCCAGCAGAAACCAGATGCCGCGCCGCCGCCAGCCCAGCCAAACCCGCCCCCACGATGATAACGTCCATTGTCTCTCCTCCAGGGGGCGATCTTGCCCTTCAGTCAAACAATTCGGAATGCGTGCCCGCGCGTACGAAGATGATGGCTGTTGGGGTGGTCTGATAGATCAGCAGGAAATCGCCACCGATATGGCATTCGCGATGGTCGGCCCATTCGCCTTTGAGGGGATGGTCAAACCATTCGGCACCTAACGGACTGTCATTGGCTATCAGCAGCAACATGGCCTCCTTGAGCTGGCGCATGTTGTAGCGACCCGAACGTGAGAGCTTTTCCCAATCCTTGAGAAAATGCTTTGAAAAATTTGATGCGCGCGGGAGAGTTGCGCGCTTGCTCATTTCAGGTTTTTGTCGAGTGCGCGAAAGAGGTCTTCAGCCGATTTGAAATTTTTGTTTCCGGCTTTCATCATAGTGCGGGATTCCCGCATTGCAGCCTGCGATTCTGCATTGGGTATCCTTAGATCAAGCGGCAGGGCCTTGTCCTTTGCGACACGCGTCAAGGTCATGCGCACCACATCGGAAACAGTAAGGCCCATTTCCGCCAGGACAATAGCAGCTTCATCCCTGATCTTCTCGTCAATGCGGGCACGGACAAATGCTGTGGCGGCCAACGTACGAACTCCCAAAAGCCGATTTGTAGCTCAATTGAGCAACAAAGTCAATTGTGAGCTACCCCTTCACCGCATTCGAGTAACTGTCCATCAGCGCCCGCGAGATATTCCCTGGCTTGAACGAATACGGACCGATCTCCGCCACAGGTGTCACTTCCGCCGCCGAGCCCACGATGAAGCACTCGTTAAATGTTTTGAGTTCTTCCGGCATGATGCGCCGTTCGATGACCTCAAGCCCTTGCTCCTTGGCAAGAGCAATCACGGTCTGCCGTGTGATGCCGTTGAGGAAACAATCCGCAATCGGTGTATGGATGGCACCGTCACGCGTGAAGAAGATGTTGGCACCGGTGCATTCCGCCACGCGGCCTTGCCAATCCAGCATCATGGCGTCGGCATAGCCCTTCTTCTCGGCCTTGTGCTTGGAGATGGTGCAGATCATGTAAAGTCCGGCAGCCTTGGCATGCACGGGTGCGCAAGCCGGATCAGGACGGCGGTAATCAGCAATGTCGAGCCTGATGCCCTTCATCTTGGTTTCGGGATCAAACATCGAGGGCCAGGCCCATGTTGCAATCGCCACATGGATTTTGTTGTTTTGTGCGGCCACCGCCATCATTTCTGACCCGCGCCAGGCCACAGGGCGCACATACTGGTCGCCACCACCGTTGAACTCGACCACTTTATCCTTGGCAGCAGTCAAAACATCATCCGTATACGGAAGATCGAAATCCATGATGTTGGCGGAAGCGCGCCAGCGAGCCGTGTGTTCCTTCGTCTTGAATATCTTGCCGCCATAGGCCCGCTCGCCCTCGAACACCGATGAGCCATAGTGCAGGCCATGCGTCAGCACATGCACCTTGGCCTCCTTCCACGGCACGATCTCGCCGTTGAACCAGATGGAACCTTCGCGTTGGTCAAAGGAAATGCCAGCCATGTCAATCTCCGATAGTCTTTTGCATTGCAGCAAATGATTGCGTAAAGTGCGATTCAACACAATCAACCGCGTCGCCCCCTAGCCACGCTAGCAAAAACGGAAAATATGTCAATATGACTGACATAAGTTCGCAACACGAAATTTCTGATACTGAATCAATGGCCCTGGTTGAACTCATGTTCTTTGCCTACAGGGACTTCGTGGCTGATCCAGATGGCATCCTGCGCACCCTTGGCTTTGGCCGCGCCCACCATCGAATCGTTCATTTTGTCGGCCGTGATCCCGGCATGACAGTGGCCCAATTGCTCGACATCCTGCAGATCACCAAACAATCCCTAAGCCGGGTACTGAAAGATCTCATCGACGAAGGCTACATAATGCAGAAGGAGGGCAGGGACGACCGCCGCCAACGCCTGCTCTACCTCACCTCCAAGGGTGATGACCTGTGGCGCAAGCTCATCACCCCCCAGATGCAGCGGTTCCGCCAGGCCGTGGCGGAAACGCGCACCGGATCCAGCCCGCACTATCACGAGATTCTTTTCCACCTTGTGAATCCCGGCAATCGACCCGGTGTCCGCGAATGGATTGACCGCGTCAGCCTGATCGGCGGCGAGTCCTGACCCGCATGGCTGGTGATACCCATATTCTTGTAATCGACGACGACCGCCGCCTGCGCGAGTTGTTGAAATCTTTTCTTGAAAACCAAGGCCATCGCGTCTCCACCGCCTCGTCTGCCGCCGAGGCCCGTAGCCGAATGAACAGCCTTGCCTTCGACGCACTCATCCTCGATGTCATGATGCCAGGCGAGGATGGCTTGGCGTTGGCCACATCCTTGCGCCACGCTGGCAACCACACACCCATACTTATGCTTTCAGCCCTTTCAGAAGGAGATGATCGCATTCGCGGGCTTTCTTCTGGCAGCGATGATTATCTTGGCAAGCCATTCGAGCCGATGGAATTGGCTTTGCGCCTGCGCAACCTGTTGCGCCGCAATGCGGCAACAGCGGCGAAGCCGGAGGAAGTCACCTTTGGCAGCTTTACGTTCCACATCAAACGCGGTGAATTGCGCCGGGGCAACACCATCATCCGCCTAACTTCGCGCGAGAAGGACATGCTGCGCCAACTGGCGGAGAACCCGGGTGTCACCATTTCGCGCGATGATCTCGCACCTCAAGCCGCCGGTGCCACGGCGCGGGGCGTTGATGTGCAAGTCAATCGTTTGCGCCAAAAACTTGAAAACGATCCTGCCAGCCCCGTACACCTGCAAACCGTGCGTGGTGCAGGCTATGTCCTGCACGTCAACGCCTGAACCACCATGACACCCCGCCCGCACGGCCTTTACTACAGCTTCAACCGCTTCCTTGAACGCCACTTTCCGCGTGACCTGTATCGCCGCGCTATGATCATTCTCATCGTGCCCATTGTTCTCATGCAACTGATTGCGGCAGGAATATTCCTCGACCGTCATTGGGACCAGATGACCAAGGTCCTGGGCCGCGCCTTGTCAAACGAGATTGGGATGCTGCTAAGTCTTTACGAGAAGTCCGACAAGTCTCCCGCCGCCTTTACAGGAATCCGCACCATGGCGCGCGAACGCCTGCGCATCGACATGAACATCCTGTCACCAGCAACACTTCCCGGTCAGGGCGACATTCCGTTTTATGCCTTGTTCGACACCAAGATGCAGAAATATCTCGCCCGTGAAACGGGCAAGCCGTTTTGGGTTGACAGCAACGCCCCCGGCAATACCGTGGACATTCGCGTACAGACCAACCCCGGCATTGTAATCCAGTTCATCGCCGAAGAAGAACGCTCCTACGCCGCGAGCACCCCGGGATTCCTCGCCTTGATGCTGCTCTCATCCGCCTTGCTATCGACCATCGCCGTCATTTTTTTGCGCAACCAGGTTCGCCCGATCATTGAACTGGCCCGCGCTGCGCAGTCTTTTGGCTTGGGGCGCGAAGTCGGCAATTTCTCACCGCGCGGAGCAGCGGAAGTGCGTCTCGCAGGCCAATCTTTTCTTGATATGAAACGCCGCATCGCCCGCCATGTCGAACAGCGCACTGCCATGCTGGCCGGTGTGTCCCATGATCTCCGCACCATCATCACCCGTTTTCGCCTCGAGTTGGCCCTGCTGGGCGACAATCCCAAAACCCGTCTTCTCAAGGAAGACGTGGATGAAATGCAGCACATGCTTGAAGACTACATGAATTTCGTGCGCGGCGACGGCGACGAGGCCAGCGATAGCATCAATCTGCCAGAAGCGGTCGCGCGCGCCGTGGCTAAAGTAAACCGCGACACCAACAAGATAGAAATCGCAAGCTTGCCAACCATGGCGGTTCAGGTGAAACCCAACGCGTTCCAACGTCTGCTTGCCAACATCCTTTCCAACGCTGCCCGCCACGGCACGTTGGTCAGGGTTTCGGGCGAGGTCAGGGATGACCGGCTGTGGATATATGTCGATGACGACGGTCCCGGCATTCCAGAAGACAAGCGCGAAGCTGTCTTTCGCCCCTTTGTTCGCTTGGATACAGGTCGCAACATCGATGATGCAGGCACCGGCCTGGGACTTGCCATTGCCCTCGATATCGCCCACGCCCATGGCGGCGACATTCTCCTCGAAGACGCCCCCCTGGGCGGCCTGCGCGTGGCCTTGAAGATACCGGTCTGACCTGAAACAATGCCCAACCTCCTCCTGAACTTGCAAGACATCCACCTAACTTTTGGCGGCAAACCCGTGCTCGAGGGGGCCAACCTGATGCTCCACGAGAACGACCGCATGTGCCTCGTGGGCCGCAATGGTTCCGGCAAATCAACCTTGTTGAAAATCGTCAGCGGGCAATTGGAAACGGATCGCGGCGAACGTTTTGTGCAGTCCGGCACCACCATCCGCTATTTGCCGCAAGAACCGGACTTCGCAGGCTTCACGTCAGTGCGCGACTATGTTGAAGCAGGTCTGGGTCCCACCGACGATCCTTATCGTTGCCAATACTATCTGAATGAACTCGGTCTGACCGGAGACGAAAATCCGGTAATACTTTCCGGTGGTGAATCGCGCCGCGCCGCGTTGGCGCGCACTCTTGCGCCCAACCCCGACATCCTTCTCCTTGATGAGCCTACCAACCACCTTGATCTGCCCGCCATAGAGTGGCTGGAAACCGAACTGAAATCCCTGCGCAGTGCTTTCATCCTGATCAGCCATGACCGCCGCTTCCTTGAAGCACTGTCAACCTGCACCGTCTGGCTCGATCGCGGACAATCCAAACGGATGGACCGCGGCTTTGACCAGTTTGAGGGCTGGCGCGACGAAGTCCTCGCACAAGAAGAGGTAGAACAGGCAAAGCTCGCCCAGCGCATCGCCACCGAAGAGCACTGGATGCGTTATGGTGTCACCGCGCGCCGCAAGCGCAATATGCGCCGCGTCGAACTGCTCGGTAGCTTGCGCAAGGAACGCCGCGAACATGTTGGTAAGCTTGGCACCGTGACATTGACGGCATCGGCGGGCGAACAGTCCGGCAGGTTGGTGGCTGAGACCAAGAAACTTTCAAAGTCATTTGGCGATTGCGCCATCGTCAGCAACCTTGATCTTCTTGTCATGCGTGGCGATCGCCTTGGCATCGTCGGTCCCAATGGTGCAGGCAAAACGACACTGATCAAACTGGTCACGGGCGAACTCGAACCGGACTCCGGCAGCATCCGCCAAGGCACCAACCTGCAACTGGTAACACTTGATCAAAACCGCAAGAGCCTTGACCCAGAAACGATGCTGCAGGATGTCATCACCGGCGGTCGTGGTAATTCTGTCACCATCAATGGTGAAACCAAACACGTGGTTTCGTATATGCGTGATTTCCTTTTTCGCCCGGAACAGGCGCGAACGCCGGTGTCCGTTCTCAGTGGCGGCGAGCGCGCCCGACTCATCCTCGCGCGTGAACTGGCGACACCGTCAAACGTCTTGATCCTCGACGAACCCACCAACGACCTTGATCTCGAAACACTGGATCTGTTGCAGGAAATGTTGGGTGAGTATCAAGGCACACTGCTGCTCGTCAGCCACGACCGTGACTTCCTTGACCGCACCTGCACCTCAATTCTGATGTCAGAGGGAGCGGGTAAGTGGGTGGAATTCGCCGGTGGCTACACCGACATGCTGGCGCAACGGGGAGTAGGCGTCGAATCACGCAAAGCAAAAGGAGTGGCGCGAGAAAGAATCGAGACACAGGTTCCGCCGGTCACGCCCGTCCAAAAACGCAAACTCACGTTCAAGGACAAACACGCATTGGAAACACTGCCGTCCGAAATTGAAAAGCTGACCATTGAAATTGTCAAACTGGAAACAATCCTCGCCGACACAAGTCTCTTTGCAAACGATCCCAAAACTTTCAATAAATCATCAACCCGCCATGCCAGGGCATCTGCCGAAAAATCAGCCGCAGAGTCCCGCTGGCTTGAAATCGAATTGCTGAGAGAAGAATTGGAGTCACGGACCGAGAACGGTTGAGCAGGCATGCCTCACCCTGCGCTCGCCATCCCCACGCAACCAAAAAAAAGAAAAGACGGACACGCCCTTCACGGCGGACGAAAGAAGTGGAGGAAAGGCCCGGTTGGAGCGGTCCGCCTGACAAAGCTTTGGAATGAAAGAAATGACGATCCGCCCCGGAGCCGAAACTCCATGCCGGGCGCGGCGATTTTGGCCTCAGTCTTGCTCTTGCAGTGTCCCGGATCGCACGGTGTCCTTCGTCTTGAAACACGGACGCACAACTGTTTACCGCCGGGAATGCTATGACCTTCCGGTCGCCGGGGTCGTAGTGTCCCGGGGTCAAGTTCAGAAGCTCCCGAGGGAAGAGATTGCGAAAACCCCACCCGCAAGCGCCGCCAATGGTCTGGGCAATGAAGATACGCTGTCGACACTGTTTCCTCCTTCCGAACCATTGGCAACAACATAGGATTAAATGGATTCCCTGTCAAGGATTATTTTCAGATATCGTGATGAAAGGTCATGACTACCCCGTGCCGCCAGGTCTGAACTGTCTCCAAATGCGGTCTTCACAGAGGCGCAGCCCGTCATGTCGCGCAGCTTCGTCAGTTATACCATTGGCAATATGAACTGACCTTCCTTCCCCCCTTGCGGGGCAGGGCTATTGCATATGAGTCATAGCGAGAACAAAGTAGTCGTCATCCCATGCACATTTCTTGAGCCTGTGGCTGATG
>JAYVKC010000016.1:0-39624 GCA_043768765.1 Hyphomicrobiales bacterium | reverse complement strand
CCGACTTGGCGGATGGACCGGCTACTATGACAAACCCGGACCAAAGACCCTCACCGAAGGACTGCGCAAATTCAACGCAATCAAACACGGCGCATCCATGATCCAAAAAAATATGTGAATCGGAGAGCTGCGACGCGGGGAGAGGGTTGGGGCCCATTGCGCAGCAATGGGAGGGTGAGGGGCTGGTGAAGCGGGTACGGTCCGTGACATCATGGCACGATGCGCGGCAACTCTAAAGATTGAACCCCCTCGGCAAAATACGGTGCTCATACGCCTGCTTCTCCAACCCCTCGCGGAAATCCGGGTGCGCGATGGAGATCAGTGCCTTGGCCCGTTCCGGCACCGACTTGCCTTTGAGATTCACAATCCCGTATTCCGTCACCACATACATCACATCCGAGCGCGTCGTCGTCACCACATTGCCCGGCGTGAGGTTGAGCCCGATGCGGCTCTTGCGTTCGCCGTTTTTGTCATGGGTCGACGACATGCAGATGAAGGACTTGCCACCCTTCGAGGCATAGGCCCCGCGCACGAACTGCGCCTGCCCGCCAGTGCCACTGATGTGCCGGTGCGAATCGGATTCCGATGCTGCCTGCCCCTGCAAATCCACCTGCGTGGTATTGTTGATCGACACGACTTTGTCATTCTGCATGATCATGTGCGGCGGGTTGGTGTAGTCCACCGGATGGCACAGGAGATCGTCATTGCGGTGGAGCGTGTCATAAAGCGCCCGTGACCCCAGCGCGAAAGAATACACCAGCTTGCCGGGGTTGAGCGTCTTGCGGGCACCATTGATGCGCCCCGCCTTGTAAAGCTCGATGATGCCGTCCGTCATCATTTCGGTATGCACACCCAAATCCCGCGCACTGCTGTTCATCAGCTGCGTGCACACCGCATTCGGCATGCCGCCAATGCCGATCTGCAAACACGAGCCATCCTCGATTTCATGGGCGATCAGTTTTCCCACGGCCTTGTCCACGTCCGTGGGCGGCGGGTTGGGCAGTTCCACCGCCAACTGGTTGTCGCCCTCGATGATGTAATCCACCTCGCTGAGGTGAATGCCGTTGTCCTCGCCAAACACGTAAGGGCTGCCATCACTCACTTCGATGATGACGGTTTTGGCGCGCTCCATCGCGGCGCGATGCCACAGGTTTGCGCCACTGAAATTGAACATGCCATGCTCATCCATGCGGCACGTCTTGAAGATGACCACGTCCACAGGTGCGATGAACCGGCGGTAGTAATCGGGAATTTCGCCGAGATTCACCGGCAGGTAACTGCACCGCCCCGCATCATGCTTGCGCCGGTCGTAACCGGAAAAATGCAGGGAGAAAGTGTGGAACGCCTTGCCCTCCGGATCATCTTCAATCACCGCGCGCTGCCGCAGCGAAAGACAGGATCGGATTTTTACGTCCCGCACCTCATCCTTCCGCGCCGCCAAGGCCTTGTCAAACACATCCGGCTGGATGAGTGAAGTGCCATAGTCCAGCCACATGCCCGACCTCACCAACTGCGCGGCCGCATCTGCGGAAATGGCTTTGGCCGGATGCTGTGCGGTTCTGCGGATCATGTTTCAGGTGCTCTCTTGCAGTGCTGCGCTGGTTTTTTGCGCATTGCGAACCGACTGGCAAGTGGGCTTTGGGCAAAAACGAAACACAACTTTCCCCGCGACGAAAGCACGGCAGACGCCTATACTGCAAGACAGCAATCGTGGAGGTTTCAAATGTCAGAACACACAGCCATTCTCGCCGGAGGATGCTTCTGGGGCATGCAGGATTTGATCCGCAAACTGCCGGGCGTGTTGCGCACCCGCGTGGGCTACACTGGCGGCGACGTGCCCAACGCCACCTATCGCAATCACGGCACCCACGCCGAGGCCATCGAGATCGTCTTCGATCCCGCCCTCATCAGTTACCGGAAAATGCTGGAATTCTTCTTCCAGATTCACGACCCCAGCACCCTCAACCGCCAGGGCAATGACCGTGGGGCTTCCTACCGCTCGGCGATATACTTTACCGGTGAGGCACAAAGGGCCGAAGCCCTGCGCACCATCGCCGATGTTGATGCCAGCGGCCTGTGGCCAGATAAAACCGTGACCGAAGTGGTGCCCGCCGGACCCTTTTGGCAGGCCGAACCCGAACACCAAGATTACCTCGAACGCATCCCGCACGGCTACACCTGCCATTTTCCACGGCCCAACTGGGTCTTGCCACGCCGGGCCAATGCCGCGTAATTCCGCTGCATCAATCGATTTGTTGCGACCAGTTTGGGGGGGGACGATGATGCAAAGTGTGCTTGCCAAGGCCAAGAACGCCAAACTGGTGTCGGAACCGTTTCCGCACATCGTGATCGAGAACGCCCTTGACGCCTCTTACTACACCAAACTCGCGCAACAGTTCCCCGACATCAGCGTCGTCAACGTCAAAGGCAAGCCGCTGCGCAACAACGACGATTGCTTCATGGGAACGGTTGACGCCTTGAAATCTCCACAGGTGGCCCCGGACTGGAAAGACTTCTTTCGCTACCACACATCGCATGAGTTCCTTCTTGAAGCGCTGCAACTTGTGTCAAATGACGCCGTGAAACTGCATCCTTCATTGGCCGGCGATCTGGCTCAGGTTGACAAAAGCCAGGTGATCGTGGCGGATTCCGGCCAGAGCGGCCGTTTCCACATGCAGTGCCAGTTTGGCTCAAACTCGCCAGTGATCGAGGAATCATCCGTCCGTTCCGCCCACATCGACAAACCGATGAAAATCTACAATGCCTTGCTCTACTGCCGATCCGACGGGGATGACTCCGCCGGTGGCGACCTGATCTTGTACCGCTTCAATAAAACGCCCGGTTTTTATGGCAACCGCGCCGCAATGCCGGGAAGGATTGAGGAAGTCTTGTCGGTGCCCTACCAGGCCAACACGCTGGTGCTTTTTCTGAACTCCGTGCATTCTGTCCACGGCGTAAGACCACGCAAGCCAACGCAACACATTCGCCGCTACATCAATTTTCAGGTTGAGATGGAACAGCCAAACTTCAAGGTGCCCTACATTAATCCGGTGGTCGCCTACCTTGAACGCAAGTTCGCAACTTAAGGCACCAACACGTCATGGCATTCAATTCCCTGATGATCCGGCTGGCGGCGGAAGCCTTGGCCTGGGCCCCACCAACGCCGTCAATCGTTGAACTTGGCAACCAAACCTTCAAGCCAAGGGGCGCAATCCTGTCGGAGATAAGGGAATACCTCACCCGGCAATCCTGGCGTTGGGACGCCACCGGCTTTGACGCCATCACCCGCCTCACGGGTGAAGAAAAGCTGCGTGCGTCATCGCAATTTCTGCGCACCATCGGTTATGGCCCCTATACCTGCATCGACGTGAACGACCGCTATGGCGCAGTGCAGATGGATTTGAATCTGGAATTGGCGATTGCCCATGGTTTCACCGACACCTTTGATGTCGTCACCAACAATGGCACCGGCGAGCATGTCTTCGATCAGGCCTCGGTATTTCGCAATATGCACAAATTGGCAAAGCTGGGCGGACTGTTTCTGCATGTATTGCCGTTCCACAACTATACCAACCATGGTTTCTACAATTTCCAGCCCGTGCTGTTTCATGATCTGGCGCGCGCCAATGGCTATGAATTGCTCAAGCTTTCAATTGCCACAGCAATAGGCGATGAAGTTGCGTTCCTCCCCAACGCCATCGGCGACACCACACGCAAAATCAAATCCCATCCGCTGGCAGATGCAATCGCACGCTCCACTGCCTGGCCCGGCTGGCGCGACATCAAGCCCGATCATCTGGCCCGCAGCCGCCGCAATCTCGGCAAAGCCATGCGCAGCCTCTCCGTCAAACGCGCCAACATCCTCGTTGTGGCTGTCATGCGAAAAACCACCGATTCCCCATTCCGCTACCCCATGCAAGGCATGTACAGCGACGCCAACATCTCGTCCGCTGAAATTGCGCAAAACTATGGCCAATCGAAATAGGCAGCAGTAGCTCGCATCATTTTTGTTGTAGGCATCCCGCCACAGGCCATGCTATGGCCCGCCCAGCAATTCCAACAATCAGGAACATCCCATGGCATTCCCACCGAACTATCGGCAGGAGCGCAGCAACCGCGATAAAGCCAAACACCAGAAGGCTTTGGAGAAACAGCACAAGCGCGAGGAAAAAAACGCCCAGCGCAAGGCCCCGGATGCCACCGCCGCACCTGACCCGACCCCCGAAGAAACCAAGGATTGAGCCATGGCCAAGAAAAAAGACCGTGTCGTGGACAACTTCATCCTGTTCGACGTGATTTACGTTGATGGCAGCAAAAGCTCGCGCCGCAAGATCAACGCCCCCGGACTGGACCGCAACGAGGCCGATGCCTTCGCCCTCACCGAAATCATGTCGCAAGACCGCAAGATCGCCGAAATTTCCGGAAAGCCGCGCGGCGCAATCAAGGAACTCGTGCGCTCCTCGGTTTAAACACCCGGCTGTTTCCTTCTGATGAACGCCGCCGTTGCCGCGTCGGCACTGCGCAAGGCACCTTCCAGATAACCCTGTAATTCGCGGCTCGCGGCTTCACCAATGGTGTACCAGCGGCGGCCGCCATGATTGATTTCCAGGTCACCATCTTCACCGGGTCGCAACGCACCTGAATAGCTCATCGGTGCTTCGCTGCGTTCGGCGCCAGCAAACTGCTCACTCACACCGGGGACAATGCGCTCAAGCATGCGCAATAGGTCTTGAACCTTGGTGTCCAAGGCAGTCGCGGTAGTGTCGACCGGCCCGGTCAACACCGTCAAAAGTCCCGCTCCTCCTTGTCCAGTGCTGGAAAGCCAAATCTGCTCGCCCGTGTCTGTCAGCAAAATGCCGGTGTAGCGATAGAGCTTGTGAAATCCCGCATTGAACTTGAGATGCAGTTTGGTGCCGCGCGCGTAAGTCGAAGCCCGCGCTTCCTCCAATGCCGCACCCGACAAGCCTTCCACCGCAACATCAATCTTGTTCAGGCTGTGCAATGGCGCTGCAAAGAAAATCACCCCTGCCTGATAGGTCTCCACTCCACCTGCCGCATTTGCCTTGACAGTGATGTGATCAGTCTTGGAGTCCGAAATGCTGGTGACATATCGGCCATAGCGGACATGCTCTCGCGCTTGCGCTTCGAGCGCACCTGTAATCTGCTCTAGCCCACCGGGCACAGTATAGGCCTCATCCACATTGGGAATGAGACCAAACGTTTTCGCAACCCCATCGACCACCAGATAGTCAAACAGCACATGCAGATTGAGGTCCTCCAGCCTGCGGCCATATTCGCTCCAGAAGAACGACCGCATCATGGTTTCAAGCATGCCGTCAGCCTCAATGCGTGCAAAGAAGGAAGCGATGCTCTCATTGATGAAACGCGGATCGTTGGCCGGGTCATCATCATCACGCCACAGCTCCCGGCCCAAGGCGATCTTTTCCATCGCGGCGGCATTTGCGGTGAACAGCGCTTTCGCCATTTCAGCCTGGTCGTAGGCGCGGCCCTCGTACACATAATGCATGCTGTCAGCACCGGGTTTCAGGCGGCGCACATAGGGAATGTCGAACCTGTGCATCAACTTGATCGCGAGTGAATCCGTCGAATTGATGAGATTGGCACCCTCATCAAGCGTCAGGCCCAAATGGGTATTGGCTTCGGCACGTGAATGCACCCGCCCGCCGGCATGCAGCTGGGACTCGAGCACGACAAAGGAAATCCCCGCCCGGCGCAGGCAGTCCGCCGCGTAAAGCCCGGCGGCACCCGCACCAACAATCAGGGCGTCAGTCTCCATGCAAACCCAGTTCTTTCAGTATTTCCCGTTCAACCTGTGGCCATTGATAGTCTGGAATGACTTCAATGGTGGGCACACCGGCCTTCTTGAGGGCAATGCGCTTGACCTCGTCGCGCTGCGCCGAGTTGCCCTGAAAATGCCCGTGCCCCTGATATTCTATGACAGCCGCTGGTTCACCACTGTTGGCGACAATCACAAAATCGCAGCGCTTGTGCATCACGCCGAAGTAGGCGTCCCGGTCTTGTGAATCGATCAAACCACCCAGCGGCACTTGTGGAAACAGGCGGTAACCTCCGGGTCGGTCTCGGAACATCGCGTCCAACTGCAAAAACAGTTGATACTCACTGTGATTCATGATGCGCTTTTTGGTAAATTCCGCCCCTAACACCCGCTTGATTTCGCTGGGGCGCTCCGGTTCAACCGGTTTGAACGGCACAACAACGCGCGGCTTCCAGGGCCGCAGGTTTCGCATAGGCGGCCGCCACGCCCGGTCATCACGCGACGATTTGTTTCGCAAGCGGCGAACGAGCCTGAAGATCGTAACTAGCAAAAGCACGGCCAATACCAACCCACCGAACGCCAGCAGCAGGGCGTCTTTGCCACCAAAACTGTTCAACCAGCTGTCAAAACCAGAAGTTCCAGGCACCTGCTTAATCATTGCAACAGCTTTGCACAGCTGCGGGTCGCCGTAAATATTGCCCCAGTGGTTGCCCGCAAACCCACCATCTGCCAAAGCCCGTCCGGCTTTCACACCCTGGATCGCCGACTTGTGGGTCGATGAAGCGCCTCACCGTCAAGGCACCGTTGGCGGATGTTTCCAAGTGACGGAAATCGCCAGTCCCGGCGCGAGGTTTTCGACTGAAAGCCGGGCCCTATGCCAGTCCGCAATGGCTTTGACGAGGCTCAATCCCAAACCGCAACCAACTGTCGAACGGCTACGGTCAAGGCGATAGAACCGCTCCAGGATTTTGCCTTCTTCACCCGGTGGCACGCCATCACCATTGTCGCGGACAACGAGTTCAGACCCTTGGGCAGAAGTGCGCGCTTCCACTTCTACATACGCACCAACAGGCGTATGCACCAGACTGTTTTCCACCAGGTTGACCAACAGCTGTGTCAGCAACTCCCCATCGCCAATGACAGCAACGGCTTTGGTGTCCACCAACACGAGGCTCCTCCCGCTCTCCTCAAAGGCAGGTTGGTAAATTTCCACGACTTTCGCTGCAATCTGTCCAAGGTCAATATCGGTTACATGGTTTCGCTGCGAACCCTCTTCAATTTCGGCGATCCGCAAGAGCGATCCCAGAATTTCAAGCAGGTGATCGGTCTCTGTGATGGCCTGCGGCAACATCCGAATCGACTTATCCCGCAGGCCAGCTTCAAGTTTTTGCCGCAATCGCGCCAACGGTGTGCGTATGTCATGTGCAATGTCGCTGGTGACTTGCCGCTGGCGTTCGAACAGGTCTTGGTTGCGGTCGAGCATTGTGTTGAGCGACGTGGAGAGGCTGTCAAATTCATCGCCAGTCCGCATGCGGGGCATGCGCTGTGCGAGATCGCCTGCAGTGATGGCACGCGCCCGGTCCGCAAACTGGTCCAGCCGGCGCAGGTACAAGCGGCTCAGCCAAAAGCCACCGCCACAGGCCAAAACGCCAGATGCAAGGGCCACCAACGCCGTTGCACCTGCGAGGGCTGTCCACACATTTTCAATGATGTCCGTGTCTTCCGCAACAATCAGCAAGCCATCCCCGGTCGCCGTGCCCAGTGCCCGAAATTGGTCGGCCTGCTCATCGGAACCAGAGTCGCCCGTGTCGAAATCTGACCAACCCGTTTGTCCTATGACAACCGGAATGTCGCCGCTGATGGTCACACCAGACTGATCTTCAAGCCTGTAGGAGAAGGGACCGCCACCGGAAATCTTTTCCCCGATCCGGGTTGCAAGCGCTCCCGGCGTTCCGTCTCCGGCAATGAGAGCCGCTGTCTCCTCGCGGATGCGGCTGTCTATTTGTCCGCGCAGCGCAGTGTCGATCACATACAGGGCCATGGTCCCCAGCAAGGCGATTGAAGCGGCAAACAGCAGGGCATAGAGTGCCGCAAGTTTGGCACCAATGCCCCACGGCCTATTCACGGGCCACATAGCCCGAGCCGCGGATGGTGTGAATCAGGTTTTTGGCTGAACCCAGCTTGCTCCGCATCCGGCTGACGAGTGTTTCGACAATATTGGTGCGGGGATCGAAATGAAAATCCCACACTTTTTCCAGGAGCATCGTACGGGTGACAATCTCGCCATTGTGCATGAGGAGCGTTTCGAGCAACCGGAACTCGCGCGGCTGCAGGGCAATATCCCGGCCATCAACCGTGACTGACCGCTTCAGCCGGTTGAGAACCAGGTTGGCACAGCGCAATTCTGTCTCAACCAGCGCCAGGGGTGGCCGCCGGCCCAAGGCCATGACCCGTGCGAGAAACTCCGAGAATGCAAACGGCTTGGTCAGATAGTCATCGCCGCCAGCCTTGAAGCCTTCCACCCTCTGGTCAACCCGCGTCAGCGCAGTGAGAAAAAGTACTGGCGTCTTGATGCCGGATTCGCGCAAAGTGCGCACGAGCGACAAGCCGTCCAGCTTCGGCAGAAGACGGTCAACGACCAAAACATCGTAGATTCCGGTGGTCGCAAGCATCAACCCGTCGTGTCCATCCGCAGCACCGTCGGCTACATGTCCCGCTTCATGTAAACCACGGCTGACATAGTCGGCGATGCTGCTGTCATCTTCAACTACAAGGATTTTCATGGCTTACAGGCAGGCACCCTTGGACTTGTTTTTCACAACACGCTCCAGAAGATCAACGGAATCAAGCTGAATTTGGGCAAGCGACGTCAGCCAGCCTTTGCTCTTGGCATCGGTGGCATTGACGAGGCCAGTCTGGACGCTGTCGCCCAAATCCAGCAGCGCCTTGTCCTTGATCAATTTTTTGCTGTTGGCCCAGTTTTCGCCGGCTTCCTTCACTGTCGCGGCAATGGCTGCCCAATCAACCTCTGCTGCTGCGGCAAGGCCCTGCAGTTGAAATCCGGAATGGTCGAGCATGGCAACAGCGCGCGTTGTGGGAAGACGCGGCTCAAACACGCCAACCAGAATGCGGTAAACATCAAGGGCGGCAACGGTAGCCTCAGACCTGTCCCGGCGGGCGACGGCTGTTTTCGCCTCCTCGATGCGCGTCCGGACGGCAGCGCTCTTTCCTTCCGGCAAAGACGATTTGACAGCATCGAAACCTGCACCAATCGCGGCAAGTGCTGCTGCTGTTGCAGCGGAATCTGAACCAGCGACAACTTCGGCAAAATCCTCGGTCGAGGAAATCGCGGCATCAATCATGCCGCATGTGGGTTTGGCCGTCGCCGCAGCATGATGGCCGGCAGCCACAAGAACAGCGGATAACAGGATGGTGGGCATTCGCATGGAATTTCCTTTCATGTGACATTCAACACCTTCACATTGCGCCCGCACCCTTTGCCCCACCATGGCTTGCGCTATACAGTCCGGCAATGTAGGGCCAGCGGTGGTGCATTCGTGGCATGAATCTAAGAAATACATATTTATTTCAACAAGTTAGATAGACCGCCGTCGGCGCAGGGGTGACAGTTTTTGGGGGCTGTTGCGACCCTGTACGAACCGGCGGTGATCTAGGAAAGGAATTTTTTCGACACAGGCATATTCTCATTTCACGCTTGTGAAATCAGCTTCTGCCGCCTATAAAGAGATCAAGAAATTCACTCATAACTGAAAAGTTTAGGGTGGGTCCCGAAAGGGGCCCGCTTTTTTTATGACCCAAAGGGCCTTGATGAACACCCAGAGACTTGCCCGGGAAGTGGGACCCGCCGCGCGCATCGCCGCGCTGGCGGAGCCGGTGCTTGAGTCAATGGGCTACCGTCTGGTGCGTGTCAAAATGTATGGCTCCACCGCCCAGATCATGGCCGAAAAGCCCGATGGAACATTCGCGATTGAAGACTGCGAAAAATTCTCGCGCCAGTTTTCACCCATGATGGACGTCGCCGACATCATCGCCTCGCGCTACCAACTCGAAGTATCGTCCCCCGGCATCGACCGGCCTTTGGTCCGCGCCTCGGATTTCGAAGCCTGGGCGGGTCATGAAGTTAAACTCGAGATGACCGTGCCGCAGGCCGGGCGCAAGCGTTTCAAGGGTGAGTTGGAAGGCTATCACGAAGGCGAAGTGCGCCTGTTCATCGAAAATCCCGAGGGCGGAATTGAACCAGCGCTCATCGGCGTGCCTTTTGCCGACATTGCCGAAGCCAAACTCACGCTGACCGACGAACTCATCGCGGCAGCCAGGGAAAAACTGAAATCCACCGGGGTCGGCGATGCGTCCGATTTCGACGGCGACATTCAACCCGTCACAGAAGATGACGACGACGAAGAGGAAATAAAACATGGCTAACACCGCAGTCAGTGCCAACCGGCTCGAACTCCTGCAAATCGCAGATGCCGTGGCGCGCGAAAAGACAATCGACAAGTCGATTGTGCTGGAAGCAATGGAGGACGCCATCACCCGCGCCGCCAAGCAGCGCTATGGTCTCGAAAACGAAATCCGCGCCGAAATCGATTCCAAGACCGGCGAAACGCGGCTGAACCGTCTGCTCATGGTGGTGGACACAGTCGAAAATGAAGCCACACAAATCTCGATTGTCGAAGCCTCGAAGAAAAATCCGGCAGCCCAGATCGGCGACTACATTGCCGAGCCCCTGCCCCCGATTGAATTCGGCCGCATCGCCGCCCAGTCTGCCAAGCAGGTGATCGTGCAAAAAGTGCGCGATGCCGAGCGCGACCGCATGTACGCCGAATACAAGGACCGCATTGGCGAGATCGTCAACGGTGTGGTGAAACGCGCCGAATACGGCAACGTGATTGTCGACCTTGGCCGTGGTGAAGGCATCGTGCGCCGTGACGAAACCCTGCCGCGCGAAACCTTCCGCCCCGGCGACCGTATCCGCGCCTATGTCTACGACGTGCGCCGCGAACAGCGCGGCCCCCAGATATTCCTGTCCCGCACCCATCCGCAATTCATGGCCAAACTCTTTGGCCAGGAAGTGCCGGAAATTTACGATGGTGTTGTCGAAGTCGTGTCCGTCGCCCGCGATCCAGGTTCACGCGCCAAGATCGGCGTGCGCTCAAAGGATTCATCGATTGATCCCGTGGGCGCTTGCGTCGGCATGCGGGGTTCCCGTGTGCAAGCCGTGGTCAACGAACTGCAAGGCGAAAAAATCGACATCATCCAGTGGTCGGCAGACGTCGCAACCTTTGTCGTCAACGCGCTCGCACCTGCCGAAGTCGCCAAGGTCGTGCTCGACGAGGAAGCCGAACGCATCGAGGTGGTCGTCCCCGACGAGCAGTTGTCGCTCGCCATCGGCCGCCGCGGCCAAAATGTGCGCCTGGCCTCGCAACTCACCGGCTGGGACATCGACATCATGACGGAAGCGGAAGAATCCGAACGCCGCCAGAAAGAATTCGCCGCCCGCACCCAGCGCTTTGTCGAAGCCCTGGATGTGGACGAAACATTGGCCCAGTTGTTGGCATCCGAAGGCTTTGACCGGGTCGAGGAATTGGCCGGCGTTGAAGCGCAAGAGCTTGCCGACATCGACGGACTCGACGAGGGAACGGCAGAAGAACTGCAGGCCCGCGCCAATGCCTACCTCGAACGCCGCAGTGCCGAACTCGAGGAAAAGCGCAAATCCCTCGGCGTGCGCGATGATCTCGCGTCATTCGTCGGCCTGTCCCCGGAAATGATCGTGGCTCTCGGTGAAGCCGACATCAAGTCCCTCGAGGATTTCGCTGACTGCGCAACTGATGATCTCACCGGCTGGAACGAGCGCAAGGACGGCCAGACGGTAAAACACAAAGGTGCCTTTTCTGCCCTCGATGTGCCGGCAAACGAAGCCGAAGCACTCATCATGGCAGCACGCGTGGCCTTGGGCTGGATCGAAGCTCCGGCTCCGGCCGAGGAAGCCGCCGTTGAACCAGAGGAGCAAGCCAGCTGACGCAAGATACCATCGCAGCGGAAACGGAAACGCCTGAACTAATCCATGGGCGCATGTGCATCGTGACCCGCAAGATCTGCGATGAGGCAGAACTTGTGCGCTTCGTCCGCTCGCCCGATGGCATCGCAACCCCCGACTTGCAGCGCAAATTGCCCGGACGCGGTGTATGGGTGTCGCTGGATCAACAGGCACTGGCGGAAGCGGTAAAACGCAACCTGTTTTCCAGGGGCTTTGGCGAACCAACCCAAATGCCGGACGGCCTCACCGCCACGGTCTCAAAACTGCTGCACCAGCAGGCCTTGTCGATCCTGTCGCTGGCCCGCAAGGCAGGCGAAGCGCTGGCCAGTGCCATGAAAGTCGAAGAGGCCTTGCGCCGGGGGCCGGTGACGGTTTTGTTGCATGTTGAAGGTGCCGCTGCTGATGGTGTCCGCCGCCTGAACCGTCTGGCGCACCCGGAAACAGTGATTTTCGGACATTTCCGCGCCGATGAATTGGATTTGGCATTTGGCCGCACTAATGTGGTACACGCTGCCGTGGCATCCGGCGGTTTGGCGGATAAAATGGTTTTTCACATGCGGCGCATGGCGGCGTATGACGGGTTGGACTTTCAGAATAGAATTGGGTCAGAAAACTGAGCATGAACGATACGACGGAGAATAAAGACAAGAAGCCCGGCGGCACGCTGACAATCAAGCGGCCAGCCGTTGAACAATCGCGCGTCAAACAAAGCTTTTCCCATGGCCGCACCAAATCGGTGGTTGTTGAAACCAAGCGCAAGCGCTTTGGCGACGACAAGTCGGCAACCACCCCGGCAACTGAAATCAAGCCCGCTTTCAAACCGCAGCCACGCATTGCCGAACAACCACAAACCACCCAGCGCCCGGTGGCACCGCCACCCAACCGCTCCGGCGTGGTATTGCGCACCTTGACAGCGGACGAACGCGATGCGCGTGAACGTGCCCTCGTGGACAGCCGCGCCCGCGAAGCCCAGGACCGCAAGCGCCAGGAAGAAGATCAGGTCCGCCGCCGGGCCCAGGAAGAGCTTGATACAGTCGAGCGCGAAGCCGCCGCCAAGCGCAAAACCGAAGACGATGCCCGCCACCGCAGCGAGGAAATGGGCCGCAAGAAGGCCGAGGAAGCCGCACGCAAGCTTTCACCCAAGCGCGAAGAGGCAGAAGCCGAAGAACGGCCGCGCGTCGGTGCGCGCCCCGGCAGCGGCAGCGCCAGACCCGGTGGAACACTGTCGCGGGTCGTCAAGGTCGTTACACCGACCAAGACCAAGGCCGACATGGAAAAACGCCGTGGCCGCCTGACCTTGTCCAACGCCATGGTTGAGGAAGAAGCGCGCGGACATTCCGTCGCGTCCTTCCGCCGCCGCACCGAACGCCTGAAAAAGCAGGCGCACGGTTTCCAGATGCCAACGGAAAAAGTCTCGCGCGAGATCGTCATTCCGGAAGCCATCACCATTCAGGATTTGTCGAACCGCATGGCCGAACGTGCTGTGGACATCATCAAGATGCTCATGAAGCAAGGCCAGATGCATACGATCAACGATGTCATTGACGCCGATACGGCCCAGATCATCGCCGAGGAAATGGGCCACAAGGTCAAACGCGTATCCGATTCAGACGTGGTGGAAAGCCTGACAGGCGACGCCGACACAGACGAAAACAGCAAACCGCGTCCGCCGGTTGTCACCATCATGGGCCATGTTGACCACGGCAAGACGTCTCTGCTCGACGCCATCCGCAAAACCAACGTTGTCTCCGGTGAAGCCGGTGGCATCACCCAGCACATCGGTGCCTATCAGGTAAAAACCGCCAATGGCGTGATCACCTTCATCGACACGCCAGGCCACGAAGCGTTCACATCGATGCGCGCGCGTGGTGCCAAGGCAACGGATATCGTCATTCTCGTCGTCGCCGCCGATGATGGCGTGATGCCGCAAACGGTCGAAGCCATCAACCATGCGAAATCGGCGGACGTGCCGATCATCGTGGCGATCAACAAGATCGACAAGCCCGGTGGCAACGCCACCCGTGTGCGCACCGATTTGCTGCAACACGAGATCGTGGTTGAAAGCATGGGCGGCGACACCATGGACATCGAAGTCTCTGCCCTCAAGGGCACCAACCTCGACAAATTGCTCGACGTGATCTTGCTGCAGGCCGAAGTGCTCGACCTCAAGGCCAACCCGGACCGCGAGGCCTCCGGCATGGTGGTGGAAGCCCAACTCGACAAGGGCCGCGGTCCTGTCGCAACGGTTCTGGTTGAACGCGGCACCTTGAAGCTGGGCGATATCTTTGTCGCCGGTTCCGCCTGGGGCCGGGTGCGCGCACTTGTGAACGACAAGAGCGAACAAGTGAAAACAGCCGGACCTTCGGTGCCGGTCGAAGTTCTGGGTTTGAATTCTGCTCCCGAAGCAGGTGACCGCTTTGACGTGGTGCCAACCGAAGCGCGCGCCCGCGAAGTCACTGATTATCGTGAGCGCCAACGCCGTGAAAAGCGTGGCTCCGGATCAGCCCGCGCTTCACTCGAACAGATGATGAGCCAGACCGGCCGCAAGGAATTCCCGATTCTGGTCAAGGCTGACGTGCAAGGCTCTGCCGAAGCCATCGTGCAGGCGCTCGACAAGATCGGCAACGATGAAATCCGCTCGCGCGTGGTGCATTATGCGGTAGGTGGCGTGAGCGAAAGTGACATCTCGCTCGCTGCGGCATCGGGTGCAGTCGTGCTCGGCTTCAACGTGCGCGCCAACAGTCAGGCCCGCGATGCGGCCCAGCGTGAAGGCATCGAGATCCGCTACTACAACATCATTTACGATCTCGTGGATGACATCAAGGCGGCGATGAGCGGCAAGCTCGCCCCCGAGATGCGTGAAACCTTCATCGGCAACGCCAGAATTCTCGAAGTGTTCAACATCACCAAGGTTGGCAAGGTGGCAGGCTGTCTTGTCACCGAAGGTGCTGTGCAACGCGGCAACAAGGTCCGCCTGATCCGCGACAACGTGGTGATCCACGAAGGCTCGCTCTCAACCCTCAAGCGCTTCAAGGACGAAGTCAAGGAAGTGGCAAGCGGCACCGAATGCGGCATGGCCTTCGAAAACTACGAAGACATGCGCACCGGGGACGTGATCGAGTGCTTCAAGGTGGAGAAGGTGGCACGGACGCTGGAATAGGTCGACAAGCTTGCGGGAATACGAATTTCATCTGGCTCTGAAAACTGCAATCTCCCTTCTCCCCTTGCGGGAGAAGGTGCCCCGTAGGGGCGGATGAGGGGGTTGTGCGGCGCACTCAAATCGAAATGGTGATACACTGAACCCTCCCCCTCATCCGTCTCGCGACAAGGGTCGCGATCCACCTTCTCCCGCAAGGGGAGAAGGGAGACAGTTTCATGTGCCACAAAATGTTTGGGTAACTTCCTCATCCGGCAAAGGCTCCACCTCATACAACGGCATGTTCTGCTCGGTGAACGGTGACTTCAGCAACTCGCACAGCTGATCAAACCGTGCGAGGTTGCCGGTCTCGGCTTCGCGCAAGGCTGCCTCGACCTGGTGGTTGCGGGGGATGTAGATGGGGTTCGACGCTTGCATCAGGTGGATGTCTGGCGAAGCGCTTCTTTCATGACAATGGTCGGTGGCGTTTGCTGATAGGGAAACGCCGCGTGTCAGTTCGCGGAAGAACAACGTGAAATCCAGCTTCTCATCCATCAGCACACGGAGCATATTGGCAATGAATGCGCCATCATCCCCACGCCGCTCGTTGATGCCAAACTTGGCCAGCATCCCGGTTTCAAAAGCGGCCTCGAATTGCGGATAGAAGTTTGCCAACGCGGCCTTGGCGGTCTCCACGGCATCATCGCCCAGCAGAGACAGCATGCTTTCGGCAAAGCGCGTGAGATTCCACAATCCAATAGCTGGCTGCTGGTCCCAGGCATAGCGGCCCTGGTGATCGATGGACGAAAACACCTTTTGCGGATGAAACACATCCATGAACGCGCACGGGCCAAAATCAATTGTTTCGCCTGATATCGCCATGTTGTCGGTATTCATGACGCCATGGATAAAGCCAGCACACATCCATTTGGCAATGAGGTGCGCCTGGCGCGTGATGACACTGGCAAGAAAGGTTCGGGGATCGTCCGTGTGCGGATGACTTTGGGCGCGTTCATGCTCATACAGCGTGCGGACACCCTCAGGACCCAAGTGCGCCGCCGCAAATTGAAACGTGCCGACCCTCACATGGCTTTTTGCCACACGCGCCGCGATGCCGCCTTGTTCAGCGCGGCGGCGGTAGACCTGCTCGCCTGTCGCCACAACGGACAGCGTGCGCGTTGTTGGGATGCCCAGTCCCGCAAACGCCTCGCTGATCACATACTCGCGCAACATGGGGCCAAGGGCTGCGCGGCCATCGCCATTTCGTGAAAATGGCGTTGCCCCCGAGCCTTTGAGATGAACTTCCCAGTCACCGGGGAGTGTGGCGATCAGATGCGCACGGCCATCGCCCATCAACGGGTTCCAGTGGCCGAACTGATGGCCGGAATAGGCAAGTGACACAGGTTCGATGTTTTCAAACCGTCCATTGCCGCTGAGCGCCGTCAGCGCTTCTGGCCTTTCAAAAAAATCTGCGCCCAAACCCAATGCTTCAGCCAGCCCATGGTTTCGCGCTACGAAGTGCGGCGCTTCGACAGGGACGGGTGCAGCCTTGCGCCAGAAATGTTCAGGCAGGGTTGTGGAAAGCGTCATGACATCTAGTTAGGCAGCAGCAGTCGTTGCCGCAAGTGTTGGCTGTGTTGCCACCTCAGCCAATTGTCTTTAGAGGGTGGCCATGTCCAAGGCATCCGCCCCGTCCCAACGCATGCTCCGCGCCGGAGAGTTGATCCGTCACGCCCTCGCCACTGTTTTCTTGCGCGGTGAAACAGGTGATCCGGAGTTGGACAAGATCACGGCGAGCGTGGTGGAAGTCCAGATGTCACCTGACCTCAAGATTGCCACAGCCTATGTGCGCCCGCTGGTCATGGGTCAGGAGCAAAAGCTGCTGCACGCCTGCACGCGAAACCAGAAATATATAAAAGGCCTGATTTCGTCGCGTGTCGACATGAAATTCATGCCGCAAATCCGCTTTCGCGTCGACACGGCACTCGACTATGCCGCAAAAATTGATGACTTGTTGAACAGCCCCGAGGTGAAACGGGATTTGGCAGGACCGAGTGACACCTGAACGGGTGCGCGTTGCTGTCCTGATATCCGGTCGTGGCAGCAATGCCATGGCCTTGATCAAGGTGGCGCAGCGGGCCGAATGTCCGTTTGAGATTGTACTGGTGGCCGCCGACCGCCCCGATGCGGAGGGGCTAAAGCTGGCAGCGGCTCAAGGCATTCCGGCTGTTGGGTTGCCAGCACCCACCCCGAAAGACCGAAACCAGTTTTATGCGGCACTCGACAAGGTGATCAGGGACCATGGCGCTGAGGTTGTGGCGCTGGCAGGTTTCATGCGCATTCTGCCGCCGGATTTTGTGGCGAAGTGGGAAGGGCGGATGCTCAATATCCACCCATCACTGCTGCCAAAATACAAAGGCCTCCATACCCATGAACGCACCCTTGCGGCAGGCGACCAAGTGGCCGGGTGTTCAGTTCACGTGGTGACGGCAGAGCTCGACGATGGGCCCGTACTCGGCCAAACCGAGGTTCCAATAGCACCCGAAGATACGCCGGAGACTTTGGCGGCGCGGGTGCTGGTGGCAGAGCATCAGCTTTACGCACAAGTGCTGGCGGAATTTGTGCGGCGCTGAAAATGATGGCCAAAGTGCGCAACAAGCTCCACGGCTGGCTGGTGATCGATAAGCCTTTGGGGCTGGGGTCGACCCAGGCGCTGGGCAAGGTGAAGTGGCTGCTCAAACCGGAAAAAGCTGGCCATGGCGGGACACTTGATCCCCTGGCCACCGGATTGCTCCCTATCGCCCTCGGAGAGGCGACCAAGACAGTCAATTGGGCCATGGATGGAACCAAGACGTATCGTTTTGCAGTGCGATGGGGGGCAGAGACCTCGACAGACGACCTCGAAGGTGAGATTACAAACACTTACCGCAATGCGAGTCTGGACGATGCTGCACTCATGTTGCGCAGCATGGATTTTGCTGCAATGCAGCATGAACTTGCTGCAACGCTCCCTCAATTTCATGGTGCAGTGCAACAACTGCCGCCAGCCTATTCTGCGATCAAGGTGGATGGGGAGCGGGCCTACAATCTGGCGCGGGCTGGGGAAACCGTGGAGTTGGCGTCTCGGTCCGTACAAATTGACAGTGTAAAGATTATCGAATGGCGCACCTCGCCGACGTTGGAAACTGTCTTTGAAGTCACCTGCGGCAAAGGCACCTATGTTCGCTCCCTCGCGCGCGACATGGGCCGCGCCACGGGGTGGCTGGGGCACGTCGTCGAGCTTCGCCGCACCCGGGTGGGGCCGTTCCTCGAGGCGGATGCGATTTCGCTGGAAAAGCTGGAAGAGATCGTCCATAGGGACGCCAGCGAAAACAGCCTTTTGGGCATCCTTCGCCCCCTTTCGACCGTGCTGGACGGCATCCCGGCATTGGCCGTGATGGACCCGGATGCACAGCGTCTCAGACAAGGTCAATCGGTCTTGTTACGCGGGAGTTCTGCTCCTGTTGCGGCGGCGGCGGTTTTGGTGACCCATCGGGGCCAACCCCTTGGCATTTGCTCCATCGAGCAAGGTTCACTGAAAACCAAACGTTTGTTCAACCTCTAACCCCATGGGGAGATGCACGATGACAATGACTGCTGAGCAGAAGACTGCTCTGATCAAAAACAATGCGACCAAGACCGGTGACACCGGCTCGCCTGAAGTGCAGGTGGCGATCCTGACGGAACGCATCACGTACCTGACCGAGCATTTCAAGATGCACAAGAAGGACAACCACTCGCGCCGCGGATTGCTGAAAATGGTGGCAACCCGCCGCAGCCTTCTCGACTACGTCAAGAAGCAGGATGAAGGCCGCTATCAGGCTTTGATCAAGAAGCTGGATATCCGAAGGTAAAAATTTCTCCGCTCTCCATTTTCAACCGTCATCCCCGCGAAAGCGGGGATCCAGACTGTAAAGCATGAGAGCGACGGAAAGCCTAGTTTCCCGCTTGCGCGGGAATGACGGTAACTATTGTAAGTACGACACACGAGCAGGCGGATCACCACATTGCCGCCTGCGTCCCCGATCAGCAAAGAGGCAATAGGGCCTCAGCGCCCAAGTCCAAAGGGGATGCCGTCCAGTCGGTGAACAAGCGGCGGCGAAGGACATAAGGAAAATACGACATGTTCAACATTGATGTTGAAGAACTTGAATGGGGTGGCAAACATTTGCGCCTCGAAACCGGCCGTGTGGCGCGTCAGGCTGATGGCGCTGTGCTGGTGACCTACGGTGAGACAACCGTCCTCGCCACTGCCGTTGCAGCCCGCGCTGAAAAGCCTGGCATTGATTTCTTTCCGCTGACTGTGAACTACCAGGAAAAGGCTTACGCCGCTGGCAAGATTCCAGGCGGCTATTTCAAGCGCGAAGGCAGACCCACCGAAAAGGAAACCCTCGTTTCCCGTTTGATCGACCGCCCGATCCGCCCGCTGTTTCCGGAAGGCTTCCGCGTCGAAACGCAAATCGTCGCAACCGTGCTGTCCTACGATCTCGAAAACGACTCCGACATCGTTGCGATGATCGCAACATCAGCCGCGCTCACCATTTCCGGCATTCCCTTCATGGGCCCGGTCGGTGCATCGCGCGTCGGTGTGATCGATGGTGAGTATGTGCTCAACCCCACACAAGACCAGATGAAAGAGTCCGCTCTCGATCTCGTCGTTGCGGGAACGCAGGACGCGGTTCTGATGGTTGAATCAGAAGCCAAGGAACTCGACGAAGAAAAGATGCTGGGTGCGGTGATGTTTGGTCACGCCGGTTTCCAGCCGGTGCTTGAGGCGATCATTCGTCTGGCCGAGCGCTCGTCACGCGCACCACGCGATTTCAATCCGCCCGATCATTCCAAGGTCTATGCATCGATCAAGAAGCTGGCCGAGAAAGACGTTCGCGCCGCTTACACAATCGCAAAGAAGGAAGACCGCCAGAACGCCGTTGCCGAGTCCAAGGACAAGGTGAAGAAAGCCTTGGTCAATGCCGAGGATGAAAAGGCACCGACCGAACAGGTTGTCAGCGGCACGTTCAAGAAGCTGGAAGCGGACATTGTTCGTAACGGCATTCTCGACACCGGCAAACGCATTGATGGCCGCGACACCAAGACGGTGCGCAATATCGTTGCAGAAGCATCTGTTCTGCCGCGCACCCACGGTTCAGCACTGTTCACGCGTGGCGAAACGCAGGCACTTGTGGTTACCACACTGGGCACCGGCGAAGACGAGCAATATGTCGACTCGCTCGACGGCACCTACAAGTCGCGCTTCATGCTGCACTATAACTTCCCTCCCTACTCCGTGGGCGAAGTGGGCCGCATGGGTGCAACGGGCCGCCGCGAAATCGGCCATGGCAAACTCGCCTGGCGTTCCATCCATCCCATGCTGCCGACATCCGAGGAATTCCCCTACACCGTGCGCGTGGTTTCAGAAATTACCGAAAGCAACGGTTCATCTTCCATGGCTTCGGTGTGCGGAGCATCACTTGCTTTGATGGATGCGGGCGTTCCCTTGAAAGCGCCGGTGGCGGGCATCGCCATGGGTCTGATCAAGGAAGGCGACAAGTTCGCTGTGCTGTCCGACATACTGGGTGATGAAGATCACCTGGGCGACATGGACTTCAAGGTGGCTGGCACCACCAACGGCATCACGGCACTGCAGATGGACATCAAGATCACCGGCATCACCGAAGAGATCATGAAGGTTGCATTGTGGCAGGCGAAAGATGGCCGTTTGCATATTCTCGAAAAGATGTCGGAAGCCCTTGCAAAAGCGCGTCCCGGCCTTGGCGAACATGCACCGCGCATCGAGCAGATCAAAATCCCCACCGACAAGATCCGCGAAGTGATCGGCACCGGCGGCAAAGTGATCCGCGAGATCGTGGAAAAGACCGGAGCGAAGATCGACATCCAGGACGACGGCACGATCAAGGTTGCTTCCGCATCAGGCGAGTCAATCGCCGCTGCGATGAAGTGGATCAAATCCATCGTGTCCGAACCGGAAGCCAACGAAATCTACGAAGGCAAGGTCGTCAAGATCATGGAATTCGGCGCGTTCGTGAACTTCTTCGGTGCCCGCGATGGCTTGGTTCACGTCTCCGAACTGGCGTCAAAGCGCGTCAACAAGGTCTCGGACGTCGTCTCCGAAGGCCAGATCGTCAAGGTCAAGTTCCTCGGCATGGATAATCGCGGCAAGGTGCGGCTGAGCATGAAAGTGGTGGACCAGACCACAGGCGAAGACCTGTCCAAGCGAGACGGCGGCGAAGCCGCTGAGGACGCAGCGGAATAACATCACGCTCCCTTGTGCGCGATAGCGCACGGGGGAGCTCCGCGCAGCGGTGAGGGGGTGTTGCCACACGCTCGAGCACCGAATGCCTTGCACCACCCCATCCGGCCTGTTGGCCACCTTCCCCACGCCTGCGGCGCGAGGAAGGGTGAACGAATGAACAGCAATCGCCGGGTAAATGAGCCCGGTGTTTATTTATGGTGCTTTCGTTCGGCGGGAGACATCTACAAAGTAGCGTTGGCGCAGTGCTGACTGATATATTGTCAGTTCGACCCAAGTGTCTTCATTGGGGATTTGGCCGTTATGGACAAGTCTTCCGGTAATATTGCCAGTGCGTTCACTCCAGCAGTCAGCTGCTGTGTATCCGCCGCCTTTACTTCCGCGGACTTCGTACCATGCCTTAAACTTGCAAGGTAAAACCTCGACAGTGATCGTATATTGGTCGATCGCGTAGCCGGCAAGAATTGTGCGATGAAAACTGCAAGAATCTTGAGCTGAGTTGGACTTGCTTCCATGCGGCTGAAATAGCAATTTGCCATTAAGGAATTGGCAGCCTGTATCGTTAACAGGTTGTGTGTGTGGAATGTTGTGCAATGAGGTCTACAAAGTAGCGGCGCGGCGGAAGGCGGAGTAAACCGTAGATCAACGGAGTTGCTGCTGATCAAATGGTTTGACAACTATACCACAATGGTATATCGCAATTTTATGCATGTTATTGCCAAGCCTGCCTTGGTGCTGTTCTGGGTAAAGCACCCAGACTCCAAGTCATCACTGACAGCCTGGTACAAGCTCATGCAGGCAAGTGAATTTGCGAATTTCAGTGACCTGAAGCAGACATTTGCAGGTGCGGACCACGTCAAAGGGATGACGGTATTCAACATATCAGGAAACAAATACCGGCTGATTGCCGCGATTCACTACAACAGGCGCAAGGTCTATATTCGTCATGTTCTCACCCATGCCGAGTATGATTTGGGAAAATGGAAGTCTTCATGAAACACGAGGTCATTTCTGCGGGAACTCTGCTCAAGACCTGGAAGTCATTCCGGGACGCGCTTGGCTTTTCCTCAATCAGGACGGCCAAAGACCACAAGCGGGCAACTGCCGTCATGGAGCAGCTTCTTGATGAAGTGGGCGAGAATGAAAAGCATCCTCTTGCCGAAGTACTGGATTATCTGGCCAATCAGGTTGCTGTATATGAAGCGGAGAACGTCCGCATTCCCGATGCACCGCCACGCGAGGTTTTGCGCTTCCTGATGGAACAACACGGACTGTCACAATCCGACCTCGCAGACTGCGCGCCCCAAAGCCGGATTTCAGAAATCCTGCGCGGGAAGCGGGAGATCAGCAAGGAATTGGCAAAGGCTTTTGCGAAGCGGTTTAGTGTTGGTGTGGGGGTGTTTGTCTGATGCCAGATTATTCAGCGGAAGTATCATTGCGAGCGTCCACAGTTGCCGACTTAGCATTCGGATTGCATGTAACAGAATCAAGCATGAAGATTTATGCTGAACAGACTTGGGGCGCTTGGAATAGGGAAGCTGACTTTGATCCAGCGTCAGATGAAATCATCATTTTTGAACGACGAGAGATTGGAGTTTTTTGTGTTGAAAAAGCGCCAGGTCACTGGAAGTTGGACAAGTTCTATATTCTGCCAGCATTCTAAAATCAGGGCATCGGTTCGCATTTAATCAGGAAGCTGAAAGACGACGCCAAAATAGAGCAGGTTGTGCTTCAGCTGTCCGTGCTCGAGGTCAATCCTGCCTATCGCCTTTATGCAAGACACGGATTCGTTTTGACAAAAAATCATTCCTCCCCGGCGACATATGGAATGGCGATATGGGGGAAATCGAAACACTACGGATGCGGTGTGATCGCCAACACAGTGATCATATTTTTCTCTGGTCCATAGTGCCAGAAAATCCGGTAGGCACCCGGCGTGTTGTTTTCGGCGTAGGCTTCGAAAGCAGGTTCGCCGTTGCTTCCAGCATACCCATTGTATTTGTGGGTGTTCAGTCGCGGGTGGCGGGGTTTTGGCTCCAGTTTGCCCAATGCCGAGCGCACAGCTTTCGGGCGTTTCATGATAGCTGGATTTTCAGACAGGGCCTTTAGCTGTTGCGCAGCATCGTTCGAAAAGTTGAGCCTGAAACTCATTGCTCGTCATCGGCGTACTTGGCGAAACTGCCGAGATAAACCGTGCGGCCCGCCGCCACATCGGCGAGGCCACGTTCGACTGCGGCGAGTGCCTCCGGATTATGTTCAAGCCAAGGCTCACTCAGCGGGATTTCGCCGTAGGGTTCCAGTAAGATGCGTCCATCTTTCTGCCTGTGGGCGCGAAAACTCGACACCCCTTCCGCCAGCTTCCCCAGCGTAATCCTCCCCTTGGAATCCGGGCGGAGGGTGATTTCCTTTGTGTCGACCATGAAAGTCTCCTGACGGTGGGAAATAACACATTTCCCAATCAATCACAATCCCACCCTCGCTGCCAGTCCAACAACGCGCTTACAACGCCCCCAAAGGAGTCGCGGGCGGGAGGAAATTGTGTGGGGATTGGCGGCTGTGCTCCTGGTGGGGCTGGACCGTTCCGCCAACGCCACAACCGCATGCCGCGAAGATGGTGAGCGCCGGCGCGGCCTGATCAAGCGGGCACCCCTGCCCGTGCGCCTGTTGTTTCGCACGTCACTCGACAGCTACGCCGCCCTCGAGGGCTGCAAACAATATGAATCATTCCGCACACGCTTCAGGCACTACCTGATGACGTGTGCGGAGAAAAAGTGAACCGAGATCAGCTGGATGGCAACATCACACTGTCAATGACATGGATCACGCCGTTATCTGTCATGATGTCGGCCTTGACCACGGTGGCATTGTCAATGGTGACGGATGCGCCCTTCGAAATGGCCAGCGTGCGGTCGCCCGATCCCTTCAGCGTACGCACGTGAAAAGGACCCGCAAGCATCTGGTTGGATGTGAGTTTGCGCGGCAGGACATGATAGGTGAGAATGGCGACGAGCTTGTCCTTGTTCTCGGGCTTCAGCAAACTTTCGACCGTGCCTGCCGGCAGTTTGGCGAAGGCTTCATCGGTGGGTGCAAAGACAGTGAGGTTCTTGCCATTGGCCAGCGCATCCGCAAGGCCTGCGGCCTTGGCGGCGGCGATCAAGGTGTTGAATGAACCGGCCCCCATGGCAGTTTCGACGATGTTGTCGGCAATGGCCGTGCCAGACAAAAGTGTAAGCGCCAGTGTGGCGCCAAGCAGATGCTTGTGCATTGTGAGTATCTCCCAGCAAGTGTTGAGGGCCTGGGCGAAGGACGGTTGATGCTCAAGCCTTGCCATGTGAAACGGCAAGCTTGTGGGCACGGATCATGACAAATAAGTCATCTTGCGGCAGTTGGGCGCAAGCCATGATCCGCTGCATAGGCCAGACATTCCGCCCACGGACGAATGGAAGCGCTTGTTGTGGGTGAGTGCAGGGATGTTGCAGCGGCGGCATTTCCAAGTGCGAGACATTTTTCCAGCGTCCAGTTTTCATGCAGACCGAAAAGCATGCCGGCGTAGAATGCATCGCCCGCTCCGACGGCACTGACAATCTCGGAACGTGGCACGCGCACCGATGCGGCAGCGGCGCGTTGGCCCCCGGACGTGACCCCAACCGCACCCATGGGGTGGTGAATCGCCACGACATCGCGCACGCCCATCTGCAACAGCTTTTCGGCTGCCGCAAAAGCCAGTTCGATATCGAAATTGTCTTTGCTCAGCACAGGCAAGCCAGAAACAATTTCAGCTTCGGAATCGTTGATGACGAAATAGTCAAGGTGCGGCAGGCAGGGCCGCACATGCATTCGCTGAATCTCAGGTGGCACGGGGCAGAGTTCCATGCAGGTTTTGAATCCGCGAACCCGCACGGCCTTCAGCACCTGCCGCCAACCATCGCTTTCATCCATGGAATGCGACAATCCCGGCGAACCCAGATAGAAAATCTTTGCCGTGTCGTCCTTCGGCACAAGGTGTTCCGCCTGCAATGTGTTATTGGCACCGTGTTCATAAAAGAAGGTTCGACGCCCTGTTGCCATCGACGTCATGACATGGGTGTAGTCGGTGTTGATGCCCCGCACGGTTCGGATTTGCGAAACGTCAAGACCTGACCCTGCAACTTTTTCCAGTATGAGGCGGCCATGGGCATCATCGCCAACAACGGCGATGAGCGAAACCGGAAATGGCGCTTCCAGTCGCATCAAGCTGGTTGCCGCGTTATGCGGCGGGCCGCCGGGTGCCGGGATGCATTGCCTGATGAAGGCGATTTGTTCTTCGGCAGGCCAGCCATCGATCAGGTTGTTGACGTCGAGAACAACAGTGCCCGCGCAAATGATGCCCGAGCGTGCCACCGTTATGAACCGTATCCTTCAAGCACACTTTCAGTGATCCCTTGATCATCATCAAGTGGCCGCACGGCCCGCAGTTTTTTCGCCGCCAGAATGGCATGGTATTTCTTGACGGCTTCGGCGGGCGTGAGCAATCGTTCCAGCACGGGACGAAATAGCGAGAGAAGATCAAGCGGGCTTTCTGCGAGTTTGATCTTGCGGCCGAAAAGCGCAACCCTTGCACCTGATTTTTCACCCTGGTGCAACAGTTCAAATGTATCACGGGTCGTGCCGCTCGAACCGCCCAGGATTCCGACAACGAGTGCTGTGTCATAGGCGGCGAGTTCTTCCAGCGCCTTCCTGCCATTGAACGGCATTTTCAGGAACAACGGCCGGTCAGCCTTGGTCATTCCGCCGAGGCACCGCAGGATGTTGTCATTGACAAAGAACGGCATTTGTTCAGGCGACAGGTCTTTTGGCGCATTGGGATTGAACACTTCGAGGAAGTGGCGAAACTTCAACTTTGTCGCTTCGGCGCGGAATTCATTGTAAGCTTCAAGGTGGGCATAGTCGGCACTGAGGTCATTGTTGAACGTGACGGAGTAAAGCCCAAGGTCGGCGAATTTTTTGCAGTGGGCAAGGTTTGCCGTGCGGAAGGGTCGGGCGAACTCCTTGGTATAAGTCGAACCACGCGCCCGCCAGATGTCTGTGGCGTCGTTGGCGCGAATGGCGGGTGTAACAGGCGATTTTTTGAAAAGTCCCTTGGCGGAAACAGCTTCCAGCGACGAAGCGGCAACCAGCATGATGTCAACCACACCCTGCTTCACCACATCGCTAATGGATTGGCGAAAGGCCTCGACGTTGTGAAAACCCGCTGCTTCATCATGCAGGTCTTTGGGTCCCGGCGATGACACGCCAGCCGACATTTCGGGGTCTTTGGCATCAGCGACAATGAAGTCAGCCGGCTTGTACTTGCCTGCGGTAATGCGCGCGAGTTTGGCGTCGAGGGATTTTTTCATGATCGGCGGTTTATGGCGAAGCTCGCGTGCAGAGGCAAGGGCTGGTGTGCTGATCTGCACCCGCATCGTCATGGCTTACTTCAATAATGTGAGGTAATCCGCAATGGCCATGCGGTCTGCCGCTGGCAATTTCGCCATGTTGCGCTGGACAGCGGCCATGCCGCCTGCCGACATGTCCTGATAGCCCATGGCTTCGCCAAACTCGAGGGCCGAGGCGAGGTCTGGCGCGTCCTTGAAGCGTTTGCGGCCAACAAGATCACGCAAAGGTGGAACAGTGCCCTTGCCTTCTGGATGCGGACCGCCAGCGAGATACCGCGACCTGTCGCTGGTCATGAAAATGGTGCGCGGCGTGTGGCATTCATTGCAGTGCCCGGGACCTTCGACCAGATATCTGCCACGCGCGGCAGAGCTGGATGGCGGCGTGTGCATCGTGTCGTTCCGGCTGTCGAGGCCGATCCATTTCCATGCTCCCAATCCCCGACGCACAACGTCAAGCGCCATCACATCGTGGGGCGGCGTCTGGTTCTTTACGGGCTGCAAGCTAAGCAAGTAGGCCTTGATATCGAGCACATCGCCAACGGCCATATGGGCATAAGACGTGTAGGGAAAAGCCGGGATCAGGTGCTGCCCGTCACGGCCAATGCCTTTTTGCATGGCGTTGACGAATTCAATGTCGGTCCATGTGCCAAGCCCGGTTTCAGGATCGGGTGTGAGATTGGGAGGATAAAGCGTGCCAATCGGTGTAACGAAAGCCATGCCCCCGGCGGGCAAGGCTTGGTCGATGGCCGTGTTGTCCTTGGCCGGCAGATGACAGGAATGGCATCCACCCGCATTGTAGAGCCGTTCGCCATTACCGGCGTCAGCCGTGTAGGTTGGCAACGCATTTGCGGACAGGGGACGGGGTTCAGTCACAACCCAGAAAACAAGCAATCCCAGCGCTGCAAAAAGCGCCAGGATTACAATGGCACGTCGTGAAAAAAGGCGCGTCTGGTGTTACTCTTTCGGGGCTTGGAACTTTTCGTGGCAACCTTGGCACGCAGCACCTACGGCTGGCAAGGCAGCTTTGAAGCTCGCTTCGTCGGTCGTAGCCTTGAGAGCTGTCATGGCTTGGTAGGAAGCACCACCAGCAGCCTCAAAACCTGCCTTGTCGGTCCAGATTTCTGGCTTGGCGCGGGTTTTCATGGTGGTGCTGGTCATGGAATCTTCGGTCCAGAAATTGTTCCAGTCGGCACATGCCGCGTCCATGGCATCAAACGCCGCCTTGATGGCTGTTGCGTCGTAAGGCTTTTCACCCTTCAAAATGGGGAACATCGCACCGAACACACCACCGCCCTGGGCTTTCATGCAGGCCTGGCGGGCCTTGATCGTGTCGTCGCCTGCCGCGAAAGCGAATGTGGCACCCAGGCTGACACCCACAGCAGCTATGATCATTTTTGTTTTTGAGACATTCACAGTTCAGTTCCTCCATCAGGGGGTTGGCAACAAGAAAGCTATAGCGAAGTGAGTACGCTCGCAATTTGAAACTTATTCCATCACATATTTGTGTTTTGTCAACCATCTTTGCCAGTGCAGTGATTCATCTGGCATTCAGCTTGCACCCCTTATCCAGCAGTTAGCATTTCGCGCCCAATCTGGGCGATAGTATGTGGAGTATGCGTTTCGTGACCAAACCAGCCGTTCACCATGGCGAAAAGCCAAAATCCGTTAGTCCCGAAATCCTCGAAGAACTACACATGCTGACCATGCTGTCGACCCCCGCCGAAAAACGCGGCGACCCCCGGCCCGAACCACGCGGCCAGCGCTCCTGATCTTTGCTTTTATACCAATGGCAATATGAACTGACCTTCCTGCCCCCCTTGCGGGGGGCTATCGCATTTGGCCCTTGTAATACCAGCGGCATTATGAACTGACCTTCCTTCCCCCCTTGCGGGGGAAGGTGGATCGCGCTGCATGCGCGAGACGGATGAGGGGGCGTTGCATCATCGAACCACGTTGTGGAAGTGAGCGCTGTTGCAGCACCCCCTCATCCGGCGCTCTCGCCTAGGCGAAGCTGAAGCTTCGCTTCGGCGCAGCCTGGTCGCGCCACCTTCCTCCGCAAGGGGGGAAGGAAGAAAAAGTCAACTCACGAGGCCGCTGGCATGAGTACGTGATTTCAATCAACTGAATCACACACCCGTCAGCCAGGCGTAGTGTTCACACCGGAGCCATAACTGAAACCAAAGAAAAACCGGAAGCCCCATGCGGCGCCTCCGGTTTTTTTTGTTGTTAGATGCCCGGTTTCCCGGGCACTGAACGATTAGACGACGATTTCGATGTCGGTGTAGGACATTGTTGTGCTGATGTTTGTGAAATCAATCATCAAAACCGGGCCAGTGCCGCCCAGACCATCCGCATCATACCAAAGAGTTTTGGTGGCTGTATTGAAGATGAAGTGGTCGTCAGTGTCTTGTGCCACATTGTCTGCCCGGCTCTTGAACTTTGCCGTGTTGAGAACACCGAGATTCAACCCAACACCGTCGCCCGTGAAAACCGACTGCTTGAATGCAATTGTGTCATTGTTACCAGCGACAACACCAAGACGGGCGTGGATATCACCACCTTCCGTTATTTGTGCATAGTAATAGGTGTCATCGCCAAGTTCGTCGGCGAACTTGTCCGCACCCAAACCACCTTGCATATAGTCGGCACCGGTGCCGCCATTGATGGTGTCAACGTCGCCGCCGCCGTACAGGAAGTCGTCACCGTCGTTGCCGTTGAGCGTGTCGTTGCCGTTGCGGGCAAAGAACGTGTCGGAGCCGCCATTGCCGCTCATGACGTTGATGCCATTGTCACCAGCGAAGTAATCATCACCGGTGTTGGAACCGGAGAAGCTTTCAATCAAGGTGAAGGTATCGCCAAGGGCAGACTGGGCAGCCGTCACAGTACCGTCAAACGAACCACGCGCACCGACGACTTCGGAGTAGTACGACACATAGTCGCCTGTACCAACACCACCGTTCATGGTGTCGCTGCCAGCGCCGCCGTAGAAGGCGTCGTTGCCGTCGTCACCGTTCAGGATGTCGTTGCCAGCGTTGCCATAGAGCTTGTCGTTGTCCAGGCCACCGTTCAGGGTGTCGTTTCCGTAACCACCGTAAAGCGTGTCTGTTCCACCGCCGCCGGTGAGTGCATCATTGCCGCCCCAGCCATAAAGGATGTTGCTTGTCGCATTGCCCGAAATCGTATCGTTGCCGGTCGATGAACCGCTGACGTTATCGAGTGCACCGAGTACACGGTCCCCAGTTGCAGCACCACCCATTGTCGTGGCTCCGGTTGGAGACAGAATGACGGTGACTGCCGCTTCGTTATAGTAGGAGACGGTATCGTTGCCCGAACCAACCAGGAAGTCGTCCAGACCGGCACCGCCGTAAAGCGTGTTGTTGCCCGAACCGGCATGCAGGTCGTCGTCGCCGTCGCCGCCATAAATGCGGTCGTCGCCGTCTTCGCCTTTCAGGATGTCGTTGCCGGCATCGCCGTAAATGGTGTCGTTGCCTGTGCCGCCTTCGACTGTATCAACGCCGAGGCCGCCCATGATCAGGTCTGCGCCACCAAAGCCCTTCAGCGTGTCACCGCCGTCATAGCCATAGATGGTGTCTGCCTGCTCGCCACCACTCCAGGTGTCAACACCTGACGTGCCGTAGAATTTGGTTGGGTCCATGATGGTTGTGCGGATGTCGGTCGTGCCACCTTCCAGTGATTCGTAGGTCACAACGAAGCGGCCATCAATGAGCGCGTCCACAGACGCAATACCTTGCGTGAGGGCCGTGGTGGTATTCACGCGGAAGGCAGCATTCACGGCAACACCTGCAGCTGTTGTCACTTGAGCGTAGACATCCGCGTTGCCGCCGCTGTTGTCAGTGTAGACGAATACAAGGCGGCCATCGGCAAGTTGCGTGACCATGACGTCCTGCAAGTTGACACCGGCAACTGCCTTGACCGTAAATTCGGCACCCGGCACGCCATCAGCATCGGCGATGCGGGCGTGGATTTCCGTGTTGGCACCATTGCTGGATTCCCAGGCCACAACAAAGCCGCCATTCGCAAGGCCGAGCGAATAAGCGTCAGTCTGGGCGTTGGCCACAATGGTGTTGATCGGGAATTCCGCACCTTCAGCAGTGCCGGCCGAGTTGTAGATGCGGCCGACGATGTCACCGGCGGATTCCCATGTAACAAGGAATCGGCCATCTGCAATGGATGCGATACTTGAAATCTTGTCAATCCCGGCGAGAGCGCTGGTCGTGATTGTAAGGTTGGTACCAACGGGTGTGACGCCATTCAAAATTTGGGCGTGCACCGTTGTGGTGGCACCGTTGGTTGTTTCCCAGGACACAACAACATAACCGTTGCTGAGGGTCGTGACAGCTGGTTTCACCTGGTCGTTTAATGCCGCATTTTCGAGGGTCACCTGCGCTGAACCATTTGCACCGAGGGCGTCGAAGTAACGTCCCAGGACGCTGGAATCTCCACCTGTGGCTTCTGATTCCCATGCAACAAAGAAACCGCCGTCATTCGTCGCTGTGATGACAGGCGTGCGTGCGGCGGAAGATGCGGCAACCGCGGCAACGAGGAACTCGCCCCCGATGACGCCGCTGGCCGATACGACGCGCCCGACGATATCAAGGCCATTGGCCCACGCATATACGGTTGAACCATCGGCAAGAACCTGCACTGACGGTGCTGTCTGGTTGCCGGTGATGGTGGAATTGATAAGGGAATCAGGTGTTTGCAGGATTGGCACGGGAGCTCTCCGGTCGTTTGGGGTTGAATGTCGGATCGCCAATATCGCGTATGGGATTTAAGATTGTCTAAAGTTGCCAGCGTCAATCAGATGCATGCAAAAGCAGTGTTTTTTGCATCCTGCAAGCGGCAAAGCCACTTGTTTTCAGGCAAAAACAGGACCTTGCGGAATTTAGCTAAATTGATCTTGCTCGCTTTGTTGACAGGTCGTTAAGATTTGCGAAACTGCGCAAGCGGTCAACCGCAGACGCGGCGTTTCCAGTTTTCAATGTGCACCAATATTTTCGCCACATTCAGTGTTGGCTGGACCGCGCAGGCCTGCTCCACGTCGTGAACATCAAAGCTGCTGGCAAGCGATGCCAAGGCTTTGGTCGTCTTGGCCGCATTGTCGCGATCTTCAAGCTCCATGCAGGCAGACAGCGTGAGAGCCAGCGCCTGCATTTCAGTCGCGGCACTGGCGGCGAGCCTGACCCATGCACCGCGCGGCAGGACGGTCTGCAACTGGTTGACAAGAAGGTCTGGGGAAGCAGGTGGTGCCGGGTGGGCGGCAATGGCTCGGGCGACGGCCAACCTCAACTCATTGCTGTTGGCGGGCTTTGGCAAGGCGCTGTCAAATGCATCGCGCCATTGCGAGCACTCGGTCGAATCCGCCAGGAAAGCCGACATGGCGAGAATGGGCGAGTGCGCGCACGGCGTGTTTTCCGAACGGATTTTCCGCGCTGCCGTCACCCCATCCATGATCGGCATTTCAATGTCGAGCAGGATCAGGTCGTAGAACGACAGACGGGCATATTCGAGTGCCCGCTCTCCATCTTCCACCGCGTCCACGTCATAGCCCAAACGCTGCAGCAACGCCGTCGTCACCATGCGCGAGGAGTGTTGGTCCTCGGCATAGAGCACGCGCTTTTTTTTCGGCGCGAGAGGCACAGGTGGTGTGCGGGTTGGCATGAAGCTGGCAAATCCGGTTGGCGTTGTGTCAGCACTATGCGGGATTCGACTTCGGTAAAGTTTTAACAAATTCCCAAAATGCCCGTCATGCTTAACAGCCCGTGAATCATTTTGTCCCGAACATGCGGTCGCCGGCATCGCCCAGGCCCGGCACAATGTAGCCAACATTGTTGAGATGTGAATCAACAGCGGCGGTAAAGATCGGCACGTCCGGGTGCTGTACATGGAAATGCATGATGCCTTCGGGGGCAGCCAGCAGCGTCACCAGCTTGATGTCGGCGGCACCTTTTTCCTTCAGGCGTTTGACGGCAGCTGAGACGGAGTTTCCCGTTGCCAGCATCGGATCAACGACAATGGTGCGGCGCTCGGCAATGTCCTCTGGCACCTTCATGTAGTATTCGACAGGTTTCAGCGTGGCGTGATCGCGGTAAAGGCCGATATGGCCAACGCGCGCTGACGGGATGAGTGACAGCATGCCTTCCAACAGTCCATTGCCAGCGCGGAGCACCGACACGATCACCAGCTTCTTGCCCTTGAGGATCGGTGCTTCCATTTCAGCGAGTGGCGTATCGATGGTCTGGGTCGTCATCGGCAGGTCGCGGCAGACTTCATAGGCGAGAAGATGCGCAATTTCGTGCAGCAGTTGGCGGAACACGGCGGATGGCGTGTGCTTGTCGCGCATCAGGGTCAATTTGTGCTGGACCAGCGGGTGGTTGACAACCGTGAGGTTTGACGGGGCGATGAATTTGACTTTACCGGGCATGGGGCACTCCTCCCGTCGACAATGCCGTGAATGCGCGGGCTTTCACAAGGTGCGACAGTTTTTCTGTCCACTGCTAAGATTGGGGCTTGAAAGGTGCGGCAAGCAGGGCTAGGTATCCGTAACGAATATTGTTACGGATAAAAATCATGTCGATACCCATTCCTGCTGGCACAAAAATCGGTCACGTTCATCTCAAGGTCGCGGATCTTTCGCGGGCTTTGACGTTCTATTGTGATGTTCTCGGCTTTGAGCTGCAGCAAATGTACGGCGACCAGGCGGCGTTTATCTCCGCTGGTGGTTATCACCATCACATCGGGCTCAATACGTGGGAAAGCAAGGGTGGCTCGCCCCCGCCACCGGGTTCGACCGGGCTCTATCACACCGCTATCCTGTATCCGACGCGCGTTGATCTTGCGAACGCGTTCAAGCGTGTGCTGGCCGCCGGTGTGCCGCTGGATGGCGCTGCCGATCACGGCGTGTCCATTGCCCTCTATTTCCGCGATCCCGATGAAAACGGCATCGAACTCTACTGGGACAAACCGGAATCTGATTGGCCGCGTGGTCCCGACGGTAAACTGGCGATGGTCAATGCCCGCATTGATCTCAAAGAATTGCTCTCAACTGCAACCAACTAAGGAAAGACTGATGACCAAAGTTCTCGTTCTCTACTATTCCGCCTGGGGCCACATGGAAGCCATGGCCTATGCTGCTGCGGAAGGGGCCAAGGAAGCCGGTGCCACCGTGCATGTGAAGCGTGTGCCCGAACTGGTGCCCGCCGAAACGGCCAAGGCCATGCACTACAAATCTGATCAGAAAGCGGAGATCGCCAAGCCGGAAGAGCTCGCTGATTACGACGCCATCATTTTTGGTTCGGGCACACGCTATGGCATGATGACCGCGCAGATGAAAAATTTCCTCGATCAAACGGGCGAACTGTGGATGAAAGGTGCTCTCGTCGGCAAGGTGGGATCAGCGATGTCTTCATCCGCCACTCAGCATGGCGGGCAGGAAGCGACCATTTTGGGTTTTCACACCGTGATGCTGCATCACGGCATGGTTCTCGTCGGTTTGCCTTATGCCTATCAGGGCCAGATGGGACACGATGAAATCCGCGGCGGTTCACCTTATGGAGCAACAGGACTTTCAGGCGGCGATGGCTCACGCGCAATTTCCGCGCAAGAGCAGGAGGCTGCAAAGTTCCAGGGCGCTCACGTGGCCAAGATTGCGGCGAAGCTCTCGAAGTAATCAGATCGCTTTCAACACTGTCGGAAGGGCCTCGGCGAGCAAGCTGAGGTCCTTTTCTGTTCCGGCACTCACGCGGATGCAGCGGTTTAACGGCGCAACACCGGGCATGCGGATGAAGATGCCGTGATGCAGCAGGCCATCGACGATTGCCTTTGCGTAAGCGCCGTCACGACCACAATCGATGGCCATGAAATTCGTGGCTGATGGCAGTGGTTTCAGGCCGTTGGCTTCAGCGATGTCGCGGATGCGGGCGCGGGCCTTGATCACTTCGCGTTTCACATGCGCCACCCATGCGTTGTCAGCCAAGGCAGCAATGGCCCCGGCTTGCGAGATGCGCGAGATGCCGAAGTGATTGCGGATTTTGTCGAAGGCGGAAATGATGTGGGGATGCCCAATCGCGTAGCCCACACGAATGCCAGCCATGCCATGCGCCTTTGAAAAGGTGCGAAAGCGCAGCAGGTTCTTGGCGGAAAAATCGAAGCGTGGTGCGGTGCCATCGGGTGAGAATTCCACGTAGGCCTCGTCGAGCAGCATCGTGCACGTTTCGGGTACAGCGTTGATCATGCGTTCCACATCGGCTGCAAGCCAGTGCGTGCCCATGGGATTGTCCGGGTTGGCGAAGTAGAGGAGTTTGGCGTTCTCTCGTCTCGCAATATCGAGCAGTGTCGCCGGATCTTCGCGGTCATTCACGTAAGGCGTGGTCACCAACTTGCCACCTGAGGCAGCAACGTGAAAGTTGAAAGTGGGATAAGCGCCAAGCGACGTTGCCACCGCATCACCAGGTTCGATAAACAGACGAACCGTCAGCCCCAGCAGCCCATCAATACCTCCACCACAGGCGATGTTTTCTGGCTTCACCCCAACAGATTTGGCGATGGCCGCTTTCAATTCATGGTTTTCAGGATCGCCATACATCCAGCTGTCGCTCGCAGCTCGTTGTATGGCTGCAATGGCGAGTGGCGAAGGGCCAAAGACACTCTCGTTGGCCCCGATGCGGGCGGTGATTTTCGCGCCGTTGCGGCGCTCAAGGGCTTCGGGGCCGATGAAAGGAACGGAGGAGGGCAACTGGGAAGTGATCGAAGTGAAGCGCATGCCTGTTCCTAGCATACCCAACACTTTGATCAATTCGCTTGGGGTTTAAATCCCCGCAAACCACTCATAGCCGCGGTCGGCCCAGTAGCTGCCGTTGCCGCCGTGGAGATTGTCGAGGGAGGCGACGGCTTCGATGCGTTGAATGTACTTCGCCATCTTGTAGCCCAGTTGGCGTTCGACACGCACCCGCAAGGGAGCGCCGTTTTCGATGGGCAGAGGCTTACCGTTCATGCTGTGGGCGAGAATGGTTTGCGGATGAAAGGCATCCACGAGGTCGATGCTTTCATAGTAGTACTCAAGTCCGCTCAAACTCTTTGTCAGCGCATCGAAACAGTGAAAGACGATGTAGCGGGCCTCTGGTCTGAGGCGGACTTGCGCAAGGACGTTTGACAACGGTGTGCCTTGCCACTGCGCAATGGTGCTCCATCCTTCAACGCAGTCATGACGGGTGATCTGGGTGCGCTGGGGGAGAGACTGAAGTGCTGCAAGAGAAAAGGTTTGCGGTGTTTCAACGAGACCGTCGACGACGAGATTGTATGCGTTGAAACCGCTGTCCTTGAGAGCAAGATACTCCGGTGTGTCGGGATCGATTGAGCCATTGGGCTTCTGACCTTGGCGAATGTCAGCCTGCGCGAATTCAGGCGCAAGTTGGCCAGGTGAAAGCAGCAGGCGCTGGGTGCGGTAGGTCAATCCGTTGATGCCTTGCATGAAGCGGCGCATGGCATTGTTGTGGTCCTTCAAGTCATCAAACATGTCGCAACCAGCAAGTGGAATGGACAATCCGGTGAGCGCGCCAACGCGCAGCAGTTTGCGGCGGTTCATGTCTTTCTCTCCTTCGCGTCGATGCGGTAGCGGCCGGTGATGATGGAGCGCAATTCGTTGAGCGGGCCTGCGAGCAGGATCATCACCATGTGGATGATGAAAAATGCAACAAGCAGCGCCATGACAACAAAATGAAGGGTGCGGGCGGTCTGCCTGCCGCCAAACAATTCCGGCAACCATGGCAGCACTGCATTCATGCCGGGCGACATGCACAAGCCAGTGAGGATGATCAGCGGGAACAGAACCAGCAGCACGCCGCCATAAGCCAGTTTCTGCAAGGGGCTATAGCGCGTGGTGTGATGGAGTTTGAGGCGCAGGTGATCACTCACATCTGCGGGCAGGTTTTTGATGTCCGCGACGGTCGGCAGCACGTCTTTCTTCAGGTGCCGATTGCGTAACGAGGCAACGAACCAAATGAAAAGTGTGGCAGCAAAAATCCAGGCGAAGAAGAAATGCACGACGCGGCCAGTTGCGAGGTCCTGTGTCGAGGGTATGGTGAGCCAACCTGGAATTTCGTCGAGAACAAGGAGCGCGTTGTCGTATTCGAATCCGGATTCTATGCCGAGATAAAGTGCCGGGTGCGCGTTGAATATCTGCAGGCCGGAGAGCAGCAGAAAGAAAAGCGAGACGGCCCAAATCCAGTGGGTGATGCGGGTGGCAAGTTTCTGGCGTTTGACGAGGCGGCCGGTTGATAAAGATGGCATGACTGCATTCCACATGATGCATGATGTGGTGGAGGGACACGCCCCCGGCTCATGCAAACCGGGGGCGTTGCGCAGCGGATCATAAGGCCGTCCACCTACGGCCCGCTACAGCTGGGGGCTTACATCTTCGGCAGGAGAACCTTGTCGATCACATGGATCACGCCGTTCGACTGCTTCACGTCGGCAATTGTCACCTTTGCCACATTTCCATTGCCGTCCTTGATGGCGATGGTGCCGCCTTCATTCATGATGGTGAATTCGCAACCGCCGACGGTCTTCACCGGATGCATGCCGTTGTCGTCCATGACCATCTTGTTGATGGCGTCAGACAACGCGTTGGCAGCAACGACATGGCAGGTGAGGATCTTGGTGAGCTGGTCCTTGTTCTCTGGCTTCAGCAAGGTTTCAACGGTGCCTGCAGGCAGTGCTGCGAATGCGGCATTGGTGGGTGCAAATACCGTGAACGGACCCTTGCTCATCAACGTCTCGACGAGGCCGGCGGCCTTGACAGCGGCAACAAGCGTGGTGTGGTCCTTCGAGTTCAAGGCGTTCTCGACGATGTTCTTGTCTTCGAACATGGCGGCACCGCCAACTTTGGGGTTCTTGGCAAAGGCAGCGCCGGCGCTCAGCGCCACAGCGACTGCGGCTGCACTGAGGATGGTTTTTCCAAAACGGTTCATCTGAAGTTCTCCAATGGTTAATCGTGAATGACGTCCATCATTGATGGGACACCAGCAGCAACGACGGATTTTTAAGGAAGTTTCAGGTTTTCGATCACGAATATGTGAACCAACAGGTTCAGATCGCGGTGAGGGCACCGGTGGCAAGCACAGCACCTGTTGGCTGGCCCGTCGGCGAGCCACCTGTGGGTTCATCACTGACGGCGAGAACAGCATTTTGCAACTTGGCGCGCAAAGCTGGGGGAACGACGATGCGCTGCGCCGCATCTGCAGGCAGCACGCCGAGTGAAACGGGCGCATCTTGTCCCGCAATCAGCCAAAGTTCGTAAACGCGGCCTTGGACGGCAATTCCAGCACTGCGGTTAAGACGCAAGGTGGCAGTGGCGGGATCATACAGGGCGGCGATTTTCAACGCGGATTCACCCGCCACCTGCGCCACCAATTCGCCTTCGGGAGCAACAGGCTGACTGACCAGGATTGCACCGAAGACGAGCGCTGCAGTGAGTGCTCCACCTGCAAGACTGCGCCACACCAACAGGCTGTTCCACCAATTTGACGTGGGCGCGACAGGTTCCGCGAACAGCTGCTTGTCGATGGCATTCCAGATGGCGGGCGGGGTCGCAACGGGTTCGACCTCTTGGCTCAACGACGCGAACTGCACCTCCCACGAGGCGACGAGGCGCTGCAATTCGGGCTCGCGTGCAAGCCGTTGGGTGAAGGTCTGGCGCTCCGCGTGAGGCAGGACGCCGAGCACATATTCGCCAGCCAGCACGTGGTCAGGGGAGCGCTTGGTCATCGCGACAGACACTCCCGCAAACTGAGGAGGCTGCGGCGCAGCCAGGTGCGCACCGTGTTCAACGGAAGGCCGTGTTTCTCGGCCAGTTCCTTGTAGCTGTAGCCGTCGAGATAGGCACTCTTCACGGCTTGTGCGCGGTCCGGCCGCAATTCACTGAGACAGTGGTTGAGGCGCGAGGCTTCGCCTGACGTGAGCAAATCCTGTTCCGGGTCCGGGCTGTCATCTGCGATTTCGAAAGCCTCATCAATGTCCAGCGCCTCCGGTTTGCGGGCGCGCAGACGGTCGATGGCCTGGTTGCGCGCCACGGCGCAAAGCCAGGAGATGGGGCTGGCATCCGACACTTGGAACTTCCCGGCATTGTGCCAAATCTTGACGTAAGCTTCCTGCACCACTTCCTCGGCATCTGGCCTGTTTCTCATAACACGCAAGGCAACACCAAAAAGTTTCGCGGATGTGGCATCATATAAGAAGCGGAAAGCGGCGCGATCGCCCAAAGCAACGCGGCTCAACGCCTCCGAAATGTTGTCTGATGTCATGAATCAGGCTTAACGGAAAGTTTGCGTGATGGCCAGATCGCGATGTTGATGTACGCCCCTCAAGGGCCTTGAGAATCCTGCCGGGGACAGCTAACGGCTTGCGTGACACCCTTTTCAGGAGAAACCCATGGCCCGCATCACCCTTCGCCAATTGCTCGATCACGCCGCCGAACAGGATTATGGCGTGCCGGCGTTCAACATCAACAACATGGAACAGGCGCTGGCCATCATGACAGCGGCGGACAAGACAGACAGCCCCGTCATCCTGCAAGCCTCGCGTGGTGCCCGCTCCTATGCCAACGACATCATGCTGCGCCACATGATGGATGCCGTCACCGAAATCTATCCGCACATCCCCGTGTGCGTGCATTTGGATCACGGCAACGAGCCAGGCACCTGTATTTCCGCCATGCAGAATGGCTTCACCTCCGTCATGATGGATGGCTCTTTGAAAGCCGACGGTAAAACACCCGGCGATTGGGACTACAACGTTGATGTGACGCGCCGTGTCACCGAAATGGCCCACTTCGGCGGCATTTCAGTTGAAGGTGAGCTTGGTGTTTTGGGATCACTTGAAACCGGCATGGGCGAC
>JAYVKC010000015.1:0-10598 GCA_043768765.1 Hyphomicrobiales bacterium | reverse complement strand
CTATCCATCACGCAACGCCAAGATCGGCGACACCATGCTCGAAGTGAAAAACTGGAGCGTCTATCACCCCATTCATGCCGACCGGCACGTGATCAAGGGTGTGAATCTCCACGTCCGCGCCGGTGAAGTTGTCGGCATTGCAGGCCTGATGGGGGCTGGCCGCACAGAATTTGCAATGTCGGTTTTTGGCCGGTCTTTCGGCAAACGTATTTCAGGCGATGCCTTCATGCGCGGCAAACCCGTGGATGTCTCCACCATTCCCAAGGCCGTCGATGCCGGCCTCGCCTATGTCACTGAAGACCGCAAGACCTATGGCCTGGTGCTCATCGACCACATCAAGAACAATGTGACATTGTCAAATTTGAAAGACGTATCCGAGCGCGGTGTTGTGGATGAACACAAGGAAATCGGTGTCGCCACCAAATACCGCAAGGATTTGGGTATCAGGTCCTCTGGCATCTTTCAAACCACGGTCAATCTCTCCGGCGGCAACCAGCAGAAAGTCGTGCTGTCAAAATGGCTGTTCTCCGGACCTGAAGTGCTCATCCTCGACGAACCGACACGCGGCATCGACGTCGGTGCCAAATATGAAATCTACGGCATCATCAACAAACTGGCAGAAGAGGGGAAGGCTGTCATTGTCATTTCCTCCGAAATGCCGGAACTCCTCGGCATCACTGATCGCATCTATGTGATGAACGAGGGAAAATTCGTGGGCGAAATGCCGACATCCGAAGCCTCGCAGGAAAAAATCATGCGGGCCATCATGAAATCCTGGGGGAAATGACATGACCGAAATCGCAGCGGACACCGAACGCCCCTCCATCATGAAATTCATCAAGGCCAATATCCGCGACTACGCGTTGCTGCTGTCCCTGCTCGCCATCATGGTGTTTTTCCAATTCACCACCAAGGGCATTCTTTTCACACCCTTGAACATGACCAACATCATTCTGCAGAACAGCTACATCGTCATCATGGCGCTCGGCATGTTGCTGATCATTGTTGCGGGCCATATTGATCTGTCGGTTGGCTTCCTCTCAGGCTTCATCGGAGCCATTGCAGGCGTTGTGATGGTCAATAATCCGCTGTGGCCTGCGGAACTTCGCTTGGGAACTTTTCCGGCCATTGCGCTGTGCCTTTTGGTGGGAACGGCCATCGGTGCCTTGCAGGGTTGGTTCGTCGCAAAATTCAAGATTCCAGCTTTCATCGTTACGTTGGCAGGCATGTTGATCTTCCGTGGACTGATGATTGCCATGTTGTCAGGCCGTAACCTTGGCCCTTTCCCCACATCATTCCAGGCAATCTCCAATGGCTATGTGCCGGACTTGCTGTCTTTCATGGCACCTCAAGGCATCAACATGCTCGCTCTCGCCGTCGGTGTGATCGTGACCGCATTGATCCTCTGGTCCAATTGGCGTTCCCGCACCCTCGAAGAATCCCACGGCATGGCGGAAGAACCCATGGAACTTTTCTATGGCCGCAACGTGCTGATGGCCGTGGCCTTCCTCGGCTTCTCCTGGATCATGGCCAATCACAAAGGCCTGCCCAACGTGTTGGTCACCATGTTTGCGCTCGTTGCACTCTTCATGTTCGTGACAACCCGCACCACCTTCGGGCGCCGGGTCTACGCCATGGGCGGCAATGAAAAGGCCACCAAGCTCTCTGGCATCAACACCGAACGCGTAACCATCGCGATCTTCGCGATCATGGGCGCACTCGCAGCCTTTGCCGGATTAGTCTACGCCGCACGTTTGAATTCTGCCCAGCCAAAGGCTGGTGCGGGATTGGAACTCGACGTTATCGCGGCGTGCTTCATCGGTGGTGCAGCCGTCACTGGTGGTGTGGGCAAAATCACTGGTGTCGTGATCGGTGCTTTCATCATGGGCGTGATGAACAATGGCATGGGGATCATGGGTGTTGGCATTGACTGGCAGCAGGTGATCAAGGGTGCGGTGCTGATGCTCGCTGTGTTCCTCGACGTGTATTACAAAAACAAGGGGTGACGTCTCCGCCAGCCCCTTGTTTGCATTGTGCTGCCAGATTTACTGCATCGCAGCTTTCATCACCACATCAGTCCAGGCACCAACAGGTGCTTTTGAAATGACCGGATCAGAACCCCCCTTCATCAATGTGGCTACCGTCCGTTCAGCGGCAGCGATATCCAACGTGCCATCCGAACCTTCCGTGAGTTTCGAGATTTCACCCATCATGCGCTTTTGATGATCGATATTCGCAGCACCCGTCGCGTCATTGTCGACAACAATCTGTGCAGCCTCGTCATTGTTGGCCCGCGCATAGTCCCAGCCCTTCATCGAGGCTTTGACGAACTTCGCCATGGTGGCAACAAACGCCGCATCCTTGAGCTTGTCTTCAAGCACGTAGAGGCCGTCTTCCAGTGTCGCCACACCCATGTCTTCATATTTGAAGGTCACGAGTTGATCAGCCGGAATGCCGGCATCGATGACCTGCCAATATTCATTGTAGGTCATGGTCGACACGCAATCCGCCTGCTTCTGGATCAGTGGATCAACGTTGAAACCCTGCTTGATGACTTCAACACCATCAGCACCACCGGCCGTACCAAGCCCAAGTTGGCTCATCCACGACAGAAACGGATATTCATTGCCGAAGAACCACACGCCCAACTTCTTGCCCTTGAAATCTGCCGGTGCCTTGATTCCGGTTTCGGCGCGACACGTCAGCATCATGCCGGATTTTTTGAAAGGCTGAGCGATGTTGACAACCGCCGAACCCTTCTCGCGTGTGGCCAATGCCGAGGGCATCCAGTCGATGACAACATCCGCGCCGCCGCCAGCAAGCACCTGCTGCGGATTGATGTCTGGTCCACCTGGCTTGATCGTCACTTCAAGGCCCGCTTCCTTGTAGAAACCCTTGGCCTGCGCCACCATGTATCCGGCGAACTGGGCTTGCGTCACCCATTTCAATTGCAGTGTGACGTTTTCAGCCATGGCCGAAACCGATGTCACCAGCAGCGCACCAGCGGCTACGGCAGAAAGTAGAAGTTTTTTCATTTTAGTCCTCCTTGTTATTCCAAATCCTACGTCCTGTAAGATGGATGCCAGAATGTGACCGCCCGTTCCGTCAGAACGAGAAGCCCGTAAAACAGTGAACCCGTGACCGCAGCAAGTGCTATTTCCGCCCACACCAGATCAAGGCTCATACTGCCAAATCCCGTCTGCATACGAAACCCCATGCCTGCGATCCGCGTACCGAAAAACTCGGCTACAATCGCGCCAATCATCGCCAGAGTCGAGTTGATCTTGAGCGCATTGAAAATGAACGGCATGGCGGCGGGTAGCCGCAAAGCCGTGAGCGCCTGCCACCATGACGCGCCATAAGACCGCATCAGATCCCGCTCCATATGTGATGATGCCTCGAGCCCGGCGATGGCATTCACCAGCATGGGAAAGAACGTCATGATTACGACGACAGCAATGTTGGGTGCAACGCCTGTGCCGAACCACATGACCATGATGGGGGCGACCCCCACCAGAGGAAGCACTGAGAAAAAATTGCCTATGGGCAAGAACCCGCGTTTGAGAAAGCTGTAGCGGTCACACAACAGGGCAACAACCAAGCCCGCCGCACAACCGATCAACCAGCCCGGAACGACGGCCTGGACCACCGTTTTCAGAAAATCATATCCAAGTGTGGCGATCTCGCCTGCAATCTTGACACCGATCACTGAAGGCGGCGGCAGCAGGATGGGAGAAATGGGAATCCCCCGGCACGCCATTTCCCACGCGATCAGCGCAGCAACGCCGAGGAGCACCGGCGAAACCAATGGGCGCAGGACCATCATGCGGGATTCACTCCCATGCGGGCGAGCGTTTTGCGTTCCGCGAAACCAACGGCCCAGACAAGCACTGCTGCCATGACCGAAGCGGCAACCAACGCGCCCCAGATCATCAATGTAAGGCCGTTGTAGGATCCCACCAACAGCCGGGCGCCAATTCCCGCCACCGCACCCGTTGGCAACTCGCCCACAATTGCACCAGTGAGCGCAATCGCTATCGCCACTTTCAGCGACGTGAAGAGATAGGGTACTGCCGCAGGAAACCGGAGTTTCCACAAAGTGTCGCTCCGCGAAGCATTGTAGGTCCGCATCAAATCACGGTGAATGACGTCTGGTGATGTGAGCCCTTTCACCATGCCGATGGTCACCGGAAAAAAGCAGAGATACATGGAGATCAGCGCCTTTGGCAAAAGCCCTGTCAATCCAACAGCGCCAAGAACCACGATGATCATCGGCGCAATGGCGAGGATGGGAACCGTTTGCGATGCAATGATCCACGGCATGAGGGCCTTCGACAACAGCCTCGAATGCACAATGGCAATTGCAAGCGCCACGCCCAGCATCACGCCCAAGGCAAACCCCAGCAAGGTGGAGGACAGCGTGATCCAACAGTGATACAGCAGCGCCTTCGGTTTCCACGGCGCAATGGTGAATACCGTGGTCCACAACTCCCCGATGATTTGATGCGGCGACGGCAATACGGGTCGCGTGTGGTTCAGAGATTCCAGCACGGTTGCCGCCAGCCCGCCGCCAGCTGCTTCGATTTTCGACTGCGCCACCACGGCATTCATCGGAATGCATGCGACGTACCAGAGGACCAACAAGGCAAGGCAGATTGCCATCACAGGAATGGCTTGGGATGACTGCACATTGCCTTTCATGCCAGCCACTCCAGCATCGTGTCGGGCAGATTTTCTTCATTGTCGCCGTCTGTGTGGTTGACCTCGACAAATCCCTCGTGCGCGTAAAATGCAAGTGCTGAAGTGTTTTTCTGAAACGTCCATAACCGGAGCGATGCGCCTGCATCCCGCTTTGCACGCTCCAGCAGAAACCGCCCAACGCCTTGCCTGCGATAGGAACGCTTCACGTATAACGCGGTTATAAAATCATCTGGCGCAACCGCCATCATCCCGACAATTTCATTGGCCGCAACAACCACCACCACGTTGCGTTCCGCCGCAACCACATTCTTGTAGTGCTGCACCACGTCGGCATGGGAGTGCACCCGCGGCATCCATTCGGTTTCGTCAATCCAGTCATTCAGGATCGCGGCACAAGCCGCCATGTCCTGGGTCCGGGCGTTGCGCAATTCGGCATTAATCTTCATAGCTGTGTCCCGCCCTCAGGCCTTCGCGCACGCGCTGCGCCACTTTCAGAAACGCCGGGGTCTCGCGCATGTCAAGCGTCCGGCCGCGCGGAAAATTTGTCTCAATCACATCGATGATCCGGCCGGGGCGGGGGCTCATCACCACGATCTTGGTTGACAGAAACACCGCTTCAGGAATGGAATGGGTGACAAACACCACGGTCTTTTTGGTGCGGTTCCACAACTCCAGCAATTGCGCATTCAGTTTGTCGCGCACTATCTCATCCAGCGCACCGAACGGCTCATCCATCAGCAAGAGTTTGGGATCAAACGCCAGTGCGCGGGCGATGGAAACACGCTGTTGCATGCCGCCCGACAACTGCCAGGGAAATTTTTTCTCGAAGCCGGCGAGATTGACCAGTTCCAGGTTTCGCGTGACGCGACCCGCCACATCATCAAGGCCCATGATTTCAAGCGGCAGTGCCACGTTGCGCTCGACTGAACGCCATGGGAACAAACCAGGTGCCTGAAAGACATAGCCATAGGCGCGGGCCAGGCGTGCCTCTTGTGGTGTCATGCCATTGACCGAGATGGAACCTTCTGTGGCCTGCTCCAGATCGGCAATCACGCGCAGCAATGTGGTTTTGCCGCATCCCGATGGTCCGATGAACGACACAAAATCCCCGTCATCCACACGCAGATCAACCTTTGACAACGCAAACACCGGACCGTCTCCAGTCTGGAAAGTGAGGCTCAAATCCTTGGTGGAAATTACAGGCCCTGACAGAGTGGCCTCCGTGCTTTATTGTGTGGTTGATGGCAAGGCTAACTGTTCTTGACCATTTGATCAAGAATGAACAGGATTGGTAATGCCCAAAGCCCTTTTACAAGAAAGGCCAAAGACCCGCATCCAGCACCAGAATGAAGCCGCCATTCTGGATGCAGCCTTGGACGTGTTTTCAGCTGCCGGATTCAAGGGTGCCACGGTCGACCAGATAGCCGTCAAGTGCGGCATGTCCAAGCCCAACCTGCTATATTATTTCCGGCGCAAAGAGGACATCTATGTGGCGGTACTAGAGCGGACACTGAAAGACTGGCTTGCTCCGCTTCAGGCCCTGGATGTTGACGCTGATCCAATGGCGGAGCTTACACGCTACATCACCGCCAAGTTGGACATGTCATTCGCGAACCCGGCGGCGTCGCGGCTTTTCGCCAACGAAATTCTCCACGGCGCACCGCACATCAGCACCTTTCTCCACGGACCATTGAAGGACATGGTGGACCGCAAGGCTGATGTCATTTCAACCTGGGCCGCTGCGGGAAAAATCCGGACTGTTGATCCTTACCATTACATCTTCGCCATTTGGGCCGTGACGCAGCACTATGCCGATTTTTCCTCGCAGGTTGCTGCCTTGCTCGGGCCAAAGGTTGAGGCGGGTGAAACCACCAAGGATGTTCTGAACATCCTGTTGGGGAGCATCAAACGATCTTGACTGTCGCGGGATCCCAGTCTTTGGGTGCGGGATACTGCGGGTTCATTTCTTCCAGTGTCTCGCGCACTATCCGCCCGATCACCGCATTGCGCACCCATTTGCGGTCTGCCGGAATGACGTGCCAGGGGGCGTGGGCAGTCGCGCATTTTCGCACGATGGTCTGGTATTCCGCCATGAATTGATCCCACAGCAGCCGGTCATCCAAATCTCCTGGGTTGAACTTCCAGCGCTTGGTTGGATCATCCACGCGGGCCTGCAAGCGCTCGGCCTGTTCGTCTTTGGAGATATGCAGCATGAATTTCAGCACGCGTGTTCCGGTTTCGCCCAGCAATTTCTCGAATGCATTGATTTGCTCATAGCGTTTCTCAATGACATCTGCCGGTGCGAACTTGCGGACCTTGACCACCAGAACATCTTCGTAGTGCGAACGGTTGAAGATGCCAATGTATCCCCTGGCCGGGCACACTTGGTGTATGCGCCACAGGTAATCATGGGCCAACTCGTCTGCGGTTGGTGCCTTAAACGGATGCACATGCACGCCGATTGGCCCGCTGGTGTTGAACACACCGCGAACCGTGCCGTCCTTGCCGGAGGTGTCGATGCCTTGCAACACCACAAGCAGCGCCCGCTTGCCCTCTGCAAACAGGCGGTCCTGCAGCTGATCAATGGCGGCGGCGTCCTCTTCAGTTTGGACCTTGGCCTTTTCCTTGTCGTCAAACCCGCACGTGTCCCGTGTATCGATTTTGGACAAATCGAAACCTTTGCCGTCGGTGATGCGGAAATTTTCGGAAAACGTTTTTGCCATAATCGACCACTGCCAAATCTGAACACAAGATCAGCGTGGCCCATTCGCCCCTTGATTGCAATGGCCCAAACCGCCTAACCCTAATGTCCAGTTCAAGGAATTCACCTGCGATGCACCCCTCCAACAAGCCGCAAATGCTGTCTCCAGCTTACCGCCTGCCATCCCGCGATCCCGACTTTATCCTGGGTGATTCTACCCGCGGCATCCGGTTTCAGCTCGAATACCAGAAAGCCGAAGAACTTCTGCGGAAGTGGGGAATTCAATCATCCGTGGTCGTCTTCGGCTCGGCGCGCGTGAAAGAAGGTGCGGCTGATGGCTGGTATGATGGTGCCCGCGAATTCGCCCGCATCTGTTCGGAAGAGGGAGGTGCCAAATACAAAACCAAGCCGCTCTACAATGTGATTGCCACGGGCGGCGGTCCCGGCATCATGGAAGCGGCAAACCGTGGCGCATATGATGCAGGTGCGCCCTCCATCGGCTACAATATCACCCTGCCGCTGGAGCAAGAGCCCAATTCCTATTCAACGCCGGACCTCACCTTCCGCTTCCACTATTTCGCCATGCGCAAGATGCATTTTGCCATGCGCGCCGCGGCACTCGTGGTTTTCCCCGGCGGCTTTGGCACCATGGATGAATTGTTTGAGATTTTGACCTTGCGTCAAACCGGAAAGATGCAGAAGCCCCTGCCCGTGATCCTTTACGATTCAAAATTCTGGAACAGGACGATCAACTTCAAGAGTTTTGCCGACGCAAAACTGATCAGTGAAGATGATTTCAAACTCTTCTCCCACGCCGAAACGCCAGCCCAGACGTGGCATGAGTTGCAACGCTGTGGCCTTGAAATTCCAAAGGATGAATGATGATCAAGCTCAAGTTCCACGGAGCGGCCCGAACTGTTACAGGTTCCAACTACATGATCGAAACGGACAACGCGAAAGTGCTGGTCGATTGTGGCATGTTCCAGGGGCCGAAAACCGAAACCGAATTGAACTACCGCCCGTTTCCCTACGATCCGAAATCGATCACGGCATTGGTGCTCACCCACGCGCACATTGACCACACGGGCCTCGTGCCAAAACTGGTGAAGCACGGCTTCAACCAGAAAATCATCAGTACGCGTGCCACGCAGGATTTGTGCGCCATCATGCTTCCCGATTCCGGTTTTATCCAGGAAATGGAAGTCAAAAAACTCAATGAACGCAACGTGCAACGCGGCCTTGCGGAAGTTGAACCGATCTATGTGCTCGACGATGCCATGCGCGCGTTGGAATTGTTTGAACCACATGATTTCGAGACATGGGTTTCTGTTGCCAAGGGAATTCGCATCCGCTTCTGGAATGCCGGTCATTTGCTGGGGTCTGCATCAATCGAGATGGAGATTGAACGCTCAGGCCAGAAACCCATGCGTATCCTGTTTTCTGGCGACATCGGCCCCGATGGCAAATTGTTGCAACACGATCCTGAGGCGCCGAAGGATTGGGACTATGTGATATGCGAATCCACCTATGGCGGCAAAGACCGATTTGAGCGCTCCCTTGAAAAACGCCGCGAGCTTCTGGCCAAGGAAGTGAACGACGCAGCCGCGCGCCAGGGCGTCATGCTCATTCCGTCCTTTGCCGTTGAGCGCACACAGGAAGTCGTGACTGACCTCGTATACCTCATGGATCACAAGCAGGTACCGCAAGCAAACATATTTATCGACTCACCCTTGGCGAACAAGGCCACCGCCATTTTCCGCAAGCACGCGAAAGAACTGGAAAACGGCCAAGACCTCGCCAAGGCCTTCGCCTCACCCAATGTACGTGGCACGGAATCAGTCGACGATTCCAAGGCCCTGAACCGCTTCAAAGGGTTTCACATCGTGATCGCTGCCTCTGGCATGGCGGAAGCCGGCCGCATCCGCCACCATCTGCGCAATCGCCTATGGCAGAAGTCCACAACCGTTATGTTGGTTGGCTTCCAGGCTGAAGGCTCTCTCGGCTCGTTGCTGGAGAAAGGTGCAAAACGGGTGAAGATCATGGGTGAGGAAGTGGCCGTCGCTGCCGCCATCCGCCGCATCGAAGACTACTCAGGCCATGCCGACGGACCTGAACTCGTGCAGTGGATGAAAGAACGACTGCCCGTGGCGAAATCCATCTTCCTCACCCACGGCGAAGAGGAACCACAAAAAGCGCTTGCCGAAAACCTGCGGGGATTGGTTGCGGACGATTGCATCATCCGCCCGCGCATCGATGATGTGTTCGATCTTGAAGCGGAAAAATGCGCCGTGGTGGAAAGCGACACCAAGCCGCGCATTGATCCGACATCAGTTGCAAAACTTGACTGGAACAACGACCTGCAGTCACTGGTGCTCGATATCGGTGATGAACTGAAGAAGGCCGCTGATCCCAAACAGAAATCAGCACTCATCCGCAAACTCCGCCGGGCGATGCAGGGTGATGAACCGGGCCAGAAGAAATCCGGCAGGCCGTCCTTTGACGAAGGCTGAGACTGATCACCAACGCATCCCCGGCCATGAGATCGTCAGTGTACCGACAACAGGATGAAAAGCGCCAATCCGCTTGGCCGTTGAATGCGGCTTGAAATTGTGTATTGTCTTTTCTGAAACCCAACTGGGAGATTTCGATGGTCGTCAAGCTTATCACTCTGGTCCTTTTTTTGTGTCTGGCCGCGCAAGATGCAACTGCGGCGAAAAGAATTGCGCTCGTCATTGCGAATGGCGACTACACCAACCTGCCAAAACTGGACAAGGTCCTTGCTGACTCCCGCTCCCTTCGCGTTGCATTGGAGGAAGAGCTTGGCTTTGGTGTCATCTATGGTGAAAATCTCGGTCGGCGTGAAATGAACAAGAAAATCAACGAATTGGATGCGCAAGTCCAGGCCGGTGATGTGGTGTTCATCAGCTATGCCGGACATGGCGTGGCACTGGATGGTGAAAACTACATGCTGCCAGTTGACATGCAGCAGCCGGAATCCGGCGAGGAGCAGTTTGTGATCAGTGACAGTTTCGGCGCAAATGCGCTGATACGAAAACTGAATGGCAAAAAGGCTAATGCCACATTTGTATTGCTTGATGCCAACCGCAACAATCCATTCGAAAAGCAAAGCATAGGCCTGAAAAAAGGATTGGTGAGGATGGACGTGCCGGAGGGCGTTTTTGTCCTGTTCACTGCT
>JAYVKC010000014.1:0-3746 GCA_043768765.1 Hyphomicrobiales bacterium | reverse complement strand
GTTGCATCCTCGACCCGCGCCTTCAACCGCTCCGCTTGTTCATCCTTGGAAATATGCAGCATGAATTTTAGGACACGCGTGCCGTTCTCACTCAACATTTTCTCAAAAGCGTTGATCTGGTCATAACGCTGTTCAATCGCCTCGGCCGCCGCGAACTTCCGCACCTTCACCACCAGCACATCCTCGTAGTGCGAGCGGTTGAATATCTGGATAAAACCCCGCGCCGGACACGCCTTGTGCGCCCGCCACAAATAATCATGCGCCAATTCATCGACTGTGGGTGCCTTGAACGGATGCACGCAAACCCCAATCGGGCCGCAGGTATTGAACACCGTGCGCACGGTGCCGTCTTTGCCGGAACAATCAATACCCTGCAAAATCACGAGCAACGCCCGCTTGCCCTCAGCGAACAACCGATCCTGCAAACTGTCAATCGCAACTGCATCTTCTGCTGTCTGTACCTTGGCCTCGTCCTTGTCCTTCAAGCCGAATGTTTGACGCGTATCGAATTTCGACAGATCAAAGCCTTTGCCCGATGTGATCCGGAACTGCTCTGAATACGACTTGGCCATGCATTCACCTCTGATGCAACCGTGGCCCAGACGCAGCTTGATTGCAACCCGTCAATGCGACTAAGCCTGAATTTTGCACGCATGAATGGAAACTGAGTCTTGACCACCCACCCCTCAAACAAGCCCCAAATGCAGGCCGCCGCATATCGCCTGCCCGCCCGTGATGAAGAGTTCGTTCTGGGAGACAGCACCCGCGGCATCCGCTTCCAGCTAGAATACCAGAAAGCTGAGGAGCACCTGCGCGCCTGGGGTGTGAAAACCACGATTGTCGCATTTGGCTCTGCACGGATAGCGGAGGGTGATGCCAATGGCTGGTATGAAGGTGCCCGAAAATTTGCTGAAATCTGCAGTGACCGTGGCGGTGCCAAACACAAGATCAAGCCGCTTAGCAATGTAATCGCGACCGGCGGTGGACCCGGCATCATGGAAGCCGCCAATCGCGGTGCCTACGATGCTGGCGCCCCTTCCATCGGTTTCAACATTACCCTGCCCATGGAACAGGAACCCAACTCTTACTCCACCCCGGAACTCACCTTCCGCTTCCACTACTTCGCCATGCGGAAAATGCACTTCGCCATGCGCGCCGCCGCACTGGTCGTTTTTCCCGGTGGGTTCGGCACCATGGATGAACTTTTTGAACTCCTGACCCTGCGCCAGACCGGCAAGATGACCAAGCCGCTTCCCGTGGTGCTCTATGATTCAAAGTTCTGGAAACGTACAATTAACTTTCAGAGCTTTGTCGACGCCAAGTTGATAAGCGCCAAGGACCTCGACATGTTTACTTTTGCAGACACCCCTGAACAAGCCTGGAATGAGTTGGTGCGGTGCGGTTTGCAAATCCCCAAGGAAGAATAGCATGACCATCAAACTTCACTTCCACGGCGCCGCCCGCACTGTCACCGGCTCCAACTACATGATCGAAACCGACACAGCCAAGGTGCTGATCGACTGCGGCATGTTTCAGGGTGCCAAAACCGAAACATCATTGAACTACCGGCCCTTCCCCTACGATCCAAAATCCATCACCGCGCTGGTTCTCACTCACGCCCACATTGATCACACGGGGCTGGTTCCCAAACTGGTAAAACACGGCTTCTCCCAGAAAATTTTCGCAACGCCCGGTACCACAGATCTGTGCGCAATCATGTTGCCCGACTCCGGTTTCATCCAGGAAATGGAGGTGAAGAAGCTCAACGAACGCAACGCCAAGCGCGGCCTGCCGGAAGTGGAACCCATCTACGTTCTCGAAGACGCCATGAAAGCGCTCGAACTTTTCGAGAGCCACCAATACGAAACCTGGTTTGAACCCGCCACGGGCATTCGCATGCGCTATTGGAATGCCGGGCATTTGCTGGGTTCAACCTCCATCGAAGTGGAAGTGGAACGCCAAGGCAGGAAACCCATCCGCATTCTCTTCTCCGGCGACATCGGACCCGATGGCAAACTTCTGGAGCACGATCCTGAAGCGCCAATGGACTGGGATTTCGTCATCTGCGAATCGACCTACGGCGGCAAGGACCGCTTCGAACGCACCTTGGAAAAGCGCCGCGAACTTCTCGCCAAGGAAGTGAACGATGCCGCTGCCCGCCACGGCGTTTTGCTGATCCCGTCTTTCGCCGTTGAACGCACCCAGGAAGTCGTGACTGATCTTGTCTGGCTCATGGACCACGGCAAGGCCCCCAAGGCTAACATTTTCATCGACAGCCCGTTGGCCAACAAGGCCACCGCCATCTTTCGCAAACATGCAAAGGAACTGGAAAATGGCGAAGACCTCGCCAAGGCCTTCGCCTCGCCCAATGTGCGCGGCACAGAATCCGTCGACGATTCAAAGGCCCTGAACTTGTTCAAGGGCTTTCACATCGTCATCGCCGCGTCCGGCATGGCGGAAGCTGGTCGCATCCGCCACCATCTGCGCAATCGCCTGTGGCAGAAATCCACAACAGTGATGCTGGTGGGATTCCAGGCGCAAGGCTCGCTTGGGTCGTTGCTCGAAGGTGGTGCCAAAAGCGTCACCATCATGGGCGACGACGTCGCTGTTGCCGCCACCATCCGCCGCATCGAAGACTACTCCGGCCATGCGGATGGGCCAGAACTCGTACAGTGGATGAAGGAGCGCTTGCCGGTGGCGAAGTCAATTTTCCTTACCCATGGCGAAGAGGAACCACAAAATGCTTTGGCTGAAGCCTTGCGCGGCATGGTTCCGGACGACTGCATCATCCGTCCGCGACTTGACGATGTGTTTGATCTCGAAGCCGAGAAATGCGCCGTGGTCGAAGCCGACACCAAACCCCGCATCGATCCCACATCCGTCGCCAAACTCGATTGGAACAATGACTTGCAATCGCTTGTTTTGGATATCGGCGATGAATTGAAGAAGGTAGCCGACCCCAAACAGAAAGCCTTGCTCATCCGCAAACTCCGCCGCGCCATGCAGGGCGAAGAACCGGGCCAGAAGAAATCCGGCAGGCCGTCCATTGACGAAGGCTGAGGCTGATCGCCAACGCATGCCCGGCCATGAGATCGTCAGTGTACCGACAACAGGATGAAAAGCGCCAACCCGCTTCACCGTTGAATGCGGCTTGAAATTGTGTATTGTCTTTTCTGAAACCCAACTGGGAGATTTCGATGGTCTTCAAGCTTATCACTCTGGTCCTTTTCTTGTGTCTGGCCGCGCAAGATGCAACTGCGGCGAAAAGAATTGCGCTCGTCATTGCGAACGGCGACTACACCAACCTACCAAAACTGGACAAGGTCCTTGCTGACTCCCGCTCCCTTCGCGTGGCATTGGAGGAAGAGCTTGGCTTTGGTGTCATCTATGGAGAAAATCTTGGTCGGCGCGAAATGAACAAGAAAATCAACGAATTGGATGCGCAAGTCCAAGCCGGTGATGTGGTGTTCATCAGCTATGCCGGACATGGAGTGGCACTGGATGGTGAAAACTACATGCTGCCAATTGACATGCAGCAGCCGGAATCCGGCGAGGAGCAGTTTGTGATCAGTGACAGTTTCGGCGCAAATGCGCTGATACGAAAACTGAATGGCAAAAAGGCAAATGCCACATTTGTATTGCTTGACGCCAACCGCAACAATCCATTCGAAAAGCAAAGCATAGGCCTGAAAAAAGGATTGGTGAGGATGGACGTGCCGGAGGGCGTTTTTGTCCTGTTCACTGCT
>JAYVKC010000013.1:0-97276 GCA_043768765.1 Hyphomicrobiales bacterium | reverse complement strand
CGCCATGGGGCATGGCGCGAATGCTTCGGCGGTCGCCTATATGGAACTGCGGCTGGCGGATGGCACAACGCTGTTCGGCGTGGGCATCGACAAGAACATTGTGGTGGCGAGCTTGAAGGCGGTGGTGTCAGGGGTGAACAGGGTGTTCGGCGAGTAGTTAAAAAACCAAACGCAGTGTCAGGTGTAACTTGACACTATACGCCGTCTTGTGTTAGGGATGTCCCATGCGGATCAGAAATATCCTGCACAAGGGCTTGCGGCGACTGGTTGAGGACGATGTCCGCTCCGGCATTCAGCCCGATCTGGTTGACAAACTGCGCCGCATGATCGCCTTTCTGCAGGATATGGCGGACGAGAGTCAGTTGAAGCAGATTGCCAACTGGAAGGCGCATCAGTTGACAGGGAACCGCAAGGGTACTTGGAGCCTGTTCGTGGCAAGAAACTGGCGGCTCACGTTCCGCATCGACAAGACCGAGATCGAGATCATTGATCTCAACTATGAAGATTATCACTAGGAGAGTGCCATGGCAAAAGATTTGGGCATCCGCATGAAGTCCCCACCGCATCTGGGCGGTTTCGTGAAACACGAGGTATTGGAGCCGCTGGAGTTGTCAGTCACCGCTGCGGCTAAAGCGCTTGGCGTGACGCGCGCGGCGTTGTCTGCGCTGCTCAATGAACGCGCCGACCTCTCGCCAGAGATGGCGCTGCGGATCGAGAAGGCGTTTGGTGTTTCGATGGACCTGCTGATGCGCATGCAGAACAGCTATGACATCGCCCGCGCGCGGAAAGCCGCGAAGGGGATCAAGGTGAAGTGGTACAAGGCGGCGGCGTGATGGGTTTGGCGCACTGTCACCGAATTCCTGTCACTGAATTCAGGCATCACTCCTTTGCCAACTGAATTTTTTTGTTCAGCTTTTTTTCGTCCGTTTTGCCAACTTTCGAACGCCAGTTATCGTGGAATCTCTAAATCCTTCGACCACCGTCTTTTCAAGTGAGTGATAAAAAGGGAATTTTAATTCAATGAAAGGACGTTTTCGTTGTTCTTGTATTTTTGAAAATTTCCCTTGCCGTCCTTGCGTGTACTACGTTCAAACAGTTCGCGATATCTCCTTGGAGTGACACCAAAGAAATGCTCAAATCTGACAGCAGGGAACTTTGCGTATGCGCCTCTGTCAGTTCCCTCGATTTCAATCGAATCTGAATGGAGTTCAGAGGCCAAACTCTTCGGATACGGTTCTAGGAAAACAACTTTTGAAATGCCGGACGAAACAATGTGTTTGGCACACATGTGACAGGGGAATGTTGTCGAGTATAAAACGCTATCCTTTATCGAGTGGCCATTTCGCGCCGCATCGGAGATTGCAGACATCTCAGCGTGAACAATTCGGCCATACTCAAGAGCGTCCATGAACTGCGAGTCACTCACCTCTTTTCTCTTCAACCACTTTTCTTGATTTTCGCCACTGTTGGTCGTTGAAAAAACTTCCAGCAATATCTCTCGCTTTCGTTTATCATTGGAATCATAACCACGGACCCATTCGCGGTCATCAAAATGATCGTCGGACCAGTATGTTCCTCCAAAAGCTTTGGGAACTTCATTTGAACCAAGACTGATTATCTCTGCACTTGGCGAAAAAATTGCAGCTCCCACTTGTCGAGAGAGGTCAAGAGTGCGCAAGGCAGCAGCCTTTGCCAGAAACATTCCATATTCGAATTTTGTTGGTGAAATGCTGTTGCTGTTGAACACCAATTCACCAAATCGGCGGACTTGTTTTTCTACACTTGGTTCTATGATATCAGAATTTACGATGAAGTCCGCGTCATGGAAAACTTTTCCAACTCTCTGCCCATGTGAAACGGCCGTCTCGTTCTCATCTTGTTGGACGAGCGATTCCGCGTCAGCGCGAAATGTATTGGTGTCAGTTGAGTTGCGGCCCTCCGCAAACTTTCGTGCCAAATAATCTACTCGCGCACCTCTTCGAGAGTAGACAGATACTTGAAAAAACAGTCTGCCATAGACGGACCGTAGCAGGTCGATTTCTTCTTTGCGCTTGAACTGATGTATGAGATAGGCAACCTGGTTGAATGACTGATCGTTTGCTTTTGCTTTTTTGGCGAGCTTCATTTTCTTTGATCGCTGCCGAATAATTTGACCAATTGAGAAGGCTGCGAGTGCGGAATCATCTTTGAAATGAGATCGGAGCCTGTTGCCGTATGAAATGTGCGTTCTGTATCGATCTTTCACAGGACTGTGGACAAGAGGCGGTTTTGGTGGGATAACGTCTTGAAGTAAGCGATAGACGTCTGTTACCTTGATTGAAACAACGTGATAGTCTTGATGTTCGAGATAATTCTTGAATGACTGAATCGTGGGTTGCAGGTCAACGCCGATTGCTGCAACAAAGCCAAAAAACAGTTCTGGATGCGATATATTTGGAATAACTGTTGCCAAAAAGTTACTTCCCGTTAACTGTGACTTCAGAAGATGAAGGGAGGGTGAATCAGATGAAAAAAGCAAAAAATAAGAAGATGACTATTCGCGAATTTGAAGTTGTAGTCAATCGCCTGTTGGCTAGTCATGAGGCGACCTATCATCAGTGGGAAAAGAACCGATCCAAGAAATCAGGTTCAGGAACTGGCAGAACTATTTCAGGCCCAAAGTCATTGAGAACAGTTTCTAATTTGGTCAGCGCCTAAGTTTTTGCGTTGTTGATTTCTTTAAGTTTTAATGTCTCCTCGCTACCGTTGAAATGTCCACCCCCAACATTCACGCTGACCAGATCGAGCGGTTCTGTCGCGAGATTAGGGACTCGATCATTATCTCGATGCAATGCTTTCATCCGGCCATCGGGCACCTCCTTCCATTTGCTTCGCAACCTATCGACGGTAAAGCTGGGTCTTCGCGGAGATAACAAGTGGTGCGCATCAACTTGCAATGCGGCAAAAGTGGCGTTGGGTTCATCGCGGGGATTGTGTGTGAACAAACAAGAAACAACCTGTTGACACACTCCACGATTGCGGTTAAGTTCACTTTATGTTCTATTCGTCTGAGCAGATTTGGCAGGATGCGGTGGTGCGGAACGCGCGGGCGCTGACGGTTGTTGTGGCGCAGCTTGTTGGGTTGCTGGCGGCTTATGGCGGGGTGGGTGCGGTGCGGGTGCCACGGGCGGTTCATGCCACTGTCATGCGGGTATTGCGGCCGGCGGAGGCAGCACTCAGGCGGTTGATCGTTGTTGCGGCGCGTGATGTGATGGTGGCCATGGTTGGGAAGAAGTCGCTGCCCATCAGCAAGGTGCGTGCGGTGAGCGTGCGTCGATCACAGCGACTTCGACTACAGCAGTTGGGATTGCAGCGGTTGGCGTTCCAGCTTTTCGATCCGCGCATGCGGCTTTCGACTTTTGGCCAACCACATGTCACTTATGCGAAGGTCAGTCCACGTGTGTCGTTCATTGCAGCCGATCCGCCCTTCGTGCCCTTCGCCGTCAAGCCCCTTGAGCCTTCACGCGACCCCGAACCTGAAAAGCAGATCAGTGCCCGCCGCATGTGTTTCCGGTTGCAGGCGTTCAGTGCAGCGCTTGCTGATCTTCCGAAGCAAGCCCGGCGGTTGGCGGCGTGGCGGGTGCGGCGGGCGAATGGACAGCAATCAACCTTCACGTCACCATTGCGGCCCGGGCGGCCACCGGGTTTTCGCAAGGTGCCGATGTTCGACATCGACCTCGTCCTGGATGAGTGTCATCGATATGCCGATGGCGTTTTGGCGGCACGGCGCACAGCCCTTGCCAATACCTCCTGATGCTTGACCCTTCTGTCATTCGAGCGCAGCTTGCAAGACCCCAATTGGGAGTCCGACCCATGTTCCAACGCGCCGTTGCTGTTGTCCTCTTCGCCTGCTGCATCATTGCGCCGGCGTCTGCCGAACTCAAGATCAAGCCGATCGACACGCAATACATCGCCGCCCTTGGTGATCCCGCCGCCACGCGGGGTGACAATGCTGAGACCTGGGGACTGTGGGTTTTGGATCCCGGCCCGCGCGGGGTGCGGCTTTCGCGGTCTTCGGAATTTCTGTCCAAGGGTGTGGCACCGGCGGGGTGGGTGTTCGACAAAAGCGACTGGTGGGTGGAGGAGTATGGGCGGATCATGGAGAAGCCGGACTTTCCCCTGCCACCGGGCCGCTATCTGGTGACCAACGGAAAATTCACTTCAGCCCTTCTCACGGTGCGCGAAAAAGATTCCGCTGGGCACATGGCGTGGGAGTTGGGTGATGGTGCAACGCTGATCAGCGTCACGCATCTGGGCTGCCGCGCCGGGCGGTACCGTCCGGAGTCTGCGGGGGCGGTGTGCACGCCGGGCAACATGGCGCCGGAACAATTCCCCGTGGCCCCCGGTGCCGCAATGCCTCACGCGAAGGGCTGCTCGAAGCTGGACTACAACGTGTTGATCGTGGTCGGGATGGTGGATGAGGGGGCGTGAGGGGTAACCGCCGCACCAGGCGAAGGCACCCTTCACGTCTGCCCGGCTTTGGGCTAGAGTGGAGCCATCACAAGGGGAAGGCGGATATTATGCGGCAACCGGTTTTGATTTTGACGGCGTTGGCAGCGGGGCTGTTGGCGGGGACATCGGCATTGGCCCAGGATGGCGGGCCGGATTTTTATGAGGTTGCCATCATGCAAGACAGCAGCCATCTCAACATCCGGGATAATAGTTCACTGAAAGCCACGGTACTTGCAAGGGCTGCCCAAGGGGCGAAGCTCAAGAACATGGGGTGCAACGGCGAAGGCGAAAGCCGCTGGTGCCAAGTGGAAACGGACGCGGGTATCAAAGGTTATGCCTTCGGCAAATTTCTGAAGGAAGCCGCCGCAGTGGCGATGGCGCCAAAGGCACCTCCGGCGTTTGCCATGGGCAAACTGAAATGCGAACGCAACAATGGTTCGCCTGTCGTGGACTGTGATTACGGCGTGCTGCGGGTCGGGCCCGGGGCGCGGTTGCAGGTCAGCTGGCCGGATGGCACACGGCGGATGTTCGGCGTGTTTGGCGCAGTTGCCACGTCCAAGGATGGTGCGGTGACCACAAAAGTGGGAAGCGACGGATCCTATGATCTTAAGATCACGCCTACGGGTGCGGCTGGCGAGCACTACATGGTGCCCGCGGGAGTGGTGTCGGGTGCGATGTAGCACCCTTTGACTGATGATTGATTATCTCACGTCGGCGTTGGCAACCTTGCTGGTGGTTGCCGACCCGTTGTTTCTCAGTGCGCTATTCCTCGGGCTGACCACCAATCTTGCTGTCAAGGAGCGGCGCGAAGTGGCGTTGAGGGGATCGGTCATCGCGTTTTGCATTTTGGTGGCGGCGGGTCTTGGCGGTGCCAAGCTGCTCGCACTTTTGGGTATCTCGTTGTCGGCATTCCGGATTGCCGGCGGGTTGTTGTTGTTGTCGTCGGCCGCCGAAATGGTGTTTGACCGGCGCAGCCAAAGGCTGCAATCCACCGCCGAAACGGCCATTTCCCTTGACCATGTCAAAAACATCGCGGCGTTTCCGCTGGCCATTCCGTTGATCGCGGGGCCCGGTGCCATTACGGCCATGATCCTGCTGGCGGGGCGGGCCGAGGGGCGCACAGATTTCCTGCTCGGATTGTTCGGGGTGACCGGGTTGGTAATGCTCTCTTGCTATGTGAGTTTTCTTGCGGCGAACCGCATCTCGAAAACGATGGGGATAACGGGCCGGGCAGTGATCACCCGGTTGCTTGGCATTATCCTTGCCGCGCTTGCCGTACAGTTCATCATTGATGGTGTTGTTGCGCTGGTGCGGTAGCGCAGCTCTGGATTTTCGTTGGCCTTGCGTTATTCTAGGATCATGAACACACAGCCCCTCGTCATCGACGTCATTTCAGATGTGATTTGCCCGTGGTGTTTTCTGGGCAAGCGGCGGCTTGATGCCGCGATTGCGCTGGTGCCGGAAGCTGACGTGACCGTGCGGTGGCGGCCGTTTTTTCTGGATGCGTCGATCCCGGCGGAAGGCCTCGACCGGCGGGACTATATGCTCAAGAAGTTTGGCGCGGAGCGGTTGAAAACCATCCATGATCCGCTGGTCGCGGCGGGCCTGGCGGACGGTGTGCCTTATGCTTTTGACAAGATCACGCGCACGCCCAACACTTTGAACGCCCACCGCGTCATCCGGTGGGCTGGCGAGGCTGGCCGGCAACAGGTGGTCGTTGAAGCGCTGTTCATGGCCTATTGGCATGCCGGACTGGATATCGGTGACACCGCGACATTGGTGGATGTGGCCGATGCCAACGGCATGAACCGAAAGCGCGTGAAAACCGATCTGGCAAGCGACCGTGACAAGCTGGAGGTTTTTGCCGAGGTCCAGCAGGCGCAATCGATGGGGGTCAGCGGGGTGCCAACATTTGTCATGGCGCAGCGCTTTGGTGTTTCGGGGGCGCAAAGTGCTGCCTTGCTGGCTGATGGCATCCGGCGGGCGATGGGAAAACAGCAGTAGACAAGGGCAGGTGGCTCGCTTAAGAGCGCGGCCAATTCCTGCACAGAATGGGCGCATAGCTCAGGTGGTAGAGCAGCTGACTCTTAATCAGCGGGTCGTAGGTTCGAGTCCTACTGCGCCCACCATTCTGTGTCTGGGTGCAGGCAACAGGCGGGAAACGCAGGCCCATGAACCTCGACAAAGTTTCCATCGGCAAGGATCCACCCAAAGAAGTGAATGTGGTGGTGGAAGTTCCGGTGGGGGGCGAACCCATCAAGTATGAGATGGACAAGGCCTCGGGTGCCTTGGTGGTGGACCGGTTTCTCTATACGCCGATGCGGTACCCCGGAAATTACGGTTTCATTCCGCACACGCTTTCAGATGATGGTGATCCCATCGATGTGCTGGTGGCAAACCAGCGCGGCGTCATTCCGGGAGCCATCATGGCGGTTCGGCCGGTGGGTGTTTTGAAAATGCAGGACGAAGCGGGTGGCGATGAGAAGATCATTGCCGTGCCGGTGCCCAAGCTGACCCGCCGCTATGAACACATCTTCAATTACACAGACATGCCGGGCATTACCTTGCAGCAGATCGAGCATTTCTTTGCGCACTACAAGGATCTGGAAGGCGGGAAGTGGGTCAAGGTGGTGGGCTGGGGTGATGTGGACGAAGCCGAACAGATGGTCATGGATTCGATCCTGCGGGCCAAAAAGGCGTGAATTCTGGCAGATGAGCCCGACTGCTGCCAACATCCAAATCCAGAAAACCCCAGAAAACCCTTGAAATCGCCGGGTGGGTGCCCATCTACCGGGGGTTCAACACTGGAGGATTGCGGCGATGACCGATGCACACACTGCGACTGCTGATCAGACCCATGCACACCGTTGCGGCGGGCAGATGAAGAAGAAGTGGTCCGGCACTGAAATTGCCACCATGGTGGGTGGCTTCATTGTGTTCTGGCCGCTTGGTTTGCTGGCCTTGGGCGTAAAGCTGATCAAAGGTGAAATGTGGCCTGGTGCCAGCGAAAATGTTGCCCCTTGGAAAGCCTGGCAGAAAACCGAGGATTTTGGTTTCAGCAAGGCATGGGAGAACAAGGCATGGGAGCGGCATTCACCGCGCCACTCAGCCACCGGCAATGCGGCCTTTGATGACTATCGCAAGGCCCAGCTCGACAAGTTGGAAGCCGAGCGCCGGAAGCTCGATGATGAGCGCAAGGCGTTTGCGGATTATGTCACGAAACTGCGCAAGGCCAAGGACCAGGACGAATTTGACCGGTTCATGGCGGAACGCAACATAGTAACGCCGACAAGCGAATAAGTTTCAGAACCCGGCAGCGATGCCGGGGTTTTTTGTTCGGTGCTTGACCTTGCGTGCAATTCGCGCTTCCCTTGGTGCAACGCTGTGAACCAGCGAAGCATTGATGACAACGTCTGAGGGAGACACATTCATGAAACAATTCAAATATCTTTTGGGAGCTGCGGCATTGGCGCTGTCAGCGACAATGGCGTCCGCCGCAACGCTGGATGACGTAAAGGCCAAGGGACAGATCACGTGCGGCGTCAGCCAGGGCCTGAAAGGCTTCTCGGTTGCCGACGACCAGAACAATTGGACGGGCATGGATGTGGATTTCTGCAAAGCCATGGCAGCCGCGATTTTCAACGATCCATCGAAGGTCACCTATGTGCCATTGTCAGCCAAGGAACGGTTTACCGCCTTGCAATCGGGTGCAATCGACATTCTTTCGCGCAACACGACGTGGACCATGACACGTGACACGTCGCTGGGGCTGAAATTTGCAGGTGTGATGTACTACGATGGCCAAGGTTTCATGGTGAGCAAATCAAAGTTCCCTGATGTAAAATCGGCAACACAGCTTGCCGGTGCCAACGTGTGCACACAAACCGGCACGACCACGGAACTCAACCTGGCTGACTATTTCAAAGCCAACAACATGGAATACAAGGTTGTTGCGTTTGAAAAGAACGAGGAAGTCCTGAAAGCCTACCAGGATGGCCGCTGTGACGTGTTCACCACCGACCAGTCCGGGCTCTATGCCGAACGGCTGGTGTTTGCGACACCGGATGATCATGTTGTTCTGCCCGAGATCATCTCCAAGGAACCACTTGGACCGGTTGTGCGCCAGGGTGACGACCAATGGTTCAACGTTGCCAAGTGGACCTACTATGCGTTGGTCAACGCAGAAGAACTGGGCGTGACATCGGCCAACGTGGGCGAGATGATGGCCTCCACAAATCCTGAAATCCAGCGTTTGCTGGGCGTCAAGAATGCTGACGGCACTGCTGCCGGCTTTGGCACCGGTCTGGGCCTGGCCGAAGAATGGGCGGCACAGGCCATCAAGCATGTGGGCAATTACGCTGAAATTTTCGAGCGCAATGTCGGCACGTCAACACCGCTCAAGATTGCGCGCGGCAAGAATGCATTGTGGAAAGATGGTGGCCTGCAATACGCGCCACCCATCCGGTAATCCGTTTCCACCATTTTCAAATGCATGACATCAACCTGAAACCCCGGCGAAAGCCGGGGTGCCAGTACTTCGGCTCGCGGGGGCAAGCCTGATGACGGACGAGCCTGCGCCGCAAACCGCCAGTTCAATCGCCGTGTTCAGCAATCCGCGAGTTCGTGCCGGCATCATGCAAGGGTTGCTGGTGCTGGTGTTGGCGTGGTTGACCTATATCGTTTACCAAAACACCTCAGCCAACCTGGCCAAGCTCAACAAGGGATTTGGTTTTGATTTCCTGAAGCAGACATCCGGTTTTGATTTGCTGCAATCGCTTGTCCCGTACAATTCCTCGTCCAGCTACCAGCAAGCGATTATCGCCGGCCTCTTGAACACCTTGCTGGTCGCCGCTTTTGGCATCGTGTTTGCCACCGTCGTCGGATTTGTGGCCGGGGTGATGCGGCTGTCGAAGAACTGGCTGGTATCGTCAGTTGCCACTGTTTACATCGAAACAGTGCGCAACATTCCGTTGTTGTTGCAGATGTTCATTTGGTATGCGCTGGTGCTCAAGCCGCTGCCGGAACCGAAGCAGGCGTACCAGTGGTTCAGTTCCATCTTTATCAGCAACAAGGGTGTCTTCCTGCCCGCGCCGCAGTTTGGAAGTGGCGCTCTGCTGGCACTGATCATGTTGGGCATTGCGGTGGTCGCGGCGTTGCTGTTGCGGCGCTGGGCCAAGCGTCGCCAGGAACGGTCCGGCCAGCAGTTTCCGCATTTTGCGATCGGAGCAACATTGGTGCTGGCAGCACCCGTCGCCGGGATGGTGTTGGCTGGTTGGCCACTGACTTTTGATTATCCTGTGCTGGGCACCGGCATGATCAAGAACTTCAAGGGTGGATTTACAATCTACCCGGAGTTTCTGGCATTGCTGACGGCACTTTCAATTTATACCGGGGCTTTCATCGCTGAAATTGTGCGGGCTGGTGTGCTCGCCGTGAGCCATGGCCAGACTGAAGCTTCGCAAGCCTTGGGATTGAGACCGGGGCATGCCTTGCGGCTTGTTGTTGTCCCGCAGGCTTTGCGCGTCATCATTCCGCCGCTCACCAGCCAGTATCTGAACCTGATCAAAAATTCGAGTCTCGCCGTCGCAATTGGCTATCCCGACCTTGTCTATGCCGGTGGCACGGTGATGAACCAATCCGGGCGGGCCATTGAAGTCGTTTTGATCTGGATGGTGATTTATCTTGGGTTGAGCCTGCTGACGTCCTTGTTCATGAACTGGTACAACGCCCGCATGAAGCTGGTGGAGCGCTGACATGACGACGGCCTTTGTTCGCAGTGCGGACGCTCCGCTTCTCACGCCACCGCGGCTGACAACCGGTCCAGTTGCCTGGGTCCTGCACAATTTGTTTCCGGGTGTGTTGAGCAGTATCGTGACGCTGCTGTTGCTCAGTCTCATTGGGGTGATCCTTTGGTCCATCATTCCCTGGGCATTGATCAATGCGGTGTGGTCGGGCGCTGACCGAGAGGCTTGCGTGGCGCAAAGCGACGGTGCGTGCTGGCCTTTTGTGGTGGCCAAGGTGCGGCAATGGATTTACGGGTTTTACCCCATCGCCGAACGCTGGCGCGTCACGATCTGCTTTGCGGTGCTGGCGATTGCGCTGGTGCCCATGATGATGCCTTCAGCGCCTTACAAACTGTGGAACACGCTTTTCCTGCTGGTTGCTTTTCCCATCATGACGTTTGTGCTTGTACGGGGTGGTGTGTTTGGTTTGGTTCCCGTTGGCACGCTCAATTGGGGCGGGCTTTTGGTGACGCTGATTGTATCGATGATCGGCATTGTGGCTTCACTGCCGCTTGGCATTCTGCTGGCCCTGGGGCGGCAATCGGACCTGCCCATCGTCAGATATCTGTGCACCGGATTCATCGAGGTGGTGCGTGGTGTGCCGCTGATCACCGTGTTGTTCATGGCGAAATTCATGTTTCCGCTGTTCATGCCACCGGGTGTCAATTTTGATGATCTGTTGAAAGCCTTGATTGGCGTTGCCCTGTTCTCATCTGCCTATATGGCAGAGGTGGTGCGGGGCGGATTGCAGGCCATTCCGAAGGGACAGGTTGAAGCGTCGAAGGCGCTGGGGCTTTCGTACTGGAAAACGATGTTCCTGATTGTGTTGCCGCAAGCCCTGAAAATTGTCATCCCCGGCATCGTCAACACGTTCATCGGGTTGTTCAAGGATACGACACTGGTATCGACGATATCGATTTTCGATTTGCTGGGCGTGGTGCAATCGAGTTTCAATGACGCGAAATGGGCCTCGCCGCAGACAGGCAACACCGGTTATTTTGTGCTGGCACTGATCTACTGGGTCTTCTGTTTTTCAATGTCGCGCTATTCCATCTACACCGAACGCCGCCTCAACACAGGTCACAAAAGATGAGTGATTTCGCCATTCACATCCGCAGCATGAACAAGTGGTATGGGCAATTCCATGTGCTGCGCGACATCAACCTCGATGTCGCGCGCGGCGAACGCATCGTCATTTGTGGCCCTTCGGGATCGGGAAAATCGACATTGATCCGGTGCATCAACCGGCTGGAAGAACACCAGCAGGGTGACATTCTTGTTGAAGGGGTGCCGCTGACCAACAATCTCAAAAACATTGACGAGGTGCGACGCGAAGTTGGCATGGTGTTCCAGCACTTCAACCTGTTTCCGCATCTCTCAGTTCTTGAGAACTGCACCCTTGCTCCCATCTGGGTGCGCAAGATGCCGAAGTCAGAGGCCGAGGCCGTGGCGATGAAATTTCTGACCCGGGTCAAGATTCCCGAACAAGCCGCGAAGTATCCAGGCCAGCTCTCAGGCGGTCAGCAACAGCGCGTGGCCATTGCAAGATCGCTGTGCATGAATCCAAAGATCATGCTGTTTGATGAGCCCACTTCGGCGCTTGATCCCGAAATGATCAAGGAAGTGCTTGAGGTCATGATCGACCTCGCGGAAGAGGGCATGACGATGCTTGTTGTTACTCATGAGATGGGATTTGCGCGGCAGGTGGCCGACCGGGTGATTTTCATGGACCAGGGGCAAATCGTCGAGATGAACGCACCGAAAGAATTCTTTTCAAATCCCAAAAGCCCGAGGACCAAGTTGTTCCTTGAGCAAATTCTGCACTGAGTGCGGCGGGCGCTTGCTATCGCTCTTCCGGCTCGTTGCGGGTCATACCCATGTTGGGTTCGACGCTGCGCAAAGGTGAACGGCGTTCGCCAAAAATGGCGGGGCGGGGAGCGGGGCGCATGGGCAGGGGCTGGATGTTGCCGGATTGAGGGGGAGAATTCTGGAAGCCCGGGTAGGGTGGAATTCCACCGGTTTGCTGTTGTGCCACCATCAAGGGTGAATCGATTCCGGATTCAATAACGACATCCTGCGGGCCGCCGACCAAGATCAAATGCTCGGTATCGTCGCGACGAACCAAAACCAGCCGGCGCGTCTTGTCGATTTCATGATATTCGCTGATGCCGAGGCGGGCACCTTTGCGCCCCCGCACCCGGCTGTTCAATGCGCGGAAGAGGAGCAATGCGGCGATCACAAGGCCAAGTACGACCAGTGTTGTCACGATCATGTTCATGTACGGGGCAAGTCGGTCCATCAGATATCTCCACTTGTGCCCGCAACGAGGCAACTCAAGATCAGCTAAACGTCTAAAGCAGGCGGCGTCAATGGCAGGTTTCCCGAGGAGCGGGAAGCGTGAGCCAGACTTCTTGTTTGCCCAGCACCGCAAGCCAACTTGCTCTATGATCCTGATGATTCGGGGTTGCAATCATGGTTTCCAAACTTCCGGCCCTGCCCGGTGCCGGCATTTCATTTTTTTCCACAGGGGCATCGCGCACGGTTGCGGTTGCGGTGTTTGGCAGCATCGCAATCCTGACCATTGCTGTTGCTGCCTACGCCTTGCGTTTTGATCTCACACCCTACCTGCTGATCCCCGGTGCACTGCTGGCATTGGTGGGGTTGGTTTTCCTGCTGGGGTTGGTGGCGGGTTTCTTTGCCCCAACCTGGCTTGGAACGGAGCAGAAATTCCATGACGCCGTTGCCGATGCCACGGGGACGGCATTTGTGGTGATGGATGGGCAGGGGCGGGCTGTGTATGCCAACGCCGCCTACACGGAGCTGGCAACGAGGGCGGGTGCGTCTCGACTGATCGGCTTTGATGTCCTGTATGCCGGGCAGCCGGAATTCGTTGGCCCCATTTACCAATTGGCGCAAGCAGCCCAGAACGGTGGCGTGTTGCACCGCGATATCCGCATTGGCATCGGCTCGCGTGTTCCGGGTGCGGCACAGGACGAGCCACGCTGGCTGCGTTTGAGCGTTGCTCCGTTGGCTCTTGCGGGACGCGAAGGGCATGTGATGTGGCGGCTTGACGACATCAGCAAGGACCGCGTGCACCAGGAAGAGGCTTTCGCGCGCCTGCAATTCATTATTTCTTACCTGGACAATGCACCAGCCGGATTTTTTTCGACTTTGCCCAACGGCAAAGTGGATTACATCAACGCCACATTATCGCATTGGCTGGGTTATGATCTGGCAGATGTGCAAGGGAGCAAGATCGAACTCAAGGAGCTGGTGGGCGGTGATGTGGAACGCCAGCTCACCGCGATTACCGGTGCAGCAGGTTCATCTGAAACTCACCGGTTTCTGGTTTCCATACGCGACAAGGCCGAAGTGGCGCTGCCGGTTGAAATCATGCACCGTGTGGATTTTGACAGTGACGGGAAGGCGCAACCGTCGCGCAGCATGGTGCTGCGCAGGGTCGCAGACGGTGTCAAGTCCGATGCCTCGGAGGTGTTGCAGGAGTTCACTTCGGCAGCTCCTTTCGGCATCGCTGAGGTTGACCTCAAAGGCGAAATCAGACGTGCCAATGCCACTTTCCTGTCTCTTTCCGAGTTCTTCAAGCAGGGTACTTCGGTTCTTTCTGCAGTACGGAAAGCTGACCAGGCGGTGCTACAGACGGCGTTGAGCGCTGCCGCTGCGAGCGTTGGCGATTTGCGTGAGGCGGATGTTTCGCTTGAAGGCAACCCGGCGCGAAATGTGCATTTGAGTTTTGTCCGATTGCCAGGGCAGGGCAACCGAATGACGGTGTTTGCGTTGGACCGAACCGAAAGCAAATCGCTGGAAGTGCAATTGGCGCAAAGCCAAAAGATGCAGGCCGTTGGGCAACTGGCCAGCGGCATCGCACATGACTTCAACAATGTTCTCACACCCATTATCGGTTTTGCGGACCTCCTGCTGAGCAAGATGCGCCCTACCGATCCTTCATTCGCGGATGTGATGAACATCAAGCAAAATGCCAATCGGGCAGCCAATCTGGTGCGGCAGTTGCTGGCGTTTTCGCGCAAGCAGACCTTGCAGCCCAAGGTTCACTCGTTGACTGAGGCGATGGGAGATCTTGGAAACTTGCTGGGGCGGGTTTTGGGCGAGAAAGTCGAATTGTCCATCGTGCATGGCCGCGATCTTGGTCTCGTGCTCGTCGACATTCACCAGTTTGAACAAGTCATCATCAACTTGGCCGTGAATGCGCGTGATGCCATGGCACAAGGCGGCAAGTTGTCAGTGCGCACAGCAAATGTTTCCGCAGCGCAGTCCTTGCAAGCGCCGCATGTCATTCCGCAAGGCGAGTATGTCCTGTGCGAGATTGAGGACACGGGAACCGGAATTCCAAAGGATATTGTCGAAAAAATCTGGGAACCGTTTTTCTCGACCAAGGATGTTGGCAAGGGTACGGGACTGGGCCTGTCGATGGTCTATGGCATCATCAAGCAAACAGGCGGATACATTTTCTGTGACAGTGTGACGGGACAAGGTACCGTGTTCCGGATCTATCTGCCGCGCCATTACCCGCCAGTTTCAAAAGCAGCCCCGGTGACGCGAGATGATGTTGTGGCGTTGCCTGCTGATTTTACCGGCAAAGGCCGCATTCTAGTGGTGGAAGACGAAGACTCCGTGCGGGCATTTGCCGTTCGTGCCCTGACATCGCGGGGATACTCGGTGCTTGAAGCGAATTCCGGCGAAATTGCCTTGGAAGTCATTGAGCATGATGATGCCGGGTTTGAGCTCATTCTTTCCGATGTCGTGATGCCTGAACTCGACGGTCCTTCCATGCTGGCTGAATTGCGCAAGCGCGGTGTGATGACGAAGGTGTTGTTCATGTCGGGTTATGCCGAAGATGCGTTTGAACGCAACCTTGAGAATCCTGATGATTTCGCGTTTTTGCAGAAGCCGTTTTCACTGAAGCAGTTGATCGAAAAGGTTAAGGAAGTGATGGGTGGTTGAGTGCCGCTCGTTTTGAACAATTGGTTAGCAACTCGACTCCCTGCCTGAAGGGGCAAAAAATAACTTTATGATTTCATAGGCTTGGCTTCGAACTTGGCTGCGCTTTGTCATCCCACTCAATACAACTTAAGAGTTTGCATTGTCATTGCCGCAATTTCTATTATTGATCTGTTAAAGAATCAGGCATAGGTTGCTGAAATCAAGTAATACATCTTTTGCGGGAATGATGTTGGATGGGCAAGCTTACCAATCGTTTGTTGAATTCGGCCATGGCCTGGTCGAGCACCGTTCCCATGGCTCCACCAGCCAGCGCTGCAATGGCACACGGCTATTTTGCACTTGAACCACGGGTCATGTTCGACGCGGCAGGAATTGAAACGGCCTTGCATGTTGTCGATGACGTATCTGACATTTCCCCAGAAGTTGAAAGCGCAACGGACGATTTGCTGGCGGCATTGCAGGTGTCTGACGAAGAAGTTGCGGCTGCACTGGACGAGGTTGAGATTGTCTTTGTCGATAGTGGTGTTGAAGACATTGATGTGATCATTGCCGGTTTCGGGCCGGATGTTGAAGTTCATGTTCTTGAAGCAGGCAGTGATGGCGTCGGGCAAATCGCCGACGTTCTGCAAGGCCGGACGGGAATAGATGCCATTCATATCATATCTCATGGCCGTTCCGGCACTCTCGACCTTGGCTCAACTAAACTGACGGAAGCTTCAATGGCGGGACGTCACGCGGATGAACTGGCGGTGATCCGTTCTGCGTTGTCCGATAGTGCCGACATCCTCTTGTACGGCTGCGACTTTGCGGCGGGATCGCGTGGCCAGAGTGCTGTAGCGGCACTTGCAAGCGCTACGGGTGCTGATGTGGCGGCATCGGACGATTTGACGGGGGCTGCCGATCTTGGCGGCGATTGGGTGTTGGAAGAGTCTGTCGGCACAATCGAGACCGGGTCGCTCAACGTCGAAGGCTGGGGACATTCGCTGTCTCTGAACAACACGGGCAACTGGACGGTTGCAGGAACCACAGCGACAAACGTGACGGCGGGAGTTACCACAACCATTGCTTTCACGCCGACCGCAGGTGGTTCGGTTACCGCCCTGTCAGGTGCACAGACACTCAATCCAACCACCACGCCTGCTTCCTTCTTCGTTAACAGTGCCGACAGCTATCCATCGCTGGGCTTCACCTACACCTGGGATACCACGCCAGAAGCGGCAACTGGTGTTCCCCAGCCCCAGGCTGGCGTGGATGACGCGCCGATGACGGTGACCATCACGTTCTCGACGGCTGTGACCAATCCCGTCATCAACATTGACCGGCTTGGCGGCAACGGCACGTATGATCCAAACACGGCGGTCACCGGCGATGAAAATTCAATCTCCAACTCTTCCAGCTGGCAGATCACCACACCAGGGGCCACGCTGACCAAGCTGTCGGGTGTTGCGCATCTGGACGTGACGTCGACGACGTTCCAGCGCACGCCGAACGTGGTGATGGCAACGACGGGTGTTTCCGGCGAAGCCTCAACCAATGCCCTGAACAGCACTGCTGCGGGTTCCATCCGCGTCAATGGCACATTTACGACTTTGACTTTTGTTGTCACTGGAATTGGCGTTGAAGGTGCGGGCGCTGATGGTATCGAAATCGGCGTCACGGTTGATCCACCACCCAATGCCAACAATGACGCCTTCACCGTGGCTGAAGACACGACGCTGACGGGCAACCTCTATGCCAACAATGGTTCCGGGGTGGATGTTGACGCAAACGCTGACACCATGACCATCACGCAAGTCAATGGTGCCGCGTTTACTGTCGGTTCGCCAATCGCGCTGACGAACGGCACGTTCACCATCACGAACGCAACAACAGGTGCCTTCACATTCCTGCCAAATGCCAACTATGTCGGCGGGCAGCCCTTCAATTACACGATTGCGGACGCCAATGGCGGAACTGACACTGCAACCGCCAGCATCACGGTCACGGCTGTCAATGACGCGCCGGTCGATGGCAATGAGACCAACACTGTCACGGAAGACACGACGCTGACTGTGGCTGATGGTGCTGCAGGCGATCTGTTGAACAACGCGACCGACGTTGAAGGCAATCCACTCACGATCACTGGCTACACCATTGCGGGTGTAGCTGGTACACAAGCTGTGGGGACGCCAGTCCCAATCTCGGGTGTTGGCAACATCACAATCAACGCCAATGGCAGTTATTCGTTTGCGCCGGCTGCCAACTACACAGGTGCGATTCCTGCCTTTACCTACACAGTGTCGGATGGCGCAGGCGGAACAGATACATCCACTTTGACCTTGTCGATGACTGCGGTGAATGACGCGCCCGTTGACGGCAATGAGACCAACACCGCTACCGAAGACACAACGCTGACTGTTGCCGATGGCGCAGCGGGCGATCTGTTGAACAACGCAACCGATGTTGAAGGCAATACACTTTCGATCACCGGGTACACCATTGCAGGTGTTGCCGGTACACAAGCCGTGGGGACGCCCGTTGCCATTTCAGGCGTTGGCACCATCACCATCAATGCAAATGGCAGCTACAGTTTTGCTCCAGCGGCCAACTACACGGGCGCAATTCCGGTCTTTACCTACACTGTTTCAGATGGAGTTGGGGGAACGGACACGTCTACGCTCACATTGTCCATGACAGCGGTCAACGACGCGCCGGTTGATGGCGACGAAACCAATACGGTGGTGGAAGACACGACGCTGACGGTTGCTGATGGCGCGGCGGGCGATCTGTTGAACAACGCAACCGATGTTGAAGGTAACGCATTGACGATTTCAGGTTACACCATTTCCGGTGTCGCAGGCACGCAAGCAGTGGGGGCACCTGTCGTCATTGCCGGCGTTGGCACGATTGTGATCAACGCAAATGGCAGTTACAGCTTTGCACCTGCTGCCAACTACACCGGTGCGATTCCAGTCTTCACCTACACAGTTTCGGACGGAGCTGGCGGCACGGACACTTCCACACTGACACTGTCCATCACAGCAGTGAACGATGCGCCTGTTGATGGCAATGAGACCAATACCGTATTGGAAGACACGACGCTGACGGTGGCGGATGGCGCTGCTGGTGATCTTCTCAACAATGCAACAGATGTTGACGGCAATGCGCTGTCGATCTCGGGCTATACGATTGCGGGTATTGCGGGCACACAAGCCGTGGGATCTCCCGTTGTGATATCTGGCGTTGGCACCATCACCATCAATGCCAATGGCAGCTACAGTTTTGCTCCAGTGGCAAACTATACCGGCGCAATTCCGGTTATGACTTATACCGTTTCCGATGGCGTAGGAGGGACGGACACATCCACGCTCACGTTGTCGATCACAGCGGTCAATGATGCGCCCGTTGACGCGGATGAGACGAACACTGTCACCGAAGACACCACGCTGACTGTTGTCGATGGCGGGGTGGGTGATCTTTTGAACAATGCCACAGATGTCGAAGGCAACGCTCTTACGATTTCAGGATACACCATTGGCGGTGTCGCAGGCACGCAAGTTGTGGGTACTCCGGTTGTCATTCCCGGTGTCGGCACGATTACCATCAATGGCAATGGCAGCTACTCGTTTGCCCCAGCGGCCAACTACACCGGGGCAATTCCAGTCATCACTTACACCGTTTCAGATGGTGCGGGTGGCACGGACACATCCACGCTGGCATTGTCCATGACTGCGGTCAACGACGCTCCCTTGGATAGTGACGAAACAAACACAGTTACCGAAGACACGCCCCTTGTTGTTCCGGCGGCAACGGGGCTACTCGCCAATGCGACTGATGTAGATGGCAATCCGCTGACGGTCTCCGCGTTCACGGTGGCAGGCGTTGCAGGCACGCCTGTCGTGGGAACTCCATTCACCATTCCGGGCGTGGGATCACTCACTGTCAACGCGAACGGTGGCTACACGTTCACGCCAGCGCCGAACTACACAGGCCCGATCCCTGTGATCACCTACACGGTGTCAGACGGACAAGGCGGGACGGACACGTCCACACTGACACTTGCGATCACCTCCGTGAATGACGCGCCGGTTGCGGTCAATGACGGTCCGATTACGGCAGCAGCGGGAACCCCGGTAGACGTTGTGCCTTTGCAAAACGACAGCGACACTGAAGGCGGACCTATCCGCGTCACGGGTCTCATTGATCCTGCCAATCCTGGCACTCCCATTGCGTTGGTCGTGGGAACGCCAGTAACGCTCGCATCGGGGACCATTGTTGAACTCTTGCCGAATGGCACGCTGAATGTGACGCTAGGGCAGGGGGTGAACCCGACGGAAATGTTCACGTACATCATTTCTGATCCAGAAGGATTGACTGATACCGCCATGATCACCTTGGCGCGGGACACGGATGGCGACGGATTGTCCAACGGCGAAGATCTTGATGATGACAATGACGGCGTGCTTGACACGGTTGAAGACAGTCTCGGCCTTGACATGGCGGATTTCAGCACCTGGGTTGACAACGCCACCACAGGATTTGTGAATTATCCATCGGGCGGCACAGTGACCATCAATGTCGCACAGAGTTACACACCGGGCAGTTACATCTCTGAACCAGGCTATCCCAACCCTGGATCAGGCGTTGAAATTGTGGATTTCTCCCAAGACCCCAACTTTGTTTCAGCTTTCCCTGGTGGCCTGATTGGCCAAGCCAGCACATTGGCGTTCCGCACGGACACCAATGCCATCGGCACCATCGAACATGAAATGACGTTCGACTATACCACAACGGACAAGGGATTTGCTGACGGCAATGCGCTGCTGGGTCTGGGTGGTGTCTATCCTGACGTTCCTGGCAGTTATGACTCGCAGATCAAAATAACCGCCACCAAGTCCGACGGCACACCGGAAACGGACTTTACGGGCTGGACCGTGGTTTATCCCTCACCCGGATTTGTTTCGACAGGGACAACGGGGTTCTCCTATTCAGTCGGAATTGAATCCGTCACGGCCACGCCTGGCGGTCTCCTGATTGATCCCAACAATCTTGCCTTTTATGATTTCAACAATGACACAGTGCCGTTTTTCGTGCGGCCGCCGGAAGGATCGGCTTACACCAGCATCACGGTGAACCGGCAACTGACGACTTTCAATTCCGGTCTCCCAGGTGCCGTGCCAACCGACCACGACAATTTCCGTCTCTATGTTGCTGAAGCGCAAATGCGTGACAGTGACGGCGACGGGGTTACCAACTCGCTTGATCTTGATTCAGACAATGACGGCATATCCGACCTGACAGAGTCGGGGCAGGACACAGCTTCGGTTGACAGCAACAATGACGGTGTCCACGACGGTGCTTCAAACGCATCCGGCATTCCTGTTGCCGCAAATGGCGGGGCAGGGGTTGCGCCAATTGACAGTGATGGCGATGGTGTAGACAACTATGTCGATCTCGACTCCGACAATGACGGAATTGCCGACACTGTCGAAGTACGCCCCACTGCGGGATATGTTGCCAACGACGGTGATGTCACGAACGATGACAGCGATGGTGATGGCGTCATTGACATATTTGACACCAATGCCGGGTTTGGTGCCACGTTTGCCGCACCCGAAAATACTGACGGAGATGCGACCAACGACTATCTCGATACCGACAGTGACAATGACGGGAAGCTCGATATCGTCGAGAGTGGATTGACTCCCGGGAGTGACCTCAACGGAGATGGGATCGGTGACGGGGTTGGAGCATCATATGGCGACCCAGATGGTGTTGTAAATGATCCAACCGTTGCACTTGCCAATGAAGTGGGCGGCACTGGCGAAGTCGCATACCGTGAAGTTGACAAAATTCCATTGATTGACCTCAACTCAGTTGCAACTGATACCGATACAGACCGCAACAACACTGTTATCTACACCGAGAATGGCGCTCCGGTTGCCGTTGCTGCATTGACGGCAGACGTCAATGACAGGGCAGACCAGGATCTCACGGCACTCGACATTTCGCTTAGCGGGATCGTTGACGGGGTGGCCGAGATCATCACTATCGCTGGTGTGAATTTTCCGCTTGCAGCAAGCCTGACGCAACTCGTCACGGTTGGCGGCACCACTTTCCAGATCGCCTACACAGCGGGTGCTGGATTTGCGGTGCAGAAGTCAGGTGGCGGCACCATGGATCAGGCTGATCTTGACCTGTTGATCCGCGGCATCACCTACAATCACACGTCGGACAATCCGACCATTGGCAATCGCACCCTGACATTCAGCGTCACGGATGGAGCTGGCAATGTTTCGCCGAATGCGGTTGCAACAATCAACGTGACTGCCGTCAACGATCCACCCATTGCAGATGATGACGCGTTCACGACAAATGAAGACACGGTTTCGTTGCCGATTGATCTGCTCGCCGGTGACACCGACGCTGACGGTGACACACTGACAGTCCAATCGATTGCCGGTGTTGCGCTGACTCCTGGCACGGCGCAGACCATTCCGGTGACCAATGGCACGGTGAAAGTGTCGGCGACAGGCGTTGTTACCTTTACGCCGGCTGCAAACTACAACGGCCCTGTGACATTTGACTATGTTGTCGCTGACGGCAACGGCGATACAGATACCGGAACGGTGAATGGCACGATTGTTCCCGTCAACGATCCACCTGTCATAATCGATCCACTCAATCCCGGCACTCCGCTCAATCCGATTGAAGCGCCTGACCCTCTCAACATTATTCCTGATGTCACAACGTCGGACAGCCTGACGCCGACGCCGATTGATGTTTCAGCCTATGTTGCTGATCCTGAGAACGACACACTGAGCTATGCCGCGACCGGACTGCCCCCCGGACTGGTGCTTGATCCGGTCACTGGCATCATATCGGGTACACTCACGCCAGATGCTTCCCAGGGCGGACCGAACAACGATGGAATCTATCTCGTCACTGTTACCATTGACGACGGCAATGGCGGTACGGCAACGACAACAGTCACATACACCGCTGGCAACCCGCCGCCCGTCGCCGTCGATGACACAGGCACTGTCGTTGAGGACACACCACTCAATGTTCCTGCCGCCACAGGCCTGCTCGCCAATGACAGCGATCCTGATGGCGATGCGTTGACCATCACGGATTTCACGGTTCCCGGCGTCGGTACGATTGCAGCAGGTTCGCCAGCATTGATCCCCGGTGTTGGCACGCTCACCATCAATCCAGATGGCAGCTACGATTTTACGCCAACACCAAACTATGCCGGTCCCGTTCCTCTGGTGACTTACACAGTTTCGGATGGTGAAGGCGGCACGGATACCGCCACGCTTCAACTCACCGTCACGCCGGTGAATGACGCGCCCGTGATCATTGATCCACTCAACCCGGGCACACCGCTCAATCCCATCGAAGCGCCTGATCCACTCAACATCATTCCGGATGTCACGACGTCCGACAGCCTCACACCACCATCCATTGATGTGTCTGACTACGTCGTCGATCCGGAAGGCGATACCTTGACCTATTCGGCGACGGGCCTTCCTCTTGGCCTGACCTTGGACCCAGCGACGGGCATCATCAACGGTACGCTGACAGCAGATGCCTCGCAGGGCGGCCCCAACAGTGACGGAATTTATCCGGTCACCATCACCATCATCGATGGCAATGGCGGCACCGCCACCACGACTGTCACATACACCATCGGCAACCCACCACCGGAAGCAACGAACGACACGGGCACCGTGATCGAAGATACAACACTGACAGTTCTGGCAGTGACTGGTCTTCTTGCCAATGACAGCGACCCGGATGGCGATGCGCTCACCATTACCGCATTCAACGTCCCTGGCGTCGACACTGTGGCGGCGGGTTCGACCGCAGTCATTCCGAACATCGGCACACTCACCATCAACCCGGATGGCAGCTACGAATTCGTGCCGGAGACAGATTATGTTGGGCCAATTCCGGTTGTCACTTACACGGTCTCTGACGGTGAAGGCGGAACAGATACCGCAACGCTTGCCTTGAGTATCACGCCGGTCAACGATCTGCCTGTGGCGCAGGATGATGACCTGACGACGACGGAGAACGCACCACTCACCACCAGCGTCTTTGCCGACAACGGCAATGGCGTTGACAGCGATATCGATGGTGACACGATCAGCGTTTCGGAAGTGAACGGGGTTGCGGGTGATGTTGGCCAGCCCGTTGCCGGCAGCAATGGTGGTGATTTCACGATCAATCCTGACGGCACACTCACCTTCAATCCGGGAACGGACTTTGACGATCTCGCCGTGGGCGAAGACCGCACTACCACCGTCACCTACACCATCTCCGACGGCAATGGCGGCACGGATACGGCAACAGTTACTGTCACTGTGACCGGAACCAACGATTCGCCGGTCTCGACACCGATTGCACCACAGTCAAACGATGATGCCGATCCGGTGACGCTGGATTTATCGGGGAATTTCTCCGATCCTGATGCAACGGATGTGCTGGCGTTTTCGGCCACCAATCTGCCGACCGGACTCGTCATTGATCCGGTCACCGGCATCATCTCCGGCACCATCGACAACTCCGCATCGGTTACGGGACCATACTCGGTCACCATCACCGCCACCGATCCGTCCGGTGCGACAACCAGCCAGACGTTTACGTGGACCATCGACAACCCGCCGCCTGTGGCGCAGGACGATGCGGTTGCCTCTGATGAGGACAATCCCGTGTCTGGTGATCTCTTCGCCGATAATGGCAGCGGCATGGACAGCGACCCGGATGGCGACACCATTACGGTATCGGAAGTCAACGGCCAGCCCGCCAATGTCGGCCAGCCTGTGGCTGGTTCAACGGGTGGCACCTTCACGGTCAATCCGGATGGTACCTTAACCTTTGATCCGGGCAGTGATTTCAACAATCTTCCTGTGGGTGTTACAGCCACCACCACCATCACCTACCAGATCAGCGATGGCGAGGGCGGCACCGACACGGCAACGGTGACAGTCACGGTGACAGGTATCAACGACGCACCAGTCTCCACACCGATTGCACCGCAATCGGATGATGACGCCGAAATCATTGCGTTTGATGTCTCCGGCAACTTCTCCGATCCGGATGGCGACGCGCTGGCGTTCTCGGCAATCGACTTGCCGCCGGGCCTTTTTATTGATCCGGTCACTGGCATCATCTCCGGCACCATTGACAATTCGGCGTCGGTTACGGGTCCTTACGCAGTCACAGTCACTGCTATCGATCCATCAGGAGCAACGACCAGCCAGACTTTTGTCTGGACCGTAGAAAACCCAACACCCGAAGCAACCAACGACACCGGCAACGTGATCGAAGACACCACGCTAACGGTTCCGGCGGCGACGGGCCTGCTCGCCAATGACAGCGATCCGGATGGCGATGCGCTCACCATTACCGAATTCAACGTCCCCGGCGTTGGCACGGTGGCGGCAGGTTCGCCTGCGGTCATTCCGAACGTCGGCACACTCACCATCAATCCAGACGGCAGTTACGAGTTTGTACCATTGCCCAACTATGCTGGGTCAATTCCGGCAGTCACTTACACGGTGTCTGACGGCGAGGGTGGCACTGATACGGCCACGCTGGCCTTGAGCATCTCGCCTGTCAACGATCCACCGGTGATCATCGATCCGCTGAATCCGGGAACCCCTCTCAATCCGATTGAGGCAGCCGATCCAGACAACATCATCCCGGATGTTGTTACCAATGACAGCCTCACTCCGGCACCCATTGACGTGTCGGACTATGTCGTCGATCCGGAAGGCGATGACCTGACTTACGGCGCCGCTGGATTGCCGCCAGGATTGTCAATTGATCCCGACACGGGCTTGATCACTGGCACGTTGACGCATGATGCATCGCAAGGCGGGCCCAACGACGACGGCATTTATCCTGTCACCATAACCATCGATGATGGCAACGGCGGCGTGGCGACCACGACAATTACTTACACCATCGGCAACCCTCCCCCGGCCGCTGTTGATGATGTTGGCACAGTTGTGGAAGACACGCCGCTCACTGTTCCAACTGCCAGCGGCTTGCTTGCCAATGACAATGACCCAGACAGCGATCCACTCACGATCACATCTTATGCTGTACCAGGAGTTGGCACGGTTGCAGCTGGATCCCCAGCGGTCATTCCCGGAGTCGGCACACTTACCATCAACCCGGATGGCAGCTACAACTTCTCGCCATTGCCAAACTATGTTGGCCCGGTGCCTGTTGCGACGTACACTGTTTCTGATGGTGAAGGCGGCACTGACACCGGAACCTTGAGGCTGGCAATCACACCAGCCAACGATCCGCCGGTGATCATCGACCCGGCAAACCCAGGCACGCCAGCCAACCCGATTGAAGCACCAGACCCGGACAACATCATTCCCGACGTCACAACAAATGACAGCGCCACGCCATCTCCCATTGATGTGTCGCAGTATGTTGTCGATCCTGAAGGCAACACTCTCACCTTTTTGGCAACAGGTCTGCCTCCTGGTTTGTCCATCAATTCGGAGACGGGTATCATTAGCGGCACGCTGACCTCTGGCGCATCGCAAGGTGGCCCGGATGGTGATGGCGTCTATCCCGTCACGGTGACAATTTCCGATAGCATCGGCGGCACCACAACAACAACCATTACCTATAGCATCTCCAATCCTCCGCCCGTTGCGGCGAATGACACGGGTGCCATCAACGAGGACACACCTGCCAAAGGCAACGTGTTGTCCAATGATGATGACCCAGATGGCGATCCACTCACCATCAGCGAAGTCAGTGGCGGAAACGTTGGTGAGCCCATTGGACTACCCTACGGCACACTCGTTTTGAACGCCGATGGAACGTACTCATTCACACCCAACGACAACGCCAATGCACTGCCGACAGGCAAAGTGGTGACCCAGCAAGTCACATACACTGTGTCCGATGGCAATGGCGGTTTTGACACTGCGACACTCACTCTCACGATCACGGGTACCAATGATGCGCCTGTGGCCGCCGAGTTGCCGGATCGTCTGAACCTCGAAGGTGATGATGTCGAAATTGATGTAAGTGACGCATTCACCGATCCCGACGGGGATCCACTCACCTTCACTGCCACAGGTTTGCCATCCGGTCTGTCGATTGATCCGGTTACCGGTGTGATTTCGGGCGAAATTGATGAAGGTGCCGCTGATGGTGGCCCCTACAGCGTCATCATCACCGCCGATGACGGCAAGGGCGGCACCATCAGCGTGACGTTTACCTATGCCGTTGACAAAATTCCAACTGGTGTTGTTGATCCACCTCCACCAGACCCAGTTTTGCCACCCTATGAATTTCCGCCATTGCCCGATGTCGAACTTGCTATCTCTCCTGCGGCTGGCGGCTTGTCTGGATTGAACTCTTCACCTGACCTTGGTGATGGCACAAATGCCATTTCGCGCATCGTCGACTGGTTGGGCAGGCAGGGACTCAAATCCAGCTGGATGAACGATATCTTTGATCCGCTGAAAGTTCATCCCTACGGCGGAGATGCAATGGCGCTTGGGTTGGCCTTGGGCGAAGAGCAATTTTTTGCCGTGCGTACCCTCATTCACAAGGGGTCGGTTCATGTTGGCATTGACCGCATGGCTGGAGGAGCAGAAATCCTCGCCATCACCGCTCCAAATGGTGGCGGGTTGCCAGACTTTGTTGCAACCACAGGGCAGGCTGATCTTGTGATCAACCAGACTCCCGATAACCGCTGGATCGATCTTGAAATCAAGGCACGCACTGACGATGGCCGGGTGTTGACTTGGTCTGTCAGTATTCATCCCCAATCAGGCGAAGTGGTTCAGGGCCGGGGAATGATGGAGGACCAAACGGGAGCCAACTCCTCGCCAAGATTGGGGTTGGCTCACTCAGCGGCAATATTTGAACAACAAAAACAGAGAGATACAGAAGCACTTTGGCGCGCTTTGTCAGGTTAAATTCTGACAACCAGGCGGTGAGTCTTGTCTTGTAATACAATCTATGATTAAGTAAATTGAAATTAGCAACTTAAAGTATGGCGGGCTCCATGAAGAATTATTTTTATGTTTCGGCTCTGGCGGCAACGTTGCTGGCAGGATGCAGTGTCAAGCCGGACGCCATCACGGATGACGCGTTAGAGGCTTTTGTCGGCTTGAATGCCGAGCAAGTGATTGCGGATCAGGACGCCATCAGCGGACCAATCGGGCTTTACGAGGCCATGGCGCGGGCCTTGAAGTACAATCTGGATTTCAGGGTCGAAATGATGAACGAGGCGTTGGCGGCGCGGGTCCTGGACGTCAAATCCGCCGCCCTGTTGCCGCAAGTTGTGGCGCAGTCCGGATATGCGGGACGTGATCCAGCGTCCGGCAGCTACTCGCGGTCACTGACGACCGGCAACAAATCCAAAGATGCATCTTCCTCGTCGGAAGCTGAAACGTTCAACGCTGATATCACGGCATCGTGGAACATCCTGGATTTTGGCTTGTCCTATGTGCGCGCCAAACAAGCCGGTGACGAGGCGCTGATTGCCACCGAACGCCGCCGCAAAACAGTGAACAAGATCATCGAGGATGTGCGTACTTCCTACTGGCGGGCCGCCAGTGCGGAGCGGTTGTTGAGTGGTTTGCAATCCCTGGAGAGCCGCGTTGATGCAACCCTTGCGAACTCGCGGTCTTTGGCGCGTGATGGTTCACTCGCTCCTTTGACGGCGCTCACATATCAACGCGAACTGGTGGATATCCGCAAACAAATTCACCAGCTTGAACTGGAACTGAAAACTGCCAAGATCCAACTGGCGGCGTTGATGAATGTGCCCCCAGGATCAACCTTCAAGCTGGTGGTGCCTGACCGCTCCAGTGCGCATTTGCGGCTGGGCAAGTCAGGCGATGAGTTGGTCGAACTTGCAATGCGCAACAGGCCTGAATTGCGTGAGGCATTCCTCAAGGAACGCATTACCGCCAAGGAAACCAACATCGCCTTGTTGCAGCTTTTGCCGGGCATCCAGCTCTTTGGCGGTGCAAACCTTGACTCCAACGACCTGCTTGTCAATTCGAACTGGATGTCGTGGGGGGCGAAGGCCAGTTGGAATGTGCTGCGCGTGTTCCAGTTGCCTGCCATCCAGAAGGAAAACCAGGCGCGCAAGGATTTGACGCGGGAACAATCGCTGACACTTACCATGGCGGTGTTCACGCAAGTGCATGCAGCGCGGGCCCGCTTCGCGCAGAACAGCGAAATCCTCAAGGACGCCGCAGACTATCATGCTGTGCAACGCAAAATCCTGAATCAAGTGCGGTCATCCGCCGCCGTGGATGCAGCAAGCGAACAGGCGTTGATCCGTGAGGAAATGAACACGCTAGTGGCAGCCGTGAAATACGACATCGCCCATGCTGACCTGCAAAATGCTTTTGCCAATGTCTATGCTTCAGTGGGTATCGACCCCTACAGCGAAGGAGTGACCGGGGCGGAAGATGTCAAATCACTGGCGCGTGCCTTGCGCACAACCTGGGTTGAACGTGGCGACAGATCGGGGACTTGACATGAGACGCTCGCTGTTTGGCATCGTGCTGGCTTTTTGTGCCCCGGTCGCGGCGCATGCTGAAGATATCAGCACGCGTGGCATTATCAAATCACTCGCCGAAGCCACGATCTCCGTGGACTATACGGCGCGGATAATTTCCCTGCCGGTTCTTGATGGCCAGGACTTTGCGGCGGGCGATGTGCTGATTGCATTTGATTGCAAACGTTTCGCCGCCGAACTTGCCGCTGCGCAAGCCAACGCGCGGGCGCAAGACCTGGTTTATGGCAACAACAGGAAGCTTTTGGCGCGTGGTGCCATTGGGGCGAATGAAGTCAAGGTTTCACAGGCGCAGGCCGAAAAGGCACGGGCTGAGGCACTGGCCGTGCAGGCCCGCACAGGTTCGTGCGAATATCGCGCCCCGTTTGATGGTCGCATGGTGCAACGCATTGCTCAGGAGCACGAGAGTCCCGCGGCAAACCAACCCCTTATCCGCATTGTGGACACCGGGCGGATGGAGGTTGAAATTCTTGCTCCGTCCACTTGGCTGCGCTGGCTGAAAACAGGGCAGGTGTTTTCTTACAGGATCGATGAGACCGCCAGCGTTACACCGGGTGAAATTGTGCGACTGGGTGCGACGGTCGACCCGGTGAGCCAGACCCTGAAAATATACGGCACGCTGATTGACAACGACGTCGCAGTTCTGCCGGGCATGAGTGGAACAGCACACTTCACTTTGCCTGGCAGTTGAAAGCCGGATGCGCAGACTCTCTCCCCAAGAAGGTTGTTCAAATTCATGAACGCCCCCAAACCTGCGCATCCGGCCCTTTCAACTCCCGTTGTTGCCAACACCATACCATTTCCGCGCAAGGACAATGCGGCAAAGACTCCAGGCAAGTTGGAACGGCTGGTTGCCCTTGAGGGTGAAATCCGTAACTTGCCCACGCGATCTGCCGTCGCCGTTCACGCCGTCAATGCGCCACGTGACCTGATTGGCTTTGAAAACGCTTTCTTCATTGCCTTTAACCGCAATGGCAAGGCGCGGCTGGAAAGTGCTTCAAGTGTTGCCACTGTTGATGCCCAAGCGCCGCTGGTGCGGGCACTTGTAAAAAAAGCTGCTCAGGTCGGCCAAACGCAAAAAACCCATGCGTTGGACTTGACGGACCTCAAGGCGGACCACGGGTATCCCAACTGCAATGGCGCATGGGTGCCATTTCTTGACCAACAGAAAAAGGTGTTTGGCGGGCTTTTGTTGTCGCGGCCTTTGCCCTGGGAGGCAAGTGAACTGGCGATTGCCGATCGGTGCGGACAAACCTATGCGCATGCGGTGCGGGCTTTGTCGCCGCCCTCGCTCATTCGCACGTTTGCATTGCCGCGCCCATTTGTGGTGGCACTTTTGCTGTCGGCAGCAGCGTTGATGCTTGTTCCAGTCAAACTGACAGTACTTGCGCCATTTGAAGTTGTGCCGCTTGCGCCGCATGTTGTCACAGCGCCCATTGACGGAGTGATTGCCCAAATCGATGCACTGCCGAACAGCCCGGTTGTCGCGGGGCAAATCCTTTACCGGTTTGACGCGACGGTTTTGCAAGCTGAGGCTGACATCGCGGCGCAAAAGGTTCAGGTTTCGGCTGCACGTTTGGCCACTGCACAGAATGGGGCGTTTACCGACGAAGACATGAAGCGGTCGGTTGCTGTATCGGCCAAGGAACTTGATGTTGCGAATGCAGAGCTTGCGTACGCGGATTCCCTGCTGAAACGCGTGAAAGTGCGGGCGCGCAAGAATGGCATGCTGATTTTTTCGTCGGTGACAGACTGGCTTGGAAAGCCCGTGCGCACAGGCGAAAAAGTGATGGAAATTGCCGACCCGTTGCAGGTTGTCTACCGGGTAGATTTGGGTGTGCGTGACTCAATTGCCTTGCAGCAGGGCAACACCGTGCGGTTGTTTTTGGATGCAGATCCCTTGCGGCCACGGGATGCGGTCATTTCCGAACTCAGCTATCACGCCAGTCCGCTGCCTGACGGGCAACTGGCTTACCGGGTGATGGCAAAGCCGCATCGCGACGACGGAACGCCGCCGCGTGTTGGATTGCGGGGGACGGCACAAATTTCGGGTGACCAGGTGAGCTTGGGCTTCTATTTGCTGCGTCGGCCCATTGCCGCTGTGCGCCAGTCCCTTGGCCTTTAGCCATGGCAGCTGCTGCGAGCGTTTCTGCGTTGCGCCAGGATCTGGGCTTGTCCGAGACTGGCTATGATGCCAGTGGATTGGCGGGATATGTTATTCATGATCCCTTGCGACACAAGTTCTTCCGGTTGCCGGCATCGGTGTTGCCGCTTTTGCGGCACTGGCGCGCCGGACCTGCCGGTACTTTGGCTACAGATACTGGAGTGGCTGCCGCTGACATTGCGCAAGTAGCGCAGTTCCTCAGTAATAACCGATTGCTCGTCGTTCCTGCAGGTGGGGTGAGCGCCTTGATTGAAGAACGGCAACGTTCGGAAAAATCCGTGTTAGCAAAACTCCTGCACAATTACCTGTTCTTTCGCGTTCCGCTCTTTGATCCGACCCGATTGATTGATGCATTGCTGCCGCTGGCACGACGAATGGTGAGTTGGCCCGTTCTCACCGTTTTGGCTGTCGCATTCATTTTTGGGTCCTATTTTGCGGTGCAGCAGTGGGATCGCTACCTCAACAGTTTTATCAATGCGTGGTCGCTTGATGGTGCCATCATGTTTGGCATCACGCTCATGGTGCTAAAGGTTTTCCACGAACTTGGGCACGGGCTGGTGGCGCGGGCCCATGGCGTAACGGTTCCGACCATGGGTGTGGCGTTCATGTTGCTTGCTCCCATGCTGTATACTGAGGTTTCTGATGCTTCGCGGTTGAAAAACCGCTGGGCCCGCTTTGCCATTGCCGGTGCTGGCGTGGGGGCGGAACTTGTCATTGCCATTTTGTCCCTGTTGTTGTGGGCCTTTCTGCCTGACGGCGGTTGGCGCAACATCGCGTTTTTCGTTTCGTCAACAGCTTGGATTACCAGCCTGTTGATCAACCTTTCGCCTTTCATGCGTTTTGATGGTTATCACATGCTCGGTGATTGCCTTGCACTTTACAACATCGGGCCGCGCGCATTTGCACTTGCAAACTGGAAACTGAAGGAACTGCTGTTCGGTCTTGGTGATGCACCGCCGGAAATGTTGCGGCGGGGTTTGCAGCGGTTCCTGATTGGCTTTGCCTGGGGTACTATGATGTACCGCCTGACACTGTTCCTCGGTATTGCCTATCTGGTTTACACCATGCTTCCAAAGGCACTGGGATTGCCGCTGGCGCTGGTTGAAGTCATCTTCTTCATTGTCTTGCCGGTTTGGCGTGAGATCAAGGCGTGGATCAAGGATGGTGTGGGCAGGCTGTTCCGACCGTTGCGGGCGAAACTCAATTTCATCACCGTTATCATTTTTGTGGGCCTGTGCTTCCTGCCGCTTGACCGGCACGTAGGGTTGCCAGGAGTTTTGATTCCGGCACTTGAAACACGGCTACACGCGGCGGAATCCGCAGAAGTGAAACAGGTTTTCGTCAAGGACGGTTCAATCGTGATGAAGGGTGACGTTCTGGCGGTGCTTCATTCACCTGCGCTGGAACAGGAAGTCCGCATTGCCCTGTTGCGCCAGGAGATCGTTGCCAGCCGGTTGGCGCGCGTTGCCGCTGATGTCCGGGAACGATCGCTTTCCATTATTCTGCAGCAGGAAAAGCGTGAGCTTGAGGAGACGTTGGCGGGGCTCACTTTGCGGCGGCAACGGTTGACCATCACCGCTCCGTTCAATGGCCGGATCAGCGATGTGATGCCCGGACTTGCGGCGGAGCGTTGGGTTTCGGGGGCTGATCCGCTTTTTTATTTGGCTGGTGAAGCCGGTGTCAGCGTGATTGGGCTTGCCAATGAACGCAGTGCCATGCGGTTGGCGGAGCACAATGCGGCAGTGTTTGTTTCGGATGACGGGGCGCGGGAGGCGATGCATTTGCGGGTCGTCAGCGTTGGAACTCCGGGCGGCGAAGGGTTGGAAGCCATCTACCTCGCTTCATTCAACGGTGGACCAGTGGCTGCGAGCAAGGACCCAGCCGGGCGGACCAAATATGAGCAAGCGATGCTGCCGGTGACATTCTTCGCCACCGGCACTTTGCCGCAGCAAGCGCACAGAGGGTGGATTGTGGTCGAAGCCAAACCCGAAAGTCTGGCCCACATGGCCTTGGGGCGGGTGGTATCTGTGGCCTTGCGGGAAAGTGGTTTCTAGAGCGAAATGCCGCTTCATAGCATCGGCATTTCACTCTCATTTTTGGTTTGTCGCGGCATTTTCGCAGAAAACCGGTTGCACTTTTCTGCATGCCGCTTGAACCGAATCGCCACTGGTTCAATAGCTTAAGACAACGCACAAATTGTTCTTGCACTCTGAACAAAAATAGAACATAAGAAAAACACCCGCGGAACACTTCGTGGGATTTGCGTCCCAAGCGGGCTAATGGAATAAGGATTGAAACTATGGCACAGGCCAATCTGCGGGTGGTTGAAAACGTGACGGCGACAGACAAAAGCAAGGCCCTGGAAGCAGCATTGAGTCAAATCGAGCGGGCTTTCGGCAAGGGTTCGATCATGAAGCTGGGGGCCAGCGAGGCTCTCGAGATTGAAGCCATTTCAACCGGATCGCTGGGGCTGGATATTGCACTTGGCATTGGTGGTTTGCCGAAGGGGCGCATTGTTGAAATCTATGGGCCGGAATCGTCCGGCAAAACCACGCTGGCGCTGCAGACGATCGCCGAAGCGCAAAAGATTGGCGGCATTTGCGCCTTTGTGGATGCCGAGCATGCGCTGGATCCGATCTATGCCCGCAAGCTGGGAGTCAATATTGATGAACTGCTGATTTCGCAGCCGGATACGGGCGAGCAGGCGCTTGAAATTGCCGACACGCTGGTGCGCTCGGGCGCGGTTTCCATTTTGGTTGTGGATTCGGTTGCGGCGTTGACACCGAAGGCCGAACTGGAAGGCGAGATGGGCGATTCACTGCCGGGTCTGCAAGCCCGTCTGATGAGCCAGGCGATGCGCAAGCTGACAGGTTCAATCTCAAAATCAAATTGCATGGTTGTGTTCATCAACCAGATCCGCATGAAGATCGGTGTGATGTTTGGTTCGCCCGAAACGACGACGGGTGGCAATGCCCTCAAGTTTTATGCCTCGGTGCGTCTCGACATCCGGCGCATTGGCGCGATCAAGGACCGCGACGAAGTTGTCGGCAACCAGACACGAGTGAAAGTGGTCAAGAACAAGGTGGCACCACCTTTCAAGATGGTGGAATTCGACATCATGTATGGCGAGGGCATTTCCAAGGTTGGCGAATTGGTCGACTTGGGTGTGACGGCCGGTGTGGTGGAGAAATCCGGCTCGTGGTATTCCTACAATGGCGAGCGTATTGGCCAGGGCCGAGACAATGCCAAGACCTTCCTTAAACAGCACCCCGACATTGCCAATGCCATTGAGGCTTCGATCCGTGCCAATGCCGGGTTGATTGCCGCCAAGATCACCGATGGCACGGCGACGGAAACCGACGACGACTGATTTTTCTCCCAAGTCCCACGTTCGTTACCCCACAACGTGTGGTCCCCCTGGCGTCTCCCGTCCCCCGCGGGAGGCGCCATTTTGTTTGACCTGTCGGGTTTTGACCTGACACTGGCTGCTGCGAACCTGTGGACAGGCATGCAAGTTCCGCCCTAAAGAGCGGTCCACTTTTCACACGGGACCATGGCATGACTGGGTTTTTCACGGGGATCTCCTCTGGGCATTCAAACGGGCTTTCGCATATCCGCTCGACATTCCTCGATTACTTCAAGCGGCAAGGGCATGACATCGTGGCTTCGTCGCCACTGGTGCCGCGCAATGATCCCACCCTGATGTTTGCCAATTCCGGCATGGTGCAGTTCAAGAATGTGTTCACGGGTGTCGAAAAGCGGGCCTACAGCCGCGCCACCACGGCGCAAAAATGCGTGCGGGCCGGCGGCAAGCACAATGACCTCGATAACGTCGGCTATACGGCGCGCCACCACACTTTTTTCGAGATGCTCGGCAATTTTTCGTTTGGCGATTATTTCAAGCCTGATGCCATCGCCTGGGCATGGGAACTGGTGACAAGGGAATTTGGGCTGCCGAAGGACAAACTCACCGTCACCGTTTTTTCCGAAGATGACGAGGCGCATGGATTGTGGAAGAAAATCGCGGGCTTGCCGGACAGCCGCATCATCCGCATTCCAACGTCTGACAATTTCTGGTCGATGGGGGATACGGGACCGTGCGGACCCTGTTCGGAAATCTTTTTTGACCATGGCGACAAAATTCCGGGCGGGCCTCCCGGCAGTGCTGATGCTGATGGAGACAGGTTCATTGAAATCTGGAATCTCGTGTTCATGCAGTATGAGCAATTGTCGAAGACCGAACGCGTCAACCTGCCCAGACCTTCAATCGACACCGGCATGGGCCTCGAACGCATCGCGGCGGTGTTGCAGGGGACGCACGACAATTATGAAACGGATTTGTTCCGGGCGCTGATTTCAGCCATCGTCGAACAAACCCACGTTGCGGCAGAAGGTCCGGCAAAGGCGTCAAACAGGGTGATTGCCGATCATTTGCGGACGGCCTGTTTCCTGATAGCCGATGGCGTGCTGCCATCAAACGAGGGCCGCGGCTATGTGCTCCGGCGCATCATGCGGCGGGCCATGCGCCATGTTGAATTGCTGGGTGTCAAAGATCCCTTGATGTGGAAACTGGTCCCGGCGCTGGTGCGCGAGATGGGGGCGGCATACCCTGAACTGATGCGGGCACAAGACCTCATTACAGAGACCCTCAAACTTGAAGAAAGCCGCTTTCGCAAGACGTTGGAGCGTGGGCTTAAACTGTTGGATGAGGATGCAAGCGGCCTCAAAAAGGGTGATGTCTTTTCGGGCGAGACGGCGTTCAAGCTCTATGACACCTATGGTTTTCCGCTGGACTTGACGCAGGATGCACTCAAGCCGCGTGGCATATCTGTCGACAATGCCGCGTTTGAAAAGTCGATGCAGGCACAGCGCGCAGATGCCCGCAAGGCGTGGAAGGGTTCGGGTGAGGCCAAAACAGAAACGATCTGGTTTGAATTGCGCGAGCAGGTGGGGCCAACCGAGTTCCTGGGTTATGATACAGAACAGGCGGAAGGTGTGGTCACAGCCATTGTGGCGGATGGCAAAGCAATTGCCACGGCTGGAGTTGGGCGGACTGTTTCGCTGCTGGTGAACCAAACCCCGTTTTATGCGGAGTCTGGCGGGCAGACAGGTGACCATGGAAGCATGTCCACTGCCACAGGGGCACGCGTCAAGATCACCGGAACTGCCAAGCGCGTCGGTGATGTTTTTGTCCATGCGGGGGTTGTCGAAAGTGGCGCAATTGCAGTGAAAGATGCCGTTGTCTTGACGGTCGACCACGCGCGACGCTGCGGCAACCGGCAACACCATTCGGCAACACATTTGTTGCACGAGGCGTTGCGGCGTGTACTGGGTCCGCATGTGGCGCAAAAGGGTTCGCTGGTTGAGCCGGGCCGCTTGCGATTTGATTTTTCGCACACGAAGCTGATGGCTACCGCCGAAATCGCGAAAGCCGAAAGCATCGCCAATGGCATTGTTGTACAGAACGACGTTGTTTCCACGCGCCTGATGAGCGTTGATGCCGCCATTGCGGAAGGGGCCATGGCGCTGTTTGGTGAAAAGTATGGTGAAGAAGTCCGGGTGGTTTCCATGGGGCGCAATGCTGAAGGCGAAGCGCGCGGCATTTATTCACTCGAATTGTGTGGCGGCACGCACGTGGCGCGCACGGGTGACATCGGTTTGATCAAAATCCTGTCGGACAGCGGGACAGCTGCGGGCGTGCGCCGGCTTGAGGCGCTGGCTGGTGATGCAGCGCTGCGATATCTCAATGAACAGGACGCGCGCGTGAATGCCGCTGCCGCTGTTCTGAAAGTGTCCGGGGCAGACTTGGTTGATCGCATAACCACCGTGGTTGAAGAGCGGCGCAAACTTGAGCGCGAAGTCGCGGAGTTGCGAAAAGCGCTTGCGATGGGTGGAGGAAGTGCCGCAACCGGCAGCGACATCAGCATCGTCAACGGCGTCAAATTGATGGCCCGGGTGGTAAAAGGCGTGGCCCCCCAAGACCTGAAATCGATGGCTGACGAAGGCAAGTCGACGATTGTTTCAGGAGTCATTGCCCTTGTTGCCGTTTCCGAGGATGGCAAGGGTGCGGTTGTTGTTGGCGTTACCGATGACCTCAAAGGCCGCATCAATGCCGTCGACCTCGTCAAGGCTGGTGCTGCGGCCATGGGTGGCAAAGGTGGTGGTGGCCGGCCCGACATGGCACAAGCCGGTGGGCCGGATGGCGCAAACGCGGATGCCGCTTTGCACGCCATCGTGGCTGCCCTGTCGGGTTAATCCTTGTCCGGGTGTTGCAGGCTGCGCAAGTTGACCATGTCTTCTTCAGTACGGTAGTCCGTGGTTTTTTCTTCGGGCAGCGTTGCCATGCCCGTAAACCAATGGACGCGGGATTCGACGCCAGACTGCCGGGAAAGGTGTGGGATGTCGTTGGGATCGTCGAGTGTGCCGATAGAGAGTTCGATGTTGGCGTCGCCGTCTTCACGCATGTAAATTGGCGTGCCGCAATTTTTGCAAAAGCCGCGATCCACAACGGCGGATGACTTGAAAGTTGATGGTTTGACTTTGGTCCAAGAAAAGCCTTCCACGGGCACAGTCACCAATGCCGCGCCCCATGATCCGAAAGCCTTTTGGCACATGCGACAGTGGCAAATCGATGCATCGCCCAATGCACCGTCGATGCGGTAGCGGATGGTGCCACACTGGCAGCCGCCAGTGTGGAATTTATGCGGCTGAAAACGGCTCATCTTAAGGTGCCATTTACCACACACTACCTATCCCTTGGAACAGGTGTTGGCAGTCCTGACGGGAGTTGCCGAAGTTTGGTTTGATTTATGCAGCAGGGTGAAAAAGGGCAATGATGGTCGGCAAACTTGCATCGCACATTGCTGGCTTCAAGTTGATCTGGATCATCAGCGTGTTGCTGATCCCGTTTCTGGCCATTTGCTACATGACAACCAGCTCATTGCGCGAGGGACTGGCGGAAACCGAACGCGCCGGCGAAGCGCTTGTTCAGCAAAGGCGCATCATGCCATTGCTGCTCACCTATCAACGTACAGGTTCTGGCCGTGACCTGGTCCTCGAAGGATTGCAGGGGATTGTTGATGAAACCCAATCCGAAGACGTTCGCATCGCGCTGTCCGAATTGCAGACCATGCCTGCGACGTCATCATTTGACAGCGCCATTTTTGGCAAAAAACTGGCCCAGAAGACGGCTACCTTGAGTTTTCAATCGGGAGAAACCAGCACCTTTGGAACTGAGCTGGTGTTCCTAACTGATATTCTGACGCAACGGATTCCGGACCACCTTGTCACCATAGCCAGTCTCAAGGCCGAAGCGGCGAAAGCGCAGGCCAACGGCCGATTTGAAATGAACGACCGTCTTGCCATCCGGCGCTACCTGGGCGATCTCAATGCCGGGGTACAACTGACGCAAAGGCATGTGCAATCTGCCGAACGCAATGCTGGCGACATGAAACTTTACACCGACCTGACGCAGGCCGTGTTGGCATTGACTGCGCCGAGTGCGGTCATCGACGGTACGTTTGACGATGCGCTGCGCCTGGATACCTCACGGTTGCCTGCTGCCATCACTACTTTGGCCTCGCAATTTTCAGACCTTATGTCAAAGACCGATAAGGCCTGGAACCTGACGGCAGATGCCGTTGAAAGCCTCCTTGTACGCCGAAACGCGCGACTCATCTGGCGCTTGAAAGTCATTCTGGCGCTGGCACTGGCGGCGTCGTTGACTGGCATTGGCTCAGCCATTTACCTGTTCAGGTCGTCTTTCCGGCGCCTTGATGAGTTGGAAACGGCCAAAGTGCAGGCCGAGGCCGCACAGACCAAGTCGGACGACATGAACCGGCGATTGACCACCATCAACAACGAAATCGTGCACCTGAACCAGGAACTCGCTGACAAAATGCGGCGGCTCAAGGATGCCCAAGATGAATTGTTGAAGCGCGGGCGCATGGAGCAATTAGGACAACTCACCGCAACGGTGGCGCATGAACTGCGCAATCCGCTGGGGGCAGTAAGGACGTCGGCGTTCCTGCTTGAACGCAAGGTGAAAGGCAAAGGTCTTGGTGTGGAAGCGCAACTGCAACGCATCAACAATGGCATCTCACGGTGCGACAGCATCATTACGCAACTGCTCGACTTTTCGCGGACCAAACAGATTTCGGCTCAAGCCGCCAATCTCGATGACTGGCTGGTGGGCGTTGTCGAGGAAGAGGCAAAGCGGCTGCCCGCCGTCATTGAAATTGATTGCGCGCTGGGCCTGGGCGGTGCGGAAGTTCCATTTGATCCCGGCCGCCTGCAGCGGGCGATCATCAACCTGCTTTCCAATGCCGCGGAAGCCATGGTGGGTGCGGGTGATGATCCAACGAAGTTTGCAGTCAAGCAGCCCATGCTCAGTATTTCGACAGCCAAATCAGACAAGATGGCCATCATCACTGTCAAAGACAACGGACCAGGCATTGCGGCGGACATATTGGACAAAATCCGCGAGCCGTTGTTTACCACAAAAAGCTTTGGCACGGGCCTCGGCATTCCGGCGGTGGAACAGATTGCCACGCAGCACGGTGGCCACTTGCAGATCGCGTCTGAAAGCGGTGATGGGGCGCGATTCAGCATTTTCCTGCCGTTGGTCATGCCCGATACACAAGCAGCATAAGGGTCTTTTGTTGCCAATGCGAAACAGTTTTACGTCACCGAGACTGTAGCAGACGAATGCTTTCTACCCTTGCGTTTGCGCATTAGCGCATTGTTCATATTGACTTTGCTCAGTCTGCGATCACTCCAATTTGTGTTGCTCCATTAAGGCAGAATTCACGGAAGTTGACCATTTTCGGCTGGTTTTGAAATTCCTGGATGAAATGATTGGACACGGCGATGAATCGATCACTGAGCATCCTGATTGTGGATGATGATGCCGACAATGCGAGTTCCCTGGCCGAATTGTTCGAGTTGGACGGTCATCTTGTCACAACTGTGCATTCGGGTGAGGATGCAATTTCGGCCTATCTGAAGCAGTCCTACGACCTTGCATTCATGGATGTAGTCATGCCCGGCAAGAACGGGGTTGAGAGCTTCATGGAAATCAAGAAGCTGAAACCCACCGCCCGGGTTGTCATGATGACAGGTTACAGCGTCGAACAATTGTTGCAGCAGGCCATTGAAAACGGCGCACTCGGTGTGCTGGCCAAACCCATGGACCCTGCCAAGATCCTGAGCCTGGTCAAGGAAGTGGGCCCGGAAGGGATTGTTGTGGCGCAAAGCGACAGCGGTGCGACAGCCAAACGCATGGAAAGCATATTTGCATCAGCGGGGCGCAGTTGCAAACTCTTCAACAAGGCACCGGATATCAGCAACGCCCAGGGTCACGCAAATGGCGACATTCACATTTTTGACTTGCACAGTTCGTTGATCGAGGGTGTTGCGCATTGCAAGAACTTGCGCATGGCGGGGGCGCGGGCACCGGCCATCATTCTGACGGATTCTGACTCGGACTCGGGTGATCCGGGTGATGTGCTGCGCGATTTCCGTTCGACGGGAATCCTGAACAAACCATTCGATCCGGATCAGTTGCTGAACCGGCTCCACATTCTTGCTGCTTAAGGGAAGGGGACTATCTTGGGGAAATCTTTGAACATATTGGTGGTGGATGACGACGAGGAAAATGCCGCGTCGCTGGCCGAACTGTTTGCGCTCGATGACCACAAGGTCATCGTGGCCTACAACGGCCAACAGGCGATTGAGGCTTTCAGCTTGAACAAGGTTGATGTCGGATTCTTTGACGTGATGATGCCGGTCAAGAATGGGGTGGACAGTTTCATCGAAATCAAATCCAAACACCCGGAGGCCTGCGTTTATTTCATGACGGGGTACAGTGCCGATGACCTGCTGGAAAAAGCCCTGAGCAATGGAGCCATGGGCGTGTTCAGCAAGCCGGTTGATTTGCCACGCATCCTTGCGACACTGCAACTCGCCGCCTGAGGTCGCACGCACATGACAAACGGCAAAAGCGGCACGCAACGCTTGCGTGATCCCGAGGTGCTGCTCAGCATCCTGGACAATCTTCCGACGTCGATCTTCGTCAAGGACAAGGACTTGAAGTTCGTTTACTCGAACCGGATCCATTGTGACATGATTGGTAAGCCCGAGAGTGAATTGCTTGGGTTCTCCGACGCTGATTTTTATGATGCTGAGTCGGCCGTTGGATTCCTCAGTCGTGACCGGGATGTGGTCATTTCGGGCAATGTTTCGACGGTTGAAGAGATGGCTTCGCGCCAGGACGGCATGAGCATGTCTGTTCTTACTCGGAAAGCACGACTTGCCGGTCCGGATGGGTCCACTTACCTGATTGGCACGAATTCTGACCTTACTGAAATCAGGAAGCGGGAAGAGCAACACCGCGCGCTGGCGCAAACCGTCCCTATCGGGGTTTTGCAAATCGAAGAAAACGGCAACGTCACTTTTGCAAACCCTTTGGCTCTAGCCTACATTGGCATGGCGGACAAACCGGAGTCGGGTTCAATCATCTGCGGCTTGATAGGCGGGAGCCGCTCTGATTTTCCGGGTGTGGCGGCGAAATTCGAGACAGACGTTCAAGCAGGGTCCGGTCAACCACGGCGGGTGTTGGTAATCAGTTCGGGCTGGCTCGTCCTTGGTGACAGCAAAACACGTTCTGCCATCATCAGCATTGTAGATCTTTCTGAAATGACGGAACTGCGCCGGATCAATGATGAGGTGTCGCGGCTCAACAGTGAACTCGCTGCCAACGTCAAGCGCATGAATGATTTGCAGGACGAATTGGTGAAGAAGGGCCGCATGGAACAGCTTGGCCAACTGACTGCGACAGTGGCGCATGAACTGCGCAATCCGCTGGGTGCAGTGCGCACGTCAACTTTCCTGCTCGAGCGCAAGCTGGCGGGCAAGGATCATGGCGTCGAAGTTCAATTGCAACGGATCACCAACGGAATCCTGCGGTGCGACAGCATCATCACGCAACTGCTCGATTTCTCACGCAACAAGCTGGTTGCCTGCAAACCGGGAAACATTGACCAATGGCTGCAACAGGTTCTGACCGAAGAATCCGCGCGACTTGGGTCTACTGTTAAAATTGAAAGCCAGTTTGGCATTGGCGACAAGGAGATACCGTTCGACCCGCAGCGCATGGTGCGAGCTGTCATCAACTTGCTGTCCAATGCGGCAGAAGCCATGGTGGGCAAAGGTGATGACATCCCCATTGGCAATCAAAAACCACCGACAATAAGGGTGGCCACAGGCGGTGTTGCGGGCCGCGTTTTTATTCGCGTTACGGACAATGGGCCGGGCATGAATGCTGATATTTTGGCGAAGGTGCGAGAGCCGCTTTTTACCACCAAAAGCTTTGGTACAGGACTTGGCATTCCAGCGATTGAACAGATAGCGGTTCAACATGGCGGTTCATTGGATATTGAGTCTACGCCTGGTGCAGGTGCGACATTTACCTTGTGGCTGCCCTGCACCGAAACAATGTCCGCAGCTGCCTGATTGCCTTAGGCCATCCGGGATTGCAGTTCCTTGTCCACGGCGTCGAGGTAGCCTTCAGTTGTCAGCCAGTTTTGATCGGGTCCGACCAGCACCGCCAAGTCCTTGGTCATCCGGCCACTCTCGATCGCTGAAACTGTTGCTTTTTCAAGCGCTTCGGCGAATTTCGTGAGTTTTTCGTTTGAATCCAGCTTGGCCCGGTGTTTGAGGCCGCCGGACCACGCATAAATGGAAGCGGCGGAGTTAGTTGACGTGGGCTTTCCCTGTTGGTGCAGGCGGTAATGCCGGGTTACCGTGCCGTGGGCCGCCTCGGCCTCGACGGTCTTGCCATCCGGTGTCAGGAGTACGGAGGTCATGAGGCCCAGCGAACCGTAGCCTTGTGCGACCAAATCGGATTGGACGTCACCGTCATAGTTTTTGCAGGCCCAGATGTAACCACCAGTCCACTTCATCGCTGAAGCAACCATGTCGTCAATCAGGCGGTGTTCATAAGTGATTTTCAGCTTGTCGAATTCGGTTTTGAATTCGGCGTCAAAGATGGCCTGGAAGATATCCTTGAAGCGACCGTCGTAGGCCTTGAGAATCGTGTTCTTGCTGGAAAAATACACCGACATCTGGCGCTGCAAACCGTAGTTCAGCGAGGCGCGGGCGAATTCCTTGATCGAGTCATCAAGATTGTACATGGCCATGGCCACACCAGAGGAAGGTGACTTGAACACTTCCTTCTCGATCACTTTGCCGTCGTCGCCCACGAACTTCATGGTGAGCGTTCCCTTGCCGGGGAAAGTGAAATCGGTGGCGCGATATTGGTCACCAAAAGCATGGCGGCCAATGATGATCGGCTTGGTCCAGCCGGGGACGAGGCGCGGCACATTGGAGCAGATAATCGGTTCGCGGAAAATCACGCCACCCAGAATGTTGCGGATTGTGCCGTTGGGCGACTTCCACATTTGCTTGAGGTTGAATTCCTTCACGCGCGCTTCGTCGGGCGTGATGGTGGCGCACTTTACACCCACTCCGTGTTCCTTGATGGCGTTGGCCGAGTCGACCGTCACCTTGTCGTCGGTCTTGTCACGGTTTTCGACGGAGAGATCGTAATAGTGCAAATCGATATCGAGATAGGGCAGGATCAGTTTCTTCTTGATCATGTCCCAGATGATGCGCGTCATTTCATCGCCATCGAGTTCAACAACGGGTTTGGCGACCTTGATCTTGTCCATGAAACTTCCCTGATTTGCAATGCGCGGCGGCTATAGCAGGCCCCTTTTGGTGGCGCAATTGATTAGGACTTGCGTGACTTACAACGGCAGCAATCGATGTTGCTGCCGGTTTTGAAGCTGATGCACCGGGCAAACGGAACGCGGCAGACCATCACACACAGTTGGTCTGCGCGTGGCTCTCAAATTGACAGGTTGGGGCAAACGTGGCACCGCAGCCCGATGACGGCAGACACATTTTCTCCTTCGACCAATGCGCTGCACTATCGGCCTTATGTTTTCCACCTGTTGGCGCTGACCCTTCACAGCTTTGCTGCCCAGATCATGGTTGTTGCTTTGGGTTGGCAGGTCTATTCGATCACCAATGACCCCTTTGATTTGGGCCTGATTGGCCTTTCGCAATTCTTGCCTGCACTGATGCTGGTATTGGTGACTGGCCTGGTGGCGGACCGGTTCAATCGCCGACTGATTGTTGGCCTGTGTCTGGCGTTGGAATTTGTTGTCGCTTGCGGGTTTGTCTGGTTCACGCTCACACAACAGACCGATGTGCGTCTCGTCTTCGGTTTGTTGGTCTTTCTCGGGATTGCACGGGCTTTTTTCAACCCAGCATCAGATGCGTTGTCGCCCAATCTCCTGTCGAAGGAGGCCATCCCACACGGCATATCCCTGACATCCATGACGTGGCAGTTTTCCGGAATCACTGGTCCCGTTGCAGGGGGCTTGCTGTTTGGCATTTCGGGGTTTGCGGCCTATGGAACCGCGACCTCGTTGCTCGCCGTGGCGATGATCTGCATCGTGTTTATTGGCCGCGTGGCGCAGGAAAACCATGCGGAAGAAACGACAATTGCAACATTGCTTGCAGGTTTCAAATTCATCCGGTCGGAAAAAGTTGTGCTCGGTGCCATCACGCTTGATCTGTTTGCCGTGTTGCTTGGCGGCACCTATGCGCTGTTGCCAATTTATGCGCGTGACATTCTGCATGCCGACGAATTGGGACTTGGCCTATTGCGCGCCGGACCCGGCATTGGCTCGTTGATCGTTGCCGCTTATCTCGCGAGGTATGGCATCAGAGATCACGCTGGCCGTGCCATGTTTATCTGCGTGGCATTGTTCGGTTTTGCGGTTGTGGTTTTTGGGTACTCTACCTGGCTGCCGCTTTCGGTTTTTGCGATGGCACTGATGGGAGCGTTTGACATGGTCTCAGTCTACATTCGTGAGACGCTGATGCAGCTGTGGACGCCAAATGAAGTGCGTGGCAGGGTTAACGCGGTGAACCGCGTTTTCATCGGCGCATCAAATGAACTCGGCGAATTCCGTGCTGGTGTTGTCGCGGCAAAAACCTCCGCCATTTTCGCGGTCGTGATGGGTGGTTTCGGCACTATGGCTGTCGCGGGAATTTGGAGCTGGATGTTCCCGCAATTGCGGACGGCAAGGAAGCTTGAGGCTCCGCAACGATAGCGCTATGCCACTAAAATGACTGCGCAAAACAATTTACCGGTTGTTGTCCTCGTCAACCCGCAGCTTGGCGAGAACATCGGCATGGCGGCGCGGGCGATGGCGAATTTTGGGTTGTTCGAGTTGCGCCTGGTGGACCCCCGCGAGGGGTGGGATCGGGAGCGGGCGATCAATGCGGCAGCAGGTGCGTCCGAAACCGTGGAGCGAGCAGTCGTGTTTCCCGATTTGCCGTCGGCGTTGAAAGACGTGCATTACATTTATGCGACCACGGCGCGGCCCAGGGACATGGTCAAAGTTGTGATCACGCCCGAGCAAGCTGGCACCGACATGCGGGTTCGGCAAAAGAAGGGACAGCGGTTGGCCCTGTTGTTCGGGCGGGAACGGTTCGGCCTCAACAATGATGAAGTTTCATTGGCAGATGTGGTGGTGACGGCACCTGTCAATCCAGACTATGCCTCGCTCAACATCGCCCAGGCCGTGCTTCTCATGAGCTACGAATGGTTTCGGCACGAGGCCGTGACGTTGGGCATGGCAACGCCGGAGCTTGCCGCCATTGCCGCGCCGGGTTTGCAGGTGGGAGATTCACGTCCGGCCTCAAAAGATGAGCTTTATGGCTTCTTTGGTCATCTTGAAACAGAACTTTCAGGGGCTGGGTTCTTCAAAACTGACGAATTGCGCCCCAGCATGATGCGAAACCTGCGCAATGTGTTTGCACGGGCCGGCATGACTGACCAGGAAGTTCGCAGCCTGCGCGGAGTAGTGTCGTCGCTGACGCGGACCCACCTGAGGCGCAAAAAGGACGACCGATGAAGCGCCATCGCATCCTGTTGTTTGACTCTGGTCTTGGGGGTCTGACAGTGGCACGCGCGGTGGCACAGCACATGCCAGACGCACAATTGGTTTACGCGGCGGATACGGCAGCATTTCCGTATGGCGCGTGGCAGGAGGGCGCGTTGATCGAACGGATTATCCGTGTGCTGACGGTTCTAATTGACAGGGTGCGCCCGGATATCGTGGTGATCGCGTGCAACACGGCCTCTACGCTGGCGATGATTCCAGTGCGGAGGACTTTTGCCCTGCCATTTGTCGGCACAGTGCCTGCCATCAAACCGGCGGCGGCGCTGACGCAAAGTGGCATCATCGGCGTTCTGGCAACGCCCGGGACGGTGGCGCGCGAATATACCCATTCGTTGGTGCAATCTTACGCATCGCAATGCCGGGTGATCCTGCATGGTGCCAAACGGCTGGCGGAGATGGCGGAAGTGAAGCTCAAGGGTGGGCCACTCGACAGGGAATGGCTTCGAGAAGAGATAGCGCCGGTGTTTCAACAAGACAGCGGCAAGCGGACGGATATTGTCGTGCTCGGCTGCACGCATTATCCGTTGCTGTTGGACGACATCCGGCAAGTGGCGCCTTGGGATGTCACGTACATCGATCCGGCCCCAGCCATTGCGCGGCGGGTGGCGCAGGTCGCCCAGGACTTGGCTGAACGGAGTGCTCCCGCACCATCCATCCGGCATGGGACAGCTTTTTTGACGTCACCTGAGCTGATCACGCAAGGGGTGCGGACGGCATATGCGGCCATGGGGTTTCCGCACCTTGAGGTTGTTGACTTGCCGGTTTGACATTCGATTTGCTGTGCACTAGGAACCCGGACTTGCTTACCCGTGACGCCGCATTGGCGTCTGTCGGCCGGGAGACCGGTGATGAGGAGGGTGGGCTCCATCGCAACCTTATGTGCCGAGGAGAGCCGTAAATGACAAAGCGTGCAAACGCCAAATACAAACTTGACCGCCGTTTGGGTGAAAACCTGTGGGGTCGCCCCAAAAGCCCTGTCAACAAGCGTGAATATGGTCCCGGCCAACACGGCCAACGCCGCAAGGGCAAGCTTTCCAACTATGGCATTCAGCTGCGCGCGAAGCAGAAGCTGAAAGGCTATTATGGCACGATTTCAGAGCGCCAGTTCGCCAAGCTGTACGAAGAAGCCGTGCGCATGAAGGGTGACTCTTCGGAAAACCTGATCGGGTTGCTGGAGCGGCGTTTGGCGACGGTCATCTACCGGGCCAAGTTTGCCATGACTGTTTTTGCAGCGCGGCAATTCGTGAGCCACGGGCATGTGAAGATCAATGGCAAGCGGGTTACGATCCCTTCCATCCAGGTGAAGATCGGGGATGTGATCGAACTTTCGGACAAAGCCAAGGAAATGGTTTCCGTGCAGGAAGCGCAGGCTTCGGCGGAACGTGATGTGCCGGATTATGTTGAAGTCGGCGGTGGCCAGATCAAGCTGACGCGGGTTCCTTCGCTTTCAGAAGTGCCTTATCCCGTGCAGATGGAGCCGAACTTCGTGGTGGAATACTATTCAAGGTAATCGCCCGAATTCGGGTTCCAAAGCAAACTTGGCATTGCCATAACATTGTAGTGGCCGTGCCTTTTCTTTTTCCGGCACCTAAAGCCCGAACGCAGCGACGGCTTTCGCATCCACCACCGCCACGCATCCCGCAATTGATGGGTTGATCGGCAATTCGCGGTATGCTCCCAAGGCACCGTTGGATATTAACCTGCCCGACAAGCCTGGTTCATCGCCAGTCACCACCCAGATAAATCCGAATGCGGTTTCGCGGATGGGTTTGGCACCGGAATTGACAATTGATGCAAAGGCCACGTCCTTAGGCGTGCCGGGGTCGAACACCACAAGCATGGTGCCGGTTGCTGCAACCGGCAATGCGGCCTTGCGCATCAGGACCAACATGACGGCCAACCACAAAAAGATGACGCTGGCAAAAAATATCAAGGCAAAGCGATGGCTGGACCAGGGCATTATGTTGCCGTGAAGGCGGGTGCCCGGGATTCGCGGATGGGCAGATGGACAATGGCGGCAAAAACGCCAAGGGCGATGGCCAGCCACCACACGATATCGTAGGTGCCATAGACATCGTAAAGCTTTCCACCCAGCCAGACACCGAAGAATGACCCCACCTGGTGGCTCAGGAAGACCAAGCCGTAAAGGGTGGCCATATAGCGCGTGCCGAACATGACAGTAACCAGCCCCATTGTGAGTGGCACGGTGGAGAGCCAGAGCAAACCCATCGACGCGGTGAAGATCAATGTCGTGACTGGTGTTATTGGCAGCAGGACAAAAGCGGCGATGGAAACCGAGCGCAAGAGATAGATCAGGCTCAAGGGCATGCGTTTGTCGCCACGGCCGCCGATTATGCCAGAGGTGTATGCGCCAAACACATTGAACAAGCCAATGAGGGCCATGGCGGTTCCGGCAAACTCCGCTGAAATTCCATGTTCAGCCAAATAGGGCGGCAAGTGGATGGAAATGAAGGCGAGTTGAAAGCCACAGACAAAAAATCCGGACACCAGCAACATAAAAGAAGGGTGCCCCATGGCTTCGGATATCGCCTGACGCATGGTGAGACTGGTTTCACCCGCTGTTTGATTGCTGGTGGATGAATTTTGCACCAGGAGGGGTGCTGCGAACACAATGATCAGCAACGTCGAAGCCGCCAACATGAGCAGCGCTGAGTTCCAGCCGTAGGCTGAGATCATGGCCGAGGCCAGGGGTGAAAAAATGAACTGACCAAGAGAACCGGATGCCGTTGCCAAGCCAAAGGCCCAAGAACGTTTTTCCGGGGGCACGATGCGGCCCAAGGCAGCCATGACAATGCTGAACGACGAGTACGCGACGCCGGTTCCCACCAGCAAACCTCCGCCGATGTGCATGACAGCCGGAGATGTGGCATAGGTCATGACAACGATGCCGGCGGCGTAGACGACTGCGCCAAACATGAGGACACGGGCCGAGCCGTAGCGGTCGGTCAGCGCACCGGCAATCGGGGTCATTATTCCCCACAACAGGTTTTGCAGTGCCATCGCCAAAGAGAAGGTTTCTCGCGGCCATTGGTGGAACTCAGTGATGGGGCCCGTGAACAAGCCGAAGGTGGAGCGGATGCCATAGTTGACCATGGCAATGAGACAGCCCGCGACCAGGACTGTGGTGGGCAGGAAGTACCAAGGGGTGGCGCGATGTATGATGTTCATGACATCTTTCTCAACTCTTTTTCAGTTGGTTTGTCCACTTTGCCCCGAACTCGGAAATTGCAACACCTGCCAGAATGACCAATCCCGCGATCAAAGCGCGCAGTCCCAGCGTTTCACCCAAGACGACCCATCCCGACACCACCGCGAGCAGGGGAATGACATAAAGGGATGCACCAACAGTTGCCGGGCGCAGCTGGCCGACGGCATGGTTCCACATGATGACAACGACAATGGTGCCAATGAAGCCGAGGTGGAACAGCGAAAACCAGGCAAAGGCGTTCAGGTTCCTGATGACGTCCACTACATCGGGGCGGAAAAACGCCAGGGCCGGAATGGCGGCGAAAATCATGGTGAGGATGGTGACACGGAACGCGCCATAAGTCTGAACGAGGGAACGCGAGAAAACCACGTTGATGGCGAAACACACATTGCAAAACATGAGCATGGCGGTGCCGAAAAGCGTTTCGTTGAAGTTGCCGCCCGCACCCAAGTCATCATTGAAAAGATAAAACGCGCCGGCAAAGGAAACACAAAGACCGATGACGACTGGCAGGGTGAGCCGTTCCGTTCCCAAGACAGCCGCAAAAATCGCAATGATCAGGGGCTGGATTGCCATAATGATGCCGCCGATCCCGGTCTTTACGTAGGCGAAGCCATAGATTGAACCAAGAAAGTATCCAAACATGCCGACACAGGACACGAGCAGCAGTTTCGGCCAGTCGCGGCGGGCGATGGTGGTTCCGCTGAAGGGCAAAAAGGGCAAGCACATCAGGGCAACTGATGTCATCCGGATGAACACAGAATCCCACGGGCCAATGGTGGTCGAGAAAGAGCGAATCAAGGCCGGAGCAACACCCCAGACGACAACCACAGTGGCAAGTGCCAGGTAGGCCTTAACGGGCATGTGCGGAATGTTGCCCAAACGGGGACAGTTCAAGTGGTAATAGCATCGAGGACAAGTTGCGGCCATTTTCAGCCAAGGTCAATCTGGGCGGGAGGCTTGTCTGACATGTGCGGGCGAGATAGCATTCGGGCATGCGATGTTCGATGATTGCCTTGATGATGTCTGCCACACTTGCTGTGGCCGCTCCTGCCGATGATGCCACCAATGCAGGCCTGGCGGCGATGCGGAGGATGGATGTGGTTGCGGCAATGGCGGCTTTCACGCAGGCTTTGGAACACCAGCCGCGCCATTCAGAGGCCGCCTATCAGCGGGGCCGGATATTCCTGAAAATGGGAGAACCGCAAAAGGCCATTGTGGATTTCACCACTGCCGTGCTGGCGCAACCTGACCTTGGACGCGGTTTTGCGCGGCGCGGGGAGGCCAAGATCATTCTCAAGAACTGGGCCGCGGCGTTTGAGGATTTCGACCAGGCAGTCGCGGTGTCCCCGCGCGACTATGAAGTGTTTGTCATCCGGGCGACCTACAAGTTCAAACGGGGCGAACTTGCCGGAGCGGTGGCGGACATGGAAGCAGCCATTTTGGTGGCGGATTCCGCCACCTCCAAACAATTGAAGTCGATGCTTGCGAAAATGCAGTCGCGGTAGTTTCAAGCGTCGACGGAGGGGACTTCTATCAAGTAACAGCCTGCGATTTTCCACGTGCCATCGGGCTGGCGTTCCATGGTGTAGACGGCTTCATAGCGCTTGCCGTCGGCGGCATTGATGATCACGCGTTGGGCGGGACGGCCGAGGTTGTCGACAAAGGCCTCGCCAAAGCTGTGTGATTTGCTGCGGTAGACGGGCTGATAGCCCTTCTTCACCATCGCCATGAAGGTGTCTGTATCCGGGAAAATGCCTTTAACCAGCGGCGCTGCATAGGCATACGCACCGGCATCATTGTCGGTGGCAAAGGCCTGTAGTTGCCCGGTGATCGCTTCCTTGACCGCAGCTTCGTCAGCGGGGGCCAAGGATTGCGCGTGACCGGGAGCCATCGACAGCAACAGCAGGGCAAATGCAAACAGGACTCGCAGCATTTCAAATCTCCATTCGTTTCTTTACGTCTCAATCGTTGGTGCGGATTTGTGTGCAGTGCAGCAACAAAAAAACCCGCAGAAAGCACTACTAGCACATAGGTATTGCTTGACGGAGTCACATGCTGGTGATGAGTATGCAGATTGGCACGTGAGCCTTGTCGCGGCACAGAATCGTGATGACGCGGACTGTGAAGCCGCTGTGGCAGGACCTGGGAGGAAAAAACAATGCCGACTGTCTCTATGAAAGTGAATGGCAAACAAGTGAGCGGTGAGGTTGAAGGCCGAACCTTACTGGTGGATTTCTTGCGCGGGCCGGTGGGGTTAACGGGAACCCACGTCGGTTGTGACACCAGCCAGTGCGGGGCGTGTGTGGTGCATGTTGATGGCAAGGCGATCAAGGCTTGCACAACACTTGTCGTTCAATGCGAAGGGGCGTCGGTCACAACGATCGAGGGGCTGGCGGCCAATGGCAAGTTGCACCCGATGCAGGCGGCATTCCATGAGGAGCATGGCTTGCAGTGCGGGTTTTGCACACCGGGCATGATCATGGCGTCAATCGACATCGTCAAGCGCAATGGCAAGAAGGTGGATGAAGAAACGATCCGCCGCGAACTGTCGGGCAACCTGTGCCGGTGCACGGGCTATCACAACATCGTCAAGGCCGTGCAAACCGGCGCGGCGAACATGTAACTGAGCGAGATGAGGACAATCGAATGACCAGCACAGGATTGGGCGCTTCCGTCAAGCGCAAGGAAGACCAGCGATTTATTACCGGCAAGGGCCGGTACACAGATGACATCAACCTCAAGGGGCAAACGCATGGCTACTTCCTGCGCAGCCCCCATGCACATGCCACGATCAAGTCGATCAACACGGCAAAAGCAGCGAAGATGCCCGGCGTGGTTGGCATTTTCACCGGTCAAGACGTGGCCAATGACAAGCTGGGTGGATTGATTTGCGGCTGGATGATCCACTCAAAAGACGGATCGCCGATGAAAGCTGGCCCGCATCCGGTGCTGGCGCTAGATAAAGTACGGTTTGTGGGCGACCAGGTGGCGCTCATTGTTGCCGAAAGCAAGGAGCAAGCCAAGGCCGCCGCCGCTGTGGTGCAAGTGGTTTACACGGCCCTGCCACACAATGTGGATGCTGCAAAGGCGATGAAAACCAAGGCGCAGGTGCATGATGTTGCATCTGACAACCGGGTTTACAACTGGTCGATCGGTGACGAAGGTGCAACGGCTGCGGCCTTCAAGTCGGCGGCGCATGTGACGAAACTTTCGCTTCGCAACAACCGCCTGGTGCCGAATGCCATGGAGCCGCGTGCGGCCATTGGCTCTTACGACACGGGTTCGGACCACTATACGCTCTATACCACCAGCCAGAACCCGCATGTGGCGCGGTTGGTGATCTCGGCTTTCCATGGTTTGGCACCTGAACACAAACTGCGTGTCATCGCGCCAGATGTGGGTGGCGGATTCGGATCGAAGATTTTCATCTATGGTGAAGAAGTAGCCTGTGTCTGGGCTTCCAAGCATATTGGCGGACGGCCGATCAAGTGGACCGCTGAGCGCACAGAAAGCTTTCAAACAGACGCCCATGGCCGTGACCATGTGACCGAAGCCGAACTGGCGATGGATGCTTCGGGCAGGATCACAGCCCTTCGCGTCCACACCATCGCATCGATGGGGGCCTATCTCTCCACTTTTTCAGCAGCAGTTCCAACCTATCTCTACGCCACGTTGCTCTCGGGCCAATACAACATCCCCACGATTTATGCGGAAGTTGATGCGGTCTATACCAACACTGCACCTGTCGATGCCTATCGCGGTGCGGGCCGGCCGGAGGCGACTTATGTTGTCGAACGTATTGTGGAAACGGCAGCGCGCGAGTTGAAGATGGACCCGGCGGAATTCCGGCGACGGAATTTTGTCACGCAGTTCCCGCACCAGACACCTGTCATCATGTGCTATGATGCAGGCGATTATGGTGCATCGCTCGACAAGGCACTTGAGCTTTCGAACTATTCCAGTTTCAAGGAACGCAAGGCGGAAGCGGCGCGGCGCGGAAAACTTCGCGGCATCGGGTTCTCGGCCTATATTGAAGCTTGCGGCATTGCGCCGTCGGCGGCAGTGGGTTCGCTCGGGGCTGGTGTCGGCCTTTGGGAATCAGCGGAAGTTCGTGTGAATCCCGTTGGTTCGGTTGAAGTTCTCACCGGATCTCATAGCCACGGTCAGGGGCATGAAACAACGTTTGCCCAGCTCGTGTCAGAACGGCTGGGTGTCGACATCAACAATGTTTCGATTGTGCATGGTGACACCGACAAGGTGCAGTTTGGCATGGGTACCTATGGCTCACGCTCGGGTGCGGTTGGCATGCATGCCATCTCCAAGGCGCTCGACAAGATCGAGGCAAAAGCCAGGAAGGTGGCGGCGGCGGTGATGGAAGCATCCACGGATGACGTAGAGTTCATGGATGGCACCTTCACCGTGCGTGGCACGGACAAAAAGATGGCGTTCGGTGAAGTGGCGCTTTCGGCCTATGTGGCCCACAAGTTCAACTCCAACGAAATTGAACCGGGGCTCAAGGAAAGTGCCTTCCATGATCCGGCGAACTTTGTTTTTCCGGCTGGTGTGCATATCTGCGAAGTGGAAATAGATGCCGAAACCGGCTTCACCGAAATTGCCGCCTACACGTGTGTCGATGACTTCGGCAATCTGGTCAACCCGATGATTGTCGAGGGCCAGGTGCAGGGTGGCATTGCGCAAGGAATTGGTCAGGCGCTGCTGGAAGGTTGTGTGTACGACGAGGATTCCGGTCAGCTGTTGACAGGTTCGTACATGGACTACAACATGCCGCGGGCGCGCAACATGCCGCACATCAACGACTTCAAGCTTGGATTTACGTGCACGCCGTGCCCGACCAATCCATTGGGCATGAAGGGCTGCGGTGAAGCGGGTGCCATAGGAGCGCCACCTGCCGTGATCAACGCCATCACCGATGCCATCGGGGTGCGCGACATCGCCATGCCGGCAACACCGCTTACGGTGTGGCAAGCCATGCAACCAATGCGCAAAGCAGCAGAATAGTCTTCGGGGAAAACACAATGGAAAACTTCAACTATCATCGCCCCGCGACTGTGAAAGCAGCCGAGGCACTGGCGAAAAAATCAAAAGATGCCAAGTTTCTGGGTGGGGGGCACACGTTGCTGCCGACGATGAAGCAGGGTTTGGCGTCGCCAAAAGACATCATTGATCTTGGTGGCATCAAGACGATGAAGGGCATCAAGGTGTCCAAGACGGCTGTCAGCATTGGTGGAGGTACCACGCATATTGAAGTGGCGTCTTCGGCTGCCGTGAAAAAAGCCATTCCGGCGCTTGCCGAGATGGCTGGCAAGATTGGTGGTGTGGCCGTTCGTTACAAGGGAACCATTGGTGGTTCGGTTGCCAACAACGATCCGGCGGCTGATTATCCGTCGGCGTGCCTGGGGTTGGGTGCCACCATTGAAACCAACAAGCGCAAGATCCCCGCTGACAAGTTCTTCACCGGCATGTTTGCCACGGCGTTGGGCAAGGGCGAGATCATCACGGCTGTGCATTTTCCCATCCCGAAAAAATCCGCGCACCAGAAGTTCCCCAATCCGGCGTCGCGCTATGCCTTGACGGGCGTTTTTGTATCGCAAGATGCCAAGGGTGGTGCGCGCGTTGCTGTCACCGGTGCTGCATCGTCTGTGTTCAGGGCCAGCGACATGGAGGCAGCTTTGAGCAAAAGCTTCAAGGTGGATGCGTTGAGCGGGATCAAGGTTGCGGCAAAGAACCTGATGTCGGACATGCACGCATCGGCAGAATACCGCGCCAGCCTGATTGCTACATTGGCAAGGCGGGCGGTGGCTGCGGCGAAGTAATTCGTTTTGCAGTGTTGTGAGCCCGCGGGTCAATCTCGCGGGCTTTTCATTTCGTAGAAAGTTGCCATGTCGAAATCCATTCCGGCCACCATTGATGCCACCGTCGAGTTGCTGAAATCCGCTGATTACATCGCCGGGCGCGAACTGGCGACGGTGGTGTTTCTGGCGCTCAAGATGGGGCGGCCACTGTTTCTCGAAGGCGAGGCAGGCGTTGGCAAGACTGAGATTGCCAAGGTGCTTGCAAGTGCCTTGGGGCGGAAGCTGATCCGGTTGCAGTGTTATGAGGGACTGGACGTCAGTTCGGCGGTGTATGAGTGGAACTATCCCGCCCAGATGATCGAGATCAGGCTGGCGGAAGCGGCGGGCGAGAGCGATCGCAAGTCGATCAGCAAAGATGTGTTTGATGAACGGTTTCTGATCAAGCGGCCTCTCTTGCAGGCGCTGGAGGGGGAAGTGGGTGCGGCACCGGTGCTTTTGATCGATGAACTCGACCGCACGGACGAAGCGTTTGAGGCCTATCTTCTGGAAATCCTCTCGGACTTCCAGGTGACCATTCCGGAGCTTGGCACGGTTGCCGCCAAGGAACCGCCGATTGTGATCATAACCTCAAACCGCACCCGCGAAGTGCATGATGCCTTGAAGCGGCGGTGTTTGTACCATTGGGTGGGATACCCGGACGCCATCCGGGAAGTGGCCATTGTCAGGGCCAAGCGCCCCAAGGCTTCAAAGGACCTGGCCAAGGAAGTGGTGGGCTTTGTGCAAGCCTTGCGCAATGGTGACATTTACAAGGCACCGGGGGTAGCCGAGACGCTTGACTGGGTATCGGCCTTGCATGAGCTTGATGCCATCACGCTTGATCCCCAGACGGTGAATGACACGTTGGGGGTGCTGCTCAAATACCAGGATGATATTTCACGCATGGAAGGTTCGGAGGCCAAGCGCATTCTCGACCAGGTGAAAGAAGAGCTGCGGGTGATGGGGCGGGGGTGATGCCGCAGCCTTTTGCAGCACCGGCCAATTCCAACCGCGCGATTACCGGCCATCTGGCCGAGAACATCATGCACTTTGCGCGCGTGTTGCGCGAAGCCGGCATTCCGGTTGGGCCGGGGCTGGTGCTGGATGCACTGGATGCGGCGGTCGCCGGGCCCTTGCGCAAGCGGGAGGATTTTTATTGGACGCTGCATTCGGTTTTTGTGAAGCGCCGCGAGCACCGCGAGCTGTTTGACCAGGCTTTCCACGTGTTCTGGAAGAAACCCAAGATGCTGCAACAGCTGATGCAGCTGATGTACACGCAGATTGCCCGCAAGCCGCATGAGAACAAGAAACAGGCGGGCTTCCGGCGGCTGGCCGAGGCGATGTTTGACAAGTCCGAAATTGCCAGTTCGCAGACCAAGAAAAATGATGTGCTGGACATCGATGCCTCGTTCACGGCTTCGGCAGACGAGGTGCTGCGTGAAAAAGATTTCGAGCAAATGACTGTGACGGAGCAGAGCCAGGCCAAACGGGCGTTGCAGAAATTGCGGCTTACCCGCGTGGCAGTGCGCACGCGGCGGTTTCGCCATTCGCAGCAAGGGGCACGCCTCGACATGCGACGCACACTGCAACGCACGGTGCGGGCAGGGGGGCAGTTTGTTGAGCTGGCGCACAAGGAACAGACATGGCGCGAGCCGCCGCTGGTCGTCCTTTGCGACATATCCGGTTCGTGTTCGAGCTACTCGCGCATGTTCCTGCAGTTCCTGCATACGCTGGTCAATGACCGGGACAGGGTGCATGTGTTCCTGTTCGGCACGAGGCTCACAAACATCACGCGGGAATTGCGGCGGCGGGACATTGATGACGCCATGCTGAAGGTGTCAGCGGCGGTCAAGGACTGGTCGGGGGGCACGCGTATTGGTACAGCGCTACATGCGTTCAATTTCAAGTGGGCGCGGCGGGTGCTCACACAAGGGGCCCATGTCTTGCTGATGACGGACGGGCTGGAGCGAGAGGATGTATCGTCGCTCACGGTTGAGATGCGGCGTTTGCGGCTATCGGCGCGGCGCATTGTGTGGCTCAATCCGCTCTTGCGGTTTGACAAGTTTGAGGCCAAGGCCAATGGCATTCGCGCCATGATGCCCTTTGTGGATGAATTCCGGCCGGTGCACAGCTTGAACAGTTTACAGGATCTGGCCGATACCCTTGCAAGCCCGCGCGGCAATGCCCATGATCCCCGGCGCTGGATCATGGCAAAGGATTGACCCATGGAAAACTCCCTTCTCGCGACTGCGGATCAATGGCTTGCAGAGGGCCGCAAAATTGCCCTGGCGACCGTCATTGAAACCTGGGGATCAGCACCGCAGCCCGTGGGATCGCAGCTGGTTGTGGATGCAGACGGACATTTCATGGGAGCGGTTTCCGGCGGATGTGTGGAAGGTGATGTGATCACCCAGGCTGCTGACGTGATTGCGACAGGCAGGCACCGCATTTTGTCCTATGGTGTTGCCGATGAAACAGCCTGGAAAGTGGGGCTTGCCTGTGGCGGCAAAATCCGTGTCCTGGTGGAACCCGTGGGATGAAGCGGCACATCCTGAAAGAAGTTTTGGCGGCAAAGGGGGCGCGTCGCGGCATTGCCGTGGTGACAGATTTGGCAACCTGCGAACAACGCCTTGTGACACGCGAAGATGCTGCTGGCGACCCGGTCTTGGACAAGGCTTTCCGGTTTGACAAATCGGGCGTTGAGCAAACTGGTACAGGTGAGGTGTTTGTCACTATCCACAATCCGCCCCTGCGGCTGGTAATCACGGGAGCTGTCTTGATTGCCCAGGCGTTGATCCCGATGGCCAGGGCTGCAGGATATGACATTTGGGTGATTGATCCGCGCGGTGCGTTTGCAACGGGAGCGCGGTTTCCGGATATCGCTCTCCATGCCGAATGGCCGGAAGACATCATTCCACAAATTGGATTGGATGTGCGCACCGCATTCATGGCGCTGACGCATGATCCCAAGATCGATGATGCAGCGCTGGCATTGGCGCTGCGATCGGATGTGTTTTACATTGGTGCACTGGGATCGAAGAAGACGCAAGGATCACGCCGGGAGCGGTTGAAAGACAAGGGTTTTGCGGATGCAGATTTGGCGCGCATCAATGGGCCCATCGGGTTGGATATTGGTGCGATTGGTGCCCACGAAATTGCGATTTCCGTGATGGCGGCGATGACGAAGGCGCTGCGGTTGGGAGCATAAGTGAAATTCGGCTCCGTCATCCTGGACAATGCCGTGGGTGCCATCCTTGCGCATGGTGTGCCGCATGCCGATGGTGCCTTCAAAAAGGGACGGGTGTTGAGCGTTGCCGATGTGAAGTTGCTGCAGGCGGAGGGGCATGAAACTGTTGTTGCGGCGGTGCTTGAAGTGGACGATGTGCCGGAAGATGTGGCCGCGCATCAGGTTGCTGTGGCGATTTGTGGCGGTGGTGTAAAAGCGCAACAAGCATTCACCGGGCGGGCCAATCTTTACAGCATCGCTCCAGGACTTGTGGTTGTTGATGCGGCTCGGCTGAATGCCATCAATCAATTGCATGAAAGCCTGACAATGGCGACTGTGCCGACGCTTGCATGTGTCACAGCAAACCAGATGCTTGCGACAATCAAGGTCATCCCGTTCGCTGTGCCGCGCTCTGTTGTGGACCGCGCCATGGCCATCATTGGCCACGAACCATTGATCCGGGTTGCGGCGTTTGGTGAAAAGCGGGCAGGGCTTGTGATATCGCGGTTGGCACAAACCAAGCCTTCAATCATTGCAAAATCCGAGGCGTCCATTCGTGACAGGTTGCGCGCGATGAATTCGGACGTGAAGGATGTTGTGGTGTGTGACCATGCACCCTCCGCCATTGCTGCGGCCATTGCTGCGCTGAGTTCCAAAAATTGCGATCCCATACTGGTGTTTGGGGCATCGGCGATTGTGGACCGGGCGGACGTGGTTCCAGCAGCATTGGAGGAAGCAGGTGGGCGAGTTGTGCATCTGGGCATGCCGGTCGATCCGGGCAATCTTTTGATGCTGGGTGAAATTGGTGGAACACCGGTGATTGGTGTTCCGTCCTGTGCCCGGTCACCTAAAACAAATGGATTTGACTGGGTGTTGCAGCGGGTGGTTGCCGGTTTGCCTGTATCAGCCGCTGACATCATGGCGATGGGGGTTGGTGGACTGTTGGCGGAGATACCCTCGCGGCCCAGTCCCCGTGACAACACTTCACTTGCGCCGCGCGTTGCTGCCATTGTTCTTGCGGCGGGTTCATCGTCGCGGATGCGCACCAACAAGATGCTGGCGGATTTTCGCGGTCAGCCGATGGTGCGGGCCAGTGTTGCGAACATTGTTGCATCCTCAGTGAGCAGGGTGGTGGTCGTCACGGGCCATGAGCAGGGGAAAGTGGAATCTGTGTTGGCGGATTTGCCAGTGCAGTCGGTTCACAATCCGTTTTTTGCAGATGGATTATCGACGTCTTTGCGGTGCGGGTTGCAGGCTGTGGCGGACGACGCAGATGCGGTGATCATTTGTCTGGCGGACATGCCGTTGGTGCAGCCCGCCTTGATTGACAAACTGATTGCGGCGTTCAATCCAACAGAACATCGCAGCATCATTGTGCCGACGCACAAAGGGCAGTTGGGCAATCCGGTGCTGTGGGGACGCGAACACTTTGTTCGCCTCATGGCACTGGAAGGCGACCGGGGTGCGCGTCAGCTTGTCACGCAGTTCAAGTCCGACGCTGTGGAGATTGATGCCGGATCAGACGCGGTTTTACGCGATGCCGATACGCCCGAGGCGCTGGCACACCTTGGACTCTGATCTGTTTTGCATGATCCACAATCCTCCACCAGTCATGGCTCGCGTGAAGCCACCGCTGTCCAGTTAAGGAACGAAAGTCTCGAGAGGTGTGGGACGTCGTCGCGGCGTCCGCTTCCAGGCGTCCGTCAGCATTCCAAAAAAATCAACAAAGTCCGTCTTGGTCCGCTTCACGCGGACCGTCCATCGCTACCGCACGATGGATGGCCCGCTTAAAGCGGGCCATGACGATTGGGGGAAGGATTTTCAGCATCAGTCCATCGAGAACGGGAAAGCAACTATGCGGCAAGCGTTTCTCCGCGCTTTGAATTCCTAAACCAAACAGCAGTGGCGTGAAACGGCCACGACAGGTGGTGGGTTGTGGATCATTCAAAACAGACCAGAGTCTAACGCACCAGAATATTCGTGAACTGCCAGGGATCGCGCTTGTCGATTTCGATTTTGAACAGGCCGATTTGGCTGTGGAGGGGATTCCAAGCGGTGTATTCGCCCACCATTTTGCCAAGGTAGGGGGTCTGGATTTCGAGGCAGCGGCGGTAGTCCATTTCGTCGGTTTCGACGATGCCCGCCTTGGGGTTTTCGATGGCCCAGATGATCCCGGCAAGTACCGCTGATGTCACCTGCAAGCCCGTTGCATTCTGATAGGGTGCGAGTTTGCGGGCCTCGCCAATCGACAGTTGCGAGCCGAACCAGTACGCGTTCTTCTTGTGCCCATAGAGCAGGACACCGAGCTCATCCATGCCGTCGACAATCTCGTTAGCTTCCAAAATGTGATGTTTGGGCTGGCGTTTGCCGCCGGCACCCAAAAGCTGGTGCCAGGAGAGCACGGCGTCGTTGGACGGGTGATAGGAGTAGTGGGCTGTCGGGCGGAATATTGCCTTTCCACTTTTTCGCACCGTGTAATAGTCTGAAATCGAGATGGCCTCGTTGTGGGTGACGAGGAAACCGAATTGTGGACCGGCGTTGGGTGTCCAGGTCAATACGCGGGTATCGGCACCGGGGCGTTCGAGATATATTGCGGCACCGCTACCAGTTTTGTGCTTTCGCCCTTCTGGCGGCAGTTTTTTCTCGTGCGTGCCCCAGCCCAATTCTGCCGGCTGCAAGCCTTCCGAAATAAAGCCTTCGACGGACCAGGTGTTGATAAAAGTGTCGTGAGGCTTGGGCTTCTTGGCGCGCTGGGTGTCGCGCTCGGCAATGTGTACGCCTTTGACGCCGACGCGTTTCATCAACAGGGCCCATTCATTGCGGGACTTTGGTTCGGCGTGCCTGATTTTCATGTCGCGGGCAATGTTGACCAGCGATTGCTTGACAAACCACGACACCATGCCGGGATTTGCGCCGCAACAGGAAACTGCAGTGGGGCCTGCTCCCAGTTTCTTTTTCAATTTCAGAAGGTCTTCACGCAGCGCATAGTTGGTGCGCGCGGCATTGCTGCGTTTGGTGTTGTAGTAGAAACCGGGCCACGGCTCTGTCACCGTGTCGATGTAAATGGCGTTATGGGCGTTGGCGAAGGCCATGATGTCGGTGCTGCCGACATCGACCGAGAGATTGATGACGAGGGCGTTGCGTCCCTTCAAAAGAGGGGAAAGCACTGATTTGTGGTTGGCTTTGGTCAGGCCCTTTTTCACAAACCTGATGCCGTATTTGTCAGCGATGAACTTTGACGCATCAGACGGATCGAGGATGGTGATTTTGGTGGTGTCGCATTTCACATGACGCAGGAGCAGCGGCAAGGTGCCACGGCCGATTGAACCAAAACCGATCATGACAATCGGGCCATTCCAGGTGGCGTGAATTTTTTTGGCCATGGTCTTCTCCTGCAAATCGACATCAAAGGTGCGGCGTATATCGCAAACTGCGGCTGGTGAACAGAAATTGCGACAATTGTGCCGCTTTTCACAAATTTGAGAAATGCGGCCAGTCTGGTCATACTGGCAGAAACGATTCGCGAACATGCAAAGGCAATTGAATGGCCAAATCCGGTAAACCACCACGTGATGACCTGTTTCAGGACGCTCCACCACAACGGGCACCATCCAAAGCCAACGCGAAATCACGCGGTGAGGAAAGCTATACGGCGGCTGACATCGAGGTGTTGGAAGGGCTGGAGCCCGTGCGCCGCCGACCGGGCATGTATATCGGCGGCACGGATGAGAAGGCGTTGCACCATTTGTTTGCCGAGGTCATTGACAACTCCATGGACGAGGCGGTGGCGGGCCACGCCAACCGCATTGAGGTTGACTACAGGGCGGATGGCTATCTGGCGGTTACCGACAATGGCCGTGGCATTCCGGTTGATCCCCATCCGAAATTCAAGAACAAGTCAGCGCTTGAAGTGATCATGACGACGCTGCACGCGGGCGGCAAGTTTGACTCGAAAGTGTACGACACCTCAGGCGGTTTGCATGGTGTGGGTGTATCGGTGGTCAATGCATTGTCGGAGCATTTGATTGTTGAAGTGGCGCGCGGGCAGCAGCTCTACCGGCAGGAGTTTCGGCGCGGCAAGCCGGATGGTGACATCAAGACTCTCGGCAAGGTTTCCGGGCGGCGGGGAACGACGGTGTCGTTCCTTCCCGATCCGCAGATTTTCGGGAAGGGCAACACCACTTTTGTGGCGGCGCGGCTTTACCGCATGGCGCGGTCGAAATCCTATCTGTTTGGCGGCGTTGAAATCCGTTGGCATTGCGATCCCAAACATCTCAGGGACAAGGACATCCCGGAGGAGGCTGTCTTTCACTTTCCCGGCGGGCTCAAGGATTTTCTGGAAGAGCGGCTGGATGGCAAGACGCGCGTTGTCGACGACATTTTTTCCGGCAAGATAGAAAAGGACGGCGGGCACGGCAATGTGGAATGGGCGGTGGCGTGGTTCGGTGGCGATGACGGGTTCATGTCGTCCTATTGCAACACCATTCCCACCGCCGATGGTGGCACGCATGAGGCTGGATTTCGCAACGCGTTGACGCGCTCGCTCAGAAACTACGCCGAGCTTGCGAACAACAAGCGGGCATCCGTGATCACGGCGGATGATGTGATGGTGCAATCGGGTGCCATGCTGTCGGTGTTCATCCGCGAGCCGGAGTTTCAGGGGCAGACCAAGGACAAGCTGGCGACACAGGAAGCGACGCGCATCGTCGAGAATGCCGTGCGCGACAATTTCGACCATTGGCTGACGGGGCATCCGGCCCAGGCGAACCGTTTGCTGGACTGGATCATCGAGCGGGCGGATGAGCGCATCAAGCGGCGGCAGGAAAAGGAAGTGGGGCGCAAGACGGCGGTGCGCAAGCTGCGCCTTCCCGGCAAGCTGGCGGATTGTTCGGCGACACTTGCCGAAGGGTCTGAGCTGTTCATCGTTGAAGGTGATTCGGCTGGTGGATCCGCCAAGCAGGCACGCGACCGGGTGAAGCAAGCAGTGCTGCCGTTGCGCGGAAAAATTCTCAACGTCGCCAATGCCGGCAAGGACAAGCTGGCGGCGAACCAGCAGATCGGTGATCTCATCCAGGCGTTGGGTGTGGGCACGGGTGCAGCGTATCGTGAAGATGACCTGCGCTATGACAAGGTCATCATCATGACTGATGCCGATGTGGATGGCGCGCATATCGCATCGCTGCTGATCACGTTTTTCTACCGGCAGATTCCGGAGTTGATTGACCAGGGGCATTTGTATCTGGCGGTGCCGCCGCTGTATAAATTGTCGCAAGGGCCGAAAGTGGCGTATGCGCGCAATGACATGCACAAGGCGGAATTGCTGGCGGGCGAGATGTCGGGCCGGGGCAAGGTTGAGGTGTCACGCTTCAAGGGGCTTGGCGAAATGATGGCGTCGCAGTTGAAGGAAACAACAATGGATCCGTCGAAGCGGTTGTTGCTGCAGGTAACAATGACGGATGCGGCGCGCACGTCGACGGCGCGGGTGGTCGAGCAATTGATGGGCAACAAGCCGGAGGAACGCTTCAACTTCATCTCCGAGCGGGCGCAGTTCGTGGAAGAAGCGGCGCTGGATGTGTGATGAAACTCGCGCCCTCCACGACCCATGAGTTTCAGCGCGATGGTGCCGTCGTCGTGCGCGGGCTTTTCACACGTGAGCACATTGCACTTCTTGCAAGGGGCATCGAGCGCAACATGGCTGAGCCCTCAGCGCTCGCCATCGTTGCTTCGCGGCCGGAAGATCCCGGATACTTCATCGAGGATTTCTGCAACTGGCAGCGCATCCCGGAGTACCGCGATTTCATTTTCAATTCTCCGGCGGCGGAGGTGGCGCGGCAGCTCATGCAGTCACTCGAGGTTCGGCTGTATCATGACCACCTGCTGGTGAAGGAACCGAAGACGGCGCAGACGACGCCGTGGCACCAGGACCAGCCGTACTACAACATTGACGGATTTCAGAATTGTTCGATGTGGTTGCCGGTGGACGCCGTGGCGGAGGCCTCAACATTGCGGTTTGTGGCGGGGTCGCACCGCGAAGGTTGGCTGATGCCGCGCACCTTCATGAGCCAGGAAGCGAAATGGTTTCCGCCGGGATCGTTGAAGGAATTGCCGGACATTGACGGCCATCCCGGCCAGTTCAAAATTCTGGCATGGCCACTGGAGCCGGGTGACGCGGTGTTCTTCCACATGCTCACGCTACATGGGGCAGGGGGTGTTGGCAGTTCCCGCCGCCGCGTGATGTCGGTGCGCTTTATCGGTGATGACATCACCCACGCGCCGCGCCCGTGGCGCACGTCACCACCGTTTCCGGGGTTGGGCGATGAACTTCCCAAAGGTGCCAAGATGGACCACGCCCTGTTTCCGCTGCTGGGCCGTGGGGGTGGGTGATTTTGCAGGCGATGCTGGAGGCGGTGGGTTAGGCGGCGTCCAGTCTTTTTGCCTCAGCTTCGAGTTTCGCTTTCCAGGTTTCCGCCTCTTGCACGTTTCCGAGCTTCTCATAGAGGTACGGCCAGGTGCGCTCGCGCAGGGTTTCAACGTAATCCCCGTCCCACGGCCAAGTTTCGGCGGCCTGCATTTGCGACAGAAAATCAATGAAGCGGTTGCGCACGTGCTGCGGGTTCACCTGATAGGTTTTGGCGGGGGCGGGGTCGGAGGCGAAGAGATCGGTTTGGGCTGTCATGAATCGGATTATGCCAAGTCAGGTTGGGAGAAGCGAGATGATAATCATCCTTTTGCACTACCCCTTCAACCGTCATCCCGGCGAAGGCCGGGAACCAGCTTCTTCTTGAAATCAAGTGAAACAGCTGGGCCCCGGCCTGCGCCGGGGTGACGAAAAAGGGCGTGTATTCAACCGCAACCAAACTATCTCAAACAGAAACCTGCGCCGGGAACGCCCGCTTGTAAGCCTCATCGATCTTCGCCTTTTGCTGGATGGTGAAAGCGAGCGAGTCTGCGATGGCACCCACGTGGTTGAGTTCATCAAGGCTCAACGGGCGGCCTTTCCTTGATTTCAAATACTTGTCGATCACCTGATAGCCGCCGATGTGGAAATTCCACACCTCCCCGGGTACTGGCGCAAAGTGGCGGGTTTTGTTGATATGGATGGCCTGCTAGGTGGGCGAATAGCGCACAGCCTCCACCACATGGTCGCCCTTGCCATGATACCCCGCAAGTTTGCCCCGTTTCTGTTTGCGCAACAGATGGGCGTTCACCAGGGCATCGCCGAGTTTTGAAAGTTCATCAAATTGCGGCTTGGTGTCGCAAAAGGGAATGCGGGGGAAGTCGATGCGCAGGAATTCGGCGTAGCGCTTGCGATATGTGGGGGCGTGGAGGATGGCGTAGATGTAGCCTAGGATTTCTTCGGTACAACAGCGCCAAACCTTTCGGATTGTCGTCTAGATGGCCAAGCCGCTAGGGTACTGGTCCCACGTCCTCCCGCTCAACTTGCGCCCGGTGCGGCTCTTCCGTTTGCCGCCCCATTGTTTGAAGAAAAACGCGACGTCTTGTTCAAGGCAAGCATCGCGCAGGGCTTCTACCCACCAAGCTTCCATGGGCCTCGCGCCGGGGCCGCTTTCGCCACCAACGATGGCCCAATGAATGCCGGTTAGATCGGGACCAAGAATCTGCCCAAGCAGTGGTTCAAAGGAAATGAAGCGCACATGGGCCGGAACTTCCCGTAAAGTGTCTATCCGATCAACAACGTCTTCGTTTTCAACCGAAGTCCCCAACCAAACGTTCTCCAATACTGGAAGCTTTCCACCACCCAGTATTTCCAGCATACGCTCAGGCCGTTTGGTCAAAATCTGGAATGTGTGCCAATGAGCCTGTGCCATCACCTGCCAGACAGATTGAATGAAAGCCTCTGGCACCAAGTCCTGAAACAAGTCAGACATGGAATTCACAAAAATGCGCTTTGGCTTTTTCCAGCTCAATGGTGCTGCAAGCGATTGCTTATCAAACGTTACTTTGCCAGTCCAAACCGACCGCTTGCCGGACTTGCGAGTTGTTCCCGCATATTTCTTGAGACCCATGGCATTCAGTCGTGCTGCCATTCTCATTGCGTAGCAGTTGGTGCAGCCGGGCGAAACCATCGCACAACCCGCCACCGGATTCCACGTCGCCTCTGTCCATTCAATATCAGATAATCCGGCCATGTTGTTTCACTACTTCCGTTTGGACGGCAATTTCAAAGCGCTATGCGCAAGTTTTTTTGCCAACCCCATCGCTGCTGGTGCAGGATTGGCGCATATAATGAACAAATGGTAAAGCGTTGCACCCTTTGAGTTTTTGAGCTCGAGTTGTGCCTCACTGACATAAGGGAAGATATCAGTGAGTCGCTTGACCACAAACTGCCGAAGCCCTTCCGGGGTCAACGTCTTTTCAGTTCTTGTCGAGACAGTTGTCGCAAACAAGTCAATCTCAGATCGTTCTTCGTACACCGCATTGCGCCAGTCGCAATCGCCTAAGTGATCGTCAATGCGTTTCACCCAGTCTGCTGGGATGTTTCCATCTCGGGTCAAAACACGCGTGAGTGGACCCGTAGGGAACAGCAAAGCAATATCGACTGATTTTGTTGCACCTAATGCTTTCAGCGTTTCCCATTTAACTTGCATCCCGTATGGATCTATAAATACAGCGGCACGAGTACTTTTCCAGTTTGTTGTTGAAGCCACAGATCGAAGGAACTCGTTTGCATCGCCTTGGCGAACTTCAATCCTGCGACTGGGAAACTCAAGTTTCAGCTTCTCAAGTTCAACGGCGTGCCTTTTTGATTGCTCATTGAAGATGTAGTTCGCAAACGCGGGTTCAATGCCGAGGGCAACGCGCACGGAACCATCCTTCACGCTTGCGATATCTAGTGCATCACTTGCGAACAAAATGCTCTGATTTGAGTCAGTAATGTTGGTCTCGTTGCGCTGGCCAGTTCCGGCAAATGCGTCCACATACCATATGGCGAAAGGCTGGTTCTTGAGAGCTTGTGCGTACGCAGAAAAATAGCGATGCATTACTTCAAGTTTTTCTTCCGTCCAGTTCCCGCCGAATTCATGCACCATAATTTTACGCCGCTTTCACGATGTTGACCAGTATAATGTGTTCTGTTTTTGTTCCTTAGTCAAGTCTTTGTGCGCTTTATTGGTGCTGCCCTTGCGCATGTCGGAATCGTAGGCTTTCAGATAGCCTTCGTAAAAGTAGATGAACGGATCGCGCTCGAACAGGCGGTGTTCTTCCTCATCGCCCGCCCGCACCTTGCGGCTGATGGCCTTGCGCTTGCGGAAGGACAGGTCTTCGTGGATGGAGGCGAGATCAAGCCCGTTCACGATGGACAGCACTTCGTCCACAATCCATTTCGCTTCCTCGTATTCCGGTTCGTTCATTTCCTCGAGAAAACGCACCAGTTCGCGGATGAGCCGGAAGGACCCCGGAATGTGGCTGCGGACATTTTCCAATGTGACAGTTTTGTTTTCACCGGCGTTGAGCCTCGCGAGAAACAAGCCATAGGCCAGCATCTGGGCGAAGGCGTCGGCGAAGTCGCCAATGGTCAGGTCATGGAACACCTGATCCTTGAACACGGCGTAAAGTGCGTGCAGGCGGCCTTCATCGCCCGCCTTGGATTGGCGTTGCAATTCTCTGCTCAAAAAATCGCGCAGCAACTGTGAGCGTGCGGCCAGCGCCAAGGCCAATTGTTGCGAGCGGCCGATGCCTTGCGGTGGTTCGGAGAAGAATGCCGTGATGATCTTTTCGACTTCGGCGGCGCGATCCGTGTTGATGCGCAGCGTCTTGCCTTCAAGATCGGATTCTTCAATCAACCGGGCGCGGGCCTTCGCTTTTCCGGTTTTGCTGTCGAGCCAGATCCACTGCAGGTAATCGGTGACGAGGATGTTGTCGGACAGTGTGCGGTATTTCTTGAACTGGTCGGATTTCAATTCCTTGTCGAGATTGGTGCCGATGGCTTTCACCTCGACGTAGCCGAGGATCATGCCTTTGGATTTGATCTTGAAGTCCGGAGCACCGAAGCCTTGCTGGCGGGTTGGTTCGTGCACCACCTGGATGTGGTTCTTGTCCGCTTTGGTGGCGAAGTCGTTCAGCAGGTTTTCAAGCGCTGAGCGGCTGGTGTGTTCCGTTTGCTCTTTGAGGGCAGTGCTTTTGACCTTGAGCAGGTACGCGTCGAAATTGTGTGCCATCGCCGCACCCTAGCCGATTCACCGTCTAGTTCCACCCTTCCCCCAACGTCGGTTTCCGTGCGTTCAAACCTGTTGCTTGGGAGTGGGGCTACCACTGGCGACGATAGGGAATATGGCACATCCACCGTACGGTGTCAAGCATTATATTCTTAATATCGGAAAAAATAACTAGAGTGGCTGACTGCGCAACGCGTGCGAAAAATGGCGTGGCTTTTGGCTGTTGGTTGTGAGTTTGCGCGGCTGCGATTATCGCGCATTCACCACTGGCATCGGCAAAAACGCTCTGCTATAGGCCGCCCACCAACAGCCCGAGCGGCATTTGGCCCAAGCGATCGCGGGCGTGGTGAAATTGGCAGACACGCAGGATTTAGGTTCCTGTGGGGAAACCCGTGGGGGTTCAAGTCCCTCCGCCCGCACCATTCCGCCTTGGACCTTATGTCCTTGATCAGATACGAAAGATTACACCATGCAAGTCACAGAAACACTGAACGCCGGCCTGAAGCGCGAATTCAAGGTGGTGGTTGCCGCTGCCGATTTGGGCAAGGAAGCTGCCGAGCGTCTGAAAGACATGGCGGGCAAGGCCAACATCAAGGGTTTCCGCCCAGGCAAGGTGCCGGTTGACCACCTGAAGCGCATGTACGGCAAGTCGGTGATGGCAGACGTCATCCAGAAAAAGGTGGATGATTCCACCCGTGAGGCGTTCTCCAGCCGCAACCTGAAACCGGCCTACCAGCCGGAAGTAACGTTGCCGGACAAGGAAGATGAAGTGAACGCGGTGATTGACGGCAAGGCCGACCTGGCGTTTTCGATTGCCGGGGAAGTCATTCCAACTTTTGAATTGCAGGACGCCACGGGTCTGGAACTGACCAAGCATATTGTTTCTGCCAGTGACGAGCACATCAATGAAGCGCTGGAGCGACTGAATTCGCAGTACAAGACCTGGGAGTCCAAGGACGGTGCTGCTGCCAAGGGCGACCGCGTGACGATCAGCTTTGTTGGTTCCGTCGATGGCAAGGAATTTGATGGTGGCAAGGGTGATGACATTCCGCTGGAAATTGGCTCTGGCCAGTTCATTCCCGGCTTTGAGGACCAGTTGACCGGAGCCACGTCTGGCGACGAGAAGACCATCAATGTGACGTTTCCCGAGAGCTATGGCGTGAAAGAACTGGCGGGGAAGCCTGCGGTGTTTGCAACGAAAGTTGTGGGCGTTGACGGTCCCAAGGCCGGAACCATTGACGATGACTTTGCCAAGAAGCTGGGCTTTGAAGACCTTGCCAAGCTCAAGGACATGGTGAAGGCCGGAATTGAGCGGGAATTTGGCCAGATGACGGGCATGAAATTGAAGCGCGACGTGCTGGATGCGCTGGACAAGCAATATGCTTTTGATTTGCCGCAGAAGCTGGTTGACGCGGAGTTTAACGGCATCTGGAACGCTTTGACGCAGGAAATGGCGAAAGCCAATCGCTCGTTCGCCGATGAGGAAACGACTGAAGACGATGCCCGCAAGGAATATCTGGCGATTGCCGCGCGCCGGGTTCGCCTCGGGCTGGTGCTTGGCACCATGGGCGAGAAGGAAGGTATCCAGGTCAACGAGCAGGAATTGCAGCAGGCCCTCATGGCCCGCGTGCGCCGCTTCCCGGGCCAGGAAAAGCAGGTCTACGACTATTACCGCAAGAACCCATCAGCGCTGATTGAATTGCGCGGACCAATTTTTGAGCAAAAGGTGGTGGATCACATCGTGGGCAAGGCGAAGGTGGCTGACAAAAACGTGAGCCGTGATGAGCTCAAGGCGATGGTGGAAGAGGATATGGGCGGGGAGGAGTAATCAACCCGCTGCAATTCAACTGCGTCGAGAACCTTGGACCCGATCTGGGGTTCTTGTATTATCCAACCCGCTCGTTCTGAAATCGCAGTCCATTGCTTCGCCTCTTCCCCTAACTGGTTACACACCCTATCTATGTGGTCTGACACCCGATTCACTGATTTGCGGAGCACCCATGTCCTTTGATCCCACCACCCCCCATGCCGCCTTTTGGCCGTCTGTCATCCAGCAAGAAGCACGGGGGGAACGGGTTTATGACCTTCCTTCGCGGTTGTTACGGGAACGGATCATTTTCCTGACGGGCCAGGTCGATGACACGGTGGCATCGTCGATATGCATGCAGCTGTTGTTCCTGGAGGCCGAGAACCCGAAAAAAGAGATTTCGATGTACATCAATTCGCCGGGTGGTGTGGTGTCGTCGGGACTTTCAATTTATGACACCATGCAATTCATCCGGTGTCCGGTGTCGACCACCATCATGGGGCAGGCGGCGTCCATGGGGTCGCTTCTGGCGGTTGGCGGCGAGAAGGGCTTGCGGTTTGCGTTGCCCAATTCTTCGATCATGGTTCACCAGCCCTCGGGCGGGTATCAAGGGCAGGCGACTGATATCCTGATCCACGCCAAACATGTCGAAAACCTGCGTCACCGATTGAACGAAATTTATGTCAATCACACCGGCAGGACCATGAAGGAAGTGCAGGACGCGCTGGAGCGTGACAATTTCATGACACCCGAAGAAGCCTTGAAGTGGGGCCATATTGACAAGGTATTGGAAAAGCGGGCAATTCTGGCAGAAAAGTAGAGGTTTTCAGGCCTGTGGAATGCTGGCAAGAATTGATTAACCCGGTGACGCGCAATCTGGCATCGAGTCGGAAAAATGCGCTAAGATACCCCATGCCACAGACCCATGCGTTGGCCATGGCACGGAAGGTGCAAGGCAAGACGAGTTTGAAGGAGAGGTTATGAGCAAAAGTACAACAGGCGACAGCAAGAACACGCTGTACTGCTCATTCTGCGGCAAAAGCCAGCACGAGGTGCGCAAACTGATCGCCGGGCCAACGGTGTTCATTTGTGATGAGTGCGTGGAACTGTGCATGGACATCATCCGCGAGGAAAACAAAACCTCGCTGGCGAAATCCAAGGATGGTGTGCCGACGCCAAAGGAAATCCGCAAGGTCCTGGATGATTATGTCATTGGCCAGGACCAGGCGAAGCGGGTGCTTTCGGTTGCCGTTCTCAACCATTACAAGCGCCTCAACCACGCCACCAAGAACAACGATGTTGAACTTTCGAAGTCGAACATCTTGCTGGTTGGCCCGACAGGCTCGGGCAAGACATTGCTGGCGCAAACACTGGCGCGCATACTTGATGTGCCGTTCACCATGGCTGATGCGACGACGCTGACAGAGGCCGGCTATGTGGGCGAGGATGTGGAAAACATCATTCTCAAGCTGTTGCAGTCGTCCGACTACAACGTTGAACGGGCGCAGCGCGGCATTGTCTATATCGATGAGATCGACAAGATCAGCCGCAAGTCCGACAATCCCTCAATCACGCGCGATGTGTCGGGTGAAGGCGTGCAGCAGGCCTTGCTGAAAATCATGGAAGGCACTGTGGCATCGGTTCCGCCACAGGGTGGACGCAAGCATCCACAGCAGGAGTTCCTGCAGGTTGACACCACCAACATCCTGTTCATTTGCGGTGGCGCGTTTGCCGGGCTTGAACGGATCATCAACCAGCGCAGCAAAGGCTCGGGCCTGGGCTTTGGCGCTGATGTGCGGTCAGTTGATGACCGGCGCACCGGGGCAGTTTTGAAAGACCTGGAGCCGGAAGACCTGTTGCGCTTTGGTTTGATACCTGAGTTCGTGGGCCGTTTGCCGGTGATCGCTACCCTGGAAGACCTGGATGAAGTGGCGCTGGTCCAAATCCTCAGCGAGCCCAAGAATGCCATGGTGAAGCAATACCAGCGCCTGTTCGAAATGGAGGGCGTGAAACTGGCATTTGCCGACGAAGCGCTCAAATCCATCGCACGTCGCGCCATTGAACGTAAAACAGGTGCACGCGGGTTGCGTTCCATCATGGAAGCGATCTTGCTCGACACCATGTATGATCTGCCGGGCATGGATGGCGTAGAAGAAGTCATGATCTCAAAGGAAGTAGTGGATGGCGATGCCAAACCATTGCTGATCTACGCCGACCGCAATTCGGACAGCAAGGCAAAACTGGTACCTGCATCAGCGTGAGATATTGAAATACCCGGGTTGCGCCTCCACATGGGCCGGACCCCAAGACCTCGCCACAGGGGCGAGGGGTAGCATTCGCGGTTTTCAGGGCGTTGCCGCCTGGATACGGCACTAGCTGCGGCCACGCAGCAGAAGGACAGAGAATGACGAAGAAGACGGTTTCATCTGAAAGCACAACTGATGTCATGGCCGTGCTGCCATTGCGTGACATTGTGGTATTTCCACACATGATCGTGCCGTTGTTTGTGGGCCGCGAGAAATCCATCCGCGCACTTGAGGATGTGTTGCGCGACGACAAGCGCATCTTGTTGGTGGCGCAAAAAAATCCCGGTGATGATGATCCGGCGATCGACGCAATGTATGATGTCGGCACCGTAGCGCAAGTGTTGCAGCTGCTGAAACTGCCGGACGGAACTGTGAAGGTTCTGGTTGAAGGTTCAGAGCGCGCACGGGTAAACAGTTTCACCGGACGGCAAGATTACTATGAAGCTGAAATCACCCTTCTGCCGAGCATCAGTGAAAACGACAAGGAAACCGAAGGGTTGGCGCGTACGGTGGCGCAGCAGTTTGAAAGTTACGTCAAGCTGAACAAGAAAGTGCCGCAGGAAACACTTGCAACTCTTGGTCAAATCCAGGACTTCAGCAAGCTGGCCGACACGATTGCCGCGCATCTGGCGGTGAAAATTGCCGAGAAGCAGTCGTTGCTTGAGTTGCAGTCGATTGACGCGCGATTGGAAAAGGCCTTTCAGTTGATGGAGGGCGAGATCTCGGTGTTGCAGGTCGAGAAGCGTATTCGGGGCCGTGTGAAGCGGCAGATGGAGAAGACGCAACGTGAGTACTATTTAAATGAGCAGATGAAGGCCATTCAAAAAGAACTGGGCGATGGCGAAGAGAAGGACGAGCTCGGCGAGCTTGATGGCCGGATCAAGGCCACAAAGTTCAGCAAGGAAGCGCGTGAGCGGGCTGAAGCCGAAATGAAAAAGTTGCGGCAAATGTCGCCCATGTCGGCAGAGGCCACGGTGGTGCGCAATTATCTTGACTGGCTGCTGAACATTCCGTGGGGCGTCAAAAGCAAAATCAAGACCGACCTCGAATTTTCACAAAACGTTCTGGACGAAGACCACTTCGGTCTCGACAAGGTGAAAGAACGCATTGTCGAATATCTTGCTGTGCAGACCCGCACCAACAAATTGCGCGGTCCCATCCTGTGTCTGGTTGGGCCGCCGGGTGTGGGCAAGACGTCGCTGGGCAAATCCATCGCCAAGGCGACGGGGCGTGAATTTGTGCGCATGTCGCTGGGCGGGGTGCGTGACGAGGCCGAAATCCGCGGGCACCGACGCACCTACATTGGATCGATGCCGGGCAAAATCATCCAATCGATGAAGAAAGCGAAGAAATCCAACCCGCTGTTTTTGCTCGATGAGATCGACAAGATGGGGATGGACTTCCGTGGCGATCCTTCGGCTGCATTGCTCGAAGTGCTTGATCCGGAACAGAACAGCACATTCATGGACCACTATCTGGAGGTTGAATATGACCTCTCGAACGTGATGTTTGTGACAACATCGAACACCCTGAACATTCCGCCGGCATTGCTGGACCGGATGGAGATCATCCGCATTGCCGGTTATACCGAGCAGGAGAAGGCTGAAATCGCCAAACGGCATTTGTTGCCAAAGGCGATGGAAAACCACGGGCTCGACAAGTCGGAATTTGAAGTTGGCAAGGATGCGATCTTTGATGTGATCCGCCGCTACACGCGCGAAGCTGGTGTGCGCAACCTGGAGCGCGAGTTCAACACGCTGGCGCGAAAGGCCGTCAAGGATTTGATGATGGCGAAGAAAAAGAAGGTCAAGGTGACACCGGAACTGGTGGAAAAATACCTTGGTGTTCCAAAGTACCGCCATGGTGAGGCTGAGCGCGAAGACCAGGTTGGTGTTGTCACGGGCCTGGCATGGACAGAAGTGGGTGGTGAACTGCTTACCATCGAAGCCCTCATGATGCCGGGCAAGGGCAAGATGACTGTGACCGGAAACCTGCGCGATGTGATGAAAGAGTCGATTTCGGCGGCGTCGTCCTACGTGCGGTCACGCGCTCCCATCATTGGCGTGAAGCCACCGATGTTCGACAAGCGCGACATCCATGTGCATGTGCCGGAAGGGGCGACACCGAAGGATGGTCCGTCGGCGGGCATTGCCATGGTCACGGCCATTGTATCAGTGATGACCGGCATTCCGGTGCGCAAGGATATTGCCATGACGGGTGAGATCACCTTGCGTGGGCGCGTGCTGCCGATTGGCGGGCTCAAGGAAAAACTGCTTGCCGCACTGCGTGGTGGCATCAAGAAAGTCATGATTCCGGAAGAGAACGTGAAAGATCTCGCGGACATTCCTGACAGTGTGAAATCGGGCATGGAAATCGTGCCGGTGTCCTACATGGATGATGTCATGAAGCACGCATTGTTGCGCCTGCCGGTGGCCATTGAATGGGATGAGGAAGCGGAAGAAGCCGCTGCCGCTGCCCGCGCCAAGAGTACGGGTGCGAGTGGTGAAACTGCGGTGACGCACTGATCACTTTCCTTGGGTGAACGCGATCTTGATCGCGAAAACGGCAAAAACGGCCGCAAACGAATAGTCAATGCCCCGCATCACGCGGGGCTTTTCTTTGAGGTAGTGCACCAGCTTTTCAGCCCCGAGTATCATGACAACCGACAGCGGGATGTTGATGAGCACAAAGTACAGGCCCAGGAACAGCATCTTGGCCGTGATGTGCGGATCGGTGGCTTGAACAAACTGCGGCAGGAAGGTGATGAAGAACAGCACCACTTTCGGGTTCGACAGGTTCACCATGATGCCGGTGAAGAAACTGTTCAGGGTGGACACCTGCTTTTGTCCGCCGGTCTTCACGTTGAGCGAGGAACCATTGCGAATGGCATCAACGGCGAGCCACAGAAGATAGGCTGCTCCCGCAATCTTCAAGAGAAGAAATCCTGTCTGTGACGCCGCGAGGAGGGCGGAGACACCAAAAGCCGCCAGCACGGTGTGGATCAAGCATCCGATGTTGGCCCCCGTCACGGAAGCAATTCCAGCACTTCTGCCGCTGCTCATGGTGCGGGCCAGAAACAGGCTCATGTCGGGGCCGGGCGTGATGAACAACAGCACCGATGCGATGGTGTAGGTGAGCAGGGTGGCAAGATCGGGCAGGAACGTCATGGCCCGTTTTAGCAGAACGCATTAGGTGTTGCGAATCTGTGCTGTCGTCGCCCAATATTCCGGGTGCATGAACAAGAGCGAGCTCATTGCCAAAGTGGCGCTCGATACGCGGTTGACGCGTGGCGAGGCTGAGGAAGTGGTAGAATCCACTTTTGAGCATATCATCAAGTCGCTGGCCGAAGGCGACGATGTGCGCATTGTGGGATTTGGTGTTTTCACAGTCGCACAGCGGGCCGCCAGCCGGGCGCGCAATCCCGTCACGGGCAAAATCATGAAAGTGCCCGCCTTTGCGCGAGCGCGTTTCAAACCAGGAAAACTTTTGAAGGAGGCGGTCAACCCTTAAAGCGCACAGCACGTTTCCACACTTGCGCGCCTCGCACGCCCTCAGAAACCGTGCGGGGCGTTCTTGTTGACGGGGTTGCGTTTGGCGATTGGAGGCACTAAGAGCGCGGCTGGATCGGGCGATTAGCTCAGTTGGTAGAGCGCTTCGTTTACACCGAAGATGTCGGGAGTTCGAGTCTCTCATCGCCCACCACGCCCCTTATTCCCGGATATGCGTGGGTGGACCAATTGCAATTCATTTGTCAGCCAATGACCCGTTCGATAGGCTGAAAAAGCCATGAGCCAGCGCTCTCCCCGATCTGCAAATCGCCCACCACCCGTGCGGTCCCCCTTCGTCGGAATAGTGATCTACACTGTGCTGACTATTTGGTCGCTCATTTGTCTGTTTCCGTTGTACTGGATCTTTGTCACTTCGCTGAAGGGCGAAGCGGAAATCATGCGTGGACCGTACTACGTCCCTTTTGTCGATTTCACGCCGTCGCTCGACGCATGGGTTTCGATTCTAACCTATGCCAATGATCATTTGTTGTGGCGTTTTGTCAACTCGACGGTCGTTGCGGTTGCAGCCACGGCTCTCACAGTTTTGACTGCCGGCCTCGCCGTTTATGGATTGACCCGATTCCACTATATGGTGCGGTTGATGCCATTTCCCCGGACAGCATGGTTTACCCGGCGGATGCCGTGCTTGGGCAATGATGGCATACTTTTCGCGATCCTGGCGACCCGTATCGTGCCGCCCGTGGCCATTGTTCTGCCCATCTTTGTCATGGCGCAGCACACAGGACTTTTGAACTCCTACTTCGCCCTGGTTCTGACCTATGCGGCCGCAAACCTTCCCGTCGCCATATGGTTGTTGCTACCGGTGTTTGGCAATGCTGCGACTGCGCAGGAGGAGGCGGCTTATCTCGATGGTGCATCGCATTTCCAAATATTCTTCACCATCTTTGTTCCGATGATTGCTGCCAGCATTGCCGCCGTCGGGTTGGTGATCTTTGTGCTGTGCTGGAACGAGTATTTGTTTGCTGTCTATCTGGCCGCAGATGAATTCTCGACAATGCCACCTTGGGTCATGGGTCAAATGTCGATCAAGGAAGCGCAAGTGGGTGGAGATGCTGAGGAATGGCCCCAGCTTTCGGCAGCGATTGTTTTGATGGTTGTTCCATTGATTGCTTGTGCCAGTATCGTTCAGCGATTTCTGACCCGTATAGTGGTTTCGCGGTAGTTATTGGAAACAGCTTTTTTGGTAGTCCAGCTTTCAAATCAACTGCAATGACCTCAAACTCGAATGTCCGTTCCGCCCGATGATGATGTGGTCGTGGATGAGGATGTTCAGTTTTTCGCCGGCGGAAATGATTTTCTTGGTCATGTCGACGTCGGCCATGCTGGGGGTGGGGTCGCCGGAAGGGTGGTTGTGGACCAGGATGAGGGCGGTGGCGGAGAGTTCGAGGGCGCGCTTCATGACTTCGCGGGTATATACGGGCGTGTGGTCGACTGTGCCTTCCTGCTGTACTTCATCGGCAATCAGCTGGTTTTTTTTGTCGAGAAACAGGATGCGGAACTGTTCGCGTTCGGCGAAAGCCATGGCGGCGTGGCAGTAATCTATGATGGCGTTCCACGTGGAGAGTACCGGTTTTTTGAAAACTTCTCCCTTGGCCAGGCGCACGGCGGCGGCCTGGATGAGTTTGAGCTCAACGACCACTGCATCGCCGACGCCCTTAATCTCGCGCAGGCGCTGGGCGGGGGCACTGATCACTTCGGCGAATGAGCCGAACCTCGCGATCAAGGCTTTGGCCAATGGTTTTGTATCGCCGCGCTTGATGGCGCGAAACAGGATCATTTCCAGGAGTTCGTAGTCGGCAAGCGCGCCGGTGCCAGCCGTCATGAAGCGGCTGCGCAACCGTTCGCGGTGGCCAGCGAGCCCATCATCGATGGTTGCTGCTTCTTCTTCCATGTCAGGTCCGGTAGGGCGGGCAGTGCAGGCCCTTGGGGGAAAGGGTAAAGATTTCGCAGCCGGTTTCGGTGACACCGATTGTGTGCTCGAACTGGGCTGACAGCGAGCGGTCGCGGGTGACGGCAGTCCAGCCATCGCTCAAGACTTTGACGTGCGGTTTGCCGAGGTTGATCATGGGCTCGATGGTGAAAAACATGCCCGCCTTCAGTTCGATGCCTTCGCCTTTACGGCCATAGTGCAGCACATTGGGGTGATCGTGAAAGACCTGGCCGAGGCCGTGGCCACAAAAATCCCGCACGACAGAACACCGCTCACCTTCGGCAATGGTTTGAATGGCGTGGCCGATATCGCCCAGATGAGCACCGGCTTTCACCACAGCTATTCCGCGCATGAGACTTTCGTAGGTTATTTCTACCAGCCGTTCGGCCCGGCGCGGAACTTCACCGATGTTGGCCATGCGTGAGCTATCGCCAAACCAGCCATCGACAATCAAGGTGATGTCGATGTTGACAATGTCACCTTCGAGCAAGGGTTTGTCGTTGGGCATGCCGTGGCAAACGACGTGGTTGATCGATGTGCATACGGCGTGATTGTAACCACGGTAGAAAACGGTGGCCGGAGTTGCGTTGTTGTCGCGGGCAAATTCCACGCACAATTTGTCGAGTGTTGCAGTTGTCACGCCAGGTTTTGCGGCTTCGACCAGCAGGTCGAGGGCTTCCGCCGTCAGGCGACCCGCCACGCGCATCGGTTCAAAATCCGCTGGCGGGTGGAGTTTGACGCGGACTGTTTTGGTATCGTGGTCGGTTCTGGTCATGTTGTCACGGGAATCTGGCGCCGCACTGTGATGTGGCTGTGGGTTATTTCGCTCGTCAGGGCAATGGCTTCAACGCCTGCTTTGCGGGCCTCAGCATAGGTTTTCGCGTAGACGGGATCAAGGTCGCCAGCGAGCGTGAAACGGTCCGGCGAAGCATTCTGGATCAAGTAGACCATGACGGCGCGGTGGCCTTGCCGCACCATGGCCGACATTTCAATGAGGTGCTTGGTGCCGCGTTCGGTTTTGCAATCCGGGAACTCCGCCACACCGGGTTGCCGCATGAATGTGACATTTTTCACTTCGACATAACAATTGGGTTTTTCGCTTGCCTCCAGCAGCAGGTCGATGCGGCTGTTGATGCCATACTTCACTTCGCGGCGGATGGATGTGTATCCCAAGAGACCGGGGATCTTTCCATCCTTGATTGCTTCTTCCACCAACGCATTGGGGCGACTGGTATTGATGCCCGTGAGACCAAGCCCCGGTCTTTCGGTGAGTTCCCAGGTGTAGGCATATTTGCGGGTTGGTTTATCGGATTTCGACAGCCAGATGGTGCTGCCCGGATCACAACAGCCGAGGAGTGCGCCCGTGTTCGGGCAGGTGGTGGTGATGGTTTCGCCGTTATCCAGCCGGCAATCCGCCAGGAAGCGCTTGTATCGCTGAATGAGGGTAGCACGGTAAAGTTCGCCGAAGTCCATGTTTTGACTTCGACCACAGCGCGTGGCACTTGTCGAGCAACATGCAGGTGATGTGATGGTTGAAATAGCGACGGCGGCGGTATTGTTGATTGGAGACGAGGTATTGTCCGGGCGGACCAAGGACAAGAACCTGGGATTTATTGCCGATTATCTCACCGCCTTGGGCATTGACCTGAAGGAAGCCCGGGTGGTGGCGGATGACGAAAACGATATCGTCGCAGCAGTCAACGCATTACGGGTGCGATACACTTACGTGTTCACCACGGGCGGAATCGGGCCAACGCATGATGACATTACCGCCGATGCCATGGCCAAGGCATTTGGTGTCGGCATCTCGCATCATCCTGAGGCTGTGAAGATATTAACTGAATATTTTGTGCAGATTGGCCGTGAGGCCAATGAGGCGCGCATGCGCATGGCGCGGGTTCCTGACGGGGCCGAACTCATTCTCAATCCCGTCTCCAAGGCACCGGGGTTCCGATTCGAAAATGTATTTGTGATGGCGGGTGTGCCGAAAGTCATGAATGCCATGATGGATGAAATTGCACCCACTTTGGCAAAGGGTGTGCCGATGCAGTCGCGGACAATCCAGTTCCTCGGTGGTGAAGGCGATGTGGCAAAACCATTGAAGGAAATTCAGGACAGATTTCCCGGTGTGACTATCGGCTCATATCTATTCGAGACGCCACAGGGATTTGCCACCAATCTGGTCTTGCGGTCGCGTGATGGTGAGCAACTTGAAAGGGCCAGCCGGAGTGTCTGCGACACGGCAAAAGAGCTGCTCATGGCCGGCAAGGCGCGCGGTTGGTCAAAACTGCCATAGTGTTTGTCGGCTCACGCTGCCTTGGCCACAGACAGGGCCTTCAAGACCTTGCCGGTGAGGTCGCTGCGGGTGAAGGGCTTGTTCACCAATTCTATTGTGTCTGGCAGGTCTTGCATCTGGCGGACCGATCCGGGGGCATAGCCTGACATGAACAGCAGTTTCAGGTCTGGCCTGACTTTCAATGCCTTGCGCGCGAGTTCAGGACCGTTCATGCCACCGGCCATGATCACATCTGAAATGACCAGATCAATGACAGCATCGCTTTCAATCAAGGCCAAACCTTCCGCGCCGCTTGCGGCCGTGATAACCTCGAAACCCATGTCTTCAATCATTGCCGACGCCACTTCGCGAACGGAGTGATTGTCTTCAACGACCAGCACTTTAAGCTTGCCGGTTTTGCCAGTGCCGTTTTCAGCTTGTCCTGTGTGGGTGGTGGCCTGTGCCAGAATTTCCTGGAGCACGTGTTCCTGCATCTCAGCAGGGCGTTGCATTGGTGGCAGTGCAAGTCTTGATTTCAAGCGGGGCAAATAGAGCTTCACGGTGGTGCCGTGGCCCACTTCCGAATAGATTTTGATATGGCCACCGGACTGTTTAACGAAGCCATAAATCATCGAAAGACCAAGGCCTGAACCTGCTTCCGGTCCTTTGGTTGTGAAGAAGGGTTGGAAGACCTTTTCGATGTTTTCCGGTGCGATGCCGCTTCCGGTGTCTGTGACCGCAATGGCGATGTAGTCACCGGCTACAACATCTTCGTGGTTGCGGCAGTAGGATTCATCCAGGGTGCAGTTCATCGTTTCAATGATGAGGGTTCCGCCTTTTGGCTTCATCGCATCCCGGGCGTTGATGGCGAGATTGAGAATGGCCGTTTCAAGCATGGTAACATCGGCCTTGATCGGCCAGGCTTCAGCACTTGGCATGATTTTGAGGTCGACGATGGCGGTGATGGCCTGGTGCAGCATATCCTGCATGCTGAAGATCAGTTCATTGATGCCGACTTCCTTGTTTTGCAGCGTTTGCTGGCGCGAGAATGCGAGCATGCGGCGCGTCAGGTCAGAACCCTTTTCGGATGCCTCAATTGCAGCCCGGATACGCTTTGTTGCGCGCTCGTCCGATTTCACCAGTTGCTCCACCAACTGCAAATTTCCCATGACAACCATCAGAAGGTTGTTGAAGTCGTGGGCGATACCGCCGGTCAACTGGCCGACGGCTTCCATTTTTTGTGCCTGATGAAATTTGCGCTCCAGTGATTTTCGTTCAGTCACACATTGGCAAATGCCGAAAACGCTTTCCACGTCACCCGTGGAGTTGCGCTCGGGTTCCATGTTGATCTGAAAGTATGTCAATTCGCCTGATTTGAGTTTTACCGTCGCTTCCAGGTTTTTGATGTTCTGGCCGAGTTTGGACAGTTCGAGCGCTTCCTGAAACCTCTCCCGGTCGCCTGGTTCAATCATGGAGACAAATGTTTTGAGGTTGGGATGGACCATGGCGTCAGCCATGTCGATCAATGCCGCCATTTCAGACGAAAGGCGGGACACTCCGCTGTCGACGCGCAAGGCGAAGCTTCCGAGTTGGGTTGCGGCTTGTGTGCGCTTCAGGGTTCGCTCGGAGGTCTTGAGCCGTTCGAGACTCGTCATCTGCTCCTGAATATCCCGGCACAGGCCGACGCATTTCACAACCTTGCCCGTCACTGTGTCGCGGATGACAGACGCAACACTTTCGATCCACAGGTATTTGCCGGCGTTGCTTTTCACACGATAGCGCGATTGAAACACCTCTTGGCCGAATTGTGCCGCCTTGATCATTTCATCAATGGCGTTGTGTCGATCGTCGGGGTGAATCAGTTCATTGAAACTGTGGTAATCCATGCGACGGTCGTTTTCGTCGTAGCCGAACATGTCGCGCAATTCGGGAGACGTGTACGTCTCGCCGGTCTCGAAATTGTAGTCCCACAGGGCGTAGCCGCCGGAACGCATGGCGAGTTGCAAGCGCTTTTCGCCACTCACCGCATTTTCGGCCTGTTCTGCGCTGATGTGCTGGCCGATCAACAGCATGAACTGGTCGGTGCCTTCGCTCCAACTCATGGGTGACAAGGTTGAGGTGATCTGATTTCCCAATGGAGGCGTGAAAGCGATTTCGACTTTTTGCTCACCGCGAACATCAAGGTAACGGGCAGACAAGTGGCCGGCACCGAATTTAACCAGGCGCTTGCCAACGACGTCAGTTTTCTGGCAGCTCCATTTTCGCAATGTTGCGGTGGTCAGCCCCACCACTATGGCTTCCGGTGACCGGAGGGCGATCATTTCCACGTTGGCAAGTTCGAATGTTCTTACCAGTTCCAAAATGCTAGATTGCATATGCCTGTCTGCGCCCGCTCATGTGATTGGGGCATTTTGCTTGGCAAGTATGAAGCAACGGTTGATGCCATCTCGTGGATTGCAAGCAGACCCATTGCGGGGCATAGAACAGGGCCCATTTCAGCTTTAAGGACAGGCTTGCATGCAGGATCCAGGTGCCAAGAGTTTTCCCGTATCCTGGGATCAGTTCCACCGTGATGCCCGGGCCCTTGCCTGGCGGCTGACATCGGCAGGGCCGTTTACGACCGTTGTTGGCATCACGCGGGGCGGATTGGTGCCCGCTGCGGTAGTGGCGCGTGAGTTGGGTATAAGAGTGATTGAAACCGTTTCGATAGCTTCCTATGACTATGAAAAGCAGGGTGATGCCCAGATACTCAAGGTCATTGCGCCACACATCGTCGGTTCTGATGGCGGAGCTGGCATTGTGGTCGTCGATGACCTTGTGGACACGGGTGCCACCTTGAAAATCGTGAGGCAGATGATGCCGAAAGCGCACTACGCCACAGTTTATGCCAAGCCACAGGGACGGCCTTTGGTCGACACCTTTATTACTGAAGTCAGCCAGGATACGTGGATTTACCTGCCGTGGGACATGGGTTTGCAGTTCACGCCGCCCATTGGCTCATCAGCCACGGCCTGATGCTTGTGGACATGTGCGCGGCAGATTATACCAACGGCCTGAAGAACAGACTCATGTACTGAATCGTCATGGCCCGCTTCAGGCGGGCCAACCATCTGATATCAAACCATAGATGGCCCGCTTTAAGCGGGCCATGACGGACTTGGGGTGGGTTTATTCAAATGGCCGTTGGTATTAGACGGTAGGCGCAGAAAATTGTGCGGGCGTGGCGAAATGGTAGACGCAACGGACTTAAAATCCGTTGGGGGAAACCCCATGCCGGTTCGAGCCCGGCCGCCCGCACCAGATTTTTACAACTCTTCCTGGGCATAGTTTTCCACCTTGGCGGCGTTTATGACCAGCCTGGTGTTTGAAATCATGATCGCGGCGGAGAGGGCGTCGGCGTATTGGGTCGAGAGACTGTATGGCCCGCCGGCGGCGTAGCCCCTGATACCGACGATGTGCAGTGCGCCTTTGCAGATTTCCTCGAGCATTTCGGAGCAACTGACCTTCAACCGTTCAAAGCGCACGCCCCAGCCGAGCAAGGGGGCTGTATCGGAAGGTTCAAAGGCGGAAATGGCATCGCGGATGAGGGTATTCATGATGTAGTGCAGGTTGATCAGGCGGCTCAGTTGGAAGCTGGTGATGTGTGCACCATCGGTGTCTGCCTTGATTTCGTTCTGCACAAAAACCTTGGCGCGCTCGAGCACATCGGCAGCGATGCCGGACCACAGTGCCGCCCAAAAAATCTGGATGCCCGGTGTCATGGTGCGGCGCGCAATGGTGCTGAAGGGAACCGGAAAGATGGCGTCGGCCGAGAATGTAGAGGTGAATGTCCAAGGGCAGTTGAGCATGCCGCGCATGCCCATCATGCTGGCTTCTTTTCCTGGCGTGAACCGGGTTTGATGGTTTTCAGCGACGAACAGAACCTGACGGGGTTTGCCATTTGCGCCGACGTGGTTGGCGGTCACCAGCAGTGCACCTGCGTGGTCGATATAAGAAATATTTGGGCTTTCCTTGGTGACTATCAGTTGCCCGTCAGGGGTGTTGGTGATGGTGCAGAAGGACTGCAAGATGTCGCCGCCGGGGCCTTTTTCAGTGGTGCCAGATGCCACAAGCAATTGCTCCTTCACCATGCGGCGCTGAAAACTGTCGAAGTATGCGCCCTTGCCATGACGGACAATGCTGAGCACCTGGCTCATGTGCATGGCGCAAATCAAGCCCGCCGAGCCTGACTGTTTTGCCGCGTGAAAAATGATGCGGGCTGTATCGGCCACAGACAACGAAGGGCCGCCGTGTTCCGCCGATACCAAAACATTCAGCAATTCATCCTGGCGCATTTGCGCCAGCAGCGCATCGGCGTAGGCGCGTTCGCCGTCGCGGCGCAGGGCTGGTGGAACTTTTGCGGCGAGGGCGCGGGCGCGATCAAGGTGAGACAGTACGTGCGGTGTTGATGCCATGTTGCGTTTCCCGTCCCTAAATGTCGAGACCAAATCCCTTCGCCAGCAGCCGGACTGAGTCAAACAAAGATGCCCGGCCATGCAGCGATGTGAAAGCAGCACCCATGGCCACGTAAGTCATGGTCATTGCCCACGCAAGAATTGTGCCTGGCAGGCTGTTGAAAAACGCAATCTTTGCCCGTTTGGCGTAGCGGCCCCAAACCAGCGCCACGATGCAACCAACACCGTGCCACAGCCCCCACACCAACCAGTGCGGCGGCCAGCCAGCGTGCCAAATTCCCATGACTGTAAACGTGGCGAGAATGGCGACATAGGGATTGCGCATGAGGCCGATCATCGACATGTAAATGTAAATGCGGCACCAGTTGGCCAGTGTCATGTGCCAGCGCAGCCAGAAATGGGGCAGGGAGGTTGCGAGAAACGGGTAGTTGAAATTTTCCGAAATCCGAATGCCGAAAACGCGGCTGGCTCCGATGGCGATGTCGGTATAGGCGGAGAAATCGAAATAGATGAATGCCAGTGACAAATAGAGAAATACCCAGACCTGCAACGCCGAACTCGATGGCAGTTGTGACAGGAGTGTGAGCACGCTGCCGCCGGTCACTTTCTCCATGGCTTCGGCGAGCAGCACACAGACAAAGAATTTTTTGACGATACCCTGGATGATGCGGGTTGCACCCTCGATCAGGTAGTTGGGCTGAAAGTCCAGGTCGCGGCTGGCGAGATAGTTCTCAAACCGCTCAATGGGACCGGCTGTGAAAATGGGTGCAAGAAACATGAAGCCTGCAAAATCCCCAGCGGTATGGGGCGCAAACTGGTTTCGGCCACGGTCAATGGCGTAGTGCATGAGCTTGAAGCAAAAATAGCTTACACCAAGTGGCACCAGAAGTGCGAATGTGTTGCCCGGATTGCCCACTGCCAGCAGAATTTGCGGGAGGTATTTTGACCACCACAGGAACAAGAGGACAAGCACCACCAGAATTGTCGTGCGCCGCGCCACGAATGCCTCGGTGCGAACAAAGAAGGCGGCATAGATGATTGCCGCCATGACAGCCATCAATGTCACATCGCGTGGTGCATAAACTGCCAGGGACGCCAAGCTCGCTGCTGACAACACCCATTGCCTATGGGGTTTTGGCGTTGTCCAGAACAACACCGGTGCCACAGCGAGGAAAACCCACCAAGCAAGACTGGTGATCACATCAAAAACCCTGGTACTTGAACGGTGCCAAACTGCCCGCCAGTGAAACAAGTTTGATTGCAGCCATGAAGAGCAGTGGACCCATGACCAGACCTTGCACGGCCTGTCCCAGCAGCTGGGCTTTGCCGACATCTGCATGCGGTGTTTCTAGTGCGGATTTCATTGCAGCCATCCTGCCTTGATCCGTCGGGCCACATCCCGGGCCAGCGTTTCGCGGATGCGTTTTTGCGCGTTTGAATCAACGATGTGGACTATGTCGCCAAAGTCGTTGCCGGAGAGTGGCAGGTTGTCCAGCAGGGCGAGATAGGGAGCGTTGTTCTGGGTTCCCCATTGTGCGAATTGCTGGTTGGTGCGGATGTAGTCGCCCATCAAATTCTCTGATTGCAAGAAGTCCGGAGAAATGGGCTCTTCCAACTGCAACACACGCATGTCCGGCCGGGTGGACAGCCGTTTCAACAAGGCTTCAGCCACAAAGTGGTATGTCGATGAATCACTCAGACCCCGGCGGATTTTTTCCACAATGGCGTCGCGCGCGTCGGGTTGAACGTTGACGTGCTTGTTGCTGGCAAAGACATCGAGCTTCCGCATCGCCGGTTTTTGCAAGGCAAAACGCAGCAGAGATTCAAATCCGTTGATGACGACGAAGCGGTAATTGTCGATGGCATAGATGCCGGTGCGTGAGCGCGGCATGCCACCCAAATCCTTGAGAATATCGTCGGCCCAGACAGACCGGATGCCGAGGCGCGGTTCTGCGTCGGTGTCAAAAATGCGCTGTTTGGTCCAGCTTTGTTTCAACATGTTCACGCCGGTGGCCACCACCACGGGATTTGTGCCGCCCGGCGGTCCAATCGCCAGTTCGGCAAGTGCTGTTTCTTCCAGTGGACTCTGCAAGGCTGTTGTCAGGATGCTGACGTCCCACTCCATGCCCGTCTGTTGCACCAATTCCTCTGTCAAAAGTACTTCACTGGCGATTGCGTGGGCGAGGGATGAGGTGCCGAGAACAATAAACCGGGGCCGGTCAACTGGTGTTTTGCTGAGTTGCAAAGCCCGGAGCGAGGCGTGGGCGGCGTGATCACTTGGCGACCTCAACAGGTATTGGCCGGTCGGGCCTGTGATGGTGTTTTCGCTGAAAAACCAAAAAGCGAACCCAGTCATCGCAAAGAAGCTCGCGACCGTCATTGCCAGTGACAGGCGCGATGCCTGGCTGAACCCGGACCAGAAATCCTGTGCCCATTTGGTTCCTCTTGTTTCTGCTGACAGCTCGACAGTGGTCATGGTTGCACCGGCTGGCCGTAGATGCGCTTCAAGGCCACGTAATCCACTTTGGCACTTGGCGTGCGCGGCAGTTTGTCGAGGACGTGCCACTCCATGGGCTGCATGAATTGGCTCATGGTTTGGCGCGACGTTGATTTCAGGCGCTTGACAGTTTCAGGTCCTGCCTCTTTAGGCACGACGGCGGCGACAACCATGTCGCCCACGATATCGTGGGGTTTTGAAAAAATGGCCACTTCCTCGACCAACCCTGTGGCGTGAATGATGCTCTCGACTTCATCCGGGCTTACGCGCACGCCCATCGACTTGATCTGGCGGTCGCGGCGTCCGTTGATGTACAGCAATCCGTCCTTGTCGAAATATCCAAGATCACCCGTGAACACGGCAGCAGGTGCCGAAACACCTTGGTGCTGCCACAGGGGATCGGGTCTGCGCACGGCGGCGGTTTTTTCCGGCTCGCCCCAGTAGCCCAGAAACACGCCGCCGCCCCGGTGCACGATTTCGCCTTCTTCGCCGGCGTCTGCCATGCTGCCATCGCCGCGCAACACCGCAATCTGCACACCAGGAATGGCGCGTCCGACGGATGCCGGGTGCGTTTTCGCGAGATGCAATGGCAGAGATGCCGTACGGTAGGTCTCGGTCAGCCCATAGTTCAAGGACAGGGCGGTGTTTGGAAACAGGTCTTCGATTTCGGGAAACAGGGGTGCGGGAATTCTTGATCCCGTGTTGGTGATAAGCCGGACCGATGTGCGGTCAATGTCGCGCAACGTCGAAATGCCCCGGATCAAGTTTCCAATCAATGATGGCACGCTCGGCAAAATCGTTGGGCGATGACGGTCGATGGCTTCGCACACTGCGATTGACGAACGGCCTGCGGGAAGGATTTGCGTGATGCCCAACACAAATGTCGACAGCAATTGGCCCCAGCCATAGTCAAACGCCCAGGGGATGGCGCACAGGATTGAATCCGTTGCCCTGAATCCAATGCATTGGCCGACCGTGCTGGCACCCCAGATCAGATTTTGATGCGACTGGGTTACGCCTTTGGGAAGCCCAGTGGAGCCGGATGTGAAAAAAATCGATGCTGGCTCGGTTGTCGCAATGCCCGTGTGGTCAAACATCGAAATCGGTGAGTTGCTGTTTGCTCCCATTTCCTCGATCAGCAGGACCGGACCATCAAACTGCAAATTTGGAAGTCGGGCAGCATCTGCAATTGCCAGGGTTGCGCCGGTCCGGGTGGCGGCGTGCATGACGTGGGAGATTGGCGCTTCCGCATTGATCATGGTTGGAATCGCGCCAACAGCCAGTGCCGCAAGGATTGCCACGGCAAGGTCGGGGGAGTTTTCCGCCCATAGCAGGCAGCGATGGCCTTTCATTAGTCCACGTTGCTGCAAGAGCGATGCGCCACAGGCTGCGGCTTGTTGCAACTGTTCAAAGGTCAGTGTTGCTTCACCACGCACAATGGCGGGGTGATGGGGGCGGGATAGTGCCACCTGCCTGAACTGTGTCCAGATGTCCGTTGTCATCGGGGTTACGCAGAGTCCTGGGAACGTTGCAGCAGTTGCTTGGAAAACTGGAAATGGCGCACGGCCTTTTTCAGATCCGGCACGGATTTGGTTTTCGGCAATTCGTAGCCGTGGGCCAGCATGGTTTCGGAAAGTACTGGCACAACCCGCGACACCGTGCTGGCAGGCAGTTTGGTGCGCCAGCGTTCGAGACTGTCGGCGGTAACACCGCGCGTTTCATAGGTCCGCCAGTCGCCCAGCCCCACTTTTGTTTCGGCCTTGAATGCCGCTGTCAACAGGGCTTCGGCGTGATCTTCCACACCCATGAAGTCGAGGAGTTTGGTGAGCACCGCTCTGGGGTCTTGCACCATGTCTTCATAGCGGTAGAAAAAACAGCGTTCAGCGTGACGTTGGCGGAAGGCATCCAGTGCCACGGTGCAGTCCAACCAAGCTTCAGCAAAAGCATCGAAAACGCTGGCGTGCTGGCGCACATAGCGGTGCAGTTCCGGCAATATCTGATCCATGCCGTCACATAAATCCTTAACTGAAGCAATAACATCAAGTGGATGGCGGATCAGGCAGATGAACTTGCAATGACTGGCAAAAAGCCGCTCAATGGCATCCAGGTAAAAAATGTCGAAGCCGGATTTTTCAACCCATACCGGTTTGTCGCCTGCGATCCTGGCGTGAATGTCAAACATCATGGTGCGCAAGTGGTTGAGAACATCGTCTTCGGCCACACCAGAAAACGCCAGACCCGGGATTACGCCAACAGAAAGCCCATCCACCGTGGGTGAGGTTTGCAGAAACCGGCCACAGGCGGAAACCAGACCGGTTTCAGGCGGGCAGCTGATCGCAGGGTGGGCGTCCAGAAGGCGGCGCAGCAGGGTGGTGCCGGAGCGTGGAAATCCTAGGACGATGAACTTGTTGCATGCCGGTTCTGAGGTAGCGTTCATGTTGCCTCACGTTCCGGACCAATGGTTGAGGTGGCTTTCAGTGACATCCACCATCGTGTTTCCCGACATCAAGACCTCGCGTGGTTCCGGGTGGCTGATGAAGCGCGTGGGGCTGGCTGTCAGGCCATAGGCACCTGATTGCGCGATGGAGACAACATCTCCTTGCCGAAGTTCCGGCAATTCGATGTGGCTGGCGATGATGTCTATCGTCGTGCACAACGGTCCAACGAGCGTGTAGCCGCTGGTCTTGCCGGTGGGATTGGAAACGTTTTCGATGATCCAGTTGCGGCGGATCACAGTTCCCATCATGCCGCAAGCGGCGAGGTGGTTGTTGAAGCCCGCGTCGCAGGTGCGGTAGTCGGAACCGCGGCTGTGTTTGGCAGATATCACGGAGGTTAACAGCCAGCCGCCGGGCCCCACCAGCCAGCGTCCCATTTCGAGAATGCACTGACTCTTGGCGAAGTGCGGGTCAGCGAGGAATGCATCCATCATGGGATTCACACGGGTCGCAAGGGTGTCCATGTCGAGTGGTGTGTCGTCTGGCAAATAGGGAATGCCAAACCCGGATCCGAAAATAAGCTTCCGGGGGTGGATTGCGGCGATGGCAGAGGCGCGTTTGAAGATGTCGATGAAAATCTCAAAATTCTCGGCGATGGCCTCGGCCTTGAGGCTGTTGGTGCCTGAATAGATGTGAAATCCGATGAGGCTCAAGCCGTCCAATGCCATGATCGTGGTGATGGCGCTTTCCATGGCTTCTTCATCTATGCCGAACTGGCTGGGTTTCCCCGCCATGTTGACGCCGAAATTGCGCGGCACCCGCAACGGATTGATACGGATCAGCACATCTTGTTTGCGGCCATGTTTCAGTGCGAAGGCAGACGCTGCCTGCGCCTCGTCAATGGATTCGACCACAAGTTCGCCAAGGCCAAGGGCAATGGCGTTTTCAATTTCCTGAGCGCGTTTGGCAGGGCCGGAAAATGTGACATGTTCTGACGGGCAACCGACCGCGAGAACACGTTGCATTTCGGCAAACGAACTGACGTCAAATGTTGCGACGTGACTTTTGATGCCGCCAAGAAGTGCCTTGTTCGGATTGGCTTTCACCGCGTAGCTTATGCCGAATCTTCCCTCAAACAGCTGTTGCAGTGTTGCAAAGCGGTTGTGGATAAAGTCCAGATCGTAAGCGTACAGTGGTGTGCCGAAGTCGCGCGCGGCTGTTGCCAGCCGGAGCTTGTCCTGCATCATGCCACCGCTGAGTTCTCTACATAATTCAGCATGCGCGAAATGCTGTCAAAATTGTCAAGATTGACGTCAGACGCGCGGATTTTGATGCTGCATTCGGCTTCCAGATGCGACAACAGCGACACCAGGCCAAAACTGTCGATTGTGCCAGTGCTGAAGAGTTTGGTCTCCGGGGCTATGTCGTTTGTTGCCACGCCGAGTTCTTCTTTCAGGAACCCTGTTATGTCATCGAAATTAAGTTTCAAGAGCTGATCTCCTTTTTTTATTAGAGTCAATTTGCCCCCTCCTGAAAACCCAATGGTGTTCTGGTCTTGCTACCTCGTTGTTTGAGAATCTGTCGCCAAAAAGATTACCAATTGCACCGTCGTGTTCCATGCCATCATAGCAGCAAAAAGCGGGCCACGCCACGTTCAAAGCCGATTAAAGTAAAATTCAATTTTTGTGTGTTTTTTTCACACAATTCAGCTTGGACGCTCAACCATATGTTGTAAATTCTGGACAGTGTTTGCACTGGCTGCCTTGAGCTAGCATAAGTCTCAATATGACATTGTTTTGTAACGTGCGAGGGGTTTGGAAGTGAGCCAAATTGACCTGGAACTGACCAAACTGGTTGATCAATTTATGGAAAAGCGACCCAAGTCGCGCCATTTGCATGACCGCGCGGCGATGGTCATGCCGGGCGGCAACACGCGGTCTGTCCTGTTCAGTGCGCCATTTCCCATCCGAATCTCAGGTGCTGAAGCGGCGCGGCTCACCGATGTTGATGGCAATTCCTATGTCGACTTTTTAGGTGAGTATTCAGCCGGTATTTTCGGGCATTCACACGGGCGCATCCGGGAAGCAGTCGGAGACGCACTCCGGTTTGGCCTGAACATCGGTGCACACCATGAACATGAGATTGGCTTTGCGGAAGCAGTTACCCGTCGATTTGCCATGGAGAGGGTGCGGTTCACCAATTCCGGCACAGAAGCCAACATGATGGCACTGGCAGCAGCACGCTGTTTCACCGGGCGTGGCAAAATCATGCCGATGCAGGGTGGTTATCACGGTGGCACACTGTATTTCTCGCATGGCGCTTCACCCGTGAACGCGCCGTTTGAATGTGTCATGGGCGAGTTCAACAATGTGGAAGCCACGCGCGGCCTGATCGTCAAACATGCGGGTGAATTGGCGGCCGTGATCCTTGAACCCATGCTGGGTGGTGGTGGGTGCATACCTGCCACACCTGAATTTCTCTCGATGTTGCAGCACGAGTGCCGTGCGCTTGGCATCGTGTTGATTTTTGATGAGGTGATGACATCACGCTTGCATCCCGGTGGCCTGTCGGCGATGCACGGCATCCAGCCGGATTTGAAAACGTTGGGCAAATATGTGGGCGGTGGCATGAGTTTTGGTGCGTTCGGCGGGCGAGCGGACATCATGGAACTGTTCAATCCGGCTTTACCAAATGCCTTGCCGCATGCGGGCACATTCAACAACAATACCCTTACGATGACAGCGGGACGCGTGGCCCTGGAGGAAATCTATACGCCGGAAGCGTGTGTGGCGCTGAACGCGCGCGGTGAAGTCCTGAAGAACCGTCTGAATGACTTGTTCATGAAATACCAGGCACCCCTGCAAGTCATGGGGATGGGGTCGTTGTTGACCATACACCCTTTGGCTGGTGCGATCACTTCGCCCGACGACGTGGATCGGGCGGACTTGCGGCTCAAGCGGTTGTTGTATTTGTACTTGCTGGATGACGGCATTTACATTGCCGAGCGCGGTTTCATGGCTTTGTCGTTGTCAATTGATGACGCTGCGTGTGATGCGCTCGTCAACAGCATTGAAAAGTTTGTTGTGACCTATCGTCAGGTGCTGACTGCCGGTTAGTTCCGTGGCATGTGGCGTGCCAGATTTCCCTTGCGGCCAATTTTTACTGCCGCGAGGCCGAGGAACCCTGCGAGCCGCGTGAGTTCTGCAGCCAGTGCTTCTGCGGTTTCTGTCAGATCACATCCTTGTTCGACATGGACTTGATTTGCCAGCAGCGTGCCGTTTTGACGGTCAGATTTCAGGCACACCCGGCCTGCGAACCTGTCGCCGTGCAGGAACGGCAAGACATAGTATCCAAATTTCCGTTTGGGAGCAGGGGTATAGAGTTCGATCCTGTAGTGGAAGTTGAACAGACGTTCAGTGCGTGCGCGGTCCCAGACAATGGGATCGAAAGGTGTTACGAGGGCCGAAACACCTGCTGATTTTGGGAGTCTTGCAGATTTGTGCAGAAAGGCCTGATGATTCCAGCCCTCGACCGTCACTGGCCGCACTATACCTTCCTCGACGGCCTGTTGAACGGCGATGCGCGCTTCCGCGACAGGCAACCGGAAATAGTCGCGCAAGTCGAATTCAGTCGCGATGCCCAGGGCTTGGCCTGCAAGATCAACGAGTGTGCGCATAACGTCTGATTCAGCAGGTGTTGGCATCGCCAGGATTTCAGATGGGATCACGCGCTCGGGCAAGTCGTATAACCGTTCAAAACCTTCCCGCTTCGCCGCTGTAATCAAGCCTTGGTCAAACAGGCATTCAAGCGCCAGCTTGTTCTTGCTCCAGCCCCACCAGCCGCCAGCGCCTTTGTGTTTTTCGGGCAAGTCACTTTGCGCCGTCGGCCCATGGGCAGTGACGAAAGCAAGTACGCTTGCGAGGTATTCCCTGTTGTCAGCCGCGAAGTTGGACATCGACTGCCATTTGCTTTTGCCGTTGCGGGCCCGGTCCATGCGCCAGCGCATGAGAGGGTGCAATTGCACCGGTACAAAACTCGCTTCATGGGCCCAGCATTCGAAAAGGGCGCGGTTCTTCACGGCCAATGTGCGCTTGTCGAGGGCTTCCTGATCATACGCTCCAAGCCGCGAGAACAACGGCATATAGTGCGACCGGCACAACACATTCACACTATCAATCTGAAGAAGATGCAGACGTTTGAGTTCGCGCGTCATCGCAGGCCAGCTTGCCCGCCCGTCACGCTTGTTTTCATTGAAGCCCTGTGCGGACAGCGCAATCCGGCGTGCCTCAGGAGCGGAAAACGCTGCCTTCACGGCAGGGCCTTTTCAAGTTTGATCAGATGTTCCTGGTAGCCGCACTTGTTGTAAAAGGCGCGGGAACCGCTGTTGGCGGCCAACACGCTCAAGCGAATCCACCGTTGACCTGCGGCCTTTGCACGTTCTTCACATGCATTGATCAGCGCCGCACCGACACCCACTCGGCGGAACCGGCTTCCAACCACAAGGTCGCCCACATACGCGAAACTGTAGGGGACCTCGTCCCTGCTTTCCTCGGGACAGTTAGCCAGAAGTGAAGCGTAACCTGCAATAGAACCATTGAATTCAGAAACCAGCAGTGTGCCACCGTACTTCGCGGTGTCTTCAAGCAAGTAATCGAGATACCACAGGCCGATTTCGCTTGCAGGCTTCATTCGGTCGAAATACTGCGCCTCATGAACCTGAAGTTCGCGCACCAACGCAACGACAGCATCGGCATCCGCTGCTTCAAATTCGCGGACGCGCATGCCGCTCATGCGGACTTGTCGTGCCAGGCTGCGCCCTGTGGCGCGCTTTCATCGCCGTGCAGTTTGCCGTTCACTACATAGTGGGTCGAGCAATAGGGGCAGACGATTTCGCCGGAGGCTCCCATGTCCAAAAACACATGCGGATGGTCGTAAGGCGGCAGTGCCCCGATGCACATGAATTCGCTGGCACCAATCTCGATTTTGGCCACACCCATGGAATTGTGGAAGTGCGGTGTTGCACCCGATGCCATGATGATCTCCGTCTGTTGCTTTGATGCGCGAATAGCATATCTTGCCGCCCATGCAAAAATTCAATTCTGACGGCGTGGAGATTGCCTACGATGTGGCAGGCGCGGGGCCGCCGGTGCTTCTTATCCATGGCTTTGCGTCCAATTCCCGGATCAACTGGGGTGAAACCGGATGGGTGCGGTTTCTGGTTGATGCCGGACGACAAGTAATCACATTTGACCATCGAGGACATGGCGAAAGCGAAAAGCTTTATGATCCGGCGTTGTATTCGGCGATGACCATGGCTGAAGATGCAACACGGCTCTTGTTGCATCTTGGGATCAGCCGTTCAGACATCATCGGATATTCCATGGGGTCCAGAGTTGCAGCTTTCATGGTGATCAATCATCCGGACCACGTTCGCCGCGCGGTTCTCGGGGGGTTGGCTGCCCGCATGATCACGGGTGTGCCGGGATCAGATGCCATCGCAGAAGCGCTTGAGGCGGAGACCCTATCCGAGGTTACTGATCTCACAGGGCGGGCGTTCAGGATTTTCGCCATGCGAACAGGTGGTGACTTGAAAGCCTTGGCAGCGTGCATCCGGTCATCCCGTGTCAAAATCATGGAAGCGGCGCTGGCCAAAGTGTCGACACCTGTTTTGGTGGTGGCGGGGGAAAAGGATGAAATCGCTGGCGACATCGCTCCCCTGGTCGCTGCCATACCCGGTGCCAAGGGGCTGGTTCTGCCCGGCAAAGACCATATGTCGGCGGTCGGGGACCTGACGTTCAAGCGGCAAGCGCTTGACTTCATCTCAAATTAGTTTGGTTGCAGGTTGTTAGGAAGTTTCTGCCACCTTGGGGTGAATGCCCATCGCCGATTACTCAGCCGCAGGAACCGCCGTCACCGTTAATCTGGCTGCCGGGACTGTGAGCTATTTTGCTGCTGGAACAACTGGCGTCAGCCGAGAAGCACCGATGCTGAAAGGTGAGTCAGGCTGGCTTGCAACGCCCCTTTTTACTGTTGGCGATACGATCGGGAGTGGCGATGGTGCTTATCGGCCCATGGGCAAACTGGACGGCAATGCACACTACCAATTGAATGAAACAACGGTGCGGTTGTTGGTCAATCACGAATCATCGGCGGTGGAAGGTCCGCTGTATTCGGTTTCAAATGGCGGCAGCGGGCTGGTTTCGCTCACGGGTGCACGCATTGATTACTTCGACATTGATGTCACCACGATGTCAATAAAATCGGCGGGCCAGGCCATAAAACTCATTCACAACCGTGGCGGTGACATTGTTGTTGCTGCGGGAGACCTGGAAGACAACGGGTTCACCAACTTTTGTTCGTCGGTTCTCGTCGGCGCACAGGAGTTTGGCGCGAACCGCGGCATCGCAGATTCGATCTATTTCACCGGTGAAGAAAAAGCGCTTGGGGCCGGTGGCACAGAATGGGCGCTCGACATTGCAACTGGCGAGCTCTGGGCCGTGCCGGATTTTGGCCGGGGCAAGTGGGAGAATGTCGCGCAAGTTGACACAGGCGACGAAGAACATGTCGCCTTTTTGCTGGGCGATGACACACCGGGTGCCGCGCTTTACATGTATGTGGGCAGCAAGGTTGCTGGTGGCGACTTCCTGGCGCGCAACGGTCTTCGTGATGGACAACTTTATGTGTGGGCAGCGAACGGTGGTGAGCTTACTGCCGCCAATTTTGCATCAGGCTCGCGCACCGGCACATGGAAACCAATCGCAACACGCGACGTGGCGATGGCCAACACTGAAGGCTTTGACGCGCTTGGTTACAAAACCGCGATAAAGCTTGCAACTGATGCGGACAGTGTTGGCGCATTTTCATTTGCGCGGGTTGAGGACATTGATCGCGATCCGTTCAATACGCAGAACTTTTCATTTGCTGTGACAGGCAATACGACTTTTGATGGTGGCAGCAACACGGCCGGCATGATTCATACTGTCAGTGTCGATTTTTCGGATGTTGCCGCACCCACGGCGACAGTCAGCGTGCTCCACAATGCCAACACGGCTGTTGGACAACCCATTCGCAGCCCCGACAATCTCGAATGGTCTGCTGATGGCTGGATTTATGTCCAGGAAGACAAAAGTGCGGACATATTCACGCCGACATCGCCCAACACACATGAATCGTCCATCCTGCGCATCAATGCGTTGACGGGCGACGTTGAGAGGGTCGCGGTCATCAACCGCGGTGCTGTGGAACCTTATTTCACAGACACCAAGACCGGGGTGAATGGCGCATGGGAAAGCACTGGCATCATTGATGTGTCAGAGTCGTTCGGAAAACCTGCTGGCACGTTGTTCATTGCCAATGTCATGTCACATGGTGTGGACGCTGGCGGTTTGCTGGAAGGCGGGCAGATGGTGCTGCTGAGCAAGGCAGGTCATTCCCCGATACCAGGTGTTTCGCTTTCTCCCGTTGAAAATTGCAGCACTGTGATCGGCTCGACCTTTGCGGACCG
>JAYVKC010000012.1:0-25739 GCA_043768765.1 Hyphomicrobiales bacterium | reverse complement strand
TTCACTCTCGACGACCAAGCGATAAGCTGGCATGAGCGGGGCATGAATTTTGACCCCGCTTCCGCCCTGTCTGCCCGTGGTTCCACTGCCGATGAGGGTGCTATTATCCGCATGGCACAGAAAACGCGGGAGCTGCGCCGCAAGGGGCGGGACATTGTGTCGCTCACGCTCGGCGAGCCAGATTTTGATACACCTGTCGCCATTCGCAATGCGGCCAATGCAGCTCTCGATTCAGGCCAGACGCACTATGCGCCCGTGGCAGGCATTCCTGAATTGCGCGCTGCCATAGCCGCCAAGCTCGCAAAGGAAAACGCGCTCGCATACGCCGCATCCGGCATTGTCGTTGCCAATGGTACCAAGCAGGCCATTGCCAATGCCATTCTCGCGACGGTTGGTCCGGGTGATGAGGTCATCATCCTTGCGCCTTATTGGGTGTCTTATGAAGCGACGGTGCGGCTGGCGGGCGGCACGCCAGTTGTGCTGCCCTCGACGGTTTCAGAAAACTACAAGGTTCCTGCGGCCAGGATCGTTGCAGCAATCACGGCACGCAGCAAATTGATCATCGTCAACTCGCCCTGTAATCCCACCGGTGCGGTGTGGTCCCGGCAAGAGCTGCAAGCGATTGCCGACATTGTGTTGGCGCATCCGCAACTCATGGTGCTGGCTGACGAGATTTATGAATACATTTTGTTTGACGGCGAGATGGTATCCATCGGCGCCCTGCCCCACATGTTGGTGCGCACCATCACGCTGAACGGATTTTCAAAAGGTTTTGCGATGACGGGCTGGCGGCTGGGATATGCGGCCGCCGCAGAACCCATCGCCAAGGCCATGGCAAAGATGCAGAGTGTGGTTTCAGCCGGAGCCAATGCGTTTGTACAGCATGCAGCTGTGGCAGCCCTGCAAGGTTCGCGTGACGACGTTGAACGCATGCGGCTCGCCTATCGCCAGCGACGCGATCTTGTATTGGCGGCGTTGCGCGCCATGCCGGGCGTGAAAATCGCCGACATCCCTGGAACATTCTATGCCTTCCCGGATGTGTCAGCGTTTCTGGAGCGCAAGTCCGGCCATCATGTGATCAACAACGTGGAAGAGTTATGTGACTGGTTGCTGGATGCGCATGGCGTTGCAACAGTGCCTGGCGATGCGTTTGGCGCACCACATTCAATCCGGCTGTCGTTTGCCACGGGTGAGGCGGAATTGAACAAGGGGTTGCAGCGGATGGCAACGGGGTTGGAGGCGTTGGGTTAAAGTGTGATCAAGTCAGGGCCTTGAGTGGCGTGAACTTTGATGGAATTACATTCACTCCGCTGCCACTTTCATCACCGGTTTCTTCACCATCTTGCTGGCGACCTGTTCAATGCGATCCTCGAGACCTTCGAGTTTGTCATTCATTCTGCCCAGCACGGATGTGTTTTCAGCCAGTTCGTCCTGAACCTTGTCGAGCACGGGATTGGCAACAGTTGGTTCATCGGTGGCACCGGCAAACCGGGCGAACGTCCAATTGGCCAGTCGCGCCAGATCATCCATCACGATGTAGAAGCTCGGCACGAAGACGAGGCTGAGGAACGTCGATGCAATCAAACCACCGATCACCGCGATTGCCATGGGTGCGCGGAATGATCCGCCTTCGCCGATTCCGAGAGCTGACGGGATCATTCCTGCAGCCATGGCAATCGTCGTCATCACGATGGGCCGCGCGCGTTTGCGGCCGGCGTCGACAATCGCCTCAATTCTTTCCATGCCGTGTTTGCGGCGCTCGACCGCGAAGTCAATGAGCATGATGGCGTTCTTGGCGACGATGCCGATCAACATCAACATGCCGATGGTCACCGGCATGGAGAAGGCGTTCTGCGTAAACAGCAGTGCCAAAACCACACCGCCAATTGAAAGTGGCAGCGACAGCAGAATGGCGAAAGGCTGGAAGATGTTGCCGAGAAGCAGCACCAGCACCGTCAGCATCAACACCAGGCCAAGTCCCATCGCCTTCACGAATTCCGTGTTCACTTCGTCCTGAATTTCGGCGTCCGCACTCTTTTGCACCTTTACGCTGGCAGGCAGCTTCAGCTTGTCCGCTGTCTCCTGGATAATCGTGATGCCGTCGCCAAGTTCAACGCCCTGCGGCAGGTTCGCACCAATCGCCGCGAGGCGCTGGCGGTCATAGCGCTTGATCGAGCTTGGACCTTCCGAGAGCTTGATATCCGCCACGGTGGACAGTGGCACGCTCACGCCCTGGTCAGTGATGATGCGCAAGTTTGAAAGCTCGGCAAAGGAAGCCCGGGCCTTCTCCGGAATCTGCACCCGAATCGGTACCTGGCGTCCGTCCACGGAGAATTTCGCCAGCAAAGGGGCAAAGTCACCAATCGTCGCCACGCGCACGGCTTGCGAGATTTGCTGTGCGTTGATGCCGAGTTTCGCCGCTTCCGCTGTCTTTGGCGTGATTTGAATTTCGGGGCGCAGAAGTGCGCCCTCCGCCACCGGTGCGATCAGGCGGCCATCCAGCCGCAAGGCAGTTTCAAGCCGGGCCGCGGCGTTGTTCAGTGCTCCCGCATCATCGGACATCAAATTGAACACCAATTCACGCTGGCCATTTTCCTCAACCTTGAACCAGCGCATATCGGCCATGCCGGAGAGCTTCGGGAAAATTTCTTCCTCCACCTGCCACTGCGGCTTGATGCGGCCTTCCCATTCGCGCTGTGGCAACCCAAAGAGGTTCGCCACCGGGTTCCAAAGATTGCTGACCAAGTGGGCATCCCGATAACGCAAGTTGACGTAGATGGAAGCAAAGCGGGGCTCCAGCGTTCCCGTCGGCGACGAACCGCCGAGCACGAAGACCTGCGACACCTCGGGATTTTGCTTGATCACCTGCGCAATTCTGTCAGCGGCGACACCTGTGTCCTTGAGCTGCGATCCCGGCGGCAGTTCTACCTGCAAAACAAAGCGTGATTCATCACCTTTGGGGATAAAGCCAGTAGGCAGATATGGAAACAGCAGGGTCGATGCGAAGACCAGACCAAAGCTGGCAATCATCGTGAAGTAACTCATGAAGCGCGGGGCCGTTCGCAAACGGTAGCCGTCCTGCAACATCGCTTCCCGCTTGCGCCGTGTGCGCGACCAGACGCGTGTGCCGTTCTTGTGTTCAATGGCGAGAAGGCCAAGTACCAGCAGCGTGAAGATGGCAACGCAGAGCAAGGCGACCATGCTCAGCGGCATCGCCAGCGTTGACGGCGCTCCGCCCAACATTTTGGCGACGAGTGAAGCCATTCCGAAGAACACTCCCGCCGCCAGCGCGTAGCTTGCGATCGACCACGGCCGCGCATAGCTTGGACCGCTATTGCCGTTGTAGAGCGATGTCGGGCCCCAGTTCAGGAAGCGCAAAAGGCGCGAGTAGGCGCGGATCACGAGGCCAGGTTTCGGTTCTTCATGACTTATGTGCCGCATGAGATACGCCGCCATCATCGGCGTTATCAGACGCGCCACGAGGAGTGAGAACGCGACCGCCACCGCGACTGTCAAACCAAACTGTTTAAAATACTGGCCGACAATGCCACCCATGAAGGAGACGGGCACGAACACCGCGATAATCGTCAGCGAAATTGCGATGACCGCCAGCCCGATTTCATCAGCAGCTTCAAGAGACGCACGGTAGGCGGATTTGCCCATGCGCATGTGACGCGCGATGTTTTCGATTTCAACAATTGCGTCGTCAACAAGAATGCCCGTCGCCAAATTGAGTCCCAGAAACGACACGAGGTTCAACGAGAAACCCAGATTGTCCATGACCCAAAACGTCGGGATTGCGGACAGCGGCAGGGCGATGGCTGAAATCAAGGTGGCGCGCCAGTCGCGCAGGAAGATCAGCACAACAATGACGGCCAGAATTGCGCCTTCAAGCAGCGTTTCCATTGCCGCCTTGTAGTTGCCGTAGATGAAGTAGACCGTGTCATCGACGAGCGTGAACTTCATGGCGCCGGCGCTACGGTGTGTCAGTTCAGCGACTTTTGTGGCAACCCGCTCGCCTACTTCTGTTGAACTCGCACCCTTGGCGCGGAAAATCGAGAAGGCAACCACGCCATTGCCATCGTAGCGCGCGAACGTGCGCTGCTCTGCGGATGCATCGCGCACGTCGGCGATATCGGAAAGTTTAACATCCCGACCGCCCGGAAGCGCGATGTTGGTGCTTTTGAGGTCCGTCAGCGACTTCGCGCCACCCAGTGTGCGGATGGTCTGTTCGATGCTGCCCACTTCGCTGCGGCCCGCACCGGAGTCGGCGTTGGTTGCGGCAATCTGTTGGTTCACCGTTGCCGCCGTCACGCCATAGGCCTGCAGCTTGGACGGATCGAGATCAACACGAATTTCGCGGTTAACGCCGCCAAAGCGGTCGACCTTGCCGACGCCCGGCAAGCCCTGAAGCTCGCGCTTGACCACATCATCCACGTACCATGACAATTCTTCGAGCGTTTTGCCCGGTGCCGAGACGGCATAGGTCTGGATCGACTGGCCAACCACATCGATGCTTTGAACGATAGGTTCATCAACGCCGCCCGGAAGATCAGAGCGGATTTTGGAAATCGCGTCCTTGGTGTCCTCAAGCGCCTTGCTGGTGGGTACTTCCAGTCGGAACTCGACCAATGTCTGCGACTGGCCATCGGCCACGTTCGACGACACGTGCTTGACGCCCGACACACCCGACACCGAATCCTCGATGAGTTTGGTGACTTGCGCCTCAAGTTCGGCAGGCGTTGCACCCGACTGCGAGATGCTGACCGCGATCAACGGGAAGTCGATGTTCGGAAACTTTTCGATCGGCAGAGAGCGGAAGCCCTGGATGCCGAGCAGCATCAGCACCACAAAAAGCAGGATGGAGGGAACCGGATTGCGGATCGACCAGGCAGAGAAATTGAAATTCAACATATTGGCTTGCCTACTTGTTAACGCTGCTCACTTCCACGGGTGTGACGGCATCGCCGTCACGCACGAAGGTTCCGGCGCGCGCCACGACGGACTCACCCGCCTCGACGCCGTCGGTGATTTCGATATCTTCCGTGCCCACAAGCCCGGTGATCACTTTGCGCACCTGCACTTTACCGTCCTTGACGATTTGCACAGTCGGACCATCTTCGCCAAAGGTCACAGCAGTAAGTGGCAGTGCCACACCTTCAGTCGCCGCGAGTGCGATTTCGGCGCGGCCAAAGGAGCCCAGCGGAATGCGCACCCCATCTGCCACACGAATGTGTGCGAGGCCAATGCGCGTTGTCTCATTCACTTCGGCGGAGATCAGTTTCACTTCGCCTTCAATGGCTTTGGTAAGTCCGTTGACAACGATTGAAGACTTTTGCCCCACCTTCACTTTGGGCAAATCGGATTCAGGCACTTCGGCGACAAGCTTCAACGTGCCGTTGGCGACGATGTTGTACATCGCATCCTTTGACGCTGACGCAATGCCGCCCACTTGCACGCTGCGGCGGCTGATATAGCCGGCGACCGGTGCCTTGATTTCCGTACGGCCTTTGCGCCATTCGAGTTCGGTCAATTGCGCTTCCGTCACAAGACGGTCGGCCTTTGCCGACTCCCATCCCATGCGTGCGGCTTCAAGGCCGGAAAACGCGAGATCATAGTCCGCCTGGCGCTGGTCGAACTGTTCCACCGATACAACACCGCTGGAGCGCAATTTTTTGGTGCGGTTCAAATCAGCCTTGGCGCGTTCCTCGCGGATGCGCGCTTGCTCAATCTGGTTCACCGCCTGCATGATGGCGGCGTCGTTGCGTGCCAGTGCGGCCTTGTTTTGCAGAACCTGGATGTCGATGGTCTGCGATGACAACCGGGCCAGCACGTCGCCCTTTTCGACATCGTCTCCGACTTCGGCGAGATATTCCAGCACCATCAGGCCTTCGACTTCCGGTGTCACCAAAACGAGTTCGCCCGCATCAAAACTTCCCGTGACCGTGAGCTTTTCAGCGATGGGGCGCTTCTGCGCGATGAGCACTGAAATCGTCGGCCTGCCATCTGCTGCAGGAGTCTCGGTCGTTTCCGCCAAAGCAGGTGCAGCGAAGAGGGTCGTGGCCAGAAGTGCGGCCGCAAGAGTTTTACTGATTGATCCCGCTTGCATGTCATTCTCCCTTGGGTTCGCCATTATGTGGTGGCTCGATTTTGATATGTCCAGCGAGTGCGGCGCGGACGGTTGCAAAAAGAATGTCCATGTCGCGTTCGATGTCGTGTCCCGGCTTCATCACCGCGTCGTGGAACATGGCTTGCACCAGAGCAATGACAAGATGTGTCACCAGATCGGGATCGACGCCGGAGGCCATGTTTCCCTGCGCTGCGGTGCGCGACAGGAACTCGCGCATGTGCGCCGTGATGGCGTTTTCCATGGCGATGCAGTGGCCGCGCAGTTCCGGCTGGCGGCTTGCGGCGGCCCAGATTTCCAGTGTGAGCGGTGCCTTGCGCGACACTTCATCGCGGATGTAGGCGCGGCCCAACCGTTCAAAACCCTCAAGTTGATCAGGTTGCTTCGAGAGCTCGACAAACTCAGACGCCATGCCAGCGCGGTCGCGCTCGACAAGGCCGGAGATGATTGCCGACTTCGACGGAAAATAGCGATACAAGTTGCCTGCGCTCATGCTGCAAGCCGCAGCGACATCCTGCATGGTGGCAACCTCAAAACCCTTCCGGGTGAAAACGGATTCCGCAGCGTCCAGGATCACTGCCCGACGCGCTTCGGTCTTGGGAGAATGATCGGGGGCAAGGGCGAGGACTTCTGACATCTATAAATTGCTTCCTTTTCCCAATTGACCAACCTTGTTGGTGCGCCTGAGGTGAACCATGGCGGTCTTTCGGGTCTGACCGACTTTGGGAGAATGAACGTTCATTCTCCCAAATTCTAAACACCTGTCAATACAAAAATGAGAATGAACGTTCATTCTCTGGTTGCAACGCCCATCCACAGCCACGTCGTTAGGCTTGTATTAACCATGCCGCTTCTCTAAGAGCCTGCACACCGCAGCCGCGACATGAGCTGCGGACATAGATACGTTGCGTCAATTTCATAGGGGGGCGCTTTGGAGTATTTCCTCCAGCAGCTCATTAACGGCTTAACTCTCGGCTCCATCTACGGCCTTATCGCCATCGGTTACACGATGGTCTACGGCATCATTGGCATGATCAATTTCGCCCATGGCGATGTGTTCATGGTGGGGAGCATCGTGGCATTCATTGTTGTCTTGATGCTTGGCGTGACCGGTGGAAGCGGCGCGTTCGCGATTATCCTGGCGTTGGCGCTGGTGGTCATCATCGCCATGCTGGTGGCCTCGGTCTACAATTGGACAATTGAAAGGGTGGCGTACAAGCCATTGCGTGGTTCATTTCGGTTGGCACCGCTGATTTCCGCCATCGGCATGTCGCTTGTTTTGCAAGAATTCGTGCGCATTGCGCAGGAAGGCCGGCCGAAACCCATTCAAGCCATTATCACCGGCAAGCATGAAATCATGAAACGGGCTTCGGACGCCGGCGAATTCATTGTCACCATTTCCAACATGCAAATCCTCATCATCCTCTCGACGATTGCCTTGATGACTTTGTTCACCTTGATGATTCAGCGCACCGCACTTGGCCGGGCCCAACGCGCCTGTGAACAGGACCAGAAAATGGCGTCGCTTCTCGGCATCGACGTCGACCGGACAATTTCGATCACGTTTATCCTGGGTGCCGTGCTTGCGGCTTTTGCCGGCATGATGTTCTTCATGTACTACAACGTGACAGATTTTTACGTCGGCTTTCTCGCAGGCATCAAGGCTTTCACTGCGGCGGTGCTTGGCGGCATAGGTTCCATTCCAGGTGCCATGCTCGGCGGGATGGTCATTGGCCTGATTGAAACATTCTGGTCAGCTTATTTTTCCGTCGAATACAAGGACGTGGCGGCGTTCACCATTCTCGTCATCGTGCTGATCTTCATGCCACAAGGTTTGCTGGGCAAACCAGAAGTTGAAAAGGTCTGACCATGGCTGCTGGTCCAAAAGAGACTGCTTTCAAGGCCGAGTCACAGGCGATGGATGCGGCTGCAATATTAAAAGACCTCCTGATCACGGCAGCCATCACGTTTTTACTGCTGACACCGATCGTTTCCTACAAAACGATCATGAACCAGGGTGCGTTGGTTCTCGACACGCGGTGGCTGACGTCTCTGACACTCACAGGTATTGTGGTTCTCGGACGATTGCTTTTGCACTTGTTTGTCTGGAACAGACCTGAGTCGTCGGCAGTTCGGCTACCCTCCATTGGAAGTGCATTTTCGGGTGGCGTGACGAAAAACATCAATGTGATTCTTCTTGTTGTGGCGGTTGTCCTTCCGTTTGCCCTCAATTTCATTCCAGGCTGGGACAAGCGCGGCATTGATCTTGCGATCACCTTGCTCATTTACATCATGCTGGGATGGGGATTAAACATCGTCGTTGGCCTCGCCGGTTTGCTCGATCTTGGATACGTGGCATTCTATGCCGTTGGTGCCTATGCTTACGCCCTTCTTTCCACGGTATATCTGCCACTGTGGTTTGGTGAAGGTGTTGTGCCGTGGGCCTTCTACATCGTGCTGCCACTGGCTGGCATGCTGGCGGCTCTCTGGGGTGTTATTCTCGGGTTTCCGGTCTTGCGTTTGCGCGGCGACTATCTTGCTATTGTCACGCTGGCATTTGGTGAAATCATCCGTTTGGTGTTGATCAACTGGTTCTCATTCACCAATGGACCGCAGGGCATCAACGTTCCAAAGGCAACATTCTTCGGTTTGCCTTTCAAAGATGGTGAAGGGGGATTTGCGGCGTTTTTCGGAATCGAACACGACCGCATCTATTCATACATTTTCCTCTACTATGTCATTCTTGGACTGGCGTTGCTGACGTATTTCGCCACCAACCGCCTGCGTCGCCTGCCCATCGGACGGGCGTGGGAAGCATTGCGGGAAGATGAGATTGCGTGCCGGTCGCTTGGCATAAACACGACAACAACAAAACTCACCGCGTTTGCCATTGGCGCAATGTTTGGCGGCTTTGCGGGATCATTTTTCGCGGCCCGACAGGGCTTTGTTTCACCGGAGTCTTTTGTCTACATTGAATCGGCTTTAATCCTTGCCATTGTGGTGTTGGGTGGATTGGGCTCGCAAATCGGCATTGTGTTTTCGGCGCTGGTCATCATGGGTGCGTTCGAATTGTTCCGCGAGATGGGTTTCCTGACTGCCATCCTGCCGTCGGGAATCGAGCCCATCCAGTTCCGCGTGTTGGCGGTTGGACTTGCCATGGTGTTAATGATGCGGTGGAAACCGCGTGGGCTTGTATCGCACCGTGATCCCACGATTTTTCTCAAGGAGAAAAAATCAGTGTCGTCCGATCATGTGTCGCAGGGGCATGGTTGATGGCGGCTTGGTTGCATGACCCCGAACTAGCTGTTCAGCACCTGACCATGCGATTTGGCGGCCTGACAGCAATTGGAGATTTGTCGTTCAACGCGGCACGCAAGCAGATCACAGCCTTGATCGGACCCAACGGTGCCGGCAAGACTACTGTGTTCAACTGCATCACCGGTTTTTACAAACCCACCGAAGGCATGATCACGCACCGCCATCCGGATGGAAAGGAGTTCATGCTCGAGCGCATGGATGATTTCCGTATCACGCAACATTCGAAAGTGGTGCGGACATTTCAGAACATCCGGCTTTTTTCCGGCATGACTGTATTGGAAAACCTGATGGTTGCCCAGCACAACGCGTTGATGAAAGCATCAGGTTACACTGTTGCAGGGTTGCTGGGCAGCCGGCGGTTCAAGCGCCGGGAAGAAGAAGCCGTCGAGAAAGCCAAGTACTGGCTTGAAAAAACCACCCTGACGGACAGGGCTGATGATCCTGCAGGTGACCTCTCCTATGGTGCCCAGCGGCGCCTCGAGATTGCACGTGCCATGTGTACGGATCCCCGCCTGCTTTGCCTGGATGAACCGGCTGCCGGTTTGAACCCACGCGAGTCCGAACTGCTCAATGTTTTGCTGCGTTCAATCCGTGACGACCACAACATGGCCATCTTGCTGATTGAGCACGACATGAGTGTTGTCATGGGGATTTCTGATCATATTGTGGTGCTCGACTATGGCCGAAAAATCGCCGACGGCACGCCAAAAGAAGTGCGTGATGATCCGGCCGTCATCCGGGCGTATCTGGGCGTGGAGGACGAAGACGAGGCGGATTTGAGTCCCGCGAACAAGGGCGCGCGTCCATGAGCGAGATACTGCTGTCGGGAACAGGCGTGGAAGCGTTCTATGGCAAAATCCAAGCGCTTCGCGGCATAGATTTTGAGGTGCGCAAGGGCGAGATTTCGACGTTGATCGGCTCCAATGGTGCTGGCAAATCCACACTGATGATGACGATCTGCGGGACGCCACGGGCGCGGGCCGGCAAAATCGTTTTTGATGGCCAAGACATAACCAATATGCCAACACATGAGATCGTGCGGCTGGGTATTGCCCAATCACCTGAGGGGCGGCGCATTTTCCCGCGCATGTCAGTGCTGGAAAACCTGCAAATGGGAGCGACAGTCAATAATCTGGCGTTTTTCCACGAAGATGTTGCAAAAATCTACGCGCTGTTTCCCATTCTGGAGAAACGCCATGCGCAACGCGCTGGTACACTTTCAGGTGGTGAGCAACAGATGCTCGCCATTGGCCGGGCCCTGATGGCCAGACCCCGGCTTTTGCTGCTGGATGAACCGTCACTCGGACTTGCGCCACTGATTGTGAAGCAGATTTTTTCGGCGATCAGGTCCCTCAATGAAAAGGAAGGACTTACGGTTTTTCTTGTTGAGCAAAACGCCTTCCATGCCCTCAAACTGGCGCACCGGGCCTATGTCATGGTCAATGGCAAAATTGCCATGTCGGGCACCGGCAAAGAGCTTTTGTCGCGGCCTGAGGTGCGGGCGGCCTATCTTGAGGGAGGTCACTGAGATGTCCCTGTTTGTGGAGCAAAGCTTTTGGATTTTCATCATTCTCACCGTGGTCATGGGCGGCGGTGCCGCCTTTATGGCTGGCCGATCGCTGGCGACAGGATGGAAGCCTGTCGGACTGCTCTTGGCCTATATGATCCCCGCCACAGCCGGCATCCGGTTCCTGCATTTTGCCTTGTTTGAGGCGCAACTTTCGTCGTTACAGTACTTTCTCAGCCATGGCTTCATTCTTGTCGCCTTCGCGTTGCTGGGTTACCGCATGACACGGGTGGCACAAATGGTCACACAATATCCGTGGCTTTATGAAAGGTCAGGACCGCTGGCCTGGAGGACCAAGACTTAACATCATTGCCAAGGAAAAACGCCGTTTTTTCCTTTCCAATCCTGTTCCGTTGGGGCATTTATGCATCCAAGGGGCAGTGACCCCGAAAACCTAAAGTATCCTCAGGGAGATTTGAATGAAGAAGATTATCCTGTCGGGCATCGCGCTCAGCTTTGCCGCAGCACTCAACGCCTCAACGGCGCTGGCTGACATCACCATCGCAACTGTTGGCCCCATCACCGGCCAGCTTGCAGCACTTGGCGAACAATACAAGCGCGGTGCAGAAATGGCCGTTGCTGACATCAATGCTGCCGGTGGCATCAATGGTGAAAAGCTGGTTCTTGAAATTGGTGATGATGCCTGCGATCCAAAGCAAGCTGTTGCCGTTGCGAACCAGATGGCATCCAAGGGCGTGGCCTTTGTTGCTGGCCACCTGTGCTCGGGATCATCGATCCCTGCGTCCAAGGTCTACGAAGAAGAAGGCATTCTGCAGATCACACCAGCATCCACGAACCCCAAGTTCACGGATGAAGGTGGCTGGAACGTTGCCCGCGTGTGCGGCCGTGACGATGCCCAGGGTCTTGTTGCAGGCAACTTCCTCGCGAAAACCTATGCTGGCAAGAAGGTCGCCATTATTGACGACAAATCTGCTTACGGCAAAGGCCTGGCCGACGAAACCAACAAGGCAATGACCGCTGCGGGTCTCGCACCAGCCATGGCTGAATCGATCAACCCAGGTGAAAAGGACTATTCAGCTTTAGTATCCAAGATGAAGGATGCTGGCATTGAAGCCGTTTACATCGGTGGCTACCACCCAGAAGGCGCATTGATCCTCAAGCAGATGCGCGAACAGGGATTGGGTGCGCAGATGCTCTCGGGCGATTCGATGAACAACGTCGAATTCTGGACCATTGCTGGCGAAGCCGCTGAAGGCATGATCTTCACGTTTGCGCCCGAACCACGCAACTTCCCAGAAGCCAAGGAACTTGTCGGCAAGTTCAAGGCTGCTGGCTACGATCCAGAAGGTTACACATTGTACACCTACGCTGCGATCCAGATGTACGCCCAAGCCATCGCTGGCACGGGCGGCAAAGACAACAAGAAGCTGGCCGAATGGTTGCGCGCTGGCAACGAGATGAAGACGGTTCTTGGACCGATCAAGCTTGATGCCAAGGGTGATCTCATCGGTGCGAAGTACGTATGGTACAAGTTCTCGAAGGGCAATTACGCTGAAGACCTTTCGATCCAGTAAGAATTCATTTCTTGCTTGATACGGACCCGCGCCATAACTTGCGCGGGTCTTTTTTGTTTTGGGGGCAGGGTTGAGACAAAGACGCGACATCGGTGAAGCACTTGGAGATATCCTCCCGTCGTCATGGCCCGCTTCAGGCGGGCCACCCACTGACCCGCGGCCATGGATGGCCCGCCTGAAGCGGGCCATGACGGGGTTGGGAATGGTTGTGGCATTACATGGATCGGTGTCTCAAGCCCAAGCTGACATCATCATCGGCCTTGCTGGCCCCATGTCCGGCCCTTCGGCTGTATTCGGCGAGCAAATGACGCGCGGTGCGCAGGCGGCTGTGGACCGGATCAATGCCAATGGCGGCATCAATGGCGAACAATTGGCATTGGTCACTGCCGATGATGCGTGCGATACGCGCCGGGCGCTGGCGGCTGCGGCTTCGTTTGTGGCGAAGGACGTTCGCTTTGTGGTGGGGCATTTCTGTTCGGGCGCAGCGCTGGCCACCGCCGAAACCTACGGCAAGGCCGATATCATCATGCTGTCGCCCACGGCCAGCCAACCGAAGCTGACAGAAGAAGGGCGATGGAATGTACTGCGTTTGGCGTCGCGAGATGACGCCCAAGGCCAATTTGCCGCCCTACGCATTGCAAAGGACGCGCCTGGTGCCAAAATTGCAGTGGTGTTGGACAATACGCCGGGTACTGCGGCCCTTGCGGCCACATTCGCCGGCATTGCACCAATTGTCATCAAGCCCGGCGACAAGGCGTTTCCGGCAGCTGTTGCCGCCATCAAGTCTTCTGGTGCGACTGTCGTCTATTTGGCCACAGCCGCTGCCGAAGCGGGCATCCTGGCGGGTGCGCTGCAAGATGCTTTGGTCACGGCGAAACTGTATGGACCTGACAGCCTGTTGGCAGATGTGTTTTGGGAGCGTGCTGGTGTGGCTGCCGAAGGTGCGCTGGTCACATTCACCCGCGATGCCACGGTTTCTCCCAAGGCCCAAAGTCTAATCGCCTTTCTCGCCGCTGCCGACGTTGCCACCGATGGTGCCACCCTGCCCGCCTATGCCGCTGTTGAAATTTTTGCGGCTGCGGCCAAAGCCAAGTCGGTGAATGACGGAAAAGCCATGGCCAGCTGGATGAAATCCGGCTTGGCGATTGAAACGGTGCTGGGAGCTGTCAGTTTTGACAGCAAAGGGGACGTGACTCCACAGCAGTTTGACTGGTACCGCTGGTCGCAAGGCCTGTATTCAAGGGAGCAATGAGAGAAACATGCGGGCATTCTTTGTACAGATCAAATGTGGCCTGGGGCAATCCTACGTGGTCGCGTCACGCATTGCCGATGCCGAAATCGCATCGGAAATCTATTCCACCGCCGGGGACTATGACCTGTTGGTGAAATTCTACCTTGAAGAATCCGATGACGTTGGCCGGTTCGTGGCCGACAAGGTGCAAACCATTGCAGGTGTTCGTGATACCCACACGTTGGTGACTTTCAAGGCGTTCAAATAAGCGGCACCGGATGCAGGCTCCTGCCTCATGAATCTCCCTCGCATCCAGCGTGGGGATTTGTTACAGCAGCCGCAACACAGGACACACCATGATCCCCCGCTACGCCCGCAAAGAAATGACCCAGATCTGGGCACCCGAAACCCGTTTTCGCATCTGGTTTGAAATCGAAGCGCATGCCACGGACAAGTTGGCAGACCTTGGTGTGGTTCCAAGGGAGGCGGCTGCGAAAATCTGGGAGATGGGCCGCAATGCCACGTTTGACGTCGCGCGCATTGATGAAATTGAAGCGGTCACCAAGCATGATGTCATCGCTTTCCTCACCCATCTTGCAGAAATTGTCGGTCCCGAAGCCCGCTTTGTGCATCAGGGCATGACCTCTTCCGATGTGCTCGACACGTGTTTCAATATCCAACTCACCCGCGCCGCAGATTTGCTGCTCAAAGACATTGATGAAGTGCTCGATGCCCTCAAGAAGCGGGCGTTTGAACACAAGGACACGGTGTGCATCGGGCGCAGCCACGGCATCCATGCCGAACCGGTGACATTTGGCCTCAAGCTCGCGTTCGCCCATGCGGAGTTCCGGCGTGCCCGCGAGCGGTTGGTGTTTGCACGCAAAGACATCGCCACCTGCGCCATCTCGGGGGCCGTCGGCACCTTCGCCAACATTGATCCATCGGTCGAGGCCTACGTCGCCGAGAAACTGGGCCTCGCCATCGAACCCGTCTCGACGCAAGTCATCCCGCGCGACCGTCACGCCATGTTTTTTGCGGTTCTTGGCGTGATCGCCAGTTCGGTCGAGCGGCTGGCAACTGAAATCCGGCATCTGCAGCGCACAGAAGTTCTGGAAGTGGAGGAATACTTCTCGCCCGGCCAGAAGGGCTCTTCCGCCATGCCGCACAAACGCAATCCGGTGCTGACGGAAAACCTCACAGGACTCGCGCGCCTTGTCCGTTCCGCTGTGACCCCTGCGATGGAGAATGTGGCGCTGTGGCATGAGCGCGACATCTCACATTCCTCGGTGGAACGCGGCATTGGACCGGACGCGACGGTGCACCTCGATTTCGCGCTGAAACGCCTGGCCGGTGTCATCGACAAACTCGTGGTCTATCCTGAAAACATGCAGCGCAATCTCGACAGGCTCGGTGGCCTCATCCACTCGCAGCGCATTCTCCTCGCCCTCACCCAGAAAGGCATGAGCCGCGAGGATTCCTATGCCGCAGTTCAGCGCAACGCCATGCCGGTGTGGCGCGGCGAAGGTCAATTTCTTGATCTCCTCAAGGCCGACAAGGATGTGTCCGCGGTGATGACGCCTGCCGAACTGGAGGCCTTGTTCGATCTCGGTTACCACACCAAGCATGTCGACACGATTTTCCGACGGGTGTTCGGAAGGGCTTGACACGGTGATTCTTGAAATCCTATTATGACATTGAAAAACAACAATAAAATGAATCAAAAAGAATCTGACATCACGGTCATTGTGGATACTGAAGCGCTGGCGGTTTTCTGCCAATCGCTGGCGGGCGAGCGCTACGTCACGGTTGACACGGAATTCCTGCGGGAAACCACTTACTACCCCAAGCTTTGCCTCATCCAGGTCGCAGGTTCTGCCTCTGCCGCATTGATCGATCCATTGGCCAAGGGCATTGACCTTGGCCCGTTCTTCGACCTCATGGCCAACAAAGCCGTGCTCAAGGTGTTTCATGCCGCACGGCAAGACATCGAAATCATTGTCAAGCTCGCAGGCCTCGTGCCCACGCCACTCTTTGACACGCAGATTGCCGCCATGGTGTGCGGTTTTGGCGATCAGGTGGGCTATGAAGCCATCGTGCGCAAACTTGCCGGTGCACAAATTGACAAGTCATCGCAATTCACTGATTGGTCGCGGCGGCCATTGTCGCACAAGCAAATGGCCTATGCGCTGTCCGATGTCACCCATTTGCGCACGGTGCATGATGCCTTGATGGTGGAGATTGCCAAGGATGGCCGGATTGCCTGGCTGGAGGAAGACCTTGCTGATCTTTCTGATCCGGAAGCTTACAAGGTTGAGCCCAACAACAGCTGGAAGCGCATCAAAGCCCGTATCCAATCGAAAAAGCAGTTGGCCGTGTTGATGACCGTCGCTGCATGGCGAGAACGCGAGGCGCAGGCCAAGGATGTACCACGCGGACGCATTCTCAAGGACGAGGCTGTGGCCGAAATCGCAATCCAGGTTCCGACGACACGCGAAGCCCTGCAGCAGCTAAGGTTGTTGCCGCGCGGGTCGGCGGACTCGGTGATTGGCAAGGGCATATTGGCCGCCGTTGCCGAGGCGCAGACACTTGATCACTCCCAGATCCCCTCACCTCGCGGTCGGGGTGACGAAATGACGGCGGCGCAGGAAGCCGTGGCAGAAGTCCTGAAACTTGCGCTCAAGATTGTGTGCGAAGAAAAAGGCATCGCGCCCAAGCTGTTGGCCAACAGCAGCGACATCGATGCGATTGCGGTGGATGACAATGCCAAGGTCCATACGTTGCACGGCTGGCGGCATGAAGCCTTCGGACGAACTGCCATCGACATCAAGCACGGTCGCGCCGTCATCGGCATGCGCAATGGCCGCGCTGCCATCATGGCGCACGACGCTACCTGATCTCCACTTTGGGCGTGCAGCCCAGTTCAATGGCGAGGGCCGAGAGTCGTTTTTCAACGCGCTCGCCCATCAGGTCTTTCAGTTTTGACGGCAAGCCCAAGGTCAAAGTCTTGCCATTCACAACTTTCAATGTGATCTTGGGCAACATGCCCGGCATGGCCGCAGAAAGAATGTAGCCGAGCCGGAAAATCGAACTCAGCAGATGGGCACGTACCAGCATCTTGTCATCAACCAGTCGGGTCAGGCCATCTTTTGGCGTGTCGCCATCATAGCGGTAGTAGACCGTCATGGCGAGAAAGGCGCGGCCGGGGTGATCGACGCCGACAAAGGCCGCTTGTGATATCATCGACAGTGAGCGGTCGGCGCGATAATCCGGGTGGGCGCGCCAGCCAATGTCGGCCAGCAGGCAGGCCGCATAACGCAGGCGGCACTCCTCCGTCGTCTCGTCCAAGCCCTTGCGGCCGAAAATCTGGTCGGTCCAGTCGCACAATTCAAGCTCATGGGCGGGTGAGCGGGCATAACGCCTTGCGAAGTCCCAACAAGATGAAAGCAGTGCGTCAGTGGCCATCTTGCGGCGGGGGAGTTTGGAGAACAGCAGCCCTTCGCGCACACCGAATACGGAACTTACAACGTCTTTCGCTTTGCCGAAATGCAACAAGCGCTCCAACACCATGGCACCGTAAGGCAGGGTATCGCCACGGCTGCGGGACACATCCTTCATGTCCTTCAGGACTGATTGTGACAGACCGGCGACCAGGTCAGAAATGCTTCCCGCTTGCTGTCTGGTCATCACGTAATGGTGCAAGACATGCAGCGGATATTCGGTGTGCGCCATGTGCAAGCGGGCAAGGTTTCGCCATGTGCCACCGACAGCATAAAATGTGCGGCCTGCCAATAGAGGCAAAATCGCGGACTTGGAAAAATAGTCATCAACAATTTTGCGTGCCCGCCCAATGCTGCCACCTGACATGTCAATCAACCGCAATGGACCCAACGGCAAGGTAACACCGTCATGCAGCTTGTCGCCGCGCACATCGATCAGCTCCAACGATCCGCCACCGAGGTCGCCGACAATACCGTCAGCATCCTGGATGCCTGCGATAACACCAAGCGCGGCGAAACGCGCCTCTTCCTTGCCTGTGAGCACAGCGATATCGGCGCCCAGCATTTTCTCTGCCTCGGCAATGAACGTCTTGCCGTTTTCGGCTTCACGCGCTGCCGCCGTGGCAAGAGCCAGTGTTTCCTTCACGCCCATTTGGCGTATCAACGTGCGGAACCGGCGCAGTGCTGCCAGTGCCCTTACGATAGCCGCTTCATTCAGCAGACCACTGATGGCAATGCCCTTGCCCAAGCCGCACAGCACTTTCTCATTGAAGATCGGATAGGGTGAGCGGCGCAATCCGTCGTACACAACCAAGCGGACCGAGTTGGAACCGATGTCGACAACAGCAACCGGCCGGTATTTTGGTGCCTCAGTCCTGAAATCAGCGTGCCAACTCACTTTGACCGGACCATCCGTCTGGATTTTTTCTCAATATCCGGCGGAACGTTGCCCTTCAATGACGTACCGCGACCAGAGAGTGACGGATTTTCCATGAAGTATTGATGCGCATTGAAAGGTTCTTCGTTTGCACCTGGTTGAATGCGCCGGGCTTTGCCGTCGGACAGCAATTCCCAACTCTGCTGGTTGTCGCGCATGTTTGCCACCATGATCTGGTCGAGAATCTGGTCATGCACGGTTTCGTTCTCAATGGGAATCAATGTTTCAACCCGGCGGTGAAGGTTGCGCGGCATCCAGTCGGCTGAGCCTATGTAGACCCTGGCTTTCGGATGGGGAAGAGCATCGCCATTGCCAAAACACACAATGCGGGAGTGCTCGAGAAACCGCCCGATGATGCTCTTGACCCTGATGTTTTCAGACAGTCCTTTCACACCCGGTCGCAGACATGAAATGCCGCGCACCACGAGATCGATTTGCACGCCCGACTGCGAAGCCTGATACAGCGCGTCAATTATGCCGGGATCGACGAGGGAGTTCAACTTGGCCCAAATCTGTGCCGGACGCCCCTGCTTTGCGAACTCCACTTCCTGCGCGATATGCTCCAGCAGACGGTCCTTGAGATTGATCGGCGAGAGTGAAATTTTCTCCAGTTCCGTCGGTTGGGCATAGCCGCTGATGTAATTGAAGAGGCGGGCGGCGTCACGCACCAATGCGGGCGTGTCGGTGAAGAAAGACAAATCCGTGTACACTTTCGCCGTCAATGGATGGTAGTTGCCGGTGCCAAAATGCACGTAAGTCCGCATGCTGCCGCCTTCGCGACGCACCACCATCGACACCTTGGCATGGGTTTTCAATTCAATGAATCCGAACACCACTTGCACGCCTGCGCGTTCCAAATCGCGGGCCCACTGGATGTTGGCTTCCTCATCGAAACGGGCTTTCAACTCCACCAAAGCCATCACCGATTTGCCAGCTTCAGCGGCTTTGGCCAATGCGGCGATGATCGGTGAGTTGGCAGAGGTTCGATAGAGCGTTTGTTTGATGGCAACGACATCCGGATCGTTGGCCGCCTGCCGGATGAATTGCACCACCACGTCAAATGACTCGTAAGGATGATGGACGACAAAGTCCTTTTGGCGGATCGCCGCAAAAATGTCGCCACCGTTTTCACGCACACGTTCGGGGTAACGCGGGACATAGGGTTTGAACTTGAGGTCGGGATGCTCATCAATGATCAGTTGGGCGGTGTCAGTGTAGCCAACGAGTCCTGCGCTTACGACCACTGCGTCGTCACCCACTTCCAGTTCGCGGGCCATGAAACTGCGCAAGTGACCAGGACTGGCGATGTCCACTTCCATGCGGATGACCGAACCACGGCGGCGGCGTTTCAGCGCGCTCTCGAACACGCGGACAAGGTCTTCTGCTTCTTCCTCAATTTCGATGTCACTGTCGCGAATGATGCGAAACAATCCCTTGCCGATGACATCATACCCTGGGAAGAGTCGGGGCAGGAACATGGCCAGCATCGCCTCAATTGCAATGAAACGCACAGCCGGACCGGGCAACCGGACAAAGCGATCAAGTTGCGGCGGAATTGGCAACAGTGCGCGCATCAAGTAGCCGTCCTTGCGGCGCTTGAGCTCAATTGCAATCACAAAACCACGGTTCAGAATGAAAGGGAAAGGGTGGGCAGGGTCAATTGCAATGGGGGTTACGACGGGCAGGATTTGTTCCAGAAAGCGTATGTCCAGCCATTCCAGCTCTTCCTTCGTCAGATTGTCGGCACTTGTCGTTTCGATGCCCGCTTGGCGCAACTCAAGCTGCAATGACAGCCACAACCTGTCCTGTTCAGCCATGAGTGACTGAGCTTCGACCCGGATCAATTCAAGCTGCTGGGCTGCGGTCAAGCCATCCTGGCTGACTTCGTCGACCTGCTCACGCATCTGGTCTATCAGTCCGGCCACACGGACCATGAAAAATTCATCGAGGTTGTTGCCCGAAATCGACAAGAACCGCAGGCGCTCAAGCAAAGGATGAGCCTGGTTTCTGGCTTCCTCAAGAACGCGGTGATTGAATGCCAGCCACGACAATTCGCGGTTGATAAAGCGCGAAGGGCTCGTGGTCACGGCAGGTGGCGGGCTCATATCGTTCATGGCAACTCTTAATCAATGTTAAGAGGTTATGTTTGCAATGTGAAGGTTTGGTGAAACATCAGTCTTCGATGCTGAAAAGTGCCGGATTGGTAAACCTGGACAAAACGCGGGCGACATAGGGACGGGTGATTTCGGCACGCTCGGCCAAGGCCATGCCGTCAATCTCGGCCACAATGGCACGCACCGTTTCGAGTGACCTTGGAATACGCTGGACGATGTAGGTTATGACAGGTTCGCCGACGATAATCTGGCGGTCGGCAAACTGTTTGACCAGGACGCCGCGCAGCAGGGCATCGTCCGGCGGTAAGATGTTTACAGCAGGTGTGGCGTTCAGGCGCGACACCAGGTCCGGCAATTGCAGTGTCCATCCTGGAACCGGCCTGTCTGCGGTCAACAGAATCGTGTTTTCCTGCTGGCGGGCCAAATTCAGGGCATGAAACAACGCTGTCTCGCTCTTTCCCATGGCGTTGCAATCTTCAACAACCAATGCACCATTGGCTAGAAGCGAGGGGACATTTTCTGTGCGAAGGTCACATGCAAGTACAGTTTCCGCCGCGCTGTTTTTGCGGAAGACTTCCACCAGATGTGACTTGCCACTGCCTGGTGCGCCAATGATCAGCACTGCCGTACTTGGCCAGTCTGGCCATTGGTCTATCATGGTGACGGCTGCCGCATTTGAAGCTGTCACCAAAAAATCGTCGCGCCCCAGGGCCGGACGGAGACCCAGGTCAAAGGGAATTTGGCTGGTCACGTATTGCGTTTCCGGTGCGGCGATGGCCTGGATTCTGCGATGACGTCCAGTTGGCGCGGCAGGCCGGTATAGAGTTTGGAGCGCAGATACCGGTGCATTGCATGTCGCACCAGCACGCCACCTGCGGCGGCCAGGGGAACTGCCAACAGCAGACCGGCAAAGCCAAAGGTGTAGCCGAAGGCGAAGAGTGCAAACATCAACCACACCGGATGCAAGCCGATAGAGCCACCTACGAGTTTTGGCGACAGGAAATTGCCTTCGATGAATTGTCCGCCGACAAAAATTCCGACGATCAGTGCAATGCTGCCGACGTCAGGCCAGAACTGCACCAATGCCACACCAATGGCAAGAACACCGCCGATTATTGCGCCAACATAGGGAATGAAACTCAAGAGCCCTGCCCCAAAACCAATGGCCAGACCAAATTTGAGACCCGCCAATGACAGCGCGATGGCATAGAGAACGCCCATCAACAGGCACACTGTGCCCTGGCCGCGAATGAAACCGGCCATTGCGGCATCAATGGCGCGAGCGATTTCGCGGATTTCGTCGGCGTGATCGCGGGGCAACAGTGAATCGACTTTGGCGACAATCTTGTCCCAATCGGCGAGCAGATAAAAGGCAACAATTGGTGTGACGACCAGCAAGGACAACACATTGAAAAATGCCATGCCGCCTGACCACACAGAGCCCAGGATCGCGGCCAGCCACCCTGTTGCCTTGCCGGCGATATCGCCAATTGAACCACTTGCGGATGCTCCCCCGTGCGCCAGCAAGTCTTTCAGACTTTGCGGTGCGATCTCGTCGATACGGGCGACCAGGGCCTGCAAAAGTCCGGGCAAATCACCGGCGAGTTTCAGGATTTGGTCACTGAGGATGGGCGCGACGAGAAGGACAATGACAACCAGCGAAAAAATGGCCAGCAGCAATATCAAAAGTGTGGCCAACACGCGTGGAACGCCTGCCCGTTCGAGCTTGTCAGCAACGGGATCAAGAAAATAGGCGAGAACAAATCCGGCGATGAAGGGCAACAGGATATCTTGCAGGAACCACAGCACCAGCACGAATGCGATCAGTGCCCCTGCCCATATCGAAACCTGTTTTTGCGTTGTCATGGCATATCCTGGGGCATATCCTTGGGCATATCCTTGGCAGCCATATGTCGCATCCAGTCCCGCATGTACATGGCACCGGAAGCCACCGTCAACAATGCCACGGCGCCAATGCCACCCAACATCAGAGGCTCAATCCGCAATTCTGTACCCAACATCGCCAGAACCATGCCGGCGAAAATGATCTGAAACGTGGTGTTGACTTTGCTGATCAGCAAAGGGTGCATGGCCATGGGCTTGCCCATGCCCCAGGACAGTATGACGGCACCCACGATCAAGACATCCCGCGTCACGACCAAGAGCACCAACCAGACGGGTATCAGTTGCAACATGCCCAGGACGACGAAAATCGAAACAAGCAGAGCCTTGTCGGCAAGGGGATCAAGGTAGGCTCCGAGGTCAGTCTTAAGGTTGTATCTGCGGGCAATATAGCCATCGACACCATCGCTTATACCGGCCACCACAAAGACAACGAACGCTGCCGCAAAAGCATGCGAAATCATCAGCCATACCGTAAACGGCACAAGCAGCATGCGCAGGATGGTGATCAGGTTGGGAAGGTGGGCTGGCACTGGCAGGTCTTCCCTCAAATTGGCTGGATGACCCAGGTTTCCCCGATCTGGGCAAACGTCAGGCCAGCTGAATTGAACGATGCCTCCAGTCTTTCGACCGAACCGCGGTAAAGCAATTTGATCACCGCTCCATCCGGCCCGAGCGAGGACACGTCAACGCCAACAACACCGGGTGCGGACAGGATGCGGGCGCGGATGCCGTTCCATTGCGATGGGCTGGCGAAGGGTACTGCAGCGGGAAGCGATTTGGGGCCCAACCGGGCGGCAGCTTCCTCTGCTTTCGCGGCTGCGATTTTGGCTTGGTCCTTCTGGTATTTTCCCACCATGATCTCATGGAAGCGGGCGACAGCCACTGCCGCCGAGCCTGCAAGCGTTGCGCCTTCATCAATGTAGGTCTTGTCGATGCGGACCCTGCCAATCGGACTGTCACCCTCGATGTTCACTGCAATGCCACCGTCTGCAGCAGGTTTGGCCACTGCAAGCAGCAGAGACTTTACGTCATAACGGCGGCGCAAGGCTTCCAGTTTGACGGCGTCATTGTTGGTGACATCCAATGGTGTCAACAGTTTCTGGTCGTCGGCATCGCCAAGTGCCACGATTACAGGAACAGACGTTTGCTCCGCTTTCAGCGCCAGCCACGCCGCTCGCCATGGATTGTCCTGCCACAGCGTCATGGTGCCCGCGTCGTTCCAGATGGGCAATATCAACACGGGCGGTCCTTGGTCTGTCGGCAACCTGATGCCGTAGCGATTATAGAGTTCAGCCAGTTTTTCCGGCAGGAACCGCACGGTAAACTTGCCAATGTAGCGACCGGGGCTGACGCTCTCCTCTTCAATGGACAGTGACTTGAGATACGGCATCACGTCTTTCACCTCGAATTTCGCGAGGTCTTCAGCCAGCTGTGGCGATCCCTGTTTTTCGGCAAGTGCCACGAATGCCTTCATCTGGACATCAACAATGGCCTTTTGCTTGGCGGTTGCCGCATCTGTGTCCGTCACGTCAACGGCGACCCCTTGCACCGCAAAGATGCTGGTTTCCACCGGGCCTGCCGCAAAACACGGGTATGCCCACAGAAGGAACAATAATGTGACGATAAATCGTGGAACTCTCATGCCGCTTTGCGTGAGATCCTGATTGGATCCCGTTTTGCCCCATTTTCGTTTCAGGCTTTATCCGGTGCCTGCGACAGGCTAAGCAGCCCGCAATCGGATAAAGCCAACAATTGGGGCAAACTAGCGGCATGAGCGACGGCAAACAAGCGAAACGAACCGGGCTGTCCTACGCAGATGCCGGAGTTGATATCTCGGCGGGGAATGATCTGGTTTCACTCATCAAGCCATTGGCGAAATCGACGCGGCGCAAGGGTGCAGATGCCGCACTCGGCGGGTTTGGCGGCCTGTTTGACTTGAAACAGTGTGGGTTCAAGGATCCGGTGCTGGTGGCCGCAAATGATGGAGTTGGCACCAAGCTCAAGCTCGCCATCGACAGCGGCATGCATCGCGGTGTCGGCATTGATCTCGTCGCGATGTCGGTGAATGATCTTGTCGTGCAGGGTGCAGAGCCGCTGTTCTTTCTCGATTACTACGCCACCGGAAAACTTGATGTAGCGGCGGCGCGCGAGGTGATCGCCGGCATTGCCGATGGTTGCAAACAGGCCGGATGCGCGCTGATCGGTGGCGAAACGGCGGAAATGCCAGGCATGTATCACGGTGGTGACTACGATCTCGCAGGCTTTGCCGTGGGTGCGGTGGAGCGCAAGAAAATCCTGCCGGCGAAGGATGTGAAGGCGGGCGACGTGATTCTGGGGCTGGCGTCATCGGGGCCGCATTCAAATGGGTATTCACTTGTGCGCAAGATTGTGGAACACAGCGGGCTTAGGCTTGATACGCCTGCCCCATTTGCCAAGGGCAAAACACTGGCTGCGGCGCTGCTCACGCCGACACGCATCTATGTAAAACCGTTGCTCAAGGCGCTGAAGAAACCTGGCATCAAGGCCCTGGCGCATCTGACCGGCGGCGGATTTGTCGAGAACATTCCCCGCGTGTTGCCGAAAGGAACAGTGGCGGAGATTGATCTTGGCGTTGTGCCGTATCTGCCGGTGTTTGCGTGGCTTGCAAAAACAGGTGGTGTCGATTCACTTGAAATGCTGCGCACATTCAACTGCGGCATTGGCATGATCGTGGTTGTAAATGTGAATCATTGCAAGGCGATAATGCGGGTTCTGAAAGCGGCTGGTGAAGAAGTGGTTACGCTCGGGCACATCCGCAAGCGCAAGGGCAGCGAAGCGCAGGTGGCATTCGTTGGCGAATTATCGAGATAAAGTCCGAAGCAGCAATCAAAAAGAAGTTTCCGTATCTGGCAAATGTGTCTGCTTCTCGATAAACCGTTTCAACAAGACCTTGCGGCGTTCGCGGTACTTTTCGGGCAGGACAGAGGCTTCCAGCATGCGGTCGGTGCGGAAGGTGCGGAAGTCATCGCGGAGTTCACACCAGGCGATGATCAGCCGCTGGGCATCGTGATACGACACGGCGATGGGCCAGATGGTGCGGGTGGTTTTTGCTTCCTGTTCATCGCCATAGGAAATGTGCACTTTGTTCTGGTTGCGGATGGCGAGGCGCAGCGCTGCCACATCCACATGATCCTTGCGTAGAAAGAAATTGGGTGGCGTGATCAGTGGCGAGTCAAACAAATAGGGCCGCATCTGTTCAGGCAGGACGGCACCGATCTTGGCAACGCTGTCCTGGGCGGCACGGGCCAGATCGGGGTCACCCCGACGCATGACCCAGCGCAGGCCCAGCATCACAGATTCCAGTTCGTCGGCGGAGAACATGAGCGGTGGCAGGTCGTAGCCTTCGCCCAGCACATAGCCCACACCTGCCTCGCCGCGAATGGGCACGCCATCGGTGATGAGATCGGCGATGTCGCGATAGGCGGTGCGCAAGGAAATCTCGAGTTCCTCCGCGATGAGCTGGCCCCTA
>JAYVKC010000011.1:0-26893 GCA_043768765.1 Hyphomicrobiales bacterium | reverse complement strand
CCAAAACCAGGCGTGGAAAGGTTGGTGGGGCGACAATCCACCTTATCACGTCCCCACCTTCATCCTCACCCACCACCAACGAGACCCGATTGAGATGGACGGCGGCACCACGTTCCACTTCATCACCGGTGGCATCGAAGAGGCCCTGACACTCGCCAAGCAAGCCGCTGGCGAGAAAGACGTCCGCATCGGCGGCGGCACCGCCACCATCCGCCAATATCTGCAAGCCGGCCTCATCGACGAACTGCACCTCGTCATTTCACCTGTGTTGCTAGGCTCCGGCGAGCACCTGCTTGAGGGCATCGACCTCGCCAGACGCGGCTACCGCGTCACCGAACACGTGACCACGGAAAAGGCGACGCACGTGGTGCTGGCGAAGTAAGCCAAAACCGTCATGGCTGCTGATTATTTGATTCTCGTCGCAGCGTTGACCGCCGCCTCAATCGCCGCGATGTCGATTTTCCGCTGCTTCATCATGGCCGCTGTTGCAGCCAATGCGATGGTGATGTCATAACTTGTCGTCAGTTCGATCAGTCGCCGCGGGTAAACTTGCCACGACACGCCATAGCGGTCCTTCAACCAACCACACATGCTTTCCTCGCCGCCGTCCGTCAGCGCGAACCAAAGCCGGTCCGCTTCTTCCTGATCATCTGTCGCGACTGAAATCGACGCCGCCTCCGTCAGCGTGAAATGCGGCCCCGCGTCAAGAATCTGGTACGGCGAACCCCCCAGCGAAAAATCAATCACCGTGAAGCTCCCCTGTCCGGCATGAGCGGAAAACGCCCGCTCAACCCGGCTGCCCGGGATCAGCGAACAGTAAAACTCAGCCGCCTCCCGCCCCCGCCCGTCGCGGAACCAGAGACACGTGCGAATGGAGTGGGTCATGGATTTGCTCCCCGTTGATGGTGTCGGCACGATTGTACGACGCTATTGGCGGCCAGGCGAGTGTGTGTTTGTTGGGGTGCCCGCCAGGCACACTGTGTTTCGTGTTGGTATTGTTGTAGGCTCACTCCCATGACGCACCTTGAAATCTTGAAATTCTGGTTTGAAGAAACCACATCGGCGCAACGATTCAAGAAGGATCCTGGTTTCGATTCCATGATCAAGAAACGCTTTGAACAAACATACTGGGACATCTTGCAAGGCCGGACAAACAATTGGAGCAGCATTCCAGAAGGACGCCTCGCTGAGATCATTGTCCTCGATCAGTTTGCGCGCAACATGTTCCGTGATGATGCCCAGGCCTTCGCAGGAGACGAGCTCGCATTATCACTCGCAGAAGAAGCGATAGCGGTCGGAGATGATTTGAAGTTCATTCAAGAGCAAAGGGTTTTCTTTTACATGCCATACATGCACAGTGAATCAGCCGAGGTTCACAACAAGGCGCTGGAAATATTCAAGCAATATGGCAATGCGGCGAACCTGGACTATGAAATCAAACACAAAGCCATCATTGATGCATTTGGCAGATATCCGCATCGCAACAAGGCACTTGGGCGAACCTCGACGCCAGAGGAAGTCGAGTGGCTCGAAGCAGGTGGAGGGTTTTAGGTCACACTTCAACCTTTGTGTAGTCCGGTCCAATGGAAGTCGGCATTCCGATAGCGGTTGGTAAGCCCTGATGAAGCCGATCGAGGGGTTGCCGGAACTGCCAAATGCCATCTGCGCCGGGCCGCGCCACTGTTTTGCCTCTTGAGGGCATCTGCGTTATGCTGCGGCATGGTTCAAAACTTCAAAAACACCGCAGACTGGGATGACGAAGCCAAAGTGTTCACGTCCGCATCGGACATTCCGGGACTCGTCGTTGATCTCGATACGTTCGAAGATTTTGTTTCGCTCGTGGAGGCCCTTGCGCCACAAATGCCGTCCGATAACATTCCGCAGGTTATGCAGCCATATCATTTCAACATCGAACCGCACCGCTCCATCGCGGTGGCGTGAGTTCCGAAGCTGCCGAGAATGTGCAGCGCCAGAAACCACCTTCCGCAACCACACCTTGTGGCTTGGTCAGGTGCATGATAGCAGACCTTGCCCAATCAATTTCGGAGACAAGTGTCAGGTGGTTGCTTCTCAATTATCGACGGTGGTCAAACACTTGCTCGCGGTCATAGTCATTTTCAGTTTGGCACACTTGACGTCAGCTACCGCACATGCACAGGAAACGCTTACCTTCGAAGCAGCGGATAGCAGTTACACGTTCGATTATCCAGCGACCTATGCATTGGCACACGAATTTGCCGATGGCACGGGTGATGTTACGGGCGTGACGGCGTCTACAATGGACAATGGCGATGTCATGACTACTTTCCTTGGCCCGCGCGATTCCACTGGCGAAGGGGAGGGGCGTCTGAACGCGATTGTTGAAGAGTTCAAGCAGTCACTTTCTGGTATTCCAGCCATGAAATTCGAGTCTTCGTCGCCGTCGACGATGCTTGGGGCGCAAGCTGCTGACGTTAAATTTCTCTACAAGCTGAACGCTGAGCAAAAGCAAATTCGGCGTTACGTCTTTGCGGTGGCAAACGACAAGCTCTATAACTTTGAATGCATTTACCGCGAAGACAAGGTTGCTGAGTTTGCCCCGGCCTGTGACCTTGCAGTGTCGACCGTGAAGTTCAAATCGGCAGAGGAGCCGGTCGCCATCGACAATGATGAGCAGGCGACAGAAGGTGCCGAAGGCAATGCCGACGCCGGATGCACACTTTTGGAACTCAACCGCCGTTCCATGCAGGTGCAAGACCTGACCAGCGAACTGATGCTGCAAGATCAGTCGCCAGCAACAATCGAGCGCGCCCAGAAGGCCTTCGAAGCGGTGACAACCATTGGCACGCGTGCTGGCGCAACCCCTGCAAAGCAGGACTGCATTGATGTTGACGCGATAGCAGCAGCACTGAAGCAGTAGGTGAAAGAAAACGAGCCCCACACTCCTGACACCCCGCTGTCAGCAGCCAGCGGCAAACACGGGTTCCGTTCCCGCCGGGAACTACCTCTATCTGCCCCATGGAGCCTTACGACAAGCGGCGGTTTCGCCACAGCTCCCGGCGCTGCCACGCGCACAACTGCCATTTTCCGGCAGCTGGCGCTATAAGTTCTGCACCATGTCCCGCGCCAGCCGCCTGCTCGATCTGCTGCAATTGCTCCGCCGCCATCGCTATCCAGTGCCGGGCGCGATCATGGCTGAGGAACTCGGAATCTCTCTGCGCAGTCTCTATCGCGACATCAACACTCTGCGCGGGCAGGGCGCCCATATCGAGGGCGAAACGGGAATGGGATATGTGCTGCGGCCTGGTTTGATGTTGCCGCCCCTCATGTTCACGCCGGAGGAGATGGAGGCAGTGCTGCTTGGCTCGAAACTTGTGGCACGGCGGGCCGATGCCAAACTTGCACAAGCAGCCGAAAATGCCTTCGCGAAAATCCGCGGGGTACTGCCGGCGGACATCGCGGAAAGAATCGACGACAGCGGGCTGCTGGTAGGCGCGGCAAAAGCCGCCGACGCGGTAGAGTCAATTGATGTTGGTGTCATCCGCGAGGCATTGCGCAAGGAGCGCAAGCTCACGTTCCGCTATCTTGACGCGAAGAGTGCGGTCACGCAGCGTACGGTCTGGCCCGTCGCACTTTTGTTTCTGGATCAGGTGCGCATGCTCGCCGCCTGGTGCGAGACGCGCAAGGACTTCCGCCACTTCCGCGTGGACCGCATGCGCAAACTTGCGATGCTTGAAGAGCGCCCGCCACAGCGCCGCCTGGTCATGATGAAAGAGTGGCGCAAGCGCGAATCCCTGCACGACATGCGGTAAACCACGGGCGAGGACTGCTGACAAAAACTGTCACCTGCCTGTCATAGCCCATAACCACGCGGGAACACGCTCCCGCAGAGACAGGAAACGAACATGTCAAACGCACTCAAGCAAATTCTTTTCGGAGGAATGATCATGATGACTGCAACCACCGCCAACGCCAACGACCTCAAGCTCACCATCGTCAATCCGCAAACGCTCTACAATCCAACACCGAACGGCTACAGCCACGCGGTTGTCGTATCAGGTGCAAACCGCATTGCCTACATCTCCGGCCAGGGCGGTGAGGATGCCACCGGCAAACTCTCCCCCGATTTCGCCGTGCAGGTGAAACAGGCCTACGCCAACTTGCGCGCCGCGCTGGATGGCATTGGCGCGAAACCCAATCAGGTCATCAAGCTCACGGTCTTTGTGGTCGATCACGACATGTCAAAGCTTGGCCCCCTCACCCAGAATGTCATGGAAACTTTCGGCGGCGCGTTGCCCGCACAAACACTCGTGCCCGTCCCCAAACTGGCTGTCGATGGCATGCAGTTCGAGGTCGAAGCCGTGGTTGCGCTGGAATAGTTGAAACAAGACGCTGCTGACACACTGCTGTCAGCAGCCGGGGTTTCCCATTGAACACGAACCCCCTATATCTCCCCCATGGGACATTCTCGACAAGAGGGCGGGTTTGCTGAGGCTCCGCAGGCGCGGCTTGAGGGCTATCCTGAGCTGCCCGACTCTGTCCGCGCCGGGCTGGAGGGCTTGCGGCCTGATCTCGGCATTCTGCCGGATGCCACGGGCTTCGTCCCCTTCCGCCCCCCCAAGCCGCCGAAATCCGAGGGCGGCAAGCTGTTCAAGATCGTGTCGGAGTTCGAGCCGAAGGGCGATCAGCCCACGGCCATCGCGGAACTGGTGCAGGGCACACAAGCCAATGAGCGCGACCAGGTGCTGCTCGGCGTCACCGGCTCCGGTAAGACCTACACCGTCGCGCACATCATCGAGCGAACGCAGCGCCCCGCGCTGATCCTCGCCCCCAACAAGACTCTCGCCGCCCAGCTCTATGGCGAGTTCCAGAATTTTTTCCCCGACAATGCCGTCGAATATTTCGTCTCCTACTACGACTACTACACGCCGGAAGCCTATGTCGCGCGCAGCGACACCTACATCGAAAAGGAATCCTCGATCAACGAACAGATCGACCGCATGCGCCATTCTGCGACGCGCGCACTTCTCGAGCGTGATGATGTGATCGTCGTCGCCTCCGTGTCGTGCATCTATGGCATCGGCGATGTCGAAACCTATTCGGCCATGACCTTCCAGATCAAGAAGGGCCAGCGCTTTGCGCAGCGCGCGCTCATCGCCGATCTCGTGGCGCTGCATTACAAACGCAACGACCAGAATTTCGTGCGCGGCACATTTCGCGTGCGCGGCGACACGATTGAACTGTTCCCGTCGCATCTTGATGACCGCGCCTGGCGCATCTCGCTGTTCGGTGACGAGGTGGAGACGATCACCGAATTCGATCCGCTCACCGGCCAGAAGCGCGCCGAACTGGAATCAGTAAAAGTCTATTCCAACTCGCACTACGTCACACCCAAGCCCACGCTGGAGCAGGCCGTGACGCGCATCAAGAACGACCTGCGCATCCGTCTCGCGGAATTCAACGCGGCGGGACGCATTCTCGAATCCCAGCGCCTCGAACAACGCGTCATGTTTGACATCGAAATGATGATGGCGACAGGTTCATGCGCCGGCATCGAGAACTATTCGCGCTATCTCACAGGCCGCAAACCCGGCGAGCCACCGCCAACCCTGTTCGAATATCTCCCCGACAACTGCCTGGTCTTCATCGATGAAAGCCACGTCACCGTGCCGCAGATCGGCGGCATGTTCAAAGGCGACTTCAACCGCAAGGCCACGCTCGCTGAATACGGTTTTCGCCTGCCGAGCTGCATCGACAACCGCCCGCTGCGTTTCGAAGAATGGGACGCCATGCGCCCGCAGACGGTTTACGTCTCTGCCACACCCGGCAAATGGGAGATGAACCAGACCGGCGGCGTGTTCTCCGAACAAGTGATCCGCCCCACCGGGTTGATCGACCCACCCGTCATCATTCGCCCGGTGAAAACGCAAGTGGATGATGTCATCGCTGAATGCAAGATCGTGGCGCAACAGGGCTATCGCATTCTCATCACCACGCTCACCAAGCGCATGGCCGAGGACCTCACCGAATACATGCATGAGCAGGGCGTGCGCGTGCGCTACATGCATTCCGACATCGACACGCTGGAACGCATCGAAATCCTGCGCGATCTCCGTCTCGGCGCGTTCGATGTGCTGATCGGCATCAATTTACTGCGCGAAGGCCTCGACATTCCCGAATGCGCCCTCGTCGCCATTCTCGACGCTGACAAGGAAGGTTTCCTGCGCTCGGAGACGAGCCTGATCCAGACCATCGGCCGCGCCGCCCGCAACGTCGATGGCCGTGTCATCATGTACGCCGACCACATCACCGGTTCGATGCAGCGAGCGATAGATGAAACCACCCGCCGCAGAGACAAGCAACACGCCTTCAACCAGGCCAACAACATCACGCCGCAATCGATCAAGAAAAACATCTCGGACATCATGAAGTCCGTCTACGAGCAGGACCACGTGCAGGTGGATGCCGGCCTCGGCGAAGACGGCCCGCTTATCGGCCACAACCTGCAACGCGTCCTCGCCGACATGGAAAAGAAAATGCGCGAAGCCGCCGCCAACCTCGAATTCGAAGAAGCCGCCAGACTGCGCGACGAAGTCAAACGCCTCAAAGCCGTCGAACTCGCCGTGATGGACGACCCCCTCGCCAAACAATCCACCATCGAAGACGCCAGCGCCAGCTGGCCGAAAGGCGAAAAACCGCGCCGCGCAGGATCAAAAGGCGGCAAACCCGGAACAAGGTCGTGGCGCGGGCCCAAGCGCTAACCCGCTATACTCATTCCTTCCGCCGTCATTCCGGCCAAGGGCCTTGACCTTTCGCGGCCACGCGAAAGGTGTCGCCCGCGAGCCGGAATCCAGCTTTGCCAGCCACGGACCATTCTGGTATCCTTCGCACATGGCCAAGCTCGAAAATATCGAAAAAGAGATCGCGTCGCTCGCACCCGCCGACCTGCGCAAGCTGGCCGAATGGCTGGCCGAGTACCAGTCTGATCTATGGGACAAGCAAATCGAAGCCGATGCGACGGCGGGAAAGTTGGACAAGCTTGCCGAACAAGCCTTGACCGATCATCGTGCCGGGCTAACCAAGCCGCTCTGAGATGCATGTCGCGGCCCCTTCATTCTGGAAGGCCTATGCCGCTTTGCCGCCCACTGTCCAGAAGAAGGCCGATGCTGCGTTTTCAGTCATGCGTACGGACCCGCAGCATCCCTCGTTGCGTTTCAAGCAGGTCGGACGCTATTGGTCCGCTCGTGTAGACAAGAGTTATCGCGCGCTTGCTGTTAAGGCACCCAACACCTGGGTTTGGTTCTGGATTGGCGAACATTCTGTTTATGACAGGTTGATCAAGTGAAGAAGAATTCTGTTGAAAAGAGCAGCGACAACGTTTTCGAAGACGTGGGGATGCCAGACAGCGACCATGAATTACTCAAGGCAAAACTGACACTGCAAATCCACCGCATCATCACGGCACGAAAACTCACACAGGTGGCAGCCGTCGCGCTCTTCGGCACAACTCAGCCGCAGGTCTCCAGCCTCGTGCGCCTGCAGCAAGCATCACTTTCCGTGGGGCGGATGAAGGAATTCCTCACAATCCTCGGCCCGGACATCGAAGTCACTGTACGCTCAGCAAAGAGGAAGCGGGCAGGGCAGGTGGTGGTGAAGGTGGCAGCGTGAGACGGTGTTGAGAGATTCAGATGCTGCCCAAAATCCAGGTGACAGCTTACGACGGAAAATCAATTTAACATTGATTTGAGCTGTTTGAGTGCGGGACTGGTTCCGTATCCCACCTCGCCGCATGAAGTTCGTGCATATGCCATGCCCAAGTTTCTATTCTGAGAAAAACTGGTTGGATCAAGATACACTGATACAGCTTCTCTCGCTTCCAGTCGGCGCGGCCATTTTCCGCCGTCGATAACCATTGGTATTGGAACAGCGGCACGAAGCGATGAAATGCTATTCCCATCAAGCGTGAATCCCACTTCATGTACCGTTACATCAAACTTACTCAAGTTTACGACTTCTATACAGAACATCTGACGCCCGTCCGGCACGCCAAATGCGTGCGATGGCCGTACCCTCAGTTTGACCTGATTAGCAGCGTAATTTTGATACCAGTTTAACACGCCAAGTATGGCACCTATTGCGGCGACCGCGAATGTAAATTCATCGCTCCACCAATATTCTTGTGGCATCAATTCGAATTTTCTGAGTTCGAAATGCTATCAATATGTGGAGCGCATTTCAACTCAACTTTGACTCGTTTGGACCTTGACCTTTCGCGGCCAGGCGAAAGAAGTCGCCCGCGAACTGGAATCAAACTTTTGTCTAGCGTGTCATTGTGCGTCAGGCAAAGCTGGGTCCCCCGTCTGAACACCATGCGGGAATGACGGATGGTTCAAGTTCCGTGTCACGCATTTCCGCGTTTGCTGTCGCCGTCCCACGGATATGCACGGAAAGACGATCATGAAACAGTGCGCTTCCCCAGCTTCAACCCCCATCCCTACCGCACCGGCACCTGCATTTCAAAATGGTTGAAAATCCGCGTGATGATAAATGTCAGCGCCATGTAGATGACCATGACCATGATCAAAGGCGGATAAATGATGTAGGTTTCCTGGCGGACTTTATCGGCCACACTGAAAATATCCGCCACGGTCACCAGTGCGGCCAGCGGTGTGGCTTTCAGGGTCAGAATGGTTTCGCCACCCAGGGCTGGCAAGGCATTGCGCAAGGCGCGGGGCAGCCAGATGCGGCGCAAAACCTGGAACGGTTTCATGCCAAATGCCCGGCCGGCTTCCAATTCACCCTTGGGCACCGACAGAAAAGCACCCCGCAAGATCTCGCCAAGATAGCCAGCTTCATTCAGCACAAACGCAACGATGGCGTAGTAGTAACCCTCTTTCAAAATGAACCAATACCAACCCTGCCGGAGCTCCGGGTAACTCGCGAGCACGCTGCCGAGGCCGTAATACAAGATGTAAAGCTGGATAAGCAGCGGCGTGCCCCGCATGAATGTGCAATATTCTTGCGCGGCTGTTGCCAGCCATTTTGGGCCTGTGACCTGCGCAAGCCCTAGGGGGACAGCCAATATCAAACCCAGCACCATTGTAATGGTAACAAGTTGCAGCGTGACAAAAATGGCTTGCGGCAACAACGGGAGATACTTGGGCAGCCACGACCAATCCATGTTGCCCTCACGCCAGTTTGGGTTGGCCGCGGCGAACGAAACGTTCAAGGTGGTGAATGAAGACGTTAGAGATTTTCGTGAGCGTGTAATAGATCATCAACGCAACAAAGTAGAACATGAAATAGTGCTTGGTGAAGCTGGCTGCCGACCGGGTGGTGCCCCCAAGTTCAGCACTGGCCCCTGTTACCATGATCAGCGCTGTGTCTTTCATGACCGAGAGCCAAAGGTTGGCGAGGCCTGGAATGGCATTGGGCAACATGGCAGGGAAGATAATGCGCTTCAAAGCCAGTGCAGGCGACATGCCAATGGCCCGGGCCGCTTCAACCTGGCCTTTGGGAATGGCCTGGATCGCACCTCTGAGAACTTCAGTCGAATAGGCACCTTGTACAAAGCCGAGCACCAGGATGGCGGCGATGGTGCCGTTCACATCAACCGGTCCGTATCCCACCATTTCACCCAAGGCACTGATGCCTCGTGTGCCGGCAAAAAACAGGAAGAGGATCAACACGAGTTCGGGAATGGACCGGATGACGGTTGTATAGAAGTTTGCAATGAGCCGGGAAACCAGTCCGCCATAAAGTTTGGCCACGGCACCGATCAAACCCAGGATGAGTCCGAGAATGAAAGCAAGTGCCGCGATATAAACGGTCACGAACACGCCGCGCAAAAGTTCATCGGCAAAACCGTTGCGGCCGAATGTGAGAACTTCAGGGATCATGCTGCAGCGCCCGGCACAAAAAGTGGCCACCCCATCCGGGATGACCACCACTCTGCAATCAGTTCTTGGGCGGAACCGCCATCAAACCGTCGAGCTTGTACTTGGCGTTCAAAACCTCGAAGCCACCTTTGGCGGCGAAGGCCTTGAAGGCGACGTTCAGCTTGTCGCGCAGGGCCGTGTCCTCCATGCGCAATCCTACGCCCACGCCATTGCCCAGCACCGCAATATCGATCGGCACCGGACCATAGACTTCGCAGCATCCACCCTCGGCAGTTGCCAGAAACGACATCAGGCTCACGCCGTCTGCAACCACATAGTCAATACGGCCTGCTGCGATATCAGCGTTCACTTCATCCTGGCCCTTGTAGGCCTTGAGTGTGGCACCCGCTGGTGCATAATATTTTTCGGCATAGTTGGCGTTGGAGGTCGCCGCCTGGACACCAACCGTCTTGCCCTTGAAGGTTTCAGGCGAAAAATTCTTGTCAGCGCTTTTCGGTCCAATGACTACAGTCATGGAGTCGTAGTACATGTCCGAGAACATGATCTGCTTCTTGCGCTCATCATTCATCGCCATTGAACCAAAGATTCCATCAAATTTCTTTTCCAGGAGGGCAGGAATAATGCCATCCCACGAAATCGGAACCATGGTGCATTTTTCCTTCATTTCAGCACAGATGGCGACCATCAATTCATATTCCCAGCCCTCCCACTCACCCGCGGCATTTTGCGACGTAAAAGGCGGGTAGGGCGCGGCATCTGTGCCGAATGTCAGATCGGCTTGCGCGGTCGAACTAACAGCAGCCAAGGTGGCAGCCGCAAGCAGCAGTGACTTGAACCTTATCATGTGTGTTAAACTCCTTGTTTGCACACTTCTTGTGTCCGTTCCGCCCTGTTCCAGGCCGGATACGAATAGTTTGCGGTGCGCCCATGTTGGCGCACCAAATATTTCGCAGGGCATTCCATTTCTTCGGTCTGGCCCTGATGCAGATTGATGACGTGTGAAGTCCCCCAATCCGGACACACCGGTCTTGGACATAACACCCATCACATGCGGCCATCGTCAAACGCCGCAAATCTTCGAGCTATCCAAATTAACAGTGCAAATCGTAGGTCTAGACCACTTTGGGTGCGTCAGCCTTTCTTCGGCTTGAGCTTTGGCTCAACGAGTGCCCCGACGCGTGAATTGAGCTAACGCCAATTGGACACTACATGCAACATCGCAGTTTGAAACTGAGGTTCAAGGGCTGAAATATAGTCAAACCGTTCCCAATGGGGTGATTGCGGCAGCAATCACGAAAGGCAAGTGAAGGAACCCCGCATTGACTGCCGCAAGTCAGGTTCCATGTCGCGCCCTTTTGCGCCCGGCTCACGCGAGTGCGCAACCTCGCACATAACGACGGGAACGCTCACTTCCTCTCCCGGAGTTTCGCCACCGTCAAATCGCCAATCTTGGTCATCTCGTACTTCTCATTGAACGGCCGGTCATCGCCGTCGTCTTCAGGTTCCGGATACTGCTCCGGCGCTTTGCCTTCAGACTTCGTGAGTTTCCAGAAGGACTTGGCTGCCGTCTGGTCGCGGCTGCCCAGCCGCTCCACTTTAAAAATCCATTCGTCGCCATAGTCGAACAGGAAGGCCATGACTTTCCTGTCCTTGTCGAAGGCATCCACCACCTTTGATTTCTTCACGCTCCTCGCATGTTCGACGGAAGGCTCCCCCATGTCAGCAAAGAGCTCATATACCACCTTTGACCTATAAGTGTTTTTGAGATTGTCATAGAACCCGAAAGCGTGATCGAAATCGAAACCAAACACGTTGTTAATGGCTTCAGCTAGCTTGTACAGGCTGGCGTCGCTGGATATCTCGATCTCGCGGTATAGTTTCGGTTCGAGTGACGCACGCAGTACAATGATGAAATTGGTCATGGTTCTGGCCTCCACCTACCTGAGACTATGTCTTTGACGTCGAAATTCAAGCATTCTAACTTGCGCGTCAACGGAAAAATGGCAAGTTCATGCCATGGACCCCGCCGCCCTCCGCGCCTTCGCCATTGCCGCCAAGAAAGCCACCTATGTCGGCAGCGGTTCCGCCACCGTGTCCAGCCGCGCAAGCTCCCACGATCTCACATTTGTTCAACTTCCATGGTCCTACCGCGACTCCTATTTCGGTGGAACGGATTTTCTCGGTCAGGAAGTCATTTGGCACGATGGCGAACCCGTCTGGGCCATGAACTACCATGGCTACATCATCCGCGCCGATCTCATCACGCCGACACAGGCTGGCAACACATTGAAAGCAGCGCCGTCACTCCCGCAATCGCAAGGCCGCCTGCTCGATAATCTTGAATTCACCGGCAGCCACGGCATCTACCGCATCACATCAACCGGCACGATCCAGCTCTTCTCCGGCCGCGAAACCATCCACGTGAACAATGAACTCGCTTATGCACTCGACTACCACGGTGGATTGATCATTCCTTAGCGGCGGCTGCCCTGAATCAATCCACCGATCTACCAACCTGACACCTGCACTGGCTTTGGCCTACAACCGAACATGGGCCCGCTCAATTGTCCAAAAAGCTCCTGAGCTTCCTTGATCTGCTCGGATGCTTCAGCTTCCGCAGCGCCTTTGCCTCAATCTGCCGGATGCGTTCGCGGGTCACACTGAACTGCTGGCCCACTTCCTCCAGCGTGTGATCAATGTTCATGCCGATGCCGAAGCCGAAGCGCGTGCGCAGCAGGCGTTGTCGTTTCGCAACGGTTCGCCTGAATGATAACATTGGAATTTGTCGATGGCCTTCATCGGGCCGATATTGTCTTCCCGGATCAGCCGCCCAGTGTCGGAGGTTCAGAATGCCTTTGGAAGGCCAGCCTGACGAAGAATGGCATTTGCGGTGTGGCGGCTCGGAATGTCGATTGGAACGGGGAAGTTCCGGTCCGTGATTGGGCTGTGCCAAATCTTGTGACTGCCCTTGCCTTGGCGAACCAGACTGCAACCCGCCAAGCAGAGCAAATCGCGCAAGGCGCGGTCAAACTGTGGCGCGATTCAAGCGGCAGCCGGTTCGGCTTCGCGCAACGCGGTGATTTGCAGGAATACCGACGAAGGGTCGATGCCCGGGTGGTTGTCCGGCAAAAGATCAAGGGCCATTGTAGTAATCTTGTTCAACAACTCGTCGAGTGTCGGCGCATCGGCAGCAGCGGGGATGCCATCGCAATGGCCTGCCCAAACCGAAGCTTCGTTGTCCCAGGATGCGGAAATAGTGAATATCGTGGGTTTGACCATGGTGGCATTATAGGGATAATTGGCAATACCATCAAGCCATGCTGAATGTGACCAAACAGTGGAGTTTGATGCACAAAGTGCTTCGTCACCCACCGACCGACTGTGCGGGATAGACTTGAATGCGGGAAACAATCTCGTCGAAAAAAATCACAGCATCGAATTGAGATGTATCAGACTCAGCATGGTTATGATTACGATCGCAAATGAATATTGCAATGGCCTCATGATGGGCAAGCAACTTCTTTGGTCCTTTTCCCGGTTGTGTCCAACACTTGACTCGTTCGCGATAGCCGGCGGCCTGCTTCTCATCCTTGAAGGTGTCGTCCGGGTGCTTGCATTCGATGTGAAAGCCGAGACGTTGGCCATCAGCACGTTCAAATATTGCGAGAATGTCAATTTGCTTGTCTATGAGATTGGGACTAGTACAGTGACCCTTGGGACAGAACCAATCCTTTCACCAAAACTTGCGCGGGCCTTGTCTGATCTGCTCGTCTTTGAGGCACCGCACACCTGATATCCAATCAGGTCGGTTTGCTTTTTGCATAAAGTAGCGCACCAACTTCTCATCAGTGGCTAGAGCTTCAGCAACGGGCTCACAATATCTATGCTCAATCGGTGCACCGAGACCCACGGCATCAATTATCCAGAAAACTCCTAAGCTTCCTTGATCTGCTCGGATGCTTAAGTTTCCGCAGCGCCTTTGCCTCAATCTGGCGGATGCGCTCTCTCGTCACAGAAAACTGCTGTCCCACTTCCTCCAGCGTGTGATCGGTGTTCATGCCGATGCCGAAGCGCATGCGCAGCACGCGTTCCTCGCGCGGCGTGAGTGAGGCCAGAACCCGCGTTGTCGTTTCGCGCAGGTTGGCTTGGATTGCAGCATCGATGGGCAGGATGGCGTTCTTGTCCTCGATGAAATCACCAAGGTGTGAGTCCTCCTCGTCGCCCACGGGCGTTTCGAGGGACACCGGCTCCTTGGCGATCTTCATCACCTTGCGCACTTTTTCGAGTGGCATGGAGAGTTTTTCAGCAAGTTCTTCTGGCGTCGGCTCGCGCCCGATTTCGTGCATCATCTGGCGGCTCGTGCGCACGATCTTGTTGATCGTCTCGATCATGTGCACAGGGATACGGATGGTGCGCGCCTGGTCTGCGATGGAGCGCGTGATCGCCTGGCGGATCCACCACGTGGCATAGGTCGAGAACTTGTAACCACGGCGGTATTCGAACTTGTCCACCGCTTTCATCAATCCGATGTTGCCTTCCTGGATCAAATCCAGGAATTGCAAACCGCGGTTGGTGTATTTCTTGGCAATCGAAATGACGAGTCGCAGATTTGCCTCAACCATTTCCTTCTTGGCAATGCGCGCTTCGCGTTCACCTTTTTGCACCTTGCCGACAATGGAGCGAAATTCCTGGATTTGCAGGCCGGTGGCAGAAGCAAGATCGAAGATTTCGTCACGGATGACCCTGATCGAATCCTTCTCGTCATTGACCCACTTCTTCCAGCCGTGCTTGGCCAGACGCCCGACTCGCTTGAGCCAGTCACCATCAAGCTCGCTGCCTTGATATTCGCGCAGGAATTCATCGCGCGGCACGCGGTAGGTTTCGGCCAGCCGCATCAGGCGGCCTTCCAACTGGTTCAGCCGCTTGGAAATGTCATAAAGTTGCTCCACCAGCGCCTCGATGCGGGCGTTGTTGAGCGAAAGCGATTTCACCATGGCGATGATGTCTTCGCGCAGTTTTTTGTAGCGGCGTTCTTGTGATGGCGACAATCCTTCGCCCTCGGTCACTTCCTGGTCTTGCAGTTTGCGCAGTGACTTGTACAGCCGCGCAATTTCGTCGAACACTTCGAGAGTTTTCGGCTTCAGCTCCGCTTCCATTGCGGAAAGTGAAACGCCGAGATCATCACCTTCATCATCATCATCGTCATCGACTGCTGATGGCTTGTCAAAATCTTCCGGGCTGAGAACATCAGAGTAGTCATCTTCTCCACCACGCCGCACAGGCGGGGGAGGGGCGCGGCGGCCTTCTTCTTTTTTCTTGGCTTCCGCCCTCTTAAGTTCAGCCTGCTTGCGAATTTCTTCTTTTGGCGGAACATAGGGCTGTGGCGTCTGCACAGCCTTGTTCGCTTTGGCATCGGGGCCAGCATACGTTGCCTCGAGATCGATGATGTCGCGCAGCAAAATCTTGCCTTCGTTAAGCTCATCGCGCCAGATGATGATGGCTTGGAAGGTGAGCGGGCTTTCACATAGACCCGCGATCATCGCTTCGCGGCCAGCTTCGATGCGTTTTGCGATGGCGATTTCGCCTTCGCGGGACAAAAGCTCCACGGCACCCATCTCGCGCAGATACATGCGCACCGGATCATCCGTGCGATCGGCTGGAAGCTTGGGCGCATCCACCTTCATCAACTCGGTGGAGGTCGAAATTTCCTCTTCCACCTTGGCGACGACGGTCTCGCTTTCTTCTTCGCTCTCCACCACCGTGATGCCCATCTCGGTGAGCATCGCATACACATCTTCGATCTGGTCCGATGTCACTTCGTCCGATGGCAGCACTGAATTGAGTTCATCGAGGGTCACAAACCCGCGTGCCTTGGCAAGCTTGATCAGCCGCTTGACTGCGGCATCGTTCATGTCGAGCAGCGGTGAATCAGAAACGGATTCAGGCGCTTCTTGCTCCACCAGGTTTTCCTCTACAGGTGCTGCGGTTGCCTCAGGTTCCGGTTTGGAAATGATGCGCTCTTTGGGTGGCCGGGCCATGGATGTGTCTCGTCTTTCTGATTCGGGTGGTATCCACCCTTCGGAACTGATTCGGAAGCGTAACACGCAGCGAATGGTGTCAGGTGCCGCTGTCCTGCGGCCGGCCCGAAGCCACGCCAAATCCGGCAACCAGCGCCTCGGATCCTGTTGCGGAATGCAACAGGTCACGGATGGCGACGAGCGCGTTCAAATGCTCTTCCGATGGGTCTTGCGCAAAAACCAGTTCGGCCATGCGCATTTCCCGTTCCAATGTTACGGTTTTGCGGTGCAAGGCGAACATCTGGCGGAGGCCTGTCCGGGCATCATCCAATGCAGCCGTCGGACCAAGGAACCACTCATTCAGACGTTTCGCCTGGTTTTCAAGCTGGCTCAGCTCATCGCCGAACCCCTTGTCCCTCAGGTGACTATGGAGGCCTGCCAGTTCAAGGCTTTCCTCCGAGGAAGCGCGTTCTAGAAGGGCTGACCGCAAGGTGTCAAGGGCGCGATCCTTCAATTCGAGGCTGACAAAATCATCCCAAAACTCGTGCAACAACCCAGGGTGGTTAATCATGGAATGCACAATCATTCGTAACCGGTGTTCATTGGGTTCAAAATGGCTCCGGGTCATGGCGGTGCGAAGGGAATGCGACGCTGCAGCAGGCACCTGCCAGGCCTTCTGCCCCGATTTCAACCGTGGCCGGAAAGCCGCCGCATCCCCGCGCTTGAACCCACCCCGTACAGCACCGGGCTGAAACAAACTGGCCAATCGCTGCCGCATGTCATCGAGATAATGGCGCCGCACCGTTTCATCACCTATGGTGCCAACAAACGCCCGTAAATCTTTCTCAAAGCTGGCTTTTCTCTCTGGCGACAACCGGTCGTTCTCGTCCAGCGCCCGCCGCCATATCACATCGGCCATGGCCTCAGCTGCAACGATTACGGCCTGCACCGCGACCGCACCATCACTGCGCAGCAGATCATCCGGATCCTTGCCCTGCGGCAGAAATGCAAACCGTAGCGAATGCCCGGGCCGCAACAGGGGAAGTGCAAGGTCAAGGGCCCGGTAGGCCGCTTTGGTGCCCGCAACATCGCCATCAAAGCACAAGATGGGCTCTGGCACTGTTTTCCACATCAGGGCCAGTTGCTGTTCCGTCAGTGCCGTACCCAAGGGGGCCACAGTCTCGGTGAAACCCGCTCGCGCCATGGCGATCACATCAACATAGCCTTCAACCGCAATGAGAGTGCTCTTGGCGTGCGCCGCAGCCCGGGCCCTGTGAAAATTGTAGAGAATCTCACCTTTGCGAAAAATCGGCGTTTCCGGTGAATTCAAGTACTTTGCCTGTACATCTGCTCTTAACGCCCGGCCGCCAAATGCGATGACACGGCCCCGGCCATCGCGGATCGGAAACATCACACGGTCACGGAACCGGTCGTAGGCAACAGCCACATCATCGCCAGTGATCACCAGCCCGGCTTCCGCCATCTCTTCCACGTTGACACCCTTGCCAGCGAGAAAAGTGCGAACACCCGCCCGGTCATCGGGCGCATAACCAACGCCGAATTCCAGTTGCACCGACACCGGCAATTCCCGGTCGGAAAGATAGCCCCGCGCTTTGGCACCGCGTCCGGATTGCAATTCAGCGGCATAGAAATCCTGTGCCATGGCCATGATGTCATACAGGCTTGCACGTTGTTTTTCGTTCCGGATGTCATCTTCTGACACTTCCGGCATCGGCAGCCCCGCTTCGCCTGCCAGCCTTTCCACAGCCTCGGGGAATGGCACCCCATCTTTTTCAACCAGAAAAGTGAAAATGTCGCCTGAAGCACTGCAGCCAAAACAGTGATACCGCCCCTTGCGATCATCGGCGTGAAAACTGGGCGATTTCTCGCTGTGGAACGGACAGCAGGCCCAAAAATCCCCTTTGGCAGCTTGGGTTTTGCGCCTGTCCCATTGCACACGCCTGCCAACCACAGATGAAATGTTCACCCGGGCGCGGATTTGCTCCAGAAAAGATGGTGGAAAACGCATGCCGCGTCCAATAGCAACATGACGGTCAAAAGTCATGGCCAAGTCAACTCCTAACAGTTCCTGTTGGAATCCTGTCCAGTTTGACGCGGCAAAATGAGCAAATCAAAAGGTTCTGTTGGCAAAAGGGTCTCGAGTAGCTTGGGAATCCACACGTGCTGTTGCGTTGCGTCATGTCTGTTGTCGTGTTGTTGGCCATGGCCAGCGGCAGCGAAGCCACGCGCAAACGCAACCCAAATGTTCTGCTGGACTTTGGTACAACCACGCAGCTTTCAATGCCCAACCCACATCGCACCAAAAGTGCGGAGCGCCTGAAAAAACTCTTTGCCAAGTCATTTAGTGATTACGCCAAGTCTGCCGCCAATCCGCCGGCATACATACCGCCGGGCAGCGTCAGTCCATTTATCAATCCATCGCAACTGACATCGGTGGAACAGGTGAGGATGAGGCTGGCGCTGGTTGCGAAATCGGCAAAGTCGTCAGGCTCACCATTTACCAAAATCAGGTACTGCTGGTACCGGCGTCTCGCCATCGGCGGCAGTCAACAAAAACTGTGGCAGCGGCACTGGTCGCAGGACAGCGCATTTGAGTTGAACAATTATGCATTGCGCGCACGGGCCGCAGAACACAGGAATATCAACTTTGCCAGCGGCTTCGAGCCGCCACGGCCAAAAAGTACCGTGAAAAAGCCGCCGCCCGCCAATGCCGTCCTGAAACCCTGCAAGGACAAGCGCACGGGTTTGTAAAACCCTTGCAAGGCCAACAGCGTCGTGACATCTATTGCCACTTGGCGGGAGGTGCATCGTGGCAATCAAAAAGCTCTATACGGCAGTAGGAACGGCAGTCGGCGGACGCGGCGGCGGCACAGCATCCACACCTGACAAAATGCTGGATCTCGTGCTTGCGAATCCAAAAGAGTTGGGCGGAACGGGGCAGGGCACTAATCCCGAACAACTGTTCGCGGCAGGTTATTCTTCCTGTTTTCTCGGTGCCATGAAATTCGTAAATGGCAAGGACAAGAAACCACTTGCACTCGACAAGAATTCATCCGTTACGGCCCACGTAAGTTTTGGCCCGCGCGCTGACAAGAAGGGCTTCGGCATCGAAGTCAAATTGGATGTCAGCTTGCCTGGTGTTGCCAAGGCCAAGGCCACAGCATTGGCCAAGAAAGCCCATGTGGTCTGCCCGTATTCCCACTCCATTCGAAAAAATGTGAAGGTCACAACCAGGATCGTGTGATCACAATGGCATTCTGGAGTAAATGGTTTTCATCCGAACCCGCAGGTGAAACGAAGCCTGTGTCGACAGTTGAGTACAAGGGTTACCTGATCGAAGCGCGGCCATATAAGGAGGGTGGCCAATTCCAGTTGGCCGGTACCATCTCAAAAGATGGAAAAACCCACCGGTTCGTGCGCGCCGATAAATTCACCGACAAAGACGAATGCGCAACTGTTGCCATTTCCAAAGGCCAACTCATCGTTGATCAATCCGGCGACCGGATGTTTGATTAGCTCAGCCACAACCGGCCATAAGGTGCCACCGGCACGTGGTCGTCCTGCAGGGCAACAAGCCCGCCCCCCAACTGGTCATAAAACGCCTTGACGCCCGCATGCCGCAACACACCCGCGTGCAACCGTTGCCAGTGGTTGGTGAAGTTGAACACACAAACCATCGTTGCAGCGTCTCCGGGCCTGACAAATGCAAAAAGGGAAGGATGGCCTGTCTGCAAGATGCGTGTCGGAACAGTAGCGGCAAGGGTGGGGTTTTGTTTGCGTTTGGCGATGATGGCCTGCGTGCCGTCGTACAGTTTTTTGGCGGCACCGACCGGCCCATTGGCAATTGACCAATCCATCTTTGGCCGGTGTAGCCAACGGTTGTCATGCGCATGTTCGGCAACAGCGCTGTAGCCATAATCATTGAGCAAACCGATTTCGTCACCCATGTAAAGCAATGGCATGCCGCCAAAGGCACATATCAAGGCGCAGCCCATGAGCATCCGCTGAATGGCGGCGTCCTCCGCGTTAGCACTGCCCGATTCAAGCGCGGCTTCCAATCCGGCCAAGCTGGCAAATGAACCCGAGTTTCGGCGGTCCCCCGTCTCTTCGTTCTCCTGAAATATGTCCCCGCGCGCAAAACTCGACGCATGTTGGCCCGCGTAGAAATCAGCCAGAAACCGCCGGTGGCCGGGTCCTGAAGTATTGGGAATGGCGGCTGCGTCCTCCTCCGTGATCGCCCAGCCGATATCGTCGTGGCAGCGGATATAGGTGGCAAAGCTGGCGTTCTTGAAACTTTCGGGAAAATGCGCCGACAACACATGTGTCATCAGCCGCGTATCCTGTGTTGCCAGCGACGCCCAATACTGCACCATTAGATTGTTGTGATAGGCAAGATTGCCCTCCCGGCCCGTGTGACGGCCCACACCGAGGTAGGGCACCAGGTCTTTGGGGGCTACAATCGCTTCTTCCTTGTGAATCATGGCGGGTGCAGCAATCCGCGTTGCAGCGCGCAAAACCTGCAAAATGTCATGCACCTCCGGCAGGTTCTGGCACGTGGTACCCATGCGCTTCCACATGAATGCAACGGCATCAAGGCGCAAACACGTGGCCCCCTTGTTGGCCAGCGTCAACATGATGTCGACAATTTCCAAAAACACCTGCGGGTTGGTCCAGTTCAAATCCCATTGGTGTTCATTGAACGTGGTCCACACCCATTTTTTGAACGTCGGATAATGCGTGAAACTGCCGGGTGCATCATTGGGAAATATTTCAATCAGCGTTTTCTCAAAGGCATTGGGCGTTTCGGCGCTGTCGAACATCCAGTAATAATCCTGGTATGTTGCGTCACCGCTTTTGGCTTTCTCTGCCCACTCATGTTCTTTGGCCGTGTGGTTGAGCACAAGGTCGATGCAAACATCCATCCCATGCTTGCGAAGCTCACCAGCAACATGTTCAAAATCGTCCATGCTGCCCAAAAGCGGATTGATCGAGCGGTAATCCATAACCGAATAGCCGCCGTCACTGTTGCCAGGGCGTGGTTTCAGACACGGCATGAAGTGCACGTAGGTCACGCCCAAACGTTTGAGATAGTTGACATGATGAAGGACATCGCGCAGCTTCCCGGCAAAGCGGTCGACATAAAACACATACCCAACCATTCTTTCCGACAGGAACCACTCCGCATCAAGGTCACGCTGCAAGTCCAGGTCCTTCAAGTCGGAAGGCCTGTCTTTCCAGTGCTTTGCCAATAGTTCCTTAAGCTGTTTCTCAATGGCAGGCCGTGTCCCGTAGAGGAGACGAAAGGGCTGCAACAAATCCTGCTCGCTGCGTTTCCACCGGAGATCGAACAGGCGGTCCGGATTGGCCGTCGTTGATCGCATTTCAGTATCGTTGCCTTTGGGTGCGTTGGGCACGGTAACTCCAGAAAACCATTGGTTTGTTGTCCCTTATGCGACAACACAAAAATTTTCAACGATTGGCTCGGACCGGCAATCCCCATCCAAGGGAACATGTCGAGTGCTACTGACCTGGCATTATGCAGCCATTGCGGTTGCCGATCTTGTTGGTTACAGTTCCATGGCGAAATTGGATTGAATGACGGCAGTCGAACCATGGCAAGCTTTCCCCAACCTGTTTGCGTGAGACGTTGAAACCTATCGACCCGTTGGTCGGGCACATCAGGATCACATGGAAACAATAGTAAAGCTGTTCAGCTTCAATGAGCTTGTGGGGCATGTATCGTATTTTCTGTTTGCCTTGTCCTACATCATGCGGAGCATGTTCTGGCTCCGCATTCTGACGCTTTTCGGACTGGTATTTGAAATGGGCTATTTCTGGCTCAGTGGTGGTAATCTTCTCACGGGAATGGGCTGGTCCGTCATTTTTATTATTATCAATGTTTATCAGTTATACGCTGAAATAGCGGATCGGCTTCGCCTGCAAATTCCATCTCCGCACGAGGCGCAACTGAGAAGAATACTGCACGGTCTGGACAACGCGCAAATCGCGCGGTTGCTGCGGGCGGGCAACTGGAACTCAGTGCAGGGAGGCAGTGTACTCATCCACCAGAACCAGCCGGTTGATGCCCTGCACTTGATCGTTGGCGGTATGGCGAATGTCAGGGTAAATCACCAGATCGTCGCCACTTTGCATCCTGGTTCTTTTGCAGGTGAAGTTGCGTACATCACAAAATCCAATGCGACGGCGACCGTGGAAGCCGCCGAGACACTCGACCTTTTGAGCCTCCAGCCAGATCAGCTGAAGCAATTGTCGGCAAAGGATAACGTCATATCGGCAATTGTCATGCAATTGCTGGGCAATGATCTCTCCGCCAAACTGCGAGGCATGAACGACCCAAAATGAAAAACCCCGGCGCGAGTGACACCGGGGCTCCTGTATCCAGCTGCCTTGGAGGGGGCGCTCAGCAGCTGTAATACATGTCGAACTCCACCGGATGTGGGGTCATGCGGTAGCGGTCCTGTTCTTCCTGCTTCAGTGCGAGGTATGACTCGATGAAGTCCTTGGAGAACACCCCGCCCTTGGTGAGGAAGTCGTGGTCCGCCGCCAGTGAATCGATGGCTTCCTGCAAACTGCCGCACACCGTTGGAACCTTCGAAAGCTCGGCGGGTGGCAGGTCGTAGAGATTCTTGTCCATGGCAGGGCCGGGGTGGATCTTGTTGGTGATGCCATCAAGCCCCGCCATGATGATCGACGAGAAGCACAGGTAGGGGTTCGCCGTTGGATCTGGAAAGCGCACTTCCACGCGCTTGGCTTTCGGGTTCGAGGTGAACGGAATGCGGCACGAGGCTGAGCGGTTGCGCGATGAGTACGCCAGCAACACCGGTGCTTCATAACCCGGCACCAGACGCTTGTAGGAGTTCGTCGACGGGTTGGTGAAAGCATTCAGCGCCTTGGCGTGCTTGATCACACCGCCGATGAAGTACAGGCACATTTCGGAAAGATCGGCATACTGATTGCCCGCCATCATGGGTTTTCCTTCTTTCCAGATGGAGAAGTGGCAATGCATGCCCGACCCGTTGTCACCAAACACGGGCTTTGGCATGAAGGTCGCCGTCTTGCCATAGCTGTGGGCAACGTTGTGGATCACATATTTGTAGATCTGCATGTGATCGGCAGCAATGGTGAGCGGCTGATACTTGGTGCCAAGCTCATGCTGCGATGACGCCACTTCATGGTGGTGCTTTTCCACAGCCAGACCCATTTCGCCCATCACCGACAGCATTTCGCCGCGCATGTCCTGGGCTGAGTCCATCGGGTTCATCGGGAAATACCCGCCCTTGGTGCGCATCCGGTGCCCCATGTTGCCGGTCTCGTAATCGCTATATGTCGCGGTATGAAATGATTGCAGCTTGATCCAGTTGATTGGCCGGAACGAGGCGATAGTGTTTTTCCTCGACGACTTTCACTTCGTCGCCGTGTAAAGTAAGTTCAATGATTGCGACAAGGCCGTCAGGCATGAACTGCGTGGCGATCGGACGGCAACGCATACCTGGAAACTTTTGTTTGACATACGCAATGTCTTGTCCGGTCTGAACGACTCCAATTTGATCCTTGCCGCCTTTTGCCTGAACTGGAATTGCATAGTGGCAGCCGTGTTTATCTAGTCCGATATAAAGCTCGTCAATCTCAATTTGACCAACGCCTTTGACTGTCGTGCGCAAATGGTTTTGAAGGCTGTAAGTTGTGAGTCCCAAGAAAGTATCGATCAAGCGGTTGTAGCGCACGATGGCAAGTAGGGCTTGTTCGTCATCCAACGCGTAGGCTCGGATCAACTCCGGCGTCGCGTCAGGAATGGCTATTGCTGCCAAGGCCGGATTGGGCTTGATGCGGTTGGCGGGTACGAGCTTGAAACGGTAGCGAGCGCGGCCCGCGCCCTCGATGATCCATTCAAGTCCCGTCAACTGTGTATCGATGACGCGCTTTGGTAGCGGATTGCGGTATCGGATAGAATAAAGTACGTCGCCAATGTTGTCAGGTAAAGCAATTTGCAATCGGTCTGCCGTACTTTTGATTTCGGTGCGTTCGAACTCAAATGATCGGATGCCAGATTTCCAGTGGTCAAAGAAAATGGCTTCGATAATTTGGTTGTATCGGTTGGGTTCGGACTTGGTTGACTTCCCTGACTTCTTAGCCACACGCCACCTTCAATCGACTACGGGACTCCTCAACTTCATGCTGTTTACGCTTTTTCGCACCACTTTTCCTATCGCGACGGCCACTGGGAGGAACAACGCCAAAGTGAGCGGAGGCTTCGGACATGTCCATGTAAAGCAAACTATCGTCTCCCATGTTGATGGACTCAACAGGTTGGGTTGGCTGAATTTTCAAAACTTGCATCACCGATGCGGCGACCGCGCGAGCAAGATGTGGTGGCACAGAATTGCCTATCTGCCGAGCACCATGCCATTTGGTTGCATGAAAGCGGAACCAGTCTGGAAACCCGTGAAGCCGGGCCATCTCGCGTACCGTGATGCAACGGGGAAACTTGAAGTGTATAGGGCGGGGGCTGGTGAATGCACCGCGCGCGCTGTCTGTTCCTGCACGAAGAGTGTTCGAAAGCCCGTTGGGCGCGAGCTTGAAGAATCTGCTCACAGGTTCAACATCACCCTGCGCAGTCTCCATGAAACGCCGTATCGAAATTTCTGTGTGAGTAGTACGCGCACTCGACGTAAGAATTGCTGGATTCCATTTGCGAACATACCCCAAATGCCACGAGTCATTTGCCAGACAACGCAATTCGGCAGCGTAGGCAGAGTGCTTGCCGTAAGACCTGGTCCCATGGCAATCGTTGACCGTCAACGCATCATAGCGATTTGCGTCAGGCAAATCGTCAAGAGCATCTTTACAAGTTGGGCCAATTGGAAGGTCGGGATATGGTCGCCGATCATCTACTGCATTGCATAAGCGTTGCGGATAATCGGGGAGCGCACTCCCCTTTTTTGCACCAAAGATGATGAGACGCTGACGATGTTGTGGAACGCCGTAGTTGGCAGCATTGAGTACTCGCCAAGGTAGACGAACATCATATCCAGCGTTCTTGAACGCGCTCACCAATTCGTCAAGGAAATCACGCTGTTTTCCAACAGTTAGCCCCTTCACATTCTCGAACACAAATGTCCGGGCGTCTAGTTCTGAAACCAGACGAACAAATTCAAGGACCAGATTGTTGCGTGGGTCCTCAAATGCCCGCTGTCCAATCAACGAAAATCCCTGGCATGGAGGACCGCCAAACACACAGTCAATTGGCCTCGAACCAATCCCGGCGGCAAGACGAATGTCAGCGGCTTTCAGGCCCACAACCGAGCGTGGAACGATTGCAGTTCGCGGAAAGTTGAATTTATGGGCAGCACAATGAACTGGATCGATTTCGACGGCCGCGGCAACGTCAAATCCTGCTTGCTCAAAGCCCAAGCTCATTCCGCCTGCGCCAGCAAAAAGATCAATACCTATTGGCCTACCAGAATCTAAGAACATGAACAGAACGTATCTTGGTACGCTGGACTTGGCAAACAAAAACCCCAACGTTTCCGCCGGGGTTTTGCATTCGTCAATCTGCGCCGAACTCAGCAACTATAATACATGTCAAACTCAACCGGATGGGGCGTCATGCGGTAGCGGTCCTGTTCTTCCTGCTTCAGTGCGAGGTATGACTCGATGAAGTCCTTGGAGAACACCCCACCCTTGATGAGGAAGTCGTGGTCGGCGGCCAGTGAATCGATGGCTTCCTGCAACGAGCCGCACACCGTTGGAACCTTGGAGAGTTCGGCAGGCGGCAAGTCGTAGAGGTTCTTGTCCATGGCGGGGCCGGGGTGGATCTTGTTGGTGATGCCATCAAGGCCCGCCATGATGATCGACGAGAAGCACAAGTATGGGTTCGCCGTTGGATCGGGAAAGCGCACTTCAACGCGCTTGGCCTTTGGATTGCTGGTGAACGGAATGCGGCACGAGGCTGAGCGGTTGCGCGATGAGTACGCCAGCAACACCGGCGCTTCATAACCCGGCACCAAACGCTTGTAGCTGTTCGTCGACGGATTGGTAAAAGCATTCAGCGCCTTGGCATGCTTGATCACACCGCCGATGAAATACAGGCACATCTCCGACAGATCAGCATACTGATTGCCCGCCATCTGTGGCTTCCCATCTTTCCAGATCGAGAAATGGCAATGCATGCCCGAACCATTGTCGCCGAACACCGGCTTCGGCATGAACGTCGCCGTCTTGCCATAGGAATGCGCCACGTTGTGGATCACATATTTGTAGATCTGCATGTGATCGGCGGCAATGGTGAGCGGCTGATACTTGGTGCCAAGCTCATGCTGCGATGACGCCACTTCATGGTGGTGCTTTTCGACGGCAAGTCCCATCTCACCCATCACCGACAGCATTTCGCCGCGCATGTCCTGCGCTGAGTCCATCGGGTTCATGGGGAAGTATCCGCCCTTGGTGCGCATCCGGTGGCCCATGTTGCCGGTTTCGTAGTCGCGGTCGGAGTTGGTGGGCAATTCCACGCCATCCAGCTTGAAGCCGGTATTGTAGGGCGAAGTCGCAAACTTCACGTCGTCGAAAATGAAGAACTCTGCTTCCGGGCCGACAAAAACCGTGTCACCGATTTTCAAGGACTTCAGATAATTCTCGGTGCGCTTGGCGATGGAGCGCGGGTCGCGGTTGTAGCCTTCGCCCGTTCCCGGATCAGCGATGTCACAGAACACGGCCATGGTGGTTTGCGCATAGAACGGATCAAGATGCACGGACGCTGCATCGGGCTTCAAAATCATGTCGCTCTCGTTGATCGCCTTCCAGCCGGAAATCGACGAGCCGTCGAACATCAGGCCTTCGTCCCAGGCATCGGCACCCATTTGGCTGATGTCCATGGTGAGATGCTGCATCTTGCCGCGCGGATCGGTGAAGCGGAGGTCCACATACTTCACGTCCTTGTCCTTGATCATCTGCAAGGCA
>JAYVKC010000010.1:0-2558 GCA_043768765.1 Hyphomicrobiales bacterium | reverse complement strand
CCTTCAAACCGCGCGCGCGAATATCTGCCAGCGCTGCCAGGCCATTGGCGTTTTCCGCGTGGACACTGATGAGATCAGCTCCGGCTTCGGCAAATTGCGCGACCTGATCCATCAACACGGCATCTTTCACCATGAGATGCACATGAAATGGTTTCGCCGTTACCCGCCGCAAGCGCGCCACCAAGTCAGGGAAAAACAACATGGCGGGCGAAAAATGACCGTCGGCCACATCGATGTGGAAAATATCCGTGCCTTCTTCAACACGCCTGGTATCTTCTTCAAGCCGTCCAAGATCGGCAGACCACAGCGACATCTCGACGAGCAGGCGATTGGCGGGAAGCCTGGCAAACCACTCAGCAGTCATTGCGACACTCCGTTTTTCAAAATTGCACTGAGAAACGCCGCCACAGCGGGCGCCTCCGCTTCGCTCAATCCATGGGTGATCACTGGACCACGAAAGCCCGCCGCTTTCAGGCCGCCTATGAACAACCCGAAGTCCACCACACCCTGCCCCGCCGCGACGAATGCTCCCGTCGCATCGCGATCCTTGGCGTGGGCCATGGCGATGCGGGAACCAACGAGGCCAATTGCCTCCGCGATGATCGTACGCGATTCACCGGTCTCGAAAAGATTGGCGGGATCGAGAACAATTTTCAGGCGGGGCGATTGCAGTTCATCCATCATCCGCCGCGCTGTCTTTGCAGACGACACGACATTGGCAAGTTCGGGCTCAATGCCAAGATCAACCCCATGGTCCTCGGCGAGCTGAGCAGCCTGTTGCATTTCCTTGAGGAGATCACGCCAGGCCCCGGGCGTTCCATTGTCGGGATGATGACGCCATTGATCAGCCGCATCGCGCGTTCCCGTGCAGAGTGTCACCATGGGCACCCCAAGTGCCGCGGCAGCAGCGATGATCATGCCAAGCCTGCGCATGCCGGCTTTGCGGATGGCAGCATCGGGATGGATCATGTTGTAGGTCGCGGAAATCGCTGCGATGGAGACACCTGTTTCTGTGACAGCGCTGGAGATTTCAGCGAGCACATCAGGCGCGATGTCATCAGGCATCGAGGGCAAGCCCACAGAGGCCATGTTGAACTGCACGCAAGTATAGCCCGCGTTTCGCGCCGCAAGCAGCACATCGCGGGCACCTTGCACCGCAAAAGTCTTGGCGAAAATGCCAAGCTGCATCATATCCTGCCGCTCACATCGGCGAGCCCCACTGGCTTTCCCGTTCGCACCGATTGAACAATTGCCGCCATGGCACGCACTGAGGCAACGCCATCGGCAATGTCCGCTCCACGCATCGGCGCGCCATTCAATATCGTATCGGCAAAGCCCTCAAGCTGGCGCCGGTAGAAATGGCCATCGGCGCCAAGCGGTCGCCGGAATGTTGCGTCCTTCTCATGGAAAATCTCCACATCGGACGATTTGAAGTACCAGGGGTTATAGGTCTTGGCCGAGATGCTGCCGTTCTCGCCATAGAGCGTCAGGCCTTCATGCCAGTCCATGCGCACGGCAACAGTGAGATCAAGATGCCCCATGCAACCATTGGCAAAAACAATATCCACAAACCATGAATAGGCACCAAAGCGCTGGTTTAGCCTTGCATTCACCTCCATGATCTCGCCGCACAAGAAGCGTGCCGTGTCCACCAGATGGCAGCCATGGGCCAGCATGTAGTAGCGTTGAAGATCGCCTTTCGGATTCTCCGTTGGTTTTCTTGCCGCCTTGCTCAGAACCGGCAGCGGCTGCACCGCATCGGTCATGGTGTAGCGATGGGTGGAGTCGCAATACCAGGCCTTGAATGAAAGTTGCTGACCCATCTCGTCGCGCACGAAATCGCGGGCAGCCTCGAGGCCGGGGTCAAAGCGTTTCATATGGCCGATCTGCAGAATCTTGCCGGAGGCGCGCACTGCATCTGCCAGTCCCTCGGCCTCTTCCACCGCAATTCCAATTGGCTTTTCACAGAGCACATGCTTGCCCGCCGCCAACGCGCGAAGGGATGCAGGCACGTGGAACGCATCGGATGTCGCGATAATCACCGCTTCCAATTCGGGATCGCGCAGCATTTCGTCATAGTCGAGATAGCGCCGGGTTGGTTGGTAGGTGTCACCCATGCGCGTCACCAGGTCTTCAGCCACATCGCAAATGGCATGAAGATCGGCGTTGCTCGCTTTTATGGCCGACTCAAAATGGGCGAATTGGGCAATTGGGCCACAGCCGAGAATCCCGACTTGGAGGCGCCGGTCCTGTTTCTTCAACATTGAAAGTGCCCTGAGTGTCGATTGACGCGCTTTTAGGCTGCCAGACCCGTTGTTTCAACCGCCGTTTCAGAATTCGCCAGCGAAAGGGAAGTTCGCATCGCCAATGTACCAACGGATTTAGACGGACCGCGTAATACCGCCGTCAACACGCAGGTTCTGACCGGTGATGTAACCTGCTGCATCAGATGCAAGGAAGCTTATGACTCCCGATATCTCATCGGTCTTGCCATAGCGTTGCATGGGGATGCGGCTGCGGAACTCCGCTTTCTCCGGAAGGCTGTCGATGAAACCCGG
>JAYVKC010000009.1:0-34365 GCA_043768765.1 Hyphomicrobiales bacterium | reverse complement strand
AGGCTTTTCCTGCGTGACGTGGCAGCATCTGTCATGGCTTCCTCCCGATTCGTCGAAAGCCAATTGAATCACGTCAAGCAACACACGTCACAAAATCATACTGTCGTTAATCTGAACTCGTTGCCCTGGTCCTGCCCTCCCCCAAATTGACGATGCGCCCAAGGGCTGGTAGCACTACTAGACAAGAGTTCGTTGGTTAACGCGGAGCGACAAACCATGACTTGCCTTGCCCCCTCTCGTCTTTTTTTCTTTCTGCTTGCGATGGCGCTCGTCATGCTGGGATTTCAGGCAGGTGAAGCACGCGCCAAAGACCGCCGCGTGGCGTTTGTGGTGGGCAACAGCGCCTACCAAAGCGTTGCCAGCCTCCCCAACCCCAAAAACGATGCCGATGCAGTGGCAAAATCGCTGCGGGCGTCCGGCTTTGAGGTCATTACCGCGCTTGACCTCGCCCAGGTTGGTTTTGAACAGGAGTTCGAACGCTTCATCCGCTCAATGAACGGTGCCGATGTCAGCGTCTTCTATTATTCCGGCCATGGTTTTCAGGTGGGCGGTGACAACCGCATCGTTCCGGTGGACGCAATGCTGCAATCTTCTTCGGACATGGAAGTCGAGACGATCAGCCTGCGCACCATTGTGTCCTATATGCAATCAAACTCGAAAACGCAGTTGATCTACCTCGATGCCTGCCGCAACAACCCGTTTCCCTCCCGGCAGTTCTACGTTGGCAATGACAATGAGCTCCAGATGACAAGTGTTGGATTGGCGGCGGCAGATGGAGCTCTCGGCAGTCTTGTCGCTTATTCCACCCAACCGGGCGATGTTGCTGTCGATGGCTTGGGCGACAAGTCGCCATTTACCGATGCGTTTCTCAAACGGTCGTTCAGGCTTGGCGTGGAAGTCAGTGCAGCGCTTGAAAAAGTGACCGAAGATGTTTGGAACGCCACTCAGCAACGCCAACGCCCCTACATCAAAAATGCCTTGACCCAGCCCGTGTACCTGAAACTGCCAGCCTTGCAGCTTTCACCTTCATCTGTGTCCCTGCAAGCTGACGCTGGCACGGCGCTCAAGGTTGGCAGTGCTCCGACAGAAGGCATGGAACAGCTGGAGGTCGAAATGTCTTCGGCCATGGTTCTGGCCAATCTCATGGCCGAGCGGTTCAAGTCGCCAAGGCGCGTGCCGATCGGTATTGGTGCCATCAGCATGCTCGAGGATTTTTCGCAAAGCCGCAGTGGACCGGAAACAACAATCACCTTGGCCAGTGCGCCAGTGTCGGGCACCGTGTCTCTGGACGGCGCAACGATGGTTGAAGGCTCCACGTTCCCTGAATCAGTCCTGCGCCAGTTGTCATTTGAACCAGCCATTGGTGCGGAAGGAAAAAACGAATCACTGTCATTCGCGGTGGCCAGTTCGATGTCACCGGAAACCGCATCGTTTTCGCTGGCCATTGAACCTTACATCAACGCCTGTGACAGTGTTGCTGCCGAGCCTTTCGATCTGCAAGGGATAAATCCAGGTGTGCCATTTGCCGATCTGGAAATTGCACAAGCACTCGAAGTCTGCACGCAGGCCGTCGGCGATTATCCATCGTCGGCGCGTTACCGCTACCAGCTGGGCCGCACCTATCTCGCCCAAGGCAACATCGAAGCGGCGTTGGATTCACTCCGCAAGGCCGCAGACCAAGGCCACGTGCGCGCCTTGTACCAGTTGGGCTACATGCACCAGCGCGGCTTGGGCGTGCCAAAAGATCAGACCGAAGCGAACCGGCTGTTTCAACTCGCTAGCGACAAAGGCGATCCATTGGCGATGGCAGCCCTGGGGCGCAACCATGCCAACGGCATTGGTCTGCCCAAAGACTTGAAAACGGCTGTTGCCCTCATGAACCGGGCAGCAGAACTTGGCTATGCAGAAGCATTGAGTGACCTCGGAACGTTGCATGCGGACGGTAACGACGTTACTCCCAACCCTGATCGCGGAGTGCGTTTCTTCCAGGCTGGATTTGCCCGCAATGATGCCGCCTCGACACGAAAACTGGCCCAGTCGTTTCGCGACGGCATGAGCGTGCGCAAAGATGTACCTACCGCAGCCGCCCTTTTCAAGCGCGCCGCCGTAAGCGGCAACACCTCAGCCGCATATGACTTGGCCAAGCTTTACTTTGACGGAAAACTCCTGCTGCAAAACAGCTGTAGTGCTGTGGAGTGGTACGACTACGCCGTCCGGCGCGGCAACATTGCAGCGGCATTGGCCTTGGGGCGCTTCTATGCATCGGCGGCAAAACCGGCACGCAATCTGGAAAAATCCGCCGAATACTTTGCCATTGCCGCCGCCCTTGATGCTGACGGCACATATCCCGAAGCATTGACCGAGCTCCAGAAACTGCCCGCCAACGCCAAACGCGACGCTTTGGCACGCAAACAGGAATCAATGGGCTTGGAGAACACCGACGCGCCCGACACGGACGTAGCGCTCGTCGATGCCATGCGGAAATCCCTGTCGTCCAGCAGCATCTATGCCTCGAAGCTTGCATTGCGCAACGCCAACTTGGGCCAGCCACGTGCCCTTTTTCAAGGTATTTCGCCACAGCTGCAGCTTGTGCAATGGGTGAAACTGCAGGACTCGAAAGACCAGGCAGCCGTTCTCAAATACATGGCCGACAATCCAGACGGCATTTTCCTGCTTCCAGCATTGGCACGCTTTCAGCAATTGGGCGGCAAACTCGAAAAGCTGCCGGGAGATTTGCGACAGGCCATCACCTCCGCCCGCTTTATTGAGCGGCGCGAACTCTTTCCTTTCATGCGCGATGACACAGGCACGTGCAAAATCTTGGCAGTACCCAAAGTCGTCAGTGTTGCCGCACCCAAGGCCACAGCCCCGGTGATTGTCGCACCCAAAAAGCTTGTGGCCAAAAAGAAAAAGATCGTCGCGGCCAAGCCGCCCAAGAAGATCAAGCCAACCGGAGGGATATGCGGCCTGAACAAAAAATGTGCGCCAAGGTCCACAGCTTCCGGATCGGGCGGCGGCAACTACACACCGCCTCAAAACCCGGAGCCACAACGTCCAAGCCCGAACAACCCTCCAGATACAACGGGCGGCGGAGACCCAACGGGTGGTGACAACCCCGGAAATGGCAGTCCAGGTGGCGGTGCGGGTGGTGGCGGCAACAACGGCGATGGCGCCGGATCGGTGCAGTAATCAATTGGCATGGGGTGAAAGCAAAACACTTGCGGAACACGGCAAGAACATGTATAGCTGTTGCAGTTATGTTCTCCACTTTCCCAAGGAACACCCATGCTGACGCGCAAACAACTTGAACTGCTGCTGTTTATCAATACCCGGCTGAAGGAAGAAGGCGTGCCGCCCTCCTTTGAGGAAATGAAGGACGCCCTCAATTTGCAGTCGAAATCCGGTGTTCACCGTCTGATTGTGGCACTTGAGGAGCGCGGATTTCTCAAGCGCATGCCCAATCGCGCCCGCGCCCTTGAAGTGCTGAAACTGCCTGAGTCGCATTCACCGTCTGTCGCCCCGCGCAAGGGCGGATTTACGCCCAATGTCATTCAGGGCAACCTCGGGCAAGGCAGCAAATCAAAGGCAGCAGCCCCGGCCAACGATGGCAATGCCTACCGCCCGGTATTTGTGCCCCTCATGGGCCGCATCGCTGCCGGCGTGCCGATTGCCGCAATCCAGGACCATACCAACAATATTCCAATACCGCCTGACATGCTCGGCAGCGGTGAGCATTTTGCCCTCGAAGTCAAAGGCGACTCCATGATTGACGCCGGCATCTTTGATGGCGACACGATTCTGATCCGCAAGGGTGATGCCGCCCTCAACGGCGAGATTGTGGTGGCATTGGTGGATGACGAGGAAGCCACCTTGAAGCGCTTGCGCAAAAAGGGCGATTCGATTGCCCTGGAAGCTGCCAATCCCGCCTATGAAACCCGCATTTTCGGTCCCGACCGCGTGCGCGTGCAGGGCAAGCTGGTGGGTCTTCTGCGACGTTATTGAGCGCTGTCTTCAATCGAATTGTCTTTGCAACAGCAGCCGAAAACCTCCAACCTGTAGTGAGGTGGGTTTGATGGAGACAGTTCAATGCGGATCTATGGAGACGTGCTCTCACCGTTTGTCAGGGCGTGCTTGGTATGCGGCCATGAGGTCGGCTTGAGCGACCGCATTGAACTTGTAAAACTTGGCGTCAAGCCGGTGGAAGAGCATGCGGTTCTCGCCAAACTTTCACCCATCGGCAAAATTCCGGTTCTTGAAACGGATCACCACCACCCCATTTACGACAGCCGGGTGATTTTGGAATACCTGGCTCACGTGTCTGGCCACCGCGACATCATTCCGGACGATGGCGTCAAGCGTTTTCGCGTGCTGACACTTTTGGCGTTGGCCACCGGACTGGCAGACGCTGCCGTCGCTCTGCGCTATGAACAAGCCCAGCGTCCAGCCGGTTTGCAATGGCCTGAACTGATGCAGCGCAACAGGCTGCGCATCACCGCCGCTGTCAACGATATTGAGCAAAACTGGACACCGGAATTGCACAACATCAATGCCGCCACGATCATGTTGGCAACGGCCCTGTCCTATGTCGGCCTCCGGCATCCAGACGTGAATTGGCGTGAGAGCGCGAACACCGTGGCCGCCTTCCACCACCAGTTTTGCCAGCGCCCAAGCATGCAGGCTTATCCACTGCCATGAACCAGGATTACACAGCAATCGTCGTAGGCGGTGGTCCCGTGGGCCTCGCCAGTGCCTGCCTGCTTGCCATCGAGGGCATATCCGTATGTCTCATTGCACCTGTGGCAACACCAGACTTGCGTACCGTGGCGCTGATGCAACCCGCCATCCGCATGTTGCAACACTTGGGCGTCTGGCCCGGACAGCTGCAACAATCATCGGCAGCGTTGCGCCAACTGCACATCGTGGACGACACCGGCAACTACGCAACCGCTCCCACATTGCGCTTTTTTGCCGAAGAAATCGCTGCCGAAACTTTTGGCTGGAACATTCCTTTGTCTGTCCTGGTTCCCAAACTGAGAGACCGCGTCGCCGAACTGAACATTCCCGTAATCTCTGGTCGTGTGAGGGATTTCAGCAGCGCCATCGCCGGCGTGACGGCGCGGATTGAGGATCACGGCGAAGTGCATGCGAAAGTGGCCCTCGCCGCCGACGGCCGCCACTCGCTGTTGCGTAAGTCTGTTGGCATCACCACCACCAACCACAATTGGCGGCAACGCGCACTGATTTCGACATTCAGTCACACAGTGCCCCATTGCGCCATTTCAACCGAGCACCACCGGCCCGGAGGATTGTTCACCACAGTGCCCTTGCCGGGGAACCATTCCAGCTTTGTCTGGATGGACCGGCCAGAAAAAATCGATGCGTTGGTAGCACTGCCACCTGAAAAACTGTGCACTGAATTACAGCTTGCCAGCCACGGAAAGCTCGGCCGCGTGTATGAACTCGGGAAATCAAGCAGTTTCGACATGCAAACCACCGTGGCCGATCAACTCGCCGCATCGCGCGTGTTTCTCGTCGGCGAAGCAGCTCATGGCTTCCCGCCCATCGGCGCACAAGGCTTGAACCTGTCTTTTCGTGACGCAGGCCATGCAGCCGATATCATTGTTGGTGCCGATGACCCCGGAAGCGCTGCCTGCTGTGCGGCATACCATACCGCGCGTTTGCCGGATGTGCTGCCGAGAAATGCGGCGATCAGTGCCATGAACTGGTCACTGCTGGCAGATAACACAGCCATTTCCGGACTGAGGAGTCTCAGCTTGGCGATGGTCGACAAGGTGCCCGCGCTGCGTAGCTGGGTTGTGTCACAAGGACTTACCCCGACTGTTTCCCTGCCCCTCGCCATGCGCGCATGAGGACGACATATATCCTTGAATTCCGGCGTTAATGTTGGCAATCATGGGACATGACTGAAGCGCGAACCGCCAAATTCCGGATAGGTGAGGTTGTCAAACACCGCATGTTTGATTTCCGCGGCGTGATTTTTGATGTTGATCACGAGTTCAGCAACACCGAAGAATGGTACAACGCCATCCCCGCGCAAAACCGGCCGCGCAAGGACCAGCCCTTCTATCACTTGCTCGCCGAGAACGCCGAAACCGAATATGTCGCCTATGTGTCGGAACAGAACCTGCTGGTAGACGACTCAGGCCAACCGGTGCGACACCCACAAATGGCGGAATTCTTTGGATCCTTCGATGCCAGCCGGAAGTGCTATTCCCGCAAGTCCGCCGCACTGAATTGATACCCGCCAATTGCAACTGAGGAGAATTGACGATGGGCATTTTGGTCTCTTGGCGTAGCTTTTCGGTTTCGGCGGCGATACTGGGATGGGTTTCGGTCGTGGCATGCGCCGAGCCAAAACACGGCATTGCCATGCACGGTGAGCCTGCCCTGCCCGCCGGTTTTCCCCATCTCCCCTATGCCAATCCTGATGCGCCACAAGGTGGAATCTTGCGGCAAGCTGTAACCGGAACATTCGACAGTCTGAATCCGTTCATCGTCAAGGGCAGTGCCGCAACCGGTATTCGCACCTATGCCTTTGAAAGCCTGCTCGGTCGGAATTGGTCTGAACCTTTTGGCCTCTACGGCCTGTTGGCCGAAAGCATTGACTCGTCTGACGACCGCAAGATGTTCACGTTCAAACTTCGCCCGGAAGCCAAATTCTCTGACGGCACGCCCTTGACTGCAGCTGATGTCGTTTTCAGCATGGAGATGTTGCGCGACAAGGGGCGTCCCAACTACAAGAACTTCTACTCCAAAATCACCAAACTCGAAACACCGGACGAACGCACACTGGTCTTCCACCAGGAAGTCGGCGACCGTGAATTGCCCCTGATCATCGGCTTGATGCCAATTCTGTCAAAACGTGCCTGGGAGAACCGGGCATTCGACGACAGCACCCTCGACCCGATCATCGGGTCAGGTCCCTATGTGTTGGCGGACATCAAGCCTGGTGAAAGCATCACCTACAAGAAAAATCCGGACTACTGGGGAAAATCCCTGGCCCTGGGCAAAGGTCTTTGGAATTTTGATGCCGTCAGGTTCGACTACTACAAGGACGTCAATGCCACCTTTGAAGCCTTCAAGAAAGGCGACGCCGACGTTCGCACTGAAGCTGACCCCGTGCGCTGGACCACCGGATATGATTTTCCCGCTGTCAAGGAAGGCAAGATCACACTGGAAAAAATTGAGCAACGTTCGCCAGCACCTGCTTCAGGATTCGCATTCAACACCCGCCGCAAGTTATTTGAAGATGTGCGCGTCCGTGAAGCATTGGTAACCGCATTCGATTTTGAATGGGCCAACGCCAACCTGTTCTCGAATTCATTCCGCCGGACTTATGGATATTTCAGCGGTTCGGACCTGTCCTCCAGGGGCAAGCCTGTCGATGCAATCGAAGCTGCCGTGCTCGGCGCAGCCGCCAATACGCTTCCCCCAGATATCCTGGACGGCAGTCATGATTTGCCTGTGAGTGATGGATCGGGGCGTGACCGCAAATCCCTGCGCAAAGTTGTGACCGCGTTGGCCGAAGCCGGATGGGCCATCAAGGACAATGTCCTCGTCAATGGCCCAGGCGAAGCATTTGCCTTCACCCTCTCGATCCAGAACAAGGATCAGGAAAAGATCGCTCTGCATTATCAACGCACACTGCAAGCAATCGGCATCAAGGCCGACGTGCGCATCGTTGACCCGGCACAGTTCACAGCCCTGCAAAAGACCTATGACTATGACATGATCCCGGTCACGTGGTTCAATTCCCTTTCGCCGGGAAATGAGCAAAAACTCTATTTCGGTTCGTCCGGCAAAACCACCGAAGGTACCCGCAATTATCCCGGGATTGCTGATCCTGCCGTGGATGCAGCAATCCAGGCACTGCTGAACGCCAAATCACGCGAAGAACTTGTCGCCGCCGCCCGCGCCGAAGACCGCTTGTTGGTAGCTGGCCACTATATCGTCCCCTTCTATGACGCAGGCGGTCAATGGGTGGCACGCTGGAACCACATCGGCAGACCAGTCGCCCAGCCCTTGCCGGGGTTTGAGGCAACAACACTATGGAAGATTCCGTAATGCGTAACTGTCTCGGACTGGATTGTTGAAACGCCGAATATCCAGTAGTTTCCGCTAAGCCGCAAGCTTGACCAGTGTTTGCAGCAACTGCCGCGTTCCCTTCAACCGTTTTTGCGCATTTTCCCAATCTCGAATGAGGACCAGCTTCATGTCCGGACGCAGCTTGGCCAGCGTACCTTGCCCCCCAATCCACCCAACGAGATTTGACGGTTGTTGAAACACTCCATTGCGGAATGTGACAGTCGCACCTTTGGGTCCTGAATCCACACTTTGCACGTTGGCAATCCGGCACAACAATTTAATAGAGACAATGTCCAGGAGATGCTGAACTTCATCCGGCAATCGGCCAAACCTGTCGTGCAGTTCTGCCGCAAACGAATCCAGGTCGCCTTGTTCGGCGAAATCGGCAAGCCTGCGGTACAACCCAAGCCGCACTTGCAAGTCCGACACGTATGAATCCGGTATCAGCACGGATGTGCCAATATTGATCTGCGGCGACCAAGCGCCAGATTCGGCAAGGTCTTCGCCAGAATTCTTCATGCTGGCAACGGCCTCTTCCAGCATGGATTGGTAGAGCTCGAATCCCACTTCCCGGATGTTGCCGGATTGCTCTTCACCCAGCAAATTGCCGGCACCGCGAATATCGAGGTCATGGCTTGCCAGCGTGAATCCGGCTCCCAGTGAATCGAGTGACTGCAACACTTTCAAGCGACGCTCCGCGCCAACTGACATGGTCCGCAACGCTGGCGTGGTCAAAAGCGCATAGGCCCGCTGCTTGGAGCGTCCCACGCGTCCGCGCAGTTGATAGAGTTGCGCCAGCCCGAACATGTCAGCCCGGTGCACGACCAGCGTGTTGGCGGTGGGTATGTCCAAACCTGATTCAACAATGGTGGTTGACAACAAGACGTCAAAACTCCGGTCGTAAAAGCCAGTCATGATGTCTTCCAGCTCCGTAGGCGGCAAGCGCCCATGGGCAGTTCGGAATTTCACCTCTGGCACCGTGTCTTTCAGGAACTCCGCCATTTCACCGAGATCGGAAATGCGCGGCACAACAAAGAACGATTGCCCGCCGCGAAAATGTTCGCGCAGCAAGTGTTCCCGGATGACCATAGGATCAAACGGCGCGATGTAGGTGCGCACCGCCAACCGGTCCACGGGCGGTGTGGTGATCAGCGACATCTCCCGCAAACCAGACAGTGAGAGCTGCAACGTTCGAGGTATTGGCGTCGCTGTTAGTGTTAGAACATGCACATTGGCCTTCATTGCCTTGAGCCGTTCCTTGTGCTTCACACCGAAGTGTTGCTCCTCATCCACGATCAACAATCCGAGATCGCGAAACCGCACACTTTCCGCCAGCAACGCGTGCGTGCCCACCACAATGTCCACGGAACCATCGGCCATGCCCGCCTTGACGGTGTCAATCTCTTTTCGCCCCACCAGCCGCGAGGCTTGAGCAATACGCAACGGCAAACCACGAAACCGTTCGGTGAATGTTTTGTAGTGTTGTCTGCACAACAGTGTTGTCGGCACAACAATGGCGACTTGCTTGCCAGCATAGGCAGCAACAAAGGCCGCCCGCAACGCAACCTCCGTCTTGCCAAAACCCACATCGCCGCACACCAGCCGGTCCATCGGGCGGCCCGCCTGCAAATCCTCAAGCACAGATTCAATGGCACTAAGTTGATCTTCCGTTTCCTCATAAGGAAAACGCGCACAAAATTCGTCAAACGCACCTTCGGGCGGTGCAAACAACTCACCCGGTCGAAGTTCGCGCGCCGCCGCTGTCTTGATAAGATCGTTTGCAATCTCGCGGATGCGTTCCTTGAGCCGCGCCTTCTTGGCCTGCCAGGCGCTGCCACCCAGCCGGTCAAGTTGAACACCTTCGGACTCAGATCCGTACCGCGACAAAAGATCAATATTCTCAACCGGGATGAACAGCCGGTCATTTCCCGCATAAATCAACAGCAGGCAATCATGCGGCGAGCCCTGCACATCAACGGTACGCAAGCCCTCAAATCGGCCAATGCCATGGTCAACATGCACCATCAGGTCGCCAGCATCGAGAGAGGCGAGCTCGGAAAAAAGGTCCGCGGCCTTGCGTTGCTTGCGCGCCCGGCGAACCAATCGCTCACCCAGCACATCCTGTTCGGTGAGCACCACCAGCGCATCTGTCTCGAAGCCGGTTTCGAGCGGCATGACAGTCACCCACACGACACCGGCACCGACAGCAGTGACCTGTTGCCAGCTCTCCGCCCAAGTCAGATGGGCCAAACCATGATCCCGCAGGATTTGCATCATGCGTTCCAGCGACCCATCGGACCAGCACGTCAGCAGCACCCGCTTGCCAGCCTTGCTGGCAGCTTCAATATGGGTCTTTACGGCATCGAACACATTGCCCGAGACCTCGGCCCGTTGCGCCGCAAACGTAACACCCTGACGCCCCCCCATCGCCACCGCCGAAGACTCCGGCCGCTCAAACGGCGACAGGCGGAACACCGCTTTCGCCGACAGAACCTCGTCAAGTTCGTTTTGTGTCAGATACAGCGCCTGGCTGGGCAGGGCCTTGTAGGGAGCGGCACCAAACTTCGCGTTGGTGAATGTATCAGTGCGCGCTGAATGATATTCTTCTATTTGCTCCAACCGCGCTGCAATGGACTCATCAACGGAATGCGCCAATGTGACACCCGCATCCGGCACGTAATCAAACACGGCATGCAGCTGGGAATGAAACAGTGGCAGCCAGTGCTCCATCCCCTGATACGTCCGCCCACTGGTGATCGCTTCATACAACGGGTCGTTGCTGTCCATTCCGCCAAATGCCTTGGCATAGTTGGACCTGAAGGCTGTGATGGCATGCGGCGACAATTGCACCTCATTGGCGGGGTGCAGGACCAACTCCTTCAACTGTTGCGTTGTGCGTTGCGTTTCTGCGTCAAAGCTGCGGAGGCTTTCCAGCGACTCGCCAAAAAAATCCAGCCGGACGGGTTGATTGTTTCCTGCTGGATAAACATCAACAAGCCCGCCACGCACAGCAAAATCGCCCGGCTCCACCACGGTCCCGGTGCGGACATAGCCATTCTGTGCCAGGAAGTTGATAAGCCGGTCACCTTCCAGGCGCACGCCCGGCGCCAGCCGCAGTGTACCTGCTGCGATGACATCGCGGCCAATCGTGCGCTGCAGCAAACTGTTGACCGTCGTCACGATCAAAGTTGGCATGCTCAACCCATGAGACAGATGTGCCAGCGTTCGCAATCTCGTGGCCACCACAAATGCCGCCGGTGAAACCCGGTCATAGGGCAGGCAGTCCCAGGCGGGAAACGCCATAACCGCAAGCGATGGATCAAAAAACGCAAGCTGCTCAATAAAATTCAGCGTCTGGCCCTCATCAGCACACACGTGCAAGTGGCCATTGGTCCCGGCACTTCGCGCCAATGCCGCAACAATTTGGGCATCCAAACCGGCAGGCGTTGTCGACACAAAATGGCGTCCCGGCACCGCCAGTTTGGCTGTAAGCGCATGCAGGTTTTTCATGTTCAGTGCGCAATCCTGAAGGCCAGGATTTGCCGCAGCAAGTCACAATCAATGTCAGGAGGCACATCAGCCTGCCCTGTGATCCAGCTCAGGTAATCCTTGTCTGGCAAGTCGAGAAGTGTTGAAAACGACGCAGTCTCAGCTGGCGTCATGCGATGCAGTTGGGCGCTGGCAAATCCTCCGATGATGATATCCATCTCTTTGATGCCACGGTGGGTAGCGCGCCACAGCAAGCGCTTTCGCGCCATGTCCGGTTCAGATTCAGGTAACGTCATGCAGCGGCCTATTAGAGCATTAATGTCAAAAGGGGAAACCGGCAAAGTGCGCAAGTCTTGCACCGATATGCCATCCGTCGGTAAGGGAAACCATGCGCCCACCCCTGCTCAATCCGCTGTTCGCCGATCTTGTGACCCTGAAAGGAATTGGTCCAAAAACAGCAAAATTGCTTGAAAAGGTATTGCTGCCAGGACCGTCAAACACCGCAGGCGCACGCCTTGTGGACCTGCTTTTTCATTTGCCTGTTGGCACCATTGACCGGCGCTACCGCTGCAGCATCAGCCAGCTGCCCCAACAAGGCATTGTAACCGTCGATGTGACCGTGGGCCAACACCGTCCTGCCGCAGCCAACAACCGCCGCCTGCCCTATCGGGTGGACGTGCATGACGACACCGGATCAATGGTCTTGGTGTTCTTCAAGGCGTTTCCGGACCATCTCAAACGCATTCTGCCTGAGGGTTCACGCCGTACGGTATCAGGCGACATCGCCTGGTTCAATGCCACGCCCCAAATCACCCATCCCGACTATGTGTTGGACGAAAATGCGTCTGCATCCATGCCCGAAATCGAAGCCGTTTATCCCCTGACAGCGGGACTATCATCGCGCGTTCTCGGAAAAGCCATCAGCAGCGGCCTCGATCATTTGCCAGCATTGCCCGAATGGCAGGACCAATCATGGTTGGAAAAAAATGGCTGGCTGGATTTCGCCACATCTTTGCGAACCCAGCACCAGCCAACCCGGCCAGATACAGTCGATCCGTTTGACCGCACCCGCCTCCGCTTGGCCTATGACGAACTGCTGGCAAACCAGCTTGCCCTGCTCTTGGTCAGGCGCGCCTTGAAACGCTCAAAAGGACGGTCAATGGCGGTGGACAGCGCGGTGTTGGAGCGCCTGCAAGCGACACTTCCCTACCAGCTGACCCGTTCTCAAGTCACCGCCATCGCCGATATGCAAACCGATATGGCAGCACCAGAACGCATGATCCGCTTGCTGCAAGGCGATGTGGGATCGGGCAAAACCGTTGTTGCCCTCTTTGCATTGGTCATGGCTGTTGCAGCAGGAACGCAAGGTGCGATCATGGTGCCAACGGAATTGCTGGCGCGGCAGCACCTGGAAACACTCACGCAACTCACCACAGGCTTGGAGCTGCGCGTCGGCATCCTGACAGGTCGCGAGAAAGGTCAGCAACGACAGGAGATACTGTCAGCCCTGCGGTCGGGCGCGATCAACATTGTTGTCGGCACCCACGCCCTGTTTCAAGAAGGCGTGGAGTTCCGCGATCTCGGTTTGGTGGTTGTAGACGAACAACATCGCTTTGGCGTGCACCAACGCTTGGCCCTGCAGGCAAAATCCGACCATGCTGTTGACTTGTTGGTGATGACCGCCACCCCGATCCCGCGCACCTTGGCGTTGACGGTGTACGGCGACATGGACGTATCCAAGCTCACCGAAAAACCCGCCGGCCGCAAACCCGTGGACACCCGCACCATTCCTTTATCGCGGTTGTCCGAAGTCATCGAAGGGATCAGGCGCAGTGTGGACCGGGGTGCGCGCATCTATTGGGTTTGCCCGCTCGTGGAAGAAAGCGACATGATAGATGCCGTTTCCGCTGAGGACCGGTTTGCCAGCTTTCGTAACCTGCTGGGAGACAAAGTGGGATTGGTGCATGGCCGTTTGCGTCCCGCCGAAAAAGACACAGTCATGGCTGACTTCAAGTCAGGCAAGATTTCCGTTCTGGTGTCCACCACTGTCGTTGAAGTTGGCGTGGACGTCACAGAAGCCACGGTGATTGTCATCGAGAATGCCGAACGATTTGGCCTCGCCCAGTTGCACCAACTTCGCGGCCGTGTGGGCCGTGGACTGGAGCAGGCAAATTGTATCCTTTTGTATCACGAACCGTTGGGCGAGATTGCCAAGGCCAGGTTGGCCATCCTGCGTGAAACTGACGACGGCTTCCGCATCGCCGAAGAGGATTTCAGACTGCGCGGCCCCGGCGACGTGCTCGGCACCCAGCAATCGGGAGTGCCATTGTTCAGATTGGCTGATCTTTCACTGCACGGCGAGTTGCTGGCGGCAGCAAAAGACGATGTGCAATTGGTATTGTCTCGTGACCCTGAACTGGCAACACCGCGCGGTGAGGCGCTGCACATTCTGCTCTACTTGTTTGCCCGCGACGAGGCTGTTCGACTTCTCACGTCGGGCTGATTTTTTCCATCAGCTGTGCCATTTTTTTCTCGGCCGCAGGCGACTTGGGCGCATCGGGAAAAACCAGCCCCATGGAAATCACAAGTTTCAAACCGTCCTCCACGCTCATGTCGAGGATTTTGACATCTTTGGCGTCGGCAAAAAACACATACCCGCCGGTGGGATTGGGCGTTGTTGCAATGTAAATGGCGTACATTTTTCTTCCCGATTGCAATCCAATCTGGCTGCCATCTACGTCGCGAGATAAAAACGCGATTGCCCACACATCACGGCGCGGCCACTCGACAAGGCAGACGCTTTTGAACGAAGACCCCTTCTCCGAAAAAATCGTCTCGAATATCTGCTTGGACCCCTTGTAAATCGAGCGCACCACAGGCGTGCGGTTAATGAGCCTGTCCCACAGGTCGAGCAAAGTCCGCCCCACGAGATTGGCTGCAAGTGCCCCAACCATTGTGATGACAATCAGCGCAAACACCAGCCCCGTTCCAGGAATTCGGATCGGAAGGTAATTGTCAGGATTGTAAACCGCCGGGATGAGCGGTTTCACCCAGGCATCAAAAAATGAAATGAACCACAACGTTGCCCATACTGTGATGGCCGCCGGAGCGAGGATGATCAGACCCGTGAAAAAAGCCCGCCTGATGCGTGTGGTGAGCGTAACCTTGGGCACATCCGGGAGGGGCGGTAAAAGCGGGTCCAAATGGCTCATCGAATGTTTGCATCCTGCTGCCGCCTCGGGCATTGCAGCGTTCATGGCACGATTTGGTAAAGCATTCTATATCGCCCTCGGCTGGGTGTGTGTGGCCTTGGGCATCCTGGGAATAATTTTGCCGGTGTTCCCTACAACACCGTTCCTGCTCTTGGCGGTCTGGGCCTTCAGCCGGTCCTCGCCTGCAACCGCCGCCCGCATTCGCGCCCACCCCTGGCTGGGTCCCCCGATCTGCAATTGGGAGGAACACGGTGTCATTCCCCTGATCGCCAAAGTACTCGCAGTGGCGATGATGGTGGTGAGTGGCGCTTACTTTTGGCTGTGGAGCGGCATGCCCGTTTGGTTGGCAGCACTCGTATCCGTCATATACGTGGCAGTAGCTGCCTTCATCCTGTCCAAACCAAGTTCAATTGCGCCTTCGCGGCAATAGGTGCGTATCAGTCTTTGCCTGTGGGGTACTGTTCCGCCCAAACCCGCGCTCTGGCATCCGCTTCCAAACGAACATCTTCATCCACTGCCGCGCGAATTTCCTTGGCCCGCATTGCAATGCCAGAATCGGCACCACCACCCGCCGAACGTGTTGCCAAAGCATACCACATGAGAGCCCGGGTTTCATCGCGGCGCACCAGTTCACCCTTCCAATAAAGCTCGCCCAGGAACGCTTCGGCGTGAAGATTGCGTTTGCGTGCAGCCGCAATCAGCCATTTGAGCCCCTGCTGCGGATTTTGCTTCACGCCCGCGCCATCAATGTTCATCACGCCAAGTTCGAACATGGCCATCGAATGCCCGTAGTTGGAGGCGATGCGAAGATAACTTTTGGCTGCTGCTGCCGGATTGGCTTTGATACCAGCCGCCTCAACACCCGACCGCATGTAATTCGTGAGCTGCATCTGGCTGTCGACAGTGATGCGCAATCGGTTGGCGTCGGTCTCATCGGGATCGTAGGATTCAGCCACGCGGCTATAGTACGAATAGGCCACAGCATGATCAGTCAGAACGCCCCGACCAAGCCGGTACATGTGACCAAGATACCAGTCCGCCACCGGATTGCCATCCTCCGACTCTTTTCTAAAGTGCTTTAATGCCGTACTGTAATCACCTGAATTATAAGACTTTCTGGCCCGTTTAAGATCACTGGTCCAAAACGGCACAAACTCAAGTTTTGGCAAGTTGAATTCCGGCGGAGCCGGAAAATATGAGAAAAAACCGGTATCCGTTTCTTCCTCTCCGGCAACCGCTTGCGTGCAAAAAAGTGCAATAGCCATGCATCGTAACATGACCCATACACCATTCTGCACCTCGCTTGCCTTAGATGTCAGCGTAGCAGACACCCTCTTCTGATCCTCCGGGATGGGTTACAGCACCCTTTTGCGCGGGGCCAACGGTTTGCGCATACTTCCATAAGGCACCTGACCCATACCCGTGATGCCGGGCTTTCCAGGCTTTTTTGCGGTCGGAAAATGCAGCTTCGGTGACATCGCAACTCAATGTGCCCGCCACTGCATCAAGGTGCACGATATCGCCGTCTTTCAGAAGGCCAATGGGCCCACCCGCCTGGGCCTCAGGCCCAACATGGCCAACGCAAAACCCGCGTGTGGCACCGGAAAACCGGCCATCGGTGATCAACGCCACCTTGTCGCCCATGCCTTGCCCATAAAGCGCGGCCGTAGTCGACAGCATTTCGCGCATGCCGGGTCCGCCCCGCGGACCCTCATAGCGAATGACCAGAACTTCGCCTTCTTTGTATTGTTTTTTGGTCACGGCCTCGAAACAGGCTTCCTCGGAATCGAAACACCGCGCCGGTCCGGAAAACGTGAGGTTCTTCATGCCCGCCACTTTCACAATCGCGCCTTCAGGTGCGAGGTTGCCGCGCAATCCCACCACCCCACCTGTCACAGTGATTGGCTTGTCAGCAGGGTAAACCACGTCCTGATCAGGGTTCCATTTCACCGACGCCATGTTTTCAGCAATCGTGCGCCCCGTTACTGTCATGCAGTCACCATGCAGGAAACCGTGATCGAGCAATGTCTTCATCAGCAGCGGAATGCCTCCGACTTCAAACATGTCCTTGGCCACATATTTGCCGCCAGGTTTGAGGTCGGCAATATAGGGCGTCTTCTTGAAAATATCAGCCACATCGAACAGGTCAAATTCAATGCCGGCTTCATGCGCGATGGCAGGCAAATGCAAGGCGGCATTGGTTGAACCCCCTGATGCAGCCACAACAGCGGCGGCATTTTCCAGTGCCTTGCGCGTCACGATATCGCGGGGGCGGATATTGCGGGCCAGCAACTCCATCACAATCTCGCCGGAAGCAAAACAGAATTTGTCCCGCAATTCATAAGGTGCTGGTGCACCGCACGAATAGGGCAAGGCAAGTCCGATGGCTTCGGCGACTGTTGCCATGGTATTGGCGGTGAATTGCGCCCCACATGAGCCTGCTGACGGACAGGCAACCTCTTCCAGTTCCTGCAAATCAGCATCGCTGATCTCACCCACCGAGTGTTTGCCGACAGCCTCAAATACATCCTGAACCGTAACCGGACGGCCACGAAAATTTCCCGGCAAAATGGACCCGCCATAAATGAACACCGATGGCACATTCAGGCGCACCATGGCCATCATCATGCCAGGCAGGGACTTGTCACAGCCCGCCAGCCCCACAAGCGCGTCATAGCAATGGCCACGCATGGTCAGTTCCACCGAGTCAGCAATCACTTCACGGCTGACCAGCGATGCCTTCATGCCCTGATGCCCCATGGCAATGCCATCGGTCACCGTTATGGTACAAAATTCGCGCGGCGTGCCATGGGCGGCCGAAACACCTTTTTTGACGACCTGCGCCTGGCGCATCAGGGCAATGTTGCACGGTGCAGCCTCATTCCAGCAACTCGCAACCCCCACCAGCGGTTGGGCAATTTGCTGGGCGTTCAAACCCATCGCATACAGGTAAGACCTGTGCGGTGCGCGTTGCGGACCAACAGTCACATGCCGGCTGGGCAGTTTGGATTTGTCGAAAGTTTTGGCGTCCATGTCTGGTCCCGTTCTCAATTCTCTGGCCCTTCTTTGTCAAAATACCGGACCAATTGAAACAGCAATTATTTCACGCCTGTCAGAACACACACGCTTCGACGTGATATTCAATGGCCGCCATACTGGAACTTGATTTTATGTTGCAAATCAACCACAACGCTTGCGACAAATGACAAATATTGCCGGGGCAGAGAATGACTGACACCGCCATGCCTGCGCCACCTCCCATCCCGGTGATGCCAGCGGAAACATTGCAGTTCGAGTTTGTCCAGCGACCTGGCTTGCTCAAGATCGCCTTGGTGAATTTTTTCCTGAGTTTGATCACCCTGGGGTTTTACCGGTTTTGGGGCAAAACCACGATCCGTCAGCATATTTGGTCATCAGTCCATATCAATGGAGAACCGCTGGAATACACCGGCACCGGCATGGAGCTTTTCAAGGGCTTCCTTGTCGTCCTTTTCGCCCTGATTTTGCCCTTCGCCGTGGTGGTGGCCGCCATCTCCGTGTTTGCAGGCCCGCAATCACCGTGGGTGATCATTGTCCAGATGGTCAGTCTGCTGTTGGTCCAGGTTTTTTGGGGTTATGCCCTGTACAAGGCACGCAAATACCAGCTTTCACGCACCAACTGGCGCGGCATCCGGGGCACAATGGTGGGCTCTGCCATGACCTACAGTCTAACCTATTTTGGATCAATGTTGGCCAAAGGCATGTCACTCGGTTGGGCCACGCCTGTAATGAACACGCTGCTCCAGGAGCAGATCACAAATGACATGCGATTTGGTGATGCGGCGTTCAAGTTCAAGGGACGCGCCGGACCACTTTACCCCACCTATGCCATGTGCTGGCTGCTGACACTCGCCGCCATCGTCGCCTTGCCAATCCTGCTGGCAACCGGCGCGGCGGGCATTGATTTTTCCAATCTCGACACGTTTTTCAAGGACATGGATCAATCTGGCCCCGATGCATCCGCGAGCAAATATCTGTGGTGGTTCGGAATTGCATTCGCGGTCTTTTTACTGGCCACAATGCTGTTGATCCCCATGCTGTGGGCGATTTACACAGCGAAGGAACTTCGCACATTCGCCAACTACACCCGCTTTGACGGTGCCCAGTTTGCCTTGAATGCCACCACCGGCAGCGTCATATGGCTTGCTGTCATCAACCTGCTCATCATCATTTTGACATTTGGCATCGGCACACCATTCGCCATGCGCCGCACCGTCCGTTTCATCATCGACCGCTTGTCGCTCTCGGGAGCTGTTGAAATCGACCGGATAAGGCAATCGACTGTCGCCATGGAAAGTCGCGGCGAAGGTCTCGCTGACGCTTTCGACGTCGGAGGTCTGTAATGCAAACAACGGGCGTCTTTTATGACGGTGCCACAGCGCAAGACCACAACGTCAACATAACGATTGGCGCATCGGACATAACGATTGAAGGTGTCGCCATCACTGCCCGGAACTGGGCGTTGACAAACCTCCACCCGATTGACCCACCGACTGCCGGAACGCCGTTCCGGCTGACAAACGACCTGTATCCTGGAGAACGGTTGATCATCATGGACGAGGCCGTGATCGTCGCATTGTTGCGCCAGTCGCCCGCTCTCAAAGGCGGCTACACAAAACGGCATTTTGGTCAGGTGGCTGGATGGACGCTTGCAGGATTCGCCGCACTTGCAGTCTTGGCTTACGTCACACTGTCTTGGCTGCCGGAACTTCTGGCCCCCATGCTTCCCGATGCTTGGCGCGAAAAGACCGGAAAGCAGATTGAAAGCACCGTTATTGAATCAGCCAAAGAGTGTGTTGACAGCAAGGGCCTCGCCGCACTCGGTGCCATGATCGCCAACCTTTCGCAGGGCAATGATTTTCCGCCGCTTTCTGTGAAAATATACGATCTGCCCATTGTCAACGCGTTTGCCGTTTCCGGCGGCAGGGTGATCATGACACGGGCATTGATTGAAGCAGCGGATACACCGGAGGAAATAACCGGCGTTCTGGCCCACGAAATCGGCCATGTCTTTCACCTGCATCCTGAGGAACAGATTGTGCGTCTCACCGGCTTGCAGATTCTGATGAGTATTGTCGGCGGATCAGGTGGCGGAGAAATTGTCACCAACACGGCAGCACTCGCCACCGTATTGCGCTATTCCCGTGAAGCCGAGGAAGAGGCAGACTCCTATGCGCGCGTCGCCCTCACTAACGCAAAAATCAATCCGCTGGGTTTCAAGACATTCTTTGAGAAGATCATGAAACTCGGAAACGAAACAAAAAAATCAACGGAAACGGCCTCCACGCTTGATCGCCTCGGCTCAGTCTTCAGCACCCACCCGGACACTGAAGACCGAATCAAGAAAATCGAACCGCTTCCCGCTGGCGTCACTGCCGTTCCATCATTGTCAGCCAACGAATGGCTGGCCATGAAAAAAATCTGCGACACCAAAAAATGAGCGTCAACCCCGTGGCTTGATCCGCGCCCGGGGTTGGTAACCCCACGGACGATGTGTAGATGTCATCACCGAATTGGATTTGGCAAATGCGCCATTGCTGTAGGTAAGTGAAATCGCGCCCTCTCGCCACACGTCAAACCGGTCGATTGTGATGGACGTCCCTCTGCATTTCCGTCGCAAGGGAAAGGCCGCAATCAGAATATCCGTTGCCGGACATTGCAGGTTCTTTTCCGCTTCATCCAACAGGTAGATGACGGATTTTCCGTGAACCTGTGCCAAACACGAAACGGCACTGCATGTCCACCCGGTCCTCACCTTGATTGCTGAAAATTCGGCAACATCTCCTTCAGCCCGCAACCACCGTGACGTGGCAAAACGCGTCGCACGTGGAAGGGCGAGGGTCAGAAGACCTGTTTCAGTCCGCACCGCAACATTGCGTGCGCGCTCCTCGATAATGACATCAGGTGCCTGGCCCATTTGCCCGGCGATCATTGCCACGCCCGCAATCGCCAATCCGGTCCACTTCAACCATGATTTGCCCAGGCAAAAGACCATTGCTGCCAATGCCAGTCCGGCAGCACTCGTTGCCCCCAGCGGTGGCGGTGCCATGCCAGACCACTTCCATGCAGCAATCCAGTCGGATATCTGCATGAGCACCTTCAATCCCTGCTCCATGATGGAATAGGGAAGATACTCCAACCCAAACGGCAGCAGCAACGTGCCAATCAGTGCCATCGGCATGATGATGATGCCAACCACAGGCAACGCGAGGGCGTTGGCGATCACGCTGAATGGCGCAAGCCGCCCAAAATGATGCACAGCGGGAATGGACGACAGCGCGCCGGCAACAACACTTGTGGCCAGTGATGCGATGACAAACAGGCCAATCCGCCGTGGCATCTGTTGCATCCATGTTCGCCCAGCTTTCGGTTCGCCTATGCCGCTCCGTTGCCACCAGTCAAAAAATGCGGCGATCCCCAGTACCGCCATAAAAGACATTTGAAAACTGGCTGCCAGCGCTTGTTCAGGTGCAAAAACCAGGATGATCAATGCGGCAAGAGCCAGATTGCGCATGGAAATCCCAGGCCGGTCAACAAGTATGGCAAACAGCATCACGGCAACCATCACATAAGACCGCTCCGTCGCAGGTCCGGAATCTGCGAGAAGCATGTAAAAAAGCCCCGCCACCAACCCTGCAAGGGCTGCCCACTTCTTGATCGGATACCGCAGCGCCAGCCACGGGATCAACGCCAGCACGGCCCTGAACAGCCAGAACACGCCTCCCACCACCAGCGACATGTGCAAACCGGAAATGGACAGGATGTGAAACAATCCACTGCGCTGCAGGCTCTCGGTCATGGACGGTGGAATGGCAGCCCGTTCACCCGTGATGATGGCATCAGCAAAATGCCCCAGCGGACCGCTGATGGTTGCCCTGACGCGCTCGCCGATGCTGACACGCAAGTCATGAAAACTGCGGCGCAGCACAAATCGCCAGGGAACGGACGCGGCAGCAGGTTCGATGTCACCGCGGATGCGCCCTACTGCACCAATCGATTGGAAAAACAGTTGCCGCCCAAACTCAAACGCGCCGGGTTGAACGGGTCGCGGCAACGGTGACAGGTCAGCACTGAACTTGACCAACGTTCCAACGTTCAGTCCGGTTGCGAATTTGAAGGCAGTCAGCCGGATGCGGCGCGGCTGCTCAACCAGCGGCACGCCCAGAATCTGTTCAACTTCCACCACCAGTGTGGCGCGTTTCGCACTGCGTATGTCAATGTCAACGATATGTCCTTTCACTTGCACCGCCAGCACCGGCGCACGCAACAACGCTGTTGCGATGAAATCCGTGCGCATCTTGGCCAGCACAAACCCGGTTGCAACAATGGCCAGCGCCACGGCAATCGGCCGTGTTCGCAGCAGCGCGAAAGCCAACAGCGCGGCACCACCAAGAGCCCCACAAAGCAATACCGTCGGCTCCTGCACCAAGCCAAAATAAGCCCAAATGCCAGTCACCATCAGAACGGGCGACCAGAGCCCAATTTGACCCACTTCCAATCGCAGAGTGTCACGCAAACCAGCAAGAAACGGTGCCGGCACCGCGTCATTGACCGAACTCAACCGTGTGCTATTTGCTTGCGCCAACGCCGCTACCGCCCGTTCCCGGCATTTAAGATACAAGGAAATCCAGCTGAATGTCATTGCCTGTCGTAACGCGATTTGCCCCCTCACCCACCGGCTATCTCCACATCGGCGGGGCAAGAACAGCGTTGTTCAACTGGGCCTATGCCAATGCAAAAGGCGGCCGCATGCTGTTGCGTATCGAAGATACCGACCGGGAGCGCTCAACCGAAGCCGCCGTATCTGCCATCATCAACGGAATGACATGGCTTGGCTTGACGTGGGATGGCGACCCTGTTTCTCAGTTTGCACAGGCAAACCGCCACCGTGCAGTTGCTGAAGAACTTCTGGCACGCGGCCACGCCTATCACTGCTATTGTTCGCCCGATGAACTCGACCAGATGCGCAAGTATGCTGAAGCCGAAAAGCGGCCCATGCGCTACGACGGAACCTGGCGCAACCGCAATGCATCCCAGGCACCGGCTGGAGTAAAGCCAGTAATCCGGTTCAAGGCCCCGCAAACCGGCGAAACCGTTGTCAATGATCAGGCGCAAGGCCGCGTGGTCATTCCCAACAAGGATTTGGACGACCTGATCATCCTGCGCTCAGACGGCAACCCCACCTACAACTTGTCAGTGGTTGTTGATGACCACGATATGGGTGTCACCCATATCATCAGGGGCGTGGATCATTTGACCAACGCCGCCCGCCAGACACAAATCTATTTGGCCATGGGGTGGGAAGTTCCATCTATGACCCATGTGCCACTCATCCATGGTCCTGATGGTGCCAAACTGTCAAAGCGCCATGGCGCCATGGGCGTGGAAGCTTACCGCGCCATGGGATATTTGCCAGCGGCAGTGCGCAACTATCTCGCCCGCCTAGGCTGGAGCCACGGTGATGACGAAATCTTTTCCACCAATCAACTGGTTGAGTGGTTTGAACTGGATGGCGTTGGCAAGTCCGCTGCCCGTTTCGATTTTGCCAAGCTGGAAAACCTGAATGGCCACTACATGCGTCACACGCCAGATACAGAGCTGCTGCAAAACTTTGAATCATTTCTGCCGCATGTTCAAGGCGGCCCACAAATGCTCGCGAGCATCAACGAAACCAAGCGGTCCCAGCTTCTGTGCGCCCTGCCCGGCTTGAAAGAACGGGCCAAGACCTTGGTGGAACTCCAATCAGGCGCACAATTCCTGTTTGCCACCAGACCCTTGCCGCTGGATGCCAAGGCCACCCAAATCCTGGCCGATGGCGGACGCGAAAGCCTGCGCCAAATCCTGCCCGTACTGGCATCTGCTGAATGGTCTGGCACTGTCTTGGAACAAGCGTTGAAGAATTTCGCCGAAACCACCAGCCAGAAACTGGGCAAACTGGCGCAACCTTTGCGCGCCGCCCTGACAGGCACAGCGACCTCGCCCGGCATTTTCGATGTACTTGACGTCTTGGGGCGCACCGAAAGCCTCGCGCGCATTGAGGATCAGCTCAAATAAGACAGTTGAGTTGACCTTTTTGCTGCATTGCAATAACGTTTCACCGAACAGGAGACCGAAGCATGACCACTGCATCAAAAACGGCTCAGCTCACCGTGGGGGGGCAAACACTCGACCTGCCCATAAAGTCAGGTTCGATCGGACCAGATGTGGTGGACATCGGCACCCTCTACCGCGATGCCAAGATGTTCACCTTTGATCCGGCCTTCACCGCAACCGCCGCCTGTGAATCCAAAATCACCTACATCGATGGCGACGCAGGCATTCTGTTGCATCGCGGCTATCCCATTGAGCAACTGGCTGAGCGGGGCGATTTCCTCGAGACCTGTTACCTCCTCTATTACGGCGAACTGCCGAGCGCGGCGCAGCGAAGTGAATTTGAAACCGCAATTACCCGCCACACCATGATCCATGAGCAGATGGTACTCTTTTTCCGGGGCTTCCGGCGCGATGCCCATCCGATGGCGGTCATGGTCGCCATGGTGGGAGCGCTGTCGGCGTTTTACCATGACTCGACCGACATCAACGACCCGCGCCAGCGCGAAATCGCCTCGCACAGGATGATTGCCAAGCTGCCGACCATTGCCGCCATGGCCTTCAAGTATCACATTGGACAGCCCTTTGTGTATCCGCGCAACAACCTGTCCTACGCTGCCAATTTCCTGCACATGTGCTTTGCCGTGCCCTGCGAGGACTATGTGGTCAATCCGGTGCTGGCCAGAGCCATGGACCGCATCTTCATTCTGCATGCCGACCACGAACAGAATGCCTCGACATCGACGGTGCGACTGGCGGGCTCATCAGGAGCGAATCCGTTCGCCTGCATTTCCGCCGGTATTGCTTGCCTCTGGGGCCCTGCCCATGGCGGCGCCAATGAAGCGGCACTTAAGATGTTGGAGGAGATCGGCAGGCCAGAAAATATCCCGGCTTTCATCGACAAGGTGAAAGACAAGAATTCCAATGTCAGGTTGATGGGCTTCGGGCACCGTGTTTACAAAAACTACGATCCCCGCGCCAAAATCATGCAAACCACCGCCCATGAAGTTCTGAAAGAACTCGGGATCAAGGATGATCCACTGCTGGAAGTCGCCCGCGAGCTGGAAAAACTGGCGTTGAGCGATGAGTACTTCATATCGCGCAAACTTTACCCGAACGTCGATTTCTATTCCGGCATCATCCTGCGTGCCTTGGGTTTCCCGACGTCAATGTTTACGGTGCTGTTCGCCTTGGCACGGACAATCGGCTGGATTTCCCAGTGGAAGGAAATGATCGAAGACCCGTCACAAAAAATTGGCAGGCCGCGCCAGCTCTACACAGGCTCGCCACAACGCGATTACATTGCGGTTGGCAAACGCAAATAGTTAAGGGCCGCGCTCGTTCATCAGCATGGCACCAATCTCGGCTTCCGCCACTTTCTTGCCATCGACCAGCGCTTCGGCAGAATATTTCCATACCGGTGGCCTCTTCTGCGCCAGTGAGACGTGAAAATGCACAGTGTCGCCTGGAACCACAGGTTTCCTGAACCGCGCCTTGTCAATGGACATGAAGAACACCAGCTTGCCGGCATGCGCCTCGCCGAGGTGATTGAGGACTAACGCGCCTGCCGCCTGCGCCATGGCCTCAATGAGCAACACGCCAGGCATCACCGGCCGCCCCGGAAAGTGTCCCTGAAAAAACGGCTCGTTGATCGTCACATTCTTCACGGCCACGCCTGAAGTCTCGCCGTTCATGTCATACATTTTGTCGATCAGCAAAAATGGATAGCGGTGCGGCAGCAGCTGCATGATCCGCATGATATCGGCAGAACCCAGTGTCGTTCCAACACTTTCAGGTGTCATGTTGAACGCCGTCTGCCCACGATGTCAGAATCGCGTGCCAACCGAGAACCGGAACCATTCCGCGTCGTCAAAATCCTGCTTGAGGATGGGATACGCCGCCTCAAACCGCAATGGCCCAAACGGCGATTGCCAGATCACACCGGCACCAATCGAGGCGCGTAAGGCCGCCGTGTCGTAAACCGTGCAATCACCCGAATAAGATGCACTGCCTGCGCAGTTTATGCCACCGTTTGCCACGGTCTCCTCAGACGTACCAAATACCGTGCCGAAATCAGTGAACACGGTTCCTTCCAGGCCGAAAGCTTCTGGCAATCCCAGCGGGAAAATAGCCTCAACCGTGCCGATGGCGTAGGTCGAGCCACCGATCGCATCATACTTGCCATCGTTGCCGATCTGCCTCGGTCCGATACCCGACTTCGTAAATCCGCGGAAAGTATCCGAACCCTTGAAGTAACGGTCCTGCAACGGCACGTCATTGCCAAAGGGTTCCACATGTCCGGCGTTGGCTTCAAGCTTGATCACAACTTTCTCGTCCAGCAGCGGAATGAAATACCACAACCGCCCCTCTACACCGGCAAACCGGTCACTGCCGCCAAGACCCGCAACTTCAGCTTCAATCTGCGCCCGCAATCCAGATGTTGGACGCGCCGGATTGTCCAGGTCATCCCACGTATAAGTCGTCGAAAGCGCTGACTTCCAGTCGGTGCCTTCCTGCTCGATGATGGCGGGTGCAGCACTGTCGACATTGATATCGGTGACTTTGCGCCGTGCCAGATAGTATTTGAAGTTGACCGACGAGAATTCATCCAGCCGGAACCCGGTGCGCAACGCACCACCAATTTGTTCGCTGCGATAGGATGAGAATTCCTGGTTGTTGGTGCGCGTGCCGAACAAATCCACGCCCGCAGAAATCGGCATGCCCAGGAAGTAAGGTTCTGTGAAACTGAAATCCAGTTGCTGCCGCTTGAAACTCAACGATGTGTTCAGCTTCACTTGTTGGCCCCGGCCAAACAGGTTGCGCTCTGTGAGTTCCACTGTGCCAACAACCGTTTCGGTGGACGAGTAACCCGCACTGAAAGATATAGATCCAGTGGATTTCTCGGTGACTTCAATGACCAAAACCACCTTGTCCGGGGCAGAACCCTCGCGCTCGCTGAAATCGATCTTCTCAAAGAAATCAAGGGCCGTCAGGCGGCGGCGCGCGCGTTCCACCAAGGTGCGGTTGAACGCATCACCTTCAAACAAGCGCAGTTCACGCCGGACGACCTCATCCAGCGTTCGCGTGTTGCCGATGATGTCAATGCGCTCAACATAGGTTCGCGGACCTTCAGTGATGTCATAGGTAAGCCGCACCTGGTTGGCACCGGCTTCCCGGTCGATTTTTGGCTCTACTTTGGCAAACACAAATCCCTGCTTGCTCGCCTCAAGCGTCAGGTTTTCGACCGTCTTGTCAACTTTGGATGCGTCATAGGTATCGCCCACACCAGTCTTGATGACACGCGTAAGTCCGTCAGCGTCAAGGTTGGCATCACCCACATTCACGGCAACATCAGCAACCGAATAGCGTGGTCCTTCCTGGACGCGGAATTCGATGGTGAATGAAGTCCCGTCAACAGAAAGCCGGGGATCAGCTGACAGCACTTGCACATCTGCAAACCCGTTTTTCAGGTAGTGCCGGCGCAACAGTTCCTTGTCGAATTCAACCCGGTCCGGATCATACGTCGAAGACTTGCTGAAGAAGCGCCACCACGAATATTCCTTGGTCGCCACCACCCCGCGCAAATCATAGTCGTTGAACGACTGGTTGCCTTCAAAGGCGATGTTGCGAACAACTGTTTCATCACCTTCGGTGATTTCAAACACCAGGTTGACACGGTTGTCAGCCAGCCGGATGAGTTTCGGCGCAACCCGAACGTTATAAAAGCCCTGCCGCTGGTACAGCGACAAAATCCGCCGCGTGTCATTCTGCGCCCGGGCCTTCGTGAAAATCATGCGTTCGCGGACTTCGACTTCCTTCGACAGCGTGTCATCGTCGAGTTCGCTGTTGCCCTCGAAATTGACCACACTGATCAGCGGATTTTCCACCAGTCGCACCACCAGTGTCGAGCCCCGCTGCGTGATCGACACATCAGAAAACAGGCCGCTCTCGAACAGTGCCTTGATCGACTCATCAATTTTCACAGGATCAAACGCATCGCCTGGCCCCACCTGCAGGTAGGCCGCAACGGTTTCGTCTTCAACGCGTTGGCTGCCCTCAACCACCACGTTGGAAATGGTGGCGGCTTGGGCAACACCGGTCAACAGTTGGGGCGCGGCAACCGGTCCCAAGGTGAACAGGCCCAAGGCCAGGAAACTCATCAAACCCAAACGTGAACGCATCAAAAAGTTCAATCTCACCAAAATCTTGTATCCCACTCCGGCCCCGAAGCGAATGTCCGGCTTTTAACCGTTTTCGTGTGCATTGCAACACGTTACAGTTTTAGCCTAGCCACCCAAATTACGCACCAAATCATTCCAGGTTGCCACAATGAGCAGCAACATGACCATCGAAACACCTATCCTGAAACCCCATTCCTGGGCTTTTTGACCCAAAGGCTTCCCGCGCAACGCTTCGATGCTGTAATAAACCAAGTGTCCACCATCAAGCATAGGAACAGGAAAGAGGTTAATAAGTCCGATACTCACGCTTATGAGACCAATGAAGCTCAAAAAAGGCAAAAGTCCGGATGCGGCCGCACCCCCGGCAATTTGCATGATGCCAACGGGTCCGCGCAATTGGTCAGGGCTCTCGCGGCCCATGATCATTTTGCCCATGTAGCGCAAGGTGGTTCTGATCACGAACCACGTCTGCTTCGCACCTTTGACAACCGCATCCGGAAATCCGTAAGTGATGGTGCGCACCGCACTCGGATCAGCCGATGCCTGAATGCCAAGCCGGCCAACACGTGATTTGCCACCGAATCCATCCGGGATTTCCTCAACCCGCGGAACAACTTCCAACTCGACCGTGGAACCCTGTCGGTCAAGCGTAAGCGCAATGGTGTCGCCTGCCCTGTCAAACACAGTGGTCTGCAATTCATTGAATGTGGTGATCGCCTTGCCATCTATTTTCTTGATGATGTCACCCGGCTTCATGCCTGCCTCAGCCGCAACTGAACCCGGCAACACCGTCCCCACTACAGGATCTGCCACTCTTTCACCCACAAACATGTAAATGCCCGCGAAGATGAAAATGGCAGCGATAAAATTCGCAAACGGTCCGGCCGCAACCACCGCGGCCCGCTGCCATATTTTTTTGCCATGAAAATTGCCGGGGTCACGTGCGGTATCAGGTGATGCAGAAGGCAAACTGGCACCATTGGCATCGCCGTGAAACTTCACATAGCCGCCCAGCGGCAACCAGCACAACTTCCAGCGCGTACCCTTGGCATCATGCCAGCCGACAATTTCTTTGCCAAACCCGATTGAAAATGTCTCGATCTTCACGCCGCACAGCCGTGCAATGTAATAGTGCCCGAACTCGTGAATGAACACGATGATTGTCAGCGCAACAATAAAAGGGATGAAATAGGCAATGATCGTATTGAAGGGGAGTTGCAAGAATTCCATGGTGCCTGGCCGTTGTTGGTTTCAGTAATTGTTAACCACGAGAACACTCAATTTAAGTCAACTTTTCGGCAAGATGGTTACCAAATGAGTAACCCGGTTGCAGGCGCTGAACTGTTGCGCAAAAGCCCCACAGTCAGGGCCGCAACAGCGACCGCCACCAGACCATCAACCCGGTCGATGATGCCGCCGTGCCCTGGTATCAACCTGCCACTGTCTTTGACGCCATGCTGGCGTTTCAGCATGCTTTCGAGGATATCCCCGCCCTGTTCGATCACAGCGAACACACCACCCAGAATCACCAGTGGCCACACCACAGAACCCATGGCGTAAGCCCCGAACACCAGCGAAGCCAATGCCGCCCCAAATACCGCCCCGCCAAGTCCGGCCCAGGTCTTCTTCGGCGACAGCACAGGTGCCAGTTTGGGCCCGCCAATCGCCCTGCCGGCAAAATAGGCCATGATGTCAGCAGCCCAAACGATGCCGATGATCCACATGATGGCTTCCAAACCAAACGCCGGATCTTGCCGCAAAACGACCAGCGCCAGTATGGGGAGACCGACATACAGAGGACCAATACCGGACCAGCGCGAGCGCTTCTCGTGCATGCTGCTGCGCCAGAGTGACAACAGTGCCAGCCCGGCGATGCAGGCTAGTATAAAAATGATTGCAACGTTTCCCGGCAGCACGCCAGCGACTAGCGCAGAGGCAGCCATGAGCGTGAACTGCAAAGGGTCTGATGCGTTGACAATCGACGCCCACTCGAAGGCCATGACCACACCCAGCAATGTCGCCAACATCACTAACCAAATGCCTCCGAACCAGATATCGGCCAACACCAAAGGTATCAGGGCAAGGGAAGATGCCGTTCGGATGCCAAGGTCAGACCATTTGCCAGCCTGCGCTTGAAGTTTCATGTCGGGCTGCCTGCCTGCGCTTGAAGTTTCATGCCGTGTTGACTTTGACACCGCCATACCGGCGTTCACGGTTGGCATATTCAGAAACAGCCCGGCGGAAAATCTCGGCGTTAAACTCCGGCCAGAATTCAGGTACAAACACAAACTCGGTGTAGGCGGATTGCCACAGCAGAAAATTTGAAATCCGCATTTCACCGCCCGTGCGGATCATCAGATCGGGATCAGGCATGCTGTTCGTGTCGAGATAGTGTGCGATCATCGCGCTGTTGACGTCAGACGCACTGATCTTGCCGGTACCAATGTCTGCCGCAATCTTTTTCACCGCTTCGGTTATTTCCTGCTTGCTGCCGTAGTTGAACGCCACCACCAGGGTCATCGCGGTGTTGCCGCGTGTCAGGTTTTCCGCATCGGAAATCAGCTTGACGATTGATTTGTCCAACCCGGCCCGCTCACCAATCACTTTGATGCGTATGCCCGCACCATGCAGCTCGGCCACATCTTGCTGGATGAACCGCCGCATGAGTTCCAGCAGAAAACTGACTTCCGACGGCGGCCGCGACCAGTTCTCCGTGCTGAAGGAATAGATCGTGAGATACTCGATACCCATCTCGCCAGCGGCTTTCACCGCCCGGCGAACAGCCTCAATGCCTTGCCGGTGACCGGCAGTTCGCGGCAGTCCGCGCTGGCTTGCCCAACGGCCGTTGCCATCCATGATGATTGCAACATGCTTGGGCCGTCGCTGTGGCTCTGACGTGACCAATTTTGGCCCTCAAACCTGCATGATTTCTGCTTCCTTTGATTTCAAGGAGGCATCAATGTCTTTGACGGTTTCATCCGTCATTTTTTGCACATCATCGGCTTTGGTCTTGTGATCGTCCTCGCCAATCAGATGCGCCTTTTCCAACGCCTTGAGCTGGTCCATGCCATCGCGGCGCACATTGCGCACTGCCACCCGCGCCTTTTCTGCATATTGGTGGGCAACTTTCACCAATTCCTTGCGCCTGTCCTGTGTCAAGTCAGGCATCCGAAGCCGGATCACCTGGCCTTCGGTTTGTGGCGTCAACCCCAAATTGGAGGCCAGAATCGCCTTTTCCGTGGCAACCACCAACCCCCGGTCCCAGACACTCACTTGCAACATGCGAGGCTCCGGCACAGAAATCGAAGCCACCTGGCTGATTGGCATTTTTGAGCCATAGGCATCAACCATGACCGGCTCCAGCAGCGTTGCCGAAGCCCGACCGGTGCGTAGCCCGCCAAAGTCATGCTTCAGGGCATCGACCGCACCATGCATGCGACGCTTGATTTCAGGGGCGCTAAAGGGAGTGGGAGCTGCCATGGCATCAATCCTTGCTGATCACTGTAAATGTACCTTGCCCTTGTAGCGCGCGCACAATGTTGCCGGGTTCGCGGATCGAGAAGACCACTACAGGAATGCCGTTGTCCCGCGCAAGCGCAATGGCTGCGGGGTCCATGATCCGCAAGTCCCGCCGCAATATCTCATTGAACGTGATGGTTGCAAAGCGTTTGGCATCAGGGTTGTTTTTGGGGTCAGCGTCATAGACACCGTCAACACTTGTCCCTTTCATCAACGCGTTGCATTGCAACTCCGCGGCCCGCAGCACAGCCCCGGTGTCGGTCGTGAAAAAGGGTAATCCCGTGCCCGCTGCACAAATGACGATACGACCCTTTTCTAGGTGATGAATGCCTTTGGCCCGGGCATAGGTTTCACACACCGTCGGCATGGCAATGGCCGAAAGAACCCGTGCATCAGCTCCCTTGTTAATGAGAACTCCTTGCATGGCCAGCGCGTTCATCACGGTCGCCATGATGCCCATGTGGTCCGCCGAAACCCGGTCCATCCCCTTGGCCGCCCCGGCAATGCCACGGAATATGTTGCCGCCGCCAATCACAAGGGCAATCTGCGTGCCCGTGGCTGCCGCTTCCAAAACCTCATCAGCGAGTTGGTTTACCTTATCTAAATCAATGCCATAGGGCTGTTTCCCCATCAAGACCTCACCCGAAATCTTGATCAATATGCGATTGCCCAGCTTCACGTCGAACCCTTGCTCGTTTTCCCACCTCCACATGCGCCAGACCGCGATTCTCTGCAAGTCCGGGGTTCAACTGCAACGACCAAACCCCGCAAAACGGATACCTGCGTTTTTCTTCCACAAGTTGCAACATGGACTGGACAAAACAAATCGTTTTGCTACGTATGGATGAACCGGGGCATAAAATCTTGGCCATTCGTGGCCGAGGGGGCGAATTGAGTAAAGGTCTTCGCGCGCGCTCGGTCCAACCGGGCGACGGCCAGATTATTTCTGCCATGATGCAGCGGATTACGCCGATGCACGCGGAACTGCTCGAACGTTTGCCGAAAGTGATCGACTACCTCGCCGAGGAAGAAGCGGTGATCGGCACCATTGTCGAAACCATAACCGGTCGGGGCAGCAAACCCAAGATGGTGGGGTCAACCGTCTTGGCTTTTGTTGCCAATACCGTGGCCGAAGACTATCACAACTCACCCTTCCCGGCTTTGAGCAGCTTTCTGCTGCGCCAGGTGTCGCAAACGGATATCGGCCCTTTCCTCAACCGCCGCGCCCAGGCCGAGGGCAACACCGGGGATGGCATGCAGCAGGTCATCCTCGAATTTGCCGTCGATCCCATGGATATGTCCCATCCGGAATTTGGCGCGGTGATGAACGAATTGTATTCGGCCCATTTCCAGTTTGAACGCGGCTTCAACGTGCGGTCTGTTTTTGTCGAGGCGAATTCAGCCCTTGAGCCATTGATCACGGGCACCGGCCTGCGCCCCATCAAATACCTCGATCTCGAAGGCAATAACGAGAACATCGTCATCCCTCCCAATGTAGGCACCAAGCGCGGCTATTACAAAATCCGCCGCGAGGAAATGAAATCGCTGCCACCCAGTTGTGCCGCCGCCATTCTTATGACCTACATGGCACCCACGTTTCGCTTCACCCCATCGGAGCAAAGATTGCTGAAACGTGCCATCGAAGGCAAGACCGACGAGCAAATCGCTGAAGCAACAGGCGTCTCACGTGATGCCGTCAAGCAAACGTGGCGCAACATTTATGATCATGTGCTCGAAGTGATGCCCGAAATCCTCGACGATGGCGAAGAACAGGCCAGCGGCCGCGGCTCGGAAAAACGCCGCCATATCATAGCCCACGTCCGCAACAACCTCCAGGAACTGAAACCGCACTATCAAAGGCGTGGTTGAGCGACACCGGTTCAAACAGGATCACAGCAACCCCCACAAACCGTCACTCCCGCACCGGCGGGGGTCCCACTAACTCATTGAAAAAAAGCTAGATACCCGCCGTCGCGAGAATGACGGTTGGGGGGTTGAGCGATTTCAATTGAACGTTCGATGCTTTGGAATTCGTTAATTCCGACATCGTGCCATAAGCAATTTTTAAGGCGGTTGTGTCAGCATTTTCTCCACGCAGGAGGACTTTGAATCGTGCTGACATCTTTCCTGACTTTCAAAGGCAGAATCGGCCGTGGAATGTGGTGGCTTACAGCTGTCTTGCAAGCGTTCCTCATTCTTGGCACCAGTGTTTATCTGATGAATGTTGAAGCGGCTGCAAGCCCGCGCACAGGATGGCAAGGTCCGGTCTTTTTTGCGATTCTCTTATTCACCGCTTGGATCGGGATATGTGCAAACATCAAGCGCTACCACGACCGGGGGAAATCCGGGTTCTGGGTCTTCATCGCTTTTGTCCCAATTGTTGGTGGAATATGGATGTTCATTGAGCTCGGCATGTTGCCGGGAGATGAGGATGCCAATGATTTTGGTCCGCCACCGGGATCGCTGGCAGCTTATCATGCGCCGGAACGCCAGGATGCTGCCGCGTCAAAACTTGGCAAGCTCGATGATGCATACTTTCAAGAGTACGCGGCGAAAAATGCAGCCTCGAATGCCCCGTCATCCAGCGCATCGGGCAACCGCCCGGCGTTCGGCAGGCGCGCCTAAAAAAAGGCTGTTATATGCACATATCTTTTCTTGCGGTTTGGAGTTTGTGGTGATTCCCTTGCTTTGATTTGAGTCGGGAGAGTTGCCATGGCTTCACCACTGCG
>JAYVKC010000008.1:0-2938 GCA_043768765.1 Hyphomicrobiales bacterium | reverse complement strand
AACTACAACCTATGACACCACGCACCGCCTCTATCCCACACTGGTGCAGACCCCAAAAATAGGGCTGCCAAACAAGACCCTGTGGGACATGGTCTGCGGGCAGCCTTTGAAACAGGCGGGCTTCAACAGCGCTTTGACTCAGACGCCGCTGACGGGTGAAGTGACAGAAACCAGCTATGACGCGCTTTGCCGTGTCTCGTCTGTAACCGCACCAGGAGGTGCATCCGAGAGCAAGGCCTATCTGAATTTTGGCACACTTGCCACCCAACGCATTGTTTCGACCCGCACCCCAGCTGGTGGACAAAGTGTGCTTAGAGAGACAACAGAACAATTAGACGGTTTTGGCAGGACCTATGCGACGGCTTCCACGGGACCTGCAGCCAATGTCTTCATCAACTCACAAGTCAAGTTCACGACTCGTGGTGAAGTATACCAACAATCAGTGTAAGCGTCCGGTCACACCCGCCTTGTTTGGTTTTGGTGGATGGGATTGAAGGTGCATTGTTGAGACGGTGATTGTGTCGTCTCTTGAATGGTTCTGTGCCTATGTCTGGACATATCTCTGGTGACAAGATTGTTGTGGTTGAGACGCGTCGCCGGTGGACTGATGACGAGCGGCGTCAGGCTGTGGAGGAGACGCGGCATTTGCCCGTGTCGGTTGTGGCAAGGAAGCTCGGGATGGCCAAGAGCTTGCTGTTTCGCTGGCGTAAAGAGGCAGGACTTACAGGCAAGTGCCGACAGACCGACGATCCAAGAGGATCGCGGCTCGTGGCAGGCTTTGTGCCAGTACAGATTACAGCGTCCCCCGCGGTCAGCTTGGCACCACCACCGGTGCCAACACCTGTGCAGCATGCTGTGGCGCTTGAACCATGTAGCATCGAGATTGAACTTGTTGGCGGCATCAAGCTTCGGGTGAGCGGCACTGTGAGGCCCGAAGCTTTGCGGCAGGTCATTGCTGCACTTGAAGTCCGATGATTCCGGTTCCTGCGGGTGTCAGGGTGTGGCTCGCGGCGGGCCAGACGGATATGAGGAAGGGCTTTGGCGGATTGGCGCTGCTGGTGCAGGAAGTCCTCAAAGCTGATCCGCATGGTGGCCATGTGTTTGTGTTCAGAGGCAAGCGCGGGGATTTGATCAAGCTGATTTGGCATGATGGGCAGGGTTCGTGTTTGTTTGCCAAGAGGCTGGAACGAGGGCGGTTTATCTGGCCAACAACAGAGGGCGATCCCGTCACTTTATCAGCAGCCCAGCTGGGATATTTGCTGGAAGGCATTGACTGGCGGGCACCGCGCGGCACGCAAAGGCCGGAACTGGCGGGGTGATTATCCACCGATTTGCGACGCGTTGACTCAGCGTCAGAATGCGCAACTGCGGCTCAGTCTGTTGCACAGTTATTCTTTTGCCATGGAGATTGACCCCAACCATCTGCCGACAGACACAAACGCCCTGCAAGCGCTGGTGCGGCAGCTGTTGGGCACGCTGCAAGCGCAAAGTCTGAAGATCGCCGAGCTTGAGCTACGCATTGCCAAGCTGAAGCGGTCACAGTTTGGGCAATCGTCTGAGAAGGTCGCCCTTGAGATCGAGCAACTGGAACAGGAGCTCGACGCGCTGCATGAGGAAGAAGCGGTTCAGGCCATGGCACGGCCTGCTGCTGTACAGGCGCTGATCGGGAAGCCTTACCGGAAAGCTTTGCCCGAACACCTGCCGCGCCACATTGAGCTGCATGAACCCGCCTGTACCTGCCCGAACTGCGGCGGTGCAATGCGCAAGCTGGGGGAAGATGTGACCGAAGTGCTGGATTATGTGCCAGCCTCGTTCAAGGTCATCCGGCATGTGCGGCCCAAGCTGTCGTGCCGTTTATGCGAGACGATTGTGCAATTGCCCATGCCGTCTTTGCCGATTGAACGCGGAAAGCCGGGGCCTGGCCTTCTCGCCCATGTGCTGGTGGCCAAATATGCCGATCATCTGCCGCTCTATCGCCAGTCCGGCATTTATGCCCGCGAGGGGGTTGATCTGGAACGCTCAACACTGGCCGATTGGGTGGGGCGATCAACGGCGCTGCTTGATCCGCTCATTGAAGCCTTGCGCAAGGATGTTCTGGCCTCGGACATTCTACACGGCGATGACACGCCGGTTCCAGTGCTGGCCCCGGGCTTGGGCAAGACTAAAACGGGACGACTATGGACCTATGTGCGTGATGGCAGACCGTATGGTTCGGACGTGGCCCCTGCTGCTGTGTTCTTCTACTCACCTGACCGCAAAGGCGAACATCCACAATCGCATCTCAAAAACTTCAAGGGCATTCTTCACGCCGATGGCTATGCGGGCTTTAATGCCATCTTCGAAACTGGAGCCGTCATAGAAGCGGCCTGCTGGGCCCATGTGCGCCGCAAGTTCTTTGATGTTCATGCCGCAACAGGGTCCCCCCTTGCCAAAGAAGCACTTGACCGCATTGCTGCGCTCTATGCCATCGAGGCCCAGATCAAGGCCAAGCTGCCGGATGAACGAAGACCGTGCCGTCAGGAACAATCCTTGTCTCGCGTTGCCGAACTGAAGGCGTGGCTTGAAACGACGTTACATAAAATCTCTGGCAAATCTGAACTTGCCAAAGCCATGCGCTATGCCCTGTCACGATGGTCAGCACTGTGCTGTTACCTGAACGATGGCCGTGCTGAGATTGACAACAATGCCGCTGAACGTTCCATCCGCGGCATCGCCCTTGGCCGCAAGAACTATCTCTTCGCAGGCTCAGACACAGGGGGAACAAGAGCCGCCGCAATCTATTCCCTCATCGAAACCTGCAAGCTCAACGCCATCGACCCAGAGGCTTACTTGCGAGACATTCTCACCCGCATCGCCGACCACAAGATCAACCGCATCACCGAACTCTTGCCGCGGAACTGGAAAGCAAATCAGCCCGCGTAGCTCACCGGACGCTTAC
>JAYVKC010000007.1:0-109723 GCA_043768765.1 Hyphomicrobiales bacterium | reverse complement strand
GTGCGTAACATCAGGTGCAATCTGCAATTTGCTGTCAAACAGGAGCCCGTGAAATCCTTGGGCATTGATCGCGGCAATTCCTTCCGCGTCGCGGCTTGTCGCATAAATCTTCCAAAAAGCCGGGTGCAGCCCCTCCACGAATGTTTTCGCCGAATAGCCAAAGCCAAAACAAAGGAGATGTTTCATGGTGAACTCCATTCGGCTTTCACCGCTAAGTCAGATTCATTTTTCTCGTGTGCAACACGTGATCGCTGGAACTGCTCATTGCTGGAAAGTTGCGCCAATGCCCACACCGCCATGGCGCGAACCAGTGGAGAAGAATCATTCAGGAGATGCTCCGCAACCGGAATAAAATTTTCATTGCCACTGTTGCCAATTGCAATCAGCACGTTGCGAACGAAACGATCCCGGCCAATGCGTTTTACCGGCGACCCCGCAAACAATTTTCGAAACGCCGCATCATCCAAACTCGCCAGATCATCGAGCGCTGGTGAAACCAAATCTTCACGGGCCTTGAGTTTTGCCTCACTGGCAACCTGCGCAAACTTGTTCCATGGACACACAGCCAGACAATCATCACAACCAAAAATGCGATTCCCCATGGGCTTTCGGAATTCGCGATCTATATGGCCCTTATGCTCAATGGTCAGATAGGAAATGCAGCGCCGCGCATCGAGTTGATGGGGCGCGGGAAAGGCTTTTGTCGGACAGATATCGAGACAGGCCCTGCACGAGCCGCAATGATCGGTTTCCTCCGCGTCATGTGGCAACGCCGCAGTGGTGAGAATGACACCCAGAAAAAACCACGAGCCAAATTCGCGTGACACAAGATTGGTGTGCTTGCCTTGCCAACCCAAACCTGCTTTCGCAGCGAGCGGCTTCTCCATCAGCGGCGCTGTATCAACAAACACTTTCACTTCGTGTCCACTGGTCTTGGCGAACCAGGCTGCCAGCCGTTTGAGTTTCGGCTTGATGATGTCGTGGTAATCCTTGTTCAAGGCATAGATTGAAATGACGCCAGTGGATGTCAGCTTGAGGCGTTCAAATGCATCCAGGTCTTGTCCATAGTTCAGGCTCACAATGATGGCCGACGTGGCCTCTGGCCACATGGCAGTGGGTGCCGACCGTCGGCCCGTTTCAGCCAGCCAGTCCATGTCGCCTGCGTATCCGTTGTCCACGAATGTCACCAGATGCCCGGCAACTTCCGGAGCGAGATTCGCAGCCGTGATCCGCAGTGAACTGAACCCCTCTTCAATGGCCCTGCGTCGCAAGCCTTCGAGGTCAGAAGTCGAGGTCGGCATAGTGCGCAGATGGTGGCAAGCCTGCAACCGTGTCGCCCAGCAAGGTGCGAAATGAAGGCCGTGATTTGATGCGTCCATACCAGGTGTGGACAACAGGATGATCCGACCACGGAACATCTCCCAGGTAATCGATGGCGGAAAGATGGGCCGCCGCCGCGAGATCAGCCAGCGACAGACGATCACCCGCGAGGAAGCTTCGCTCCTCCGCCAGCAAACTGATGTAGTCGAGATGCGCTTTCAGGGCTTCGCGCGCCCGGCGAACGCGACCCATATCAGGTGATGACGACCGGTGGTTGGCGCTGACAAAACGGTGAATGACTTTTTCCGTGAGCAGGGGTTCGGTGACTTCAGTGTAGAACTTGACATCGAACCACGCCACCAGCCGCCGCACTTCCGCCCGTTGCAGCGGATTGCCGGGAATGAGTTGCGCAACGTCGCCTCGGGTTTCTTCGAGATACTCCGTCAGGGCTTCGGTTCCGGCAATGGCCAGACCTGAGTCTTCGATGAATACCGGAGTAAGTCCGGCCGGATTGTGGTCGATCAGGAATGCCGAAGGGGCCCAAGGCTTTTCCTCCGCCATTTCAGCGTCAACGCCATACTCAGCCAGCGCCACGCGTATGCGGCGGCAATAGGGATCAAGCGTGAAGTGCAGCAATCTTGTCATAAAATTAGCTATGTCCCCAATAGTCGCCGTTAACCAATTGCCATGAATCACCGACGCCTCTATCACACCGCGCAGCGCATCAGGCCGAATCTGGTCTCGCCTTGAGTTATGGCAATCTTATGTTTCTAGAGCAAATTATCGTCCTCTCCCTGATTCAGGGTATTACCGAGTTCCTGCCGATTTCATCCTCGGGGCATTTGATTTTGGCACCGGCTGTGATGGGGTGGAAAGACCAGGGCATTGTCGTCGACATGATCAACAATGTCGGCTCACTTCTGGCGGTGGTCATTTATTTTTGGCGTGACGTCTTGCGCATGCTGCGCGGCCTCGTGGATTCAGCCCAGCGTAGATGGACGGGCAACGCGCAGCTTGCATTCCACGTCGCCATCGGGACGGTTCCCATCCTTGTTGTCGGCGTGCTGCTGGAGGTGACAGGGCTTGCCGATCACATCCGCAGCCCTTTGCTGGTGGCCGTCAACGCCATCGTGTTTGGCCTCCTGCTCTATGTGGCCGACACTTATGGGCTTCTGAAGCGTGGCGCGCAGGATCTGGATTGGCGTGGCGCATTGTTGATCGGCGGCGCGCAGGCGCTGGCCTTGAGCCCGGGCACCAGCCGCTCCGGCATCACCATGACAGCAGCGCGGGCCATGGGATTCATGCGCTCCGAGGCCGCGCGCTACTCGTTTCTGCTGTCCATTCCAGCCAACGGCGCATCGTCTGTCTATATCATCGGCAAGGCCATGGCCAAAGGCGAGCCCATTACCGGGGCCGCCATTCTCACCGGGGTTTTGACTTTTTTCGTGGCCCTGATGACCATCGCCATCCTGATGCGCTTGCTGCGCACCATGAGCTTCCTGCCCTTCGTGATTTACCGTGTGCTGCTGGGCGTCGGCTTGCTTGCCGCAATTTATTCCGGGATCCCGCTCGGTGCGGTGAACTGACCAGACTTGCGGTATCTGTAGAGATAACTCGGAACAATGGCTGCAACCGATGTCGGCGCAACGCCAAGTCCCGCCAAATTGCGCTTGTCTTCTGCCGCAGCTTCACTCACCACATTGTCCGAACGCAATGTTTCCACTTGATCAAGCGTAAGTTTCGGACTTGGCAAAAGTCCCAAGATAGACGCCAAGGTTTTTGATGCCACCCATGGGACAGGAACAAGCAGGCGCTTGCGCTGTGTGGTTTTCAGGATGAATTCAAAAATCTGCCGGAAGCTCATGCGGTCCGGGCCTCCGAGTTCATAGGTCTTGCCATCGGCCACACCGCGATCAATCAGCGTGGCAATGGCTTCCGCCACATCACCCACAAACACCGGCTGGAACATGGTTTCACCGCCACCAATCAGGGGCATCACCGGTGAAAAGCGCGCCATTGCAGCGAACTGGTTGAAAAAATTGTCCTCCGGCCCAAAAACGATGGAGGGACGAACGACACTCGCCCCGGGAAACGCCGCCCGGGCTTTCAATTCACCTTCCGCGCGCGACCGGGAATAGTTGCTCCCGGCATCTACCGATGCCCCAAGTGCCGACATCTGGATATAGAGGTGCGCACCCGCTGCCTTCGCGGCTTTGGCCGAGGCTTCGGCCCCAAACACATGCAAGCCGTCAAACGTCTGCCCACCGGCATTGAAAAGCACTGCGGCTAAATTGACAACCGCATAAGCACCCTCGCAGGCGGCTGCCAGTGATGCAGGATAGCGTACATTCGCCTGCATCGGCATGATCTGGCCGGGCGTGCCAAGTGGTTGCAAATGCCCGGCAAGATCTGGTCGTCGACACGCCACACGGACGCGATATCCGCGCCGTGCGAGACTTCGCACCACATGCCGCCCGACAAAGCCAGAGCCTCCGATGACGGTGATGAGCTTGTCAGAACTGGAAATATTCATGTGGCCCTCCTAGCCGAAGTGGGTGCGGATGGGCAACTGGGCATTTGAATGGTCACAGTGCAAAGCGCTGCCGATAGTCGCTTGGGGAAACATGCAGACTGCGTTGCATGGACCGCCGCAGCCGCTCCTCATCGCCGAAGCCGCACGTGCGGGCAACCTCCTTGATGGAGTAGCTGGTGTCCTCTAGCAATCTGCGTGCGGCTTCCAGCCGGAATGCTTCAACAGCCTTGGCTGGCGAGATGCCGATTTCAGATGCATAAATCCGAGAGAAATTTCGGGAACTCATTTTGGCGATCGCGGCAAGCCTCTCAACACTGAGGTCAGACTTGAGATTGCCGAGAATCCAGCCGTGCAGATCATCGAACTGTCCCCGCGTGTCTGCGGACTGGCTGACAAGTGCAGCGCTGAACTGCGACTGGCCGCCGGGCCGGACCATGAATGACACTAGGGACCGTGCGACCGCGAGTGACGCGGCCTTGCCAAAATCCTCGGCAACCATCGCCAATGCCATGTCGATGCCAGCCGTCACACCAGCGGACGACCAAACATTACCGTCCTTGATGTAAATGGGATCTGTTTCAACACGAATTTTTGGGTAGGTCTCCGCAAGCTCGGCGCATGCATCCCAATGTGTCACCGCACGGCGATTGTCCAAGAGCCCGGCTGCTGCTGTTACAAATGCGCCAGAACAAACGGACCCAACCCGGCGCGAGCGGCTAGCCATTTGCCTGACAGCAGACACGAGCTTGGCGTTGCGCGACGCCGCACGAGAGCCATTCCCCCCGGCAACGATCAGCGTATCGATGCTCCGGTTTCTCCAGGGCTTGGCCGCGCTCGCTGTGACCGGCAACACCGTGTCCGTTGCAATCTTCCCACCCGTAAGCGAGACCACGGTGACCTCGTACTGGGCACGGCTTTCGCGGCAGGCATCCGTGAAGACTTGCAGAGGCCCGGCTATGTCCAGCAGTTTGATCTGCGGAAAGATCATAAAGACAATCCTCTTGCCAGGCTGCGGGCTGTGTTTTTTGGCATGAAACGAGGGCATATTGGCATTTATGCCAAATTGCTTGATGTTAGTCTACAGGTGCCGACATGGAAGACCCACAATGCTCATCTTGAAACCCAATTGCGAATGCTGTGACAAAGACCTGCCGCCAGAAAGCAAGGAGGCAAGAATATGTACTTTTGAATGCACGTTTTGCGCCGATTGCGCAGAAGCTCATTTCAATGGCATCTGCCCCAATTGCGGCGGCGAGCTGTTGGCTCGCCCTGTCAGGCCGGCTCACTACCTCACCGACTATCCCGCCTCGGCAACGCGGTTCACAAAGGACCACAGCGGCTCACTGAAAAGCCAGCCAGTCTCTTGCGATGTTGATTGAGTTTCGGGCATGACCCATTGACAGCGACCCAGGAGCCTTGCCGCACAATGACGACGATAGCATCTCTGTCCATCTATCCGGTCAAAAGCATGAAAGGTGTTTCTGTCCAGTCAGCTGAAGTCGATCTCATCGGTCTCGCAGGCGACCGCCGCTGGATGGTGGTGGACGAAAATGGAAAATTCCAGACCATTCGCCAACACTTCGAACTCTCTCAGATCGAGGCCTTTGAAGTGGACGACATGCTCCGCGTCGCGCATCCTAGCCGGGGAACAATCATTGTCGGTGTGCCCGGTGCATCTGCACCAACGTCAATCGTCACGATCTGGCGCAGCGAAGTCGAAGCCCGCCACGCTAGCGATGAGTCCAGCACATTCCTGTCAGACATTTTCGGCAGGAAGGTTCGGCTGGTCTATCTCGAAAATGTCGCAGGCCGCGCCGTGAACCCCAAATACTCCACGCCCGGCGATCATGTCAGCTTTGCAGATGGCTACCCGATCCTGCTCGCATCGGAAGCTTCGCTGCAGGATTTGGAAGTCCGTGTAGGTTTTGATCTCGATATGCGGCGCTTCCGCCCAAACATTGTTGTCACTGGTGTCGAGCCATGGGTGGAAGACACATGGCGGCGCATCCAGATCGGTGCTGTCCAGTTTCGCGTCGCACGGCCGTGTGGCCGCTGCGTGGTGACAACGCTTGATCCCGACACGGGCGCTACGGCCCCTGCCAACGAGCCTCTCGCAACGCTCGGCAAGATGCACCGCGCATCAGATGGGGAGATCATTTTTGGCCAGAACCTCATCTCGGACGGCCCGGGCCGCATTTCTGTCGGTGATGAACTTGCGGTTCTGGAGTCAGGACCATCAAATTTGCTGTGATCATAATTCGCTGCAGCGCATGAGTTGACATCCAGTACCACCGCCCCCTATGAGCCTGCCCATAGAACCTGTGCCCTGATGGCGGAATTGGTAGACGCACTAGTTTCAGGTACTAGCGAGTAACATCGTGGAGGTTCGAGTCCTCTTCAGGGCACCATGTTTTCACCACTTTGCGGGCGCAGGCGCTACCCATGGCTGTAAAACTCTACCGCGGCGATTTGCCCGCTGACTTCATCGCCGGTTCCGCTGTTGCCATTGATACTGAAACTTTGGGCCTGAAGCCCCAGCGCGACCGTTTGTGCGTGGTTCAACTGTCGACCGGCGACGGCAACGCCCTCGTGGTGCAGATTGACGCCAAAACCATGCAGGCCCCGCGCCTCAAGGCATTGCTGGAAGATGCGGGCGTCATCAAGATTTTCCATTTTGCCCGCTTTGATGTGGCGACCTTGAAGCATCATCTGGGAGCTGTGACGACGCCCGTCTACTGCACCAAGATTGCCTCGCGCCTCACCCGCACTTACACCGACCGGCACGGCCTGAAAGATTTGGTCAAGGAACTGCTCGGTATCGAACTCAACAAGCAGCAGCAAAGTTCAGACTGGGGTACGCATGTCCTGAGCGATGCGCAAAAGCAGTATGCGGCACAAGACGTGGTTTACCTGCACGAACTCAAAACCAGGCTGGATCAGATGTTGGAACGCGAGGGCCGCCAGGATATCGCCCGTGCCTGCTTTGACTTTGTTCAGCACCGTGCCGAGCTTGATCTCATGGGCTGGCCGGAAGAAGACATCTTTGCCCATTGACAGCCAGCAAACCGCCAACCACGCATTCCGTGCGCGCAACCGTGCGCGCAATGCCGGATTTGCCCTCTATGCCATCATGGCCGTGGCCGCAGCTGCGGCAGCCGTTGTTGCAGTCAAAGCCCTTCAGCCTGTCGCCACACCGGGTGCCACTGTTTCACCTCCCCAGTTTCCCGCACAAGCGACTGCCACCAAGGCCGAAATCTCCGGTGTGGACAAAGATCAGCTGCCCTTCACAATCAAGGCCGAGAAAGGCATCCAGGACAAATCCCGTTCGGAAGTTGTACATCTCGAAACCGTGGACAGCACCTTTGCCCGGCCTGAAGGCAAGGCCTATGCCGTGACTTCGGCCCAGGCCCAGTTCAACCAGAAGACAAAAAGACTTGATGTTTCCGGCGATGTAACGATCAGTGACAACACCAAAATGGTGGCCAGGATGAAAAGTGCCGAAGTGGACACCGACACCCGGTCATTCAAGTCGACGTCACCGGTTGAAGTGACAATGGAAAATGGTTTCGTGACAGCCGATCATCTCGTGACTAACAGCAACGGTGAGAGACTGCTATTCAAGGGACGGGTGAAGGCGCGCTACGCGACGTCACGCTGAAGGTGTGGAGAAGCTGATGGGACGGACGGATCGAATACTGCTGATGACGCTTGCCATGCTGGCTGGTGCGGTGACTTCTCACGCCCAAGAGCAGGACGAAGTGACCATCGAAGGTGACGAGTTGGAAGTGATCGATGCCGAGAACAGGACCATCTGGCGCGGCAATGTTGTGGTTGTCCGTGACGGCACCACGATCAAGAGCGACGAACTCGTGGTCAACAGCACTGATGTCAAACAGCCGGACGGCACCAGCAAGAGCGAAGTGACCGTCCTCAATGCCAAAGGCAACGTCTTTATCAAGACCGACAGCGAAACCATCACCAGTGAAACGGCGGAAATCTATGAGCAGGAAGACCGCCTTGTGGCCAGCGGCAACGTCAAGTTGGTTCAAAACAAGAATGTGGTGCGTGGCCAGAAACTCAATGTTAACCTCAAAACCAAACGCACGGTCATGACGGGCGGCAGGGTCAAAGGCAGCTTCGTCCCGAAGTGAATTCTTCATCCAAATTTAACGTAAATGGTTCGAGATAACGTGGCGCAGCATGGTGCAAATCATTCCAGGCCGATGGCCGGCAAAGCTCCCATGGCTCCGCGAGCGGTAACTGACTCTTTCGATTCTCTCCGAACTGCAAGCCGGAGTGCCTCGCCAGGTTTGGAAGCCATCATGCTCGCCAAGAGCTACGGGAACCGGCCCATCGTCCGGGATGTATCGCTCTCCGTGCGGCGTGGTGAGGCTGTTGGCCTGCTTGGGCCCAATGGAGCCGGCAAAACCACTGTGTTCTACATGATCACAGGCTTGGTGGCGTCGGACCGGGGCACAATCTCGCTCGACGGGGTCGATATCACGAGGCTGCACATGTATCAGCGGGCCCGCCTCGGGATTGGCTATCTGCCGCAGGAAAGTTCGATTTTCCGCGGCCTCACGGTGGAACAGAATCTGCGTGCGGTGTTGGAACTCCACGAGCCCAATCGATCCGAACGCGAGCGTGTGTTGCGTGAGTTGTATGATGAGTTCGATTTATCCCACCTCCGGCATTCGCCGGCTGTTTCGCTCTCTGGCGGGGAACGCCGACGTGTCGAAATCGCGCGCGCCCTTGCCGCCAACCCCCAGTTCATCCTCCTCGACGAACCGTTCGCCGGAATTGACCCGGTTGCAGTCGGTAATATTCGCGCCCTGGTGCGAAAGCTTACCGCTCGGAAAATCGGGGTGCTTATTACGGATCACAACGTCCGCGAAACCCTCGACCTTATCGATCGTGCCCTGATCATCCACGAAGGCCAGGTCCTGACCGAGGGCCACCCGGCGGACATCGTCAACGACCCGGATGTGCGCCGCTATTACCTCGGCGAGGAATTCAGCCTGTATGGGTGATCCATTTCATCTGAATCGAATTCACGCTCCACCATTACGGCAGCCGTCCGGCTCATGTGCACCCGGCATTCCGGGTGGAAAAAGTAGAAGGGACGCGCGGGGTTACCCTGGCGTTAATGCGACTGGCTTAAAGTCGCTATGTGAAATCGCTGGGGTAACCCCACGCGCATGACAGGTTTATCTGCAACAGCTTGGCATTTCGCGCCGTTTTGACCGGATGCCACGCAAAGCATGGTCCAACCGGCAGGTGGTTCCCGGATGGGAGCGGCAATTGCTCGCCTGCCACCTGTATGCGCCCACATTAGTGGCCCGGTCCGTAGTAACCGGGGTAGACTGCTGCAAACCCGGGGATCAACGCACGATACGCCTTTCCGCAAGCCCGCCGCCGCCTGCACATCTTGCGATGGGCAGAAACTCCCTCCGGTTCACCGTCGCGAACAGGATCCCGATGGAGCGGCAAGGGACCATATACACATTATAGGATTATTGTCAAGAAGTATTTTGCAGGTGCTGGATTGTTCAAACACACCATCTCCCTGTGCAACGCGGCGAGGGATTACAGCAGTTTTTCTTGCTTGCCGGATTTTTCGCGGCCCGCCTTCTTGAATCCTTCAGAATGTCCAAATGGAATTTGCGGGCGTTTTCCGGCGAAGAGTTCAGCGACCGTGATGATTTGCAGTTTCGGAAACTTGCCATGACCGGTTTCGTAAATCCCAGCGGAAGCGGCTTCAGCGATCATGGGTTTGGTGGGTTCAGCGAGCGAGAGGAAAATGCCGAGGGGCGCTTTCTCGCGTTCGATGACGCCTTTCAAATCGCGCACCATCGCAACGGAAACACTGTCGCCACCTTTCACCGACACGATCGCACGTTCAGTGGTTTTGCCATCGGGCTTGAAATAGATCAGGCCGTCAATGCCGCCATCAGCACCTTTCTTTTTGCCTGCGAAGGGAATTGCATCAACGAGCGACACGGCCCACCACTGGAACTGATATTTGTCGCGCAGGGCCAAGTCGCGGGCACCTGCTTCGTCTTTCGGTGTGCCGTGCACGTCAAACTGAACGCCGGGGAAAGCGTCTTTCAGGCGCTTCTCGATGAGTGAAATGGCAAGATGCGTCACATCAATGCCGATCCATTGGCGGTTCAGTTTTTGCGCGGCGTGAACCGTTGTGCCGCAACCGCAAAACGGATCCAGCACGACATCGCCTTCGTTGGAAGAGGCAGCGAGGATGCGTTCAAGCAGGGCCACGGGTTTTTGCGTAGGGTAGCCGAGGCGTTCTGTTGCTTGTGACGAAATTGGTTTTATGTCTGTAAGCATATCCTGAATTGCAACGCCTCTGGCAATATCAAGATACCGCTTAAACTGAGGAACTTTTCCTGCGGGCGGCCAATAAATCAGACCAAGTTCGTCGAGTTTGTCCAATTTGCCTTGCACACTCCGTGCTTCAAAATCCCCGTTAAGTCCGCTTCGCACTACGACAGATGTAGGGACCGCCCAATGTCTGCCGGAATTGCTAGGGTCAACGTCTCGCCACGGTTGTCCCGAGTCGCCCTTGCGAGTCCCGGCACCTGTCAGGTCGCCAATGCGGAAACGACCTTTGTCATCCTCAAAACGGTAAAAACGATCAAGATAAGCTTCATCGTAGGATTCAAAAACGGTATTCCAAATATAGTTCGTGTCTTTTGCATAGACCAGAATTGTGTCGTGAACTGGTCCCCAACGGCGTGCGGAATTATGGCTCGACGTTCTTTTCCAAACAACTTCATTCAGGTAACTTGCTTTTCCAAACACCGCATCCAGCAAAATCTTCAAATAGTGACTCGCCGTGGGATCGCAGTGCAAATACAGCGACCCCGTCTTCTTCAAGACACGGTGCAACTCTATCAGGCGCACGGCCATCATGGCGAGATAGGCCATCATGTCGTTCTGGCCGAGAAACCCGCGCATGGCCCGCAGCATGTCTGCCGCGTTGGAATTGCCGGATTGCATCACCTCGTCAAAGGCGAGTTCGGCCACATCGTTCCAGTGCCAGGTATCTTCGAAGGCCTCGATCTGTGCCTGCGATTGCTCGCCGCCCGGGGCTTTGAACAGCACATTGTAGTTGGCGTTGGAATTGAACGGCGGGTCGAGATAGACAAGATCAACGCTCTCATCCTTGATGTGCACGCGCAGCACCGCAAGATTGTCGCCGTAATAAAGCGCGTTGGTCATCTGCAGCTCCCGAATCTCCCAGCCCGCACACTAGCTGGCAGGCTGCGTAACCGCCAGTAGTTCATCTTTTGTTCCGACGTGGTTGCTGAGTCAAGCAGACATTCTTCTTGCCTCCACTGGAGACTGCGCTTTCGGCCCCGTTCACCACATGTTACAGGTCTTCTGCTAGGTCCGTTCGCATGGCACTTGGTCAGAGACTAGTCCTCAAACAGGGTCAATCCTTGGTGATGACCCCGCAACTGCAACAGGCAATCAAGCTGTTGCAGATGTCGAGCTTTGAGCTGCAGTCATTTGTCGAGACCGAACTGGAGCGCAACCCTCTGCTCGAGCGTGATGAGGGGAGCGATGCTGCCGTCCCGCCCGCCAGTTCCCAGCAGGCAACCGAGCCGGACTCGCTCGACACAACATTTTCAAAACCGGGCACCGCGTCGGAACCAGCCTCTGAATCAACCGACTTTGAAGGTGACAACACGCCAACCATCGCCACACAGCCGATGGCACCGGGACCACAGGATTCGAATTGGTCGACGCTGCGGTCATCCGGGCAGGGATCCATGGATGGCGAAATGCCGGATGCCGCCGAGAGCGTTTCGCGTCAGGAAACGCTGGCCGAGCACCTGACCCGTCAACTCAATCTCCATTTCAAAAGCGCCAGTGATCTGGCAATCGGCCAGTACCTGGTCGGCATGGTCAATGAGGCAGGCTACCTCGCCGTGGATGTGGCCGCCGTCGCCGAACAGTTGGGCTGCACGCCGGAACATCTGCAAAGTGTCTTGGCAATCATGAAATCCTTTGAGCCGACAGGTGTCTTTGCTGCCGATCTGGCCGAGTGCCTCCGTCTGCAATTGAAAGAGCTGGACCGCCTCGATCCCGTGATGGACGCGCTGATTGCCAATTTGCCGTTGGTGGCCAAGCGCGACTTCCAGCAACTCAAATCCATATGCAAGGCCAGCCTTGACGACATCCACGACATGGTGGCCGAACTGCGCAAACTGAATCCGAAGCCCGGACTTGCGTTTGGATCGGAACCGATTTCACCGGTGATACCTGATGTCTCCGTGCGCGCCGCACCCGATGGCACGTGGATCATCGAACTCAACGCCGATTCACTGCCGCGCCTGATCATGAACAACCAATATGTAACCCGTGTCGGCAAAGGTGTTCAGAAGGAAGAGGACAAGGCATTCCTGAGTTCGGCACAGGCGCAGGCCACATGGCTGATCAAGAGTCTTGATCAGCGCGCCCAGACCATCCTCAAGGTATCGCGCGAAATTGTCAGCCAGCAAGATGCGTTTCTGGTGCATGGCGTTCAGCATTTGCGGCCCCTGACCCTCAAGACGGTGGCCGAGAGTGTCAGCATGCATGAATCCACCATCAGCCGCGTGACATCCAACAAGTACATGGCAACCCCGCGTGGTGTGTTTGAACTGAAATTTTTCTTCACCAATGCCATTGCCTCGTCGAGTTCAGACAGTGAAAGCCACAGTGCCGAAGCCGTGCGCCACCGCATCAAAGAACTTGTCGCCAATGAGAAGCCCGACGCCGTCCTTTCTGATGACACATTGGTCGATGAACTGCGCAAATCCGGCATTGAAATTGCCCGGAGAACCATCGCTAAATATAGGGAATCATTGAATATACCATCTTCAGTGCAGCGCCGGCGCGAGGTCCGTGGCCGTCGTTGACGCGCACCCGACAGGGGGCCGAAATCCAGCCGTTGACGTTGGCACACGCAAAGCCCATGTGTGCTAAAATATCGGCTAACAGGGAATCACTTGACCAATGCCATTCACCTGCAAGAACCAGTTTCCAGCGCCTGACCAAGCGCACCAGTCGATCTGAACGCCGGAATGACCTGCCATGAATCTCTCTGAAATCATCGAGCCACGCGCGGTACTGTCGCGCTTGAAAGCGCAGAACAAGAAACAGTTGTTGCAAGAATTGTCACAATCGTTTTCCGCCCTTGTGGGAATCGACCAGCGGCAGATTTTTGAGGTCCTCAACACCCGCGAGAAACTGGGTTCAACCGGACTGGGCCAGGGGATTGCGATCCCACATGGCCGGATGGCCGGCATCAAACGTGTGCACGGGCTGTTTGCCCGGTTGGCGACACCAGTGCCTTTTGAAAGTATCGATGGTGATCCCGTCGATCTCGTTTTTGCCCTTCTTGCTCCGACGCATGCTGGCGCAGATCACTTGACGGCACTGGCACGGATATCAAGGTTGCTGCGCGAGCCTCTCAAAGTGGCCAAGTTGCGCGGCACCGATTCAGCCGAGGGACTTTATGCGGTACTCACCGAGGCCCCGGCAGCGGCCAGTGCGGCTTAGGCAGACAACTTGCGCCAGCCCGTCAATGCAGGCTTGTGGTAATCAGGTCGTGTTCCATGGCTTGGACCACGGCCGCTTCACGCGAACCTGAAATAGAAATCGGCGTGCCGTCAGCATTGTACAAACAAAACAGTCTGGCCTGTGGCGGAACTGCAAACCTTTGGCCCAGCAACGCTGTTGCGTCCTCGCCGGCAATTTCTTTCACATAACCAATCACGCCACCACCCAGGTGGGAGAATTGTTTGTCGGTCAATCTGAAAACTGTCTTGTCCATGGTCTCACTCACTCATCTCAATGCGGCGCACCACCCTGTCCGGGGTTGATTTTCGCAGTTCAATTGCTAACATTTCGTTCAAAACCCGGCCCCTGCCACAATCATGCCGTCCACCAGCAGGCAATTTCCTTCGCTGTCCATATGTGATGCCTTCAACAGACTTTCAACCCCGCTTGCCAAACACATGATTTTGTCGTCAATTGGGGCATGGCTTGATCAGCCGGTCAAATTTTCGGATTTTGCACAACAGGGAGATAATCATGATCAAGAAATTACTCGGCGCAGCAGCACTTACAGCCATGATGGCTGTATCGGCGTTTGCCGCTGACGACAAACCAGCCATCGTCTTTGATATCGGCGGCAAGTTTGACAAATCCTTCAACGAGTCAATGTTCAATGGTTCGGAAAAGTTCAAGGCCGACACGGGCGTGCAGTATGGCGAGTTCGAAATCGCCAACGAAGCCCAGCGCGAACAGGCGATCCGCAACTTCGCCGACCAGGGCTATTCGCCGATCATTGCCGCTGGATTTGCCCAGGCCGCAGCCGTTGAAAAAGTGGCCAAGGAATATCCTGACCTGAAATTCGCCATCGTCGACATGGTTGTCGATCTTCCGAACGTGCAGTCCATCGTGTTCAATGAACATGAAGGTTCCTATCTTGTCGGCGTGATGGCGGCCATGGCCTCGAAGTCCGGCACTGTTTCTTTCGTCGGTGGCATGGACATTCCTCTGATCCGCAAATTCGCCTGCGGCTATGCCCAGGGCGTCAAATCGGTGAAGGCCGACGCCAAGGTCATCCAGAACATGACGGGTGATACGGGTGCCGCCTGGAACGATCCGGTGAAGGGTGGTGAAATCACCAAAGGCCAGATGAGCCAGGGTTCGGACGTGGTGTACGCTGCCGCCGGAGCGACCGGACTGGGCGTGCTGAAGGCTGCATCTGAAGGTGGCGCACTCTCCATCGGTGTCGATGCCAACCAGAACTATCTATATCCCGGCAAGGTGCTGACCTCGATGCTGAAGCGCGTCGACGTCGCTGTTTATAACGTCATGAAATCCGGCAAGGACGGCAGCTTCAAAGGCGGCGTTGCCAACTTGCAGGCCATGGGCCTCGCCCAGGACGGCGTGGGCTATGCCATGGACGACAACAACAAGGCGCTTGTGTCAGCCGAAATGGCTGCCGCAGTTGAAAAAGCCAGGGCTGACATTATTGCCGGCACCATCAAGGTGCACGACTACATGTCGGACAACAAGTGCCCGGTTGAGTAATTCAGAAGTTAACAATTCACCCCTTCCCCCCTTGCGGGGGAAGGTGGCGCAAAGCGCCGGATGAGGGGTTGGTACCGCTGGATCTGTCGCTGGCAGAATTCGTTGGACCATCCCCTCATCCGTCTCGCGCCGAATGCGCGATCCACCTTCTCCCGCAAGGGGAGAAGGAAACAGGGCAGCAATGATTCCAGTTCCAGCCATTGAACTGATCAACATCGACAAGCGCTTCGGTGCGGTTCACGCCAACAAGGACGTGAGCCTGTCGATTGCCAAAGGCTCGATCCACGGTATCATCGGTGAAAACGGTGCGGGCAAATCGACCTTGATGTCGATCCTGTTCGGCTTCTACGCAGCGGACTCAGGTGAAATCCGCGTCAATGGCAAGCCGGTCAAGATCAAGACGTCCACCGATGCGATTTCGCTCGGCATCGGCATGGTGCATCAGCACTTCATGCTGGTCGATCCTTTCACCGTGCTGGAAAACGTCGTGCTGGGTGCCGAAGGTGGTGCGTTGATCGGGCCCGCGCTTTCGAAGGCGCGCGCTGAACTGACACGGCTTGCAAAAGAGTATGAACTCGAAGTTGATCCCGACGCCGTGGTCGGTGATTTGCCGGTTGGCCTGCAACAGCGTGTTGAAATCCTGAAAGCGCTTTTCAAGGGCGCACAGGTTTTGATCCTCGATGAACCCACCGGTGTTCTCACCCCTGACGAAGCCGATCATCTGTTCCGCATTCTTGGTACTTTGCGCGATCAGGGCAAGACAGTGATCCTCATCACCCACAAGCTGCGCGAGATCATGGCGATCACGGATCGCGTGTCCGTGATGCGCCGTGGCGAGCTTGTGGCGGATTTTGAAACGAAAAAAACCAATGTCGGCGAACTCGCTGAAGCAATGGTTGGAAGGCGGGTCTTGTTGCGCGTCGAAAAGGGTGCTGCACATCCAGGCGAAGTTGTGCTTGATATCAAGAACGTCACCTGGCGCGACCGCAAGGGCATTGCGCGTGTCGACAGTGTGTCGTTTCAGGTGCGAAAAGGGGAGATCGTCGGCATCGCCGGTGTCTCGGGTAATGGCCAATCGGAACTGCTCGATTGCATTGCGGGCATCACCAAGCCTGCTTCCGGCCAGATCATTTTTGAAGGCAAGGACATTGGAATTCTGGGTGACCCCGCGCACGTGCGTGCCGAAGGTCTCGCGCATGTGCCGGAAGATCGGCAGCATCGCGGGCTGATCACCAGTTTTGATGCCTCTGAATCCGCCATTCTCGGTTGGCAACATGACCAGGCTTTGGGGCAGGGTTTCCGCCTCGACCGTAGCGCCGTAATCAAGCGCAGTCTTGAGGAGATGACGGAGTTCGACGTGCGACCCGCTGATCCGCTGTTGAAAAGCGCCAAGTTTTCCGGCGGCAACCAGCAGAAACTCATCATCGCCCGCGAGATGAAAAGCAATCCCGACCTCCTGATCGTCGGCCAACCCACGCGTGGTGTTGACATTGGTGCGATCGAGTTTATCCACAAGCGCCTCATCGCCTTGCGCGATGCGGGCAAGGCGATCCTGCTGGTGTCGGTGGAACTCGACGAGATCCGCTCCCTATCCGACCGTATCATCGTGATGTTTGCAGGAAAAGTGATGGGCGAACTTGGCAGCGAGGCCGATGAGCGCGAGTGTGGCCTGCTGATGGCGGGCGTCACCAGGGATGCCGCGTGATGTCAGCACGCGCCGATCTCCCAACTTGGGTTGACGTCGGGCTGATCCCGCTGCTCAATCTGCTGCTGGCACTGATCGCAACGTCGATCATCTTTATCGCCATTGGTGAAAATCCGATTGAGTGCATCGGCATCATGGTCAAGGGTGCAGTCGGCTCCATCAAGGGCTGGAGCTATCTGCTGTACTACGCCACCAATTTCATCTTCACCGGTCTGTGCGTGGCAGTCGCGTTTCATGCAGGGTTGTTCAACATTGGTGGCGAGGGGCAGGCCTACTTCGCTGGCCTTGGTGCAGCGATGGTGGGCCTGAGTTTGGATTTTCTGCCATGGCCGCTGCTGCTGCCACTTGCGATCATGGCGTCGGCCCTGTTCGGCGCGTTCTGGGGCTGGGTGCCGGGTGTGTTGCAGGCCAAGCGCGGCAGCCACATCGTCATCACCACCATCATGTTCAACTTCATCGCCTCGAGCCTGATGGTTTATTTGATCAAGGACTGGTTCCGACCGATAGGCAAGATGGCTGTTGAAAGCCGCGAGCTGACCGTAGCCTATATTCCGACCTTTCACGAGTTGCTTCGTGAGCCGCTACTGGCGCTGTTCGACTATAAACTCCGTGCTTCACCGCTCAATCTCACGTTCTTTCTTTCTATCTTCGCGGCCTGGGCCGTGTGGTATCTGTTGTGGCGCACCAAACTCGGCTACGAAATCCGCGCCGTGGGCTTGAACACCGATGCCGCTGTCTATGCCGGCATCAAGCCCGACCGCATCATCATGATTGCCATGGCTGTCTCCGGTGGTCTTGCAGGCCTCGTTGCCGTCAATGAAGTACTTGGCGCACAGCACCGGCTGTTGCTGGAATATGTGCAAGGTGCGGGCTTCGTCGGCATTGCCGTTGCATTGATGGGCCGCAATCATCCCATTGGCATTGTTTTTGCCGCACTCCTGTTCGGCCTGCTTTATCAGGGCGGCACGGAGCTTTCCTTCGCCAAACAACAGATCAACCGCGACATGGTGGTTGTAATTCAAGGTCTGATCATTTTGTTCATGGGTGCGTTGGAACAGGCTTTCCGGCCTTGGCTCACTGCGCTGTTCTTCAAGGCGGAGGATTAGCGAATGCTGTTTGACATTCTCTTCAGCCCCGAAACACTGTCCTCCACCATCCGCATGTCGGTGCCGCTGATCTTTGCGTGTCTTGCTGGCCTGTGGTCGGAGCGTTCCGGCATTGTTGATATTGGTCTTGAAGGCAAGATGCTGGCAGCGGCTTTCACAGCGGCGGCAGCGGGTGCTTATTATGGCTCGCCGTGGGTAGCATTGCTGCTGGCCATTGTAGTGTCGGTCGGCTTCTCGCTGATGCACGGCTATGCGTCGATCAACCAGCGCGGCAACCAGGTGGTTTCCGGTGTGGCCATCAATATGTTGGCAGCGGGACTTGCGGTGGTGTTGGGCAATGAATGGTTCAAGGAAGGCGGACGCACACCGCCTTTGCCACCGGATGCGCAGTTCCCGGTGTTCAACATTCCCGGCACTGAAATGCTGTCGTATCTCAAGATCATCTCCGGTCATTCGGTGCTGGTTTATCTCGCATTCATCCTCGTTGCATTGAGTGCGTGGGCATTGGCGAAAACCCGCTTCGGTTTGCGGCTGCGTGCCGTGGGTGAAAATCCGCATGCTGTCGACACGGCAGGGATTTCAGTTGCGAAGTTGCGCTATCAAGCCGTGATCATTGCAGGTGTGCTGTGCGGATTTGCAGGCACCTATCTTTCAGTGGCCCTGCAAGGCTCCTTCGTGCGTGACATGTCGGCGGGACGCGGCTTCATGGCTTTGGCGGCGCTGATTTTTGCCAGTTGGCGGGCGTGGCCAGCGATGTGGGCGTGTTTGCTGTTTGGATATTTGCAGGCCGTGGGCTTGCGCATGCAGGGCTTCAAAGTTGGTGATTTTGTGATTCCGGTGCAGTTCATCAACATGCTGCCCTATGTGATGACGGTGGTGCTGCTGGCAGGATTTATCGGCAAGAGCATTCCACCACGGGCCAGCGGCATTCCCTACAGCAAGGATCGTTAATGCGTGATCTCATTGAAGCCGCCATCGCCGCCCGCGCCAAGGCCCACGCGCCCTATTCAAAGTTTTTCGTTGGTGCGGCGATGCGCGATGAACAGGGCCGCGTATTTGGCGGCTGCAACATCGAGAACGCCGCCTACCCGCAAGGCTGGTGCGCGGAACCATCCGCCATTTCCGCCCTCATCATGGCAGGCGGCAAACGCATCACCGAAGTTGTGGTCATGGGCAATGGTGCCACGCTCTGCACCCCTTGCGGCGGCTGCCGCCAGAAAATCCGCGAGTTCGCTGGCGGCGGCGTGGAGATACACTGCTGCACGGAACATGGTACACTGATCCGCACCTTCACCTTGGATGAACTGCTGCCCGCTTCCTTCGGGCCGGAGAATTTGAAATGAGCGCACTCTCAAAATCATTCGGCACTTACTACCCCAAAACCGCCATCCTCCTCGGCTCAGCACTTGGCGATATCATCACGGCGGTCGATAGTCCCATCATCACTCTGTACACGGAGCTTCCCGGCTTCCCGGTTCCGAAAATATCGGGTCACTCCGGCAAACTTGTCGTCGGACAACTCGGCGGCAAGGACGTCGCCGTCCTCGGTGGTCGCGCACATCCCTATGAGTCAGGCAATGCGGCGGTGATGCGCCCCGTTCTGGAACAATTGCAAGAAGCCGGCATTGAGACGCTTGTTCTGACCAATGCCGCAGGTTCACTTAAACTCTCCATGCCGCCCGGATCAATCATGATGATCACCGATCACATCAACTGCGCCGGCATGAATCCGCTCATTGGCCAGCACGGCGACGAGAATTTCGTGCCGATGACTCATGCCTATGATCCTGCCTTGCGCAAAGCTTTGCTGGCAGCGGCCAAGAAAGAAAAGATACCGCTCAAACAAGGCGTCTACTGTTGGTATTCCGGCCCCTCGTTTGAAACACCCGCCGAAATCCGCATGTTCCAGATCATTGGTGGAACTGCCGTCGGCATGTCCACCGTGCCCGAAACCATCATGGCGCGAAGGTTGGGGCTCCGCGTCGCTGGCCTCTCCGTCATTACAAATCTTGCTGCTGGCCTCAAGGGTGCTTCACCATCGCACGAAGAAACCAAACGCGAGGGCATGAAAGCCGCTGACAAGATGAAACGCCTGCTCACCCGCTTTCTGAAAGACATGAAGTAATGCTGCCACAAGAAGTCATCCGGAGAAAACGCGACGGCAATTCGCTCAAGCGCCACGAAGTCCAGGATTTCATCCGTGGACTTACGAATGGCACTGTTTCTGAGGGCCAGGTCGCCGCCTTTGCCATGGCCGTGTTCTTCAATGGCATGGAGCGCGAAGAGGCCGTGGGCCTCACCCTTGCCATGCGCGACTCCGGAACCATCTTGCAATGGGACCTGCCCGGACCCGTGGTCGACAAGCATTCGTCAGGCGGCATCGGTGACAATGTTTCCCTGATGTTGGCACCCATGCTCGCCGCCTGCGGCATGTATGTTCCCATGATCTCCGGCCGTGGCCTTGGCCATACGGGTGGCACGCTGGACAAGCTTGATTCCATTCCCGGTTACCAGAGCCAGCCAGATCTTGAACTCTTCCGCAAGGCCACGCGGGAAGCAGGTTGTGCCATCATTGGCCAGACAGCAGACCTTGCACCCGCCGACAAGCGCCTCTACGGCATCCGCGACGTGACTGCGACAGTTGAATCTGTGGCGCTGATCACAGCGTCAATCCTGTCAAAAAAACTGGCAGCCGGATTGCGCCATCTTGTGTTGGACGTGAAATGCGGCTCCGGTGCATTCATGGCAGATATTGCGCATGCCCGCGAACTGGCCGAAAGTCTTGTCAGTGTCGCCAATGGCGCAGGACTCCACACGACGGCCTTGATCACTGACATGGACGAACCGCTTGCATCCTGTGCCGGCAACGCCATTGAAGTGCAAAACGCCGTGGATTACCTCACCGGCAAACACCGCGACGCAAGACTGCACGACGTGGTGATGGCACTTGGCATTGAACTTCTGGTCAGCGCCGGATTGGCGACAAGTGTCGAAGCCAAAGCCAAACTGCAAACGGCATTGGACAGTGGATCGGCCTGCGAACGCTTTGATCAAATGGTGGTCGTGCTCGGCGGCCCGTCCGGCTTTTCACAAAGTGCGACTAAGCATCTCAAAAAAGCAGCGCTGGTCCGCCCCATTCATGCCGAAGATGATGGCATTGTCCAATCAGTTGATACCCGCTTGCTCGGCATGGCAGTTGTCGAACTGGGCGGTGGCCGCCGTGTCGCCACCGATAACATTGATCACGCTGTGGGTCTGTCGCAACTGGCTGGCAAGGGTACAAAACTGGACAACCGGACACCGCTCGCGTTCATCCATGCCGAAAGCGAGGCCGCATTTGAACACGCCGCAACGCTGGTGAAAAAAGCGTATCGGCTGGGAACGGCACCGCGCCGTGGCCCAACTGTCATCGAGCGCATCGGCCTCGACTGACGTGAGCCGCGTCTTTCTCTTCATTCTCGACTCCTTCGGCATCGGCAACGCACCCGATGCCGCACGCTATGGCGATGAAGGTGCCAACACGCTGCTCCACATCTGCGATCACCTGCCACTGCATGTGCCCCATATGGCGTCGCTCGGCTTGGGTCTTGCGGCAGAAGCGGCAGGCGGACGCAATCCGTTTGCAGGTGCCGCACTCAAAGGTCGGTGGGGATTCGCCACCGAAATTTCCAGCGGTAAAGATACGATCACCGGACATTGGGAAATCGCTGGCGTTCCCGTGCCATTTGATTGGCACTATTATCCGAAGACCAAGCCCGCATTTCCGCGTGAATTGCTTGACGCCATTTGTGCGCGCTGCAATCTGCCGGGATTGCTGGCGCTCAATCACGCCTCTGGCATCCAAGTGATTGAAGACTTTGGCGACGAACACGTGCGCACCAGCAAACCCATCATGTACACAAGCGTGGACAGCGTCATTCAGATTGCCGCCCACGAACAGCAGTTTGGTCTGCATCGGCTTTATGAAGTCTGCCAGGTGGCACGGGACCTGACCTATGACATCAAAGTCGGCCGCATCATTGCACGGCCATTTCTGGGAGCGAGCGCTTCAGATTTCGTACGCACCGGCAACCGCAAGGACTACGCCGTCGTGCCGCCATCGCCAACGCTGTTGAAAATTCTGAGTGATGCTGGCCGTCACGTGATCTCCGTTGGAAAAATTGGCGACATCTATGGCCATGTCGGCACGGGTGAAGAAGTCAAGGTGTCTGGCAATGCCACAATGATGAAGAAGGTGTCGGAACTTGTGCCACAGTTGCGCGACGGTGGCTTGCTCATGACCAACTTCGTCGACTTCGACACTCTTCACGGCCATCGCCGCGATCCCGTGGGGTATGGCAGGCTGCTGGAAGAATTTGATGCGATGCTGCCCGGCATATTCTTGCAATTGCGCCAAGGCGACCGCCTGATCCTCACGGCCGACCACGGCAATGATCCAACTTACAAAGGCACCGATCACACCCGAGAACGTGTTCCGATCATGATTTACGGTCCGGACATCAAGCCCGGAAAACTTGGTTGCCGCACGTCATTTTCGGACATTGGGCAGTCAATTGCTCGCTATCTCGGGGTCGCGGCCTTGCCCGCAGGTGACGCTTTCCTCATTTGACAATGCTAATCAGTCGTTGCTTACTCTGGACGGCGAGACTTGACGGCAAGCGTTGAAGTAACAAAAGCCAATTGGAGGAAATGGAATGATCAAGAGTATTGTGCGCTTAACATTTGGTGCAAGCGTGGCACTGGCCCTCATGGCAGGTGCAGCAGCAGCAGAAGCGGAATCTGCCGATCCGGTGAAGCTGGCTTTCTCGGACTGGACCACGACCCAGGTTCAGACGGAAATCGCTTCGCGCATTCTGCAGAAGATGGGTTACAACACTGAAATGGTGCCATCGGACTACCTCGCCCAGATTGGTGGCGTGGAATCAGGCGATATCGACTTCGCCATGGAGATTTGGTTTACCACGGCTGGTCCACAATTTGCTGCAGCAGTCGATAGCGGCAAGGCTATCGATGTGGGTGACACTGGTCTCAAGGCCAAGGAAGAATGGTGGTATCCGAGCTACATGAAGGAACAGTGCCCTGGGCTTCCAGATTATAAAGCCTTGAACGATTGCGCCAAGCTGTTCGCGACCGCTGAAACGGGCGCGAAGGGCCGTTATCTGTCTGGCCCGCAAAGCTGGGGGGGTTATGATAAGGAACGCGTGGAAGCACTCGGTCTTAATTGGGAAGTGGTTTACGCTGGCAATGACGCCACTTTGAATGCCGAGATCAAGTCGGCCTATGAGCGGAAAGCGCCAGTCATGGCTTGGGTTTACTCGCCGAATTGGACCACCAACGTCTATGAAGGCGAATGGGTGCAATTCCCCGAATATTCCGACGAGTGCTACAATGATGCCAAGGCAGGCGTAAACCCTGACAAAACTCATGATTGCGGCAAGCCCACGGGGCCCATCAAGAAACTCGGCAATGCGGAAGCCGCAAAAAAATTCCCCAAGGCGTTCGCCATGCTCAGCAAATATTCGCTGCCGATCGAAGCTGTAAATGGGTTCGCAAAGGAAGTTGATGTCGAAGGCAAGGCTGTAGCTGACGTAGCTCAGGCTTGGGTCGACGCCAACGAAGCGACATGGAAACCTTGGACCGAATAAGCAATTGGTTGCACCATGATGGGCCATCCTTCATTTGAAGTGAAGGGTGGCCGTTTGCTATTCGAGCCAAGGACCGCGATGACCACAAACGATATCCATCTATCCTGCCGCAACCTGTGGAAAATTTTCGGGGTCGCTGAAGGCAAAAGGCTTTCGCAACAGGAAGCGCAAGCCATCGCTGCCGAAAAATCGGGCTATGTTTTTGGCGCGCGTGACGTATCGTTCGATATCACGCGTGGTGAAACCTTTGTCATCATGGGCCTATCCGGCTCAGGTAAATCAACGCTGGTGCGTTGCCTGTCGCGTCTGACAGAGCCCACGGCTGGCGAAGTTTCCCTCGATGGTCAAAACCTCTTGACCATGAGCGATGCCGAACTCATCGACATCCGTCGCCACAGGATGGGCATGGTATTCCAGAATTTCGCGCTCCTGCCACATCTCACAGTGCTCGAAAATGTTGCGTTCCCGCTGCGCATTCAGGGCATCAGCAGCGATGAACGCACCAAGCGCGCCCAGGAGGTGATTGATCTGGTCGGGCTGAATGACCGTGAGCGCCGATATCCGCGCGAACTTTCCGGCGGCCAGCAGCAGCGTGTCGGCATCGCGCGGTCACTGGCAGTCAAACCAGACCTGTGGTTTCTGGACGAACCATTCTCGGCGCTCGATCCTCTGATTCGTCGCGAAATGCAAAACGAACTCATCCGTCTGCAGTCCATGCTGCAGAAGACCATTGTCTTCATCACGCATGACTTTGATGAGGCAATCAGGCTCGCTGACCGGGTGGCCATCATGAAGGATGGCATCATTGAGCAGCTGGGAACGCCAGAAGAGATCCTGGCGCACCCTGCAACAGATTATGTCCGTGCCTTCACCAAAGATGCGCCGAAGGGCAAAGTGCTCAGTGCAAGATCAATCATGCGACCCTTGTCTAACGCAAAAGTCGCAGGTGAAATTCCGGCTGCAGCTCTGGCGGCAGAAATTGCCAGGACCACACTGGACGGCAGTAAGACCTATGCTGTCATCGACGAGTCAGGCAAGCGCATCGGAATGGTGTCGGCGTCCGATATCATCGCTGTTCTATCGGGTAGTGAAATCGAATCATGATGACGACCCTCGATGTCCGTCACGGCAGCGCCACGTGGATAACTCCAATTGGCATGCTGTGGTTGACCCTGCTCGCGGCAAGTGTTTTTTTGCTTGCATACCGCGATTCGTTTCCGGCAATTGTCGATCCGCCAGCATCACTCATTCCCCTTGAGAAAGCTCTGACGGGTGGCTGGAAGTGGCTCGTCACCTCGCAGATTTTCGGATTGTTCTCGATTGACCAGGTAACGCGCTGGTTCGCTGCCATGCTGAGCTATCCCATGCGCTTCCTGCAAACGGTACTTGCGCCAGACCTGCAGAGACCGCAATGGCTCCCAAAAACATTTCCATCAATCCCATGGATCGCCATTGCCGGCCTTGCGGCCATCGCAGGACATTTTGTCGGAGGCATCCGCACAGCGCTCCTGATGTTTGCTGCATGCCTCTACTTTGCGTTCTTCGGTTTGTGGAATTCGACAATGGAGACGCTGGCGTCGATTGCTTTCGCCGTGCCCATCGGTCTTGCCATTGGTATCATGCTGGGCGTGAAATCGTTCCGCTCATCGCGCGCCAAGCGTTGGATAACGCCCGTGCTAGACGTCATGCAAACCATGCCGTTCTTTTCTTACATGATGCCGATCGTCACACTCTTCGGTCTTAATCCAGTTGCGGCACTCATCACTACCATCATTTTCGCAATACCCCCGATGGTGCGCGTCACCGACCTCGCCTTGCGCGAAGTCCCGGCCGAAGTGGTGGACTTCGGAAAAATGGCGGGCTGCAAACCATGGCAGCTGATGTGGCTGGTGCGTTTGCCTGCCGCCCGCAGCGGCTTGCTGGTTGGCCTCAACCAGGTCGTCATGCTGACACTGAACCTCGTGATTCTCGCCTCGGTCATTGGCGCGCGCGGTCTTGGCTGGGACGTGTGGAATGCGCTCAACCGTCTTAACATCGGCAAGGGCCTTGAATACGGAATGGCGATTGTCATCCTTGCCATTGTGCTCGACCGCTTCCTGCGCAAACTCGCCACGCGCAGGCCAACCGAACGCAGCGCCTCTCCCCTGTTTCATCACCGCCTTCCCTATTGGACAGCAGCAGCAGTGTATCTGGTTGCCGCCTGCGTGCTCGCTTGGATTTTCCCCCCTCTCTATATGTGGCCAAAGGCCTGGTCCGTCTCGACAGCCAGTTTCTGGAACACTTTGATGACATGGGTCAACGTCACCTTCTTCGACAGTCTGAACGCCTTGCGCGAGTTCCTCGTTGCCGCGTTCCTGAGCCCGCTGCGCAATGGCCTCCTCTCACTGCCGTGGATTTCCGTTGCAGCCGCACTCGGCCTTTTGGGCTGGCAGCTGAAAGGCTGGCGCTTGGCGCTTATGGGGGCGGGACTTGCGCTGTTGGTCGCCATCACCGGACTTTGGACCAAGACGGGTCTTTCAGTCTATGAATGTGGCACAGCCGTGCTGATCTGCGGACTGCTTGGCTTTCCGCTCGGCATTTGGGCGGCGCGCAATGACCGGGTTTGGAAAATCGTTGAGCCATTGGCTGATCTTTTGCAAACCATTCCATCTTTCATTTTTCTTATTCCCTTTGTCATTCTGTTCCGCACTGGAGAATTCACTGCAATTCTGATCGTTGTTTCCTTTGCGATCGTTCCGGCCATCCGGTACACCGCCGAGGGAATCCGGAATGTGCCGCCACATCTCGTTGAAGCTGCACGCATGCAGGGCTGTTCTCCCTGGCAGGTTCTCACCCAGGTGCAATTGCCGCTTGCCTTTCCTTCAATTCTGCTCGGCCTCAATCAGACCATCCTTATGGCACTGTCAATGCTTGTCATCACGGCGTATGCCGGCACCAATGATCTGGGCCAGGACTCGCTTGCCGGTGTTGCCAAACGCAATTTCGGCATGAGTGTTCTGGCAGGTCTCGTCATTTCAGGCATCGCCATCGTTACCGACCGTTTGATCCGCGCCAAGGCTGAGCATGTTGCTGACAGATTGGGAGTGAAAATAGCATGAAACGTCTTGCAGGAAGAACCGCCATTGTTACAGGCGCCGCAAATGGCATGGGTCGCGCTGGTGCGATTTTGTTCGCACGTGAGGGTGCTAAAGTCTGCGTGTCAGATATCGTTGACGGCGGCGGCAAGGCGACTGTTGACATGATCAAGGCCGAAGGTGGAGCAGCCTTCTGCACGGAGTGCGATGTATCAGATGCAAAATCCGTGAAAGCCATGGTAGCTGAAACCCGCAAACGCTATGGGCCGATCCAGACACTCTTCAATCATGCCGGCATTCTCATCGTGCGCCCTTTCATGGAGACGACGGAGGAGGAGTGGGACAAGCAGATGGACGTCAACGTAAAGTCCATGTTCCTTGTGACCAAGGAAGTGTTGCCCGATATGCTGGCTGAGAAAAAAGGCGCCATCGTCTGCACCTCATCCATTGGTGGTGAGCGTGGCTTTGCCGCTGAAGTTGCCTACTGCGTCACCAAAGGTGCCGTCCTGCAATTCGCCCGCTCCATAGCAGCTGAATTCCGCCATCAGGGCATCCGCTGCAACGCCGTTTGTCCAGGTTTTGTCAAAACCGGTCACGGCCTTCGCGAGATTGATGCTCTTGACGCGCTGGGGCAAAAGTGGAGCGAGGATGGACTCGCAGCAGCGCAGGTGCGAATCTGTGAACCAGAAGAGGTCGCCGCCGCCGCACTATATCTTGCAAGCGATGAGTCAAGCTTCGTCAACGGGTCAGCCCTTTATGTCGATGGCGGCTGGCACGCGCAGTAACAGGAAAGCACTCATGAAAAACGTCAAATGGGGCATCATTTCAACCGCTAACATAGGTGTGGCAAAAGTCATTCCCGGCATGTTGAAAAGCAAAACGCTTGATGTCGTGGCGATATCTTCGCGCGACCTGAAAACGGCAAAGGCATTTGCCAGGAAACTGGGCATTCCGAAAGCCTACGGCTCCTACGAGGAGATGCTGGCTGATCCCGAAATCGAAGCTGTGTATAATCCGCTGCCCAACCATCTGCATGTGCCGCTCACGCTTGCTGCCGCCAAAGCCGGCAAACACGTGCTCTGCGAAAAACCCGTGGCGATGGATGCAAAGGAAGCCGCCAAACTCAAGAAAGTGCCGCGCGGCATTCTGATTTCGGAAGCCTTCATGGTGCGTCACAATCCCCAATGGATTGAAGCGCGGGATCGCGTGAAGAAAGGCGAGATTGGCGAAGTACGTGCCATCCAGGTCATGTTCTCGTACTTTAACGCCGATCCCAAGAACGTGCGCAACAATGCCAAGATTGGCGGCGGCGGATTGATGGATATCGGCTGTTATCCCATCACTATCGCCCGCTACATTTTCGGCATAGACCCCACACGCGTCATGGGCACATTCGACCGTGATCCCAAATTCAAGACGGATCGTGTGATGGGCGGGCTCGCCGATTTCGGCAAGGGCAGGCACCTCACTTTTTCTATTTCGACCCAACTCGCACCTTACCAACGCGTGCAGATCATGGGCACCAAGGGCCGCATTGAAATCGAAATCCCCTTCAACGCGCCACCCGACAAGCCAAACAGGTATTTCGTGCAAGGCATGACAATGAATGAAGGATTCTGGCGCACGCTGCCAGTGAGTGACCAGTACCAAATGCAGGCTGAAGCTTTCAGTCGAGCAGTGCGCAAAAAGGAGAAACTCAACTGGGGCGTGGACGACGCCATCACCAACATGAAAATAATCGACGCCTTTTTCAAAAGTGAAAAAAGCGGCAAGTGGGAAAAGGTATAGCAATGTCTGTGAAGTTGATCGGGCCCATCCCGCAAATCGGTTTTGGCACCTGGAACCGTGATGGCCAACAGGCCTATGACACGGTCCGCACCGCACTTGACGAAGGCTACCGCCACATTGATACAGCGGAAGGCTACAAGAATGAGGAATTTGTGGGCAAGGCCATTGCCGACAGCGGCATTGCACGCGGTGAAATATTCATCACGACAAAAGTGGCACCCGAAAGTTATGCTCCCGGCCAGATCATGCCGCATGTGAAGGCATCACTGGACAAACTTCGCGTTGATCAAGTTGATCTGCTGCTTTTGCATTGGCCATCAGTCAACGACAAATATGACGCCAACGACTACATGCAGCAATTTGCCGAAGTCTATGATGCTGGCCTTGCCAAACACGTTGGCGTTTCCAACTTCACCAAAAAATACCTTGATCATGCCATCCGCATTCTGGGTCCGCGCCCTATCTCCACCAACCAGTGCGAAATCCATGTTTATCTGCAGAACCGCACCATCGTGGACTATTCCGCCAGCAAAGGCATTTCGATGACGGCCTATTCACCTCTCGCCCGTGGTGCGGTGGTCGGCGATGAAATACTCGCTGCCATCGGCAGGAAACACCACGCAACAGCAGAGCAGGTCGCACTCGCTTTCCTGATGGCAGAAGGCCACGTGATCATTCCTTCATCCAGCAATCCGGCGCGCATCAAATCCAACTTTGCAGCCAAGGATATCGTTCTTTCCGGGGAGGAAATCATGGCCATCCGCAAATTGGAGCGCGGTCAGCGTTTGGTGAATGGCGCTTGGTGTCCGGCATGGGACGCTTGACCGTCAGCATATCTGGTCTGGCCCTGGCACCGGTTTCAAGCTAACCTGTTCCACATGTCGTTTGCCCTTCTGTTGGTAATTCCCGCCCTGATTATGGCAGTGATTGCCCTTAACAAGATTTCTGTTTTGGAAGGAAGGCTGCGGAAATTGCGCGAAAGCAATGACCGCATCGAAGCCCAACTCAAGTCTTTTGTGGCAACGCCGGCGATCTCCCCGGAATCAACTGAAGTGCAAACAACACCACTGATTGTGCCAGTCGCACCATCAATCAAAACGCAGGTTGAAGCGAGCGAGCCGCGACCCGCCACCGCAAAATCAATCCCGCCGCATGTTCCAAAACCGCTGCCCAAGCCTCGATTTGCTGGTTTGGAGCAAGCCCTCGCGGGCCGCTGGTTCGTTGTCATTGGTGGCATTGCCGTTGCATTGGGTGGATTGCTCTTTGTCAAGTACGCCCACGACAACGGACTGATTCCACCCGTCTTGCGCGTGGTGGTCGGCTACGTCTTTGCTGCTCTGTTGGTGGCCGGCGGAGAGTATGTGCGCCGGTCACGTCCGCCCATGGGTATGGTGACGCAGGATTATGTCCCTGCCGCCTTGTCGGCTGCGGGCCTCGCAATTGCGTTTGCTGTCACCTACGCCGCTTATGCATTGTATGATCTTGTGTCACCGTCCGTGTGCTTCCCGGCCCTCGTTGCCATTGGATTGGCGGCCTTGTGGTTGTCGCGCCGTCAGGGGCCGCTGATCGCAGCCCTGGGCTTGCTGGGATCTTACGCAGCGCCAGCACTTGTGCCCTCCGACCAGCCCAGCGCCTGGGGTTTTTTCACGTACCTGGCAGTCATCGTTGCGGCATCACTTTACGAATTGCGCTCCCGCGACTGGTGGTGGTTGGGCTTCAGCGCCATTGCAGGCGCATTTGTCTGGGCACTGTTGTGGATAAATGGCGGGCTGTTTGCGCCTGACCAATGCGTGCCCGTGGCAATCTTTGCCTATGCGTTGGCAGTGGCAGCTTCGTTTGTGCCGCGCGGTCACAAATTGCTGACCGACGATGTTGGCACACTCGCTGAACCGGCAAACGCAACACCACCCTTGCGGATCGCCGTCGCCGGGGCGGCTGCAGGCTCGGTCATTTTGGCAAGCATGGTGTGGAGTGCTGGATACACCAATTTGCCGCTCGTGTTCTTTGCCGCCGGAATGGCCGCAATTGCCGCCTTTGGCTGGCTGAAACCCCATCGCAACATTGCAGCCGGACTTGCTGCATTTTTAACCTGGATGGTGTTCATGGCGTGGCCGGAAGTGTCAAACTTCATGCCCGCCTTCGACGAGCGCGGCTTCTGGACCCTGGTGCCGCAATTGCGCGAACCGCCACGTTTTGTGCTGTGGAGTCTCGCAGCGGGCGCGGCATTCACGGCGTTGGGGTTTCTGGCGCTGCTGCGGAAACCACAAATCGGCTATTGGGCCGTGCTGTTGGCGGCAAGTGCCGTGCTGTTTCTGTTTGGAGCATGGGCCAGGGCTGATTTCGTTTTCGGTGATCCGGTTTGGGCACTGTTGGCAAGTGTCGCCCTGGCAGTGGTGATCGTGGCCACCTATCGCGTTAAAGATCACCACGATTCATCAGGCTTGCCCGCCCCGTCAATGGTACTTCTCGGCGCGTCCGCCATCTTGGCACTTTTTGTGGTGGACCGCCTGCTTGATGATGTCTGGTATACCATCGCCATTGCCGCACTCGCAGCTGCCTTTGCCTATGCTTCGCGATACATGCCCAATGCTGCACCGGGATGGATTGCGGTGGCATTTGCCACGCTGGCGGCCGTGCGCCTGTTTATCGGCCGCGAATTCTGGTCCGAACCCGCAGGCCTTCCACTGGGTTTGCATTGGCCGCTGTATGGTTATGGCATTCCCGCCGCATTGTTCTGGTGGGCATCACGGCAGTTCGCAGGCAATATTCACGACAAGGCCAAGGTATCACTTGAAGGCCTGAGCCTCGGCCTGCTTGTGTCGCTTGTATCGCTCGAGCTGCGTGTCTTGATCGGCGGCAGCATTACCACCAACGATGTCAGCTTGCTGGAGCTGGGTGCCCACATCTCAGCCTGGCTCGGCACCGCCTTTGGCTTGGCTTATCGCCAGAAAGTCTATTCCAGCTTCGTCGCCCATTGGGGGTCTATCGCATTGACAGCACTGTCGGTGCTGGGTGCAATTGCCGCCCTGACTCTGCGCAATCCCGTCTTCACCGGCCATCTGGTTGAAGGCGGCACTTTTTTCAATTCCCTGTGGCTGGCCTACCTGGTGCCGGCGGCACTCTTCGCCATGATCATCAACCGTGAAGGCTGGTTGGGCAAGCCACCACAGCGGCATGTACTTGCGGCATTGGCCATGTTGCTCGTCATGACGTTTGCGACCTTGATGGTCAAACGCTGGTATCAAGGGCCGCGAATGGTTCCGGAGTTCATCAGCGATGCTGAAAGTTACACGGTTTCCGTCGTCTGGTTGGCGATGGGAATTGCGGCCTTTGTCGCCGGGCTCCGCCTCGACCGGCAGAACATTCGCCTCGGCGGAATGATCGTCTTGATTCTGACGGTGCTGAAGGTGTTTGTTCTGGATCTGTCGGATTTGACCGGACTCTGGCGCATAGCCAGTTTGATGGGGCTGGGTCTGTGCCTGATCGGCATCGGCTGGCTTTATACCCGCTTTGCCAAGGCCGGGCATGAAAACCCGGCTATTACCCCAGATTCCGGCTCAAAACTTCCCGATCCTGCTTGAATTCCATGGGTCCGTAGGTCAATGTCCCATGCCCCCGCTTGCGGGGGCATCATCATCTTGGTCAGGTCGTATTGCAGTCATGCGTGTCACCATCGAACGGTCGAATTTCCTCCGCGCCCTCACCCACGTCCAAAGTGTGGTGGAGCGCCGCAACACCATTCCAATCCTGTCGAATGTCAGGGTGGAAGGCACAAGCAATGCGGTGAAACTGACGGCAACTGATCTGGATATCGAGATCGTTGAATCAGTGGCAGCCGACGTGGCCCAGCAGGGCGCGTTCACCGTGCCCGCGCACATGCTCTACGACATTGTCCGCAAACTCCCGGAAGGTGGCCAGATTGAACTCGACAACCGCACCGACAAGTCACGCGTCGCCATCATCTCCGGCAAGTCCCGGTTTGCCTTGCAGTCCCTTCCTGCCGAGGATTTTCCCGATTTGGCCAGTGGCGATTTCGGCCACACCTTTTCCCTGCCCGCTGACGCGCTCAAAGCCCTGATCGACCGCACCCGCTTTGCCATCTCGACCGAGGAAACCCGGTACTACCTCAATGGCATCTATCTCCATGAAGTGGCCAGCGGCCCTTACCTTCGCGCTGTCGCCACCGACGGCCACCGGTTGGCCCAGTCTCAAACTACGCGTCCCGAAGGTGCAGCAGGCATGCCCGGCGTAATCGTGCCGCGCAAAACCGTTCTTGAAATCGCCAAGTTGGTTGAAGGCGTGGAAAATGATGTTGAAATTTCACTGTCCGCGTCCAAGATCCGTTTCACTGTGGGCTCCATGGTCGTGACGTCGAAGCTCATTGACGGCACGTTTCCTGATTACGAGCGCGTCATTCCCCGCAACAACGACAAAGTGCTAGAAATCGACACCAAGCAGTTTGCCGCTGCGGTGGACCGTGTCTCGACCATTTCACTGGAAAAAAGCCGCGCCGTCAAAATGGGCATAGGTGCAGGACGCATCACGCTGGTGGTCAACAATCCCGACTCCGGCTCTGCCGAGGAGGAACTGCCGGCAAACTATGAGTCCGACACCATCGAAATTGGTTTTAATTCACGTTACCTGCTCGATGTTGCGGGCCAGGTGCGCGCCGAAAGCATGCGCTTCGAACTCCTTGATGCGGGTTCCCCCACCATTGTTCGCGACCCCAAGGATGAACAGTCACTCTATGTGTTGATGCCCATGCGAGTGTGATACACAAGGGTCGTGACACCCACCAAACGATTTGCCATCACACGCCTCACCCTGACGGATTTCCGCAACTACGAAACATTGCGTTTTGAACCAGGCGCAAGAGTTGTTGCACTCACGGGCCCAAATGGGGCAGGCAAAACCAATGTCCTCGAAGCGGTGTCAATGTTGGCACCGGGCAGGGGCTTGCGCGGGGATGAATTTTCGACCCTCGCCCGAACACCTCTGGCGCGCCAATGGGCCGTGGCTGCCAACGTCATTCTGCCGGCCGGACCGGTGCAGTTGGGAACAGCCTGGCATGCAGCCGAGGAAGGTGAAGACGCTTCATCCGCAAACCGCTCGGCGATGGTCGATGGCGTGCCCTACAAAACGGCTGGAGCACTGGCGGGCCACTTGCGGCTCCTGTGGCTCACACCTGCCATGGACCGCCTGTTCGCTGGATCACCTGGTGAACGCCGCCGTTTTTTTGACAGGCTCGTCGGCTTGTTCGATCATGACCATGCCGCCCGCATCAATAAATTTGAAAAACTGATGCGCGAGCGCAACCGGGTTTTGCTGGATCCACAAAGCGACGCCATTTGGCTTTCAAGCATTGAAACGCAGATGGCGGAACACGGCGTGGCCATTGCCGCCGCCCGCAGTCATGCCATCCGGGTCATAGCCCAACATTTTGACCGGGGACAATCGACCGGCCCGTTCCCGTGGGGCCGGGTGACGCAATTGGGCGAGCTTGAATTGCAGGTATCCCATTTGCCAGCCGTCGAGGTGGAAGAATCCTACAAGCGCACGCTGCATGACGAGCGCGTCTTGGACCGGGCGGCAGGTCGCTGCCTCAGGGGGCCGCACCGCAGCGACTTTGAAGTCGTGCATGGTCCCAAATCAATGACCGCTGACGCCTGTTCAACCGGTGAGCAAAAGGCGCTGTTGCTGGGCCTCATCCTGGCCCAGGCAGAAGCCGCAAAAGCTGTCCTCGGTGCGGCCCCGGTATTGCTCCTCGACGAGGTGACCGCACACCTTGATTCGGCCCGCCGTGCCGGCCTTTTCAAGCTGTTGGACGACTTGGGCGGACAGGTCTGGATGAGTGGCACAGATGCCCTACTTTTCGATGGCATTGCGCCGTCAGCGGTGGTTTACAAGGTTGAAAATGGCCACCTGTCCGAATCGAAAAAAACTGCATGAATACTGACGAAAACACGCCTTCCCCAAGCCAGCACTATGGCGCGGAATCGATTCGTGTCCTCAAGGGTCTTGACGCCGTCCGCAAGCGCCCCGGCATGTACATTGGCGATACCGATGATGGCTCGGGCTTGCATCACATGGTCTACGAAGTGGTGGACAATGCCATCGACGAGGCCCTTGCCGGTCACGCAACACTTGTCACCGTGACCTTGAATGCCGATGGTTCCGTCACCGTCACCGACAACGGTCGCGGCATTCCCACCGGCATCAAGCAGGACGACGACCAGGACCCCAAGCGCTCGGCCGCCGAAATTGTCATGACCGAGCTGCACGCGGGCGGCAAGTTCGACCAGAATTCCTACAAGGTCTCAGGCGGTTTGCACGGCGTTGGTGTATCGGTGGTCAACGCGCTGTCGACGAAACTTTCACTTACCATCTGTCGCTCCGGCCAGATTCACCACATGACCTTTACCCACGGCGTTGCCGATGCACCATTGCAGGTGACGGGTGATTCTGAAGGCCGCCGTGGCACCGAAGTGACGTTCCTGCCGTCCCCTCAGACTTTCACCAAGACCGAATTTGATTTCGCCACACTCGAACATCGCCTGCGCGAACTGGCGTTCCTGAATTCAGGCGTGCGCATCACACTGACAGACAGGCGCGGTGTTGAGCCCCACATCGTTGAACTCTATTACGACGGCGGCATCACTGCCTTTGTGAAATACCTCGACCGCACCAAGCAGCCGCTCATCAAGGAACCGATCTCCATCACCGGAGAACGCGATGGCATGACTTTGGAATGCGCCTTGTGGTGGAACGACAGTTACCACGAGAGCATGTTCTGCTTCACCAACAACATTCCCCAGCGCGATGGCGGAACCCATTTGGCCGGCTTCCGGGGCGCATTGACACGCGTCATCAACAACTATGCGTCCTCAGGTGGTGTCTCGAAAAAAGAGCAGATCGCCATGTCCGGTGATGACGCCCGCGAAGGCCTTACCTGTGTTCTGTCTGTCAAAGTGCCCGATCCGAAATTCTCCTCCCAGACCAAGGACAAACTCGTGTCCTCGGAAGTCCGCCCCGTTGTCGAGAATTTTGTCAATGAAGCGCTGGGCACCTGGCTCGAGGAAAATCCAGGCGATGCCAAACTCATCATTACCAAGATTGTTGAAGCCGCCGCTGCCCGCGAAGCCGCCCGCAAGGCACGCGAACTCACCCGCCGAAAAGGCGCTCTCGATATTTCCTCGCTTCCCGGCAAACTTGCCGATTGCCAGGAGCGTGATCCTACGCTTTGCGAACTCTTTATCGTCGAAGGAGATTCCGCCGGCGGCTCCGCCAAGCAAGCCCGCAACCGGGAAAACCAGGCCGTTCTTCCATTGCGCGGCAAGATTCTCAATGTTGAACGCGCCCGCTTTGACAAGATGTTGTCATCAGCTGAGATCGGCACATTGATCACCGCACTCGGCACGGGCATTGGCCGTGAGGAATTCAACGCCGACAAGCTGCGCTATCACAAGATTGTGCTGATGACCGATGCCGACGTCGACGGGGCCCATATCCGCACGCTGTTGCTCACGTTCTTCTACCGCCAGATGCCGCAACTCATCGAACGCGGCCATTTGTTCATCGCCCAGCCGCCTTTGTACAAAATTGCGCGAGGCAAATCAGAAATCTACCTCAAGGACAACAAGGCTCTGGAAGCCAATTTGGTCGAGTCCGGGCTGGAAGGTGTCAAACTGGTGTTGGGCGACGGCAGCGAACGCGCCGGTGCCGATCTCCGCGCGGTGGTGGACGAAGCCTTGAGCATTCGCGGCATCATCGAAAGCCTGCACTCGCGCTACCCGACTTTGGTGATCGAACAGGCCGCCATTGCAGGAGCACTCAATCCGGAAGTGATTGCGGTGCGCGAAAACGCCGAAGGTGCCGCCGCCTATGTGGCCCGCCGGTTGGATGTTCTTTCCGACGATACCGAACGCGGTTGGGCAGGTTCTGTCGCCTCCGACGGTGGCTTGGTATTTGCCCGCGAACTGCGCGGCGTAAAGGAAAGTTGGCACATCGATCACAAGCTGATTGCATCATCCGATGCGCTGCGGCTCGACAAGCGCACCGCCCATTTGCAGGAAATCTATGCCCGTCCCGCCAAACTCAAGCGCAAGGACAGTGATGCCCCCATCAATGGTCCGCTTGGCCTTCTCGAAGCTGTGTTTGCCATGGGCAGGAAAGGTGTTTCATTGCAGCGCTACAAAGGCCTCGGCGAAATGAACGCTGACCAGTTGTGGGAAACCACGCTCGATCCCAACGCCCGCACATTGCTGCGGGTGAGGGTCGCCGAAATCGACCAGGCCGATGATCTGTTCACCAAACTGATGGGCGACGTCGTCGAACCGCGCCGCGACTTCATCCGCGAAAACGCCCTCAACGTCGCCAACCTGGATGTATGAGACCGCACTGCCCCGGCGTCACTGCTGGGGCGCACAAGCCAGTTACTGCGCCGCCACCATGCGAACCACCTCATAAGGCGCAAAACGTTCGGCGTTTTTTTCAAACAAGTCCTTGAGTCGAGCTGCAGCGCCATCATACGCAGCACCACTGGCCCAGCAGGCTCGTGGATCAAGGATGCCGCTGTCAATTCCTGCAACCGCAGTCGGCACGGCAAATCCAAAGTTTGCATCCATGCGCGTCGGGCAGTTCGCGAGCTGGCCACTCAAGGCAGCAGCAACCAGCGCCCGCGTGGTCGCAATCGCCATCCGCTTGCCGGTGCCATAAGCGCCACCTGTCCATCCCGTATTGACGAGATAGACCGGCACATTGTGGGCATCAATCAGGTCGCGCAGCAAGTCTGCATAAACCTGCGGATGACGCGGCAGGAAAGGCGCACCGAAACACGCAGAGAATGTGGCTTGCGGTTCGGTAACACCGCGTTCAGTCCCGGCGACTTTTGCCGTGTAGCCTGCCAGGAAATGCGCCATCGCCTGTTCAGCTGAAAGTTTTGCGATGGGGGGCAAAACTCCGAAAGCATCCGCCGTGAGCATGATGATTGCCTTGGGGGCATCAGCGCAACCAGTGGGATCGGCATTGTCAATTGCACTCAAGGGATAGGCCGCACGGGTGTTTTCGGTCAGCATCGTATCGTTGAACTCAGGCAGTCCCGTCGCGGCGTTGAGCACCACGTTCTCGAGCACTGTCCCGGCGCACAAGCTGGCCGCGTGAATCTCCGGTTCGCTCTCAGCAGAGAGATTGACAACCTTGGCATAGCACCCGCCTTCAATGTTGAAGACGCCATCCCGTGACCAGCCATGCTCGTCGTCACCAATCAACGCCCGGTGCGGATCAGTCGACAGCGTCGTTTTGCCGGTGCCCGACAAGCCGAAGAAAATCGCGGTATCGCCGTATTCACCAACGTTGGCGGAGCAGTGCATGGGCAGCACGCCCGCATCCGGCAACAGGTAATTCATGACGGTAAAAACGGCCTTCTTGATTTCGCCCGCATACTTGGTGCCGCCAATCAAAACAATTTTGTTTTTGAGGTCGATGGCAATGACCGTGGCACTCCGTGTGCCATGGCGCAGCGGATTGGCCTTGAAACTCGGCAGATTGATGATCGTAAGCTTGGCCACAAATCCAGCGCCATGTGCCGGTGCACGCAGCAGGTTACGGATGAATTGCGCATGCCAGGCCAGTTCCGTGACGATCCGTGTCGGCAACTCGTGGGCGGGATCAGCACCAGCAACCAAATCTTGGACGAATAATGATTTCAAACGCGCATGCGCCATCATGTCGGCGCGCAAGGTCTCAAAGCAGGTTCGCGACATCGCAGCGTTGTTTTCCCACCATACGATGTGTTCCGTGGTTTCGTCGCGGACGATGAATTTGTCTTTCGGGCTGCGGCCTGTGTGTTCGCCCGTCGTCACAGCCAAGGCACCGCCCTTGACGGCCTGTCCCTCGCCGCGCACCAGTGCTTCTGCCTGCAGCGCGTCGGCGCCGGCATTCCATGAAACGCAATTGGCCCACCGCAATCCAATGCGCGCAAGTTCCGCTCTGATGGTGTGTTCTGCTGTGCCGTCCATGAGATCCTCCCGAGATCGTTGATGGCACCATACGCAAAAATGAAATGATGTAAAGATATTAAACCATCATTTATATGTGGTATCGATAATCAATTTTTGATGTGTATAAGTCATTTTGAATGCTTGCAATGGGTAGTTACGCGGCAAAACACAATGAAAAACGCACATCATTTCGCCATCTGCCCGTAAAGGAGCACTGCAAAATTGAAAGTATATGGTTAGTGGAATAGGCTTGGTTCAGGCGGTCGGCGCATCGGTCCGCATCAATCCCGCAGCCTTTAAGTCAGACCACAAACCACGCGGAACCGTTGCTGCCAGGGTCTTGACGTTGGTCACCACCTGTTTCGGCGCAACCGCACCCGGAATGACTGAAACGACCGCAGGATGGTAAAGGGGAAAGCGCAAAGCCGCTTCAACAAGTTTGACTTTGCGGCGCTTGCACATGGCTTCGATGTGTCGGACACGTTCAAGCACGGCAGCGGGCGCACGGCTGTAGTTGTAGTGCGCTCCCTTGACGGCCCCCGTTGCCAGTATCCCTGAATTGTAAGGACCGCCAAGGATGATGCCAATTCCCCGCGCCACGCACAGCGGCAAAAATGAATCGAGTGCATCCTGCTCCAGCAATGTGTAGCGCCCAGCCAAAAGAAACAAATCGAAGTCCCCTTGTTCCGCCATCATTTGCGCCACCTGCCATTCGTTGATGCCGGCACCAAACGCCTTGATGACTTTCTCATCGCGCAATTTCACCAGCGCCTTGTAGCCCGACGCCATGATAGTGCGCAGGTGTCCGTCGCGCGCCTCTTCACTGCCATGAGTGAAAACATCGACATCATGCACCAGAACAATATCCACATGGTCCAACCCCAGCCGCTCCAGCGACGCATCAAGGGAGCGCATCACGCCGTCATAAGTGTAGTCGAACCGTTCGCGCCGCGTCGGGGTGTCAAAAAACTTGCCGGCACCCGTCCGCTCCGCAGGCGCGCACCGCTCCAGCAACCGTCCGACCTTTGTCGAAATGACAAAGTCCTTGCGTTTCTTGTTGGCGAGGAAATGATTGAGCCGTGTTTCGGATTGTCCAAGTCCATACAACGGTGCTGTATCGAAGTAACGGATGCCCGCCGCCCAGGCCGCTTCAAGCACGTCCTGCGCCGCGTCGCGGCTGACGGCCTTGTAAAGTCCTCCAAGCGGTGCGGCGCCAAATCCCATCTCTGTAAATGCAATGACGGCACCAGAAGGTGTGTTGAAACGGCGGCGTTTCATGGGCGTAGCCTCGGTTTGGATTTCATCTGCGTCATACGGTAGACTTGAACAACACGTCGCGGTCAATCATGAAGTTTGCAAACAACGGCAGGCTGGCGGCACCCAATCCCCGGGCATGAAACCCGATTGAACCTTCTTCGATGTCAAACGATGATATTCCATCCAGGTTGATGTCGCGCATCGCCAGGCGCACCGCCTCGACCAGTTTTTCACGCACACTTGCTGGCATCGAACCGTCGATGATCACGGCTTCGCATTCCATGGTGCTGGCAAGGCTGGCAGCCGCAACGGCGAGGCCCTTCGCCGCGCGTGCGATCCACGCGTCAAGCGCTTTGCCAGCTCCCTCCCAATCGCGACCCGCATACCAGATGACGCTGGGGTCACCCTTTTCATCCCGGATGGCCTTCTCCAGCAAATAGAAGGAGGCCGACCGGATCAGTTGCTCTGTACCTCCCGAAGGCTGGGGCACAGGAATTGATCCAATGGCCCCCGCATTGCCGGTAGGTCCTTGATGCAGTTTGCCATTGATCACCAGGCCACCACCAACAAAATAGCCGACATAGATGTAGGCAAAGTCCCGGTAATGCTGGCCCTTGCCAAAAAACAGTTCGGCCGCACACGCCGCCGTGGCGTCATTGCACGGCAAGACGGGCCAGTCACAAATTCGCGACACTTCCCGCGTCAGGTTGAATGATTTCCAGGCCTCCATCACATCATGTGACGCGCCCGCCTCTGCTTCCCATTTCCAGATTTCAAACGGGGTTGCAATTCCGAGTCCGGAAATGCGTTTTTTCAAGTGTGGTCCCAATCCTTGCGTCAGCGTTTCTATGCCGCTTCTGGCGAAGCGCATGAATTCAAGCGGGCTCGGAAAATGATAGGGTTGATGGACAGAGTTTCGCACTTTGCCATCCAGTCCCAGCAAGGTGAGATCGCCAGAACGGCGGCCTACCTTGAGGCCAATAGAGAACGCTCCTTCCGGGTTGAGGGAATAGGGTTGCGACGGCTGCCCCACCTTGCCTTTGACAGAAGCACCCTTGAGAACAAGATCGTCCGCCTCCAGCTGCCGCACAATAACGGACACCGTTTGCGGTGAAAGACCGGTGAGGCGCGCAATTTCAGCCTTGGGCAAGGAAACATGGGTCCGTATCAGCGACAGGACCAGCCGTTCATTGTAAGCCCGGACGCCGGATTGGGTGGTGCCCCGCGATGAAATCGCCCCTGCATCTCCCGGCTTGCCTATGGCTTCTGCTGCCCGCAACGTCAGGTTCCAAACTTGTATGTGTTATGTTTGCCCAGCCTGTGCGATGGCCTGAAACCTGTCAATAAATAAATCATTCCGATTTACTTATTGACTCTCCGCCGGGATTCCCCGCAAGATGAAGTTACCCAAGGCGGCTCATTTGCCGCTTTGGGTGTTTCATATGAACCGCACGTTTTGGCTCCTCATGGTGAGGGGCATTCCATGGGAGGAACGACCTTGAAGACACTTATGAAAACCGCACTTGTTGGCGTTGCCATGCTGGGCCTCGCTTCCGCAGCTCAGGCTGCTGGCGGTGCTTGCCTGATCACCAAGAACAACACCAACCCCTTCTTCGTCAAGATGAAGGAAGGTGCTGAAGCCAAGGCCAAGGAACTTGGCATTGAATTCGCAGCCTCAGCTGGCAAAGTGGACGGCGATGCCGGCCCACAAATCGAAGCCATTGAAAACTGCGTCGCTGCCGGACACAAGGGCATCCTGATCACCGCATCGAATGACTCGGTCATCCCTGCGCTGAAGGCCGCCCGTGCCGCTGGTCTCCTCGTCATCGCTCTCGATACGCCGATTGGCGATGCGGATGCGGCTGACGCAACCTTCGCCACCGACAACTTTGAAGCTGGCGTACTCATCGGCAAATGGGCCCTCGCCCAGATGGGTGAAAAGGCCAAGGATGCCAAGATCGGCATGCTCGACATCAACAAGGACAACATCTCGGTTGACGTCGCCCGCGACACCGGCTTCCTCACCGGCTTCGGCATTGCTGTTCCTGACTTGAAGGTCATGGGTTCGGAAACCGATCCACGCGTCATCGGTCACGAATCTTCGGGCGCAAACCCAGAAGGTGGCTTGAAGTCGGCAGAAAACCTGTTGGCCAAGAACCCTGACATGAACGTGATCTACACAATCAACGAACCAGCTGCTGAAGGTGCCTACCAGGGCATGAAAGCTGCCGGCAAGGAAACTCAAGCTCTCGTCGTCTCGGTTGACGGCGGCTGCCCAGGTGTGAAGTCGGTAACCGACGGAATCATCGGTGCAACCTCCATGCAGTTCCCACTGTTGATGGCATCGCTCGGCGTTGAAGCCGTTGCTGCCTTCGCCAAGGACGGCACCAAGCCAAAGAACTCGGAAGGCCTGAACTTCTACAACACCGGCGTGAAGCTCATCACCGACAAGCCAGTGGATGGCGTTCCATCCATCACGTCGGCTGAAGGCATGAAGATCTGCTGGGGTTGATCCTCGTCCGATTTAACAGTTGAAATAAGTGAAGGGCGGCTGTTACAGTCGCCCTTCATGTTAAGGGCGGGCAACACGTCCAACAAGTTCATGTAACGGGGTAAGGGGACGGCGATGAGCGACAAGGGAACACCCACCAAGGTCATATCTGACTTTGAAGCCACTCTGAACAAAGCCGATACCAAAGTCGCCGAATTTGAACCCCAGACAGATAGTCTGTTGAACAAGGCCCGCGGCTTCCTGCAAACTTACAATACCGCCATCCCCATCTTCGTATTGTTGCTCAGCATTTTCATTTTCGGCTTCACGTCCGGCGGCCGCTTTTTTACTGCCAACAATCTTTCGATTGTTTTCCAGCAGGTGACCGTGATCGGCATCATCGCCATCGCCCAGACAATTATCATTTTGACCGCAGGCATTGATCTCTCCATCGGTGCCATCATGGTGCTGTCATCCATTGTCATGGGCAAACTGGCTGTGCACACCGGCGTGCCCGTACCCATTGCCATCCTCATCGGAGGATTTGCAGGGGCTGCCATGGGCTATCTCAACGGCGTCTTTGTCACGAGACTGAGGTTGCCGCCCTTCATCGTCACACTCGGAACACTCTACATCTTTTCTGCCCTCAAGATTTGGTACTCGAAATCAGAATCGATCCGCGCTGTCGACACCGAAAAGATAGCACCCAACCTGATTGTCCTTGGCTGGGATGTCATCAAGGTCGTCGACAAGGAAAGCATGTGGAATGGTGCCACACTGAAACTTGGCGGCGTGTGCTTTATCCTGTTGGCCATCATCGTGTGGTACTGTCTCAACCGCACCGCCTGGGGCCGCCACGTCTATGCCGTTGGTGACAACACGGAATCCGCATTGTTGGCCGGTGTCGAAACCGACAAGATGCTGCGCTCCGTCTACACTGTGGCGGGCATCATTGCGGCTTTCGGAGCGTTGACCTTGATTGGCCGCGTTGGTGGCACAGTCACACCTCTTGCCGGTGAAACCGCAAACCTCGACTCGATTACAGCTGTGGTGATTGGCGGCACGTCGCTCTTTGGTGGCAGGGGTTCCATAGTGGGCTCCGTGCTCGGTGCTCTCATCGTGGGTGTCTTCCGAAACGGATTGTCGCTCTCTGGTGTGGATGTGCTGTGGCAGGATTTCACGGTTGGCTTTCTCATCATCGCCGCCGTCGCAATCGACCAGTGGATCAGAAAGGCATCGGCATAATCATGGCAAAGAAGACAAAGAAAGCGATTGCCAAAAAACCGGCGGCCCGCGCCACCATGGTGAAGGATGCAGCCCCGGCAAAACCGGTCGTTGCCGAACGCGTACCCATTCTCACCACCCGCAATCTGGTAAAACGCTATGGCCGCGTCACAGCTCTTGACCATGCCAACTTCGATCTGTACCCGGGCGAAGTCTTGGCCGTGATCGGCGACAACGGTGCAGGCAAGACGTCACTGATCAAGGCCATATGTGGCGCGGTAACGCCGGATGAAGGCGAGATCAAGCTGGAGGGCAAAACCGTCCACTTCAAGTCGCCACTCGATGCCCGCAACGCCGGCATCGAAACCGTCTACCAAAATCTGGCGCTTTCGCCGGCCCTGTCGATTTCCGACAACATGTTCATGGGCCGCGAAATCCGTGACAAGGGTTTCATGGGCAAGTGGTTCAAGATGCTCGACCGCAAGGCCATGGAAAAAATCGCCCGCGATAAACTCACTGAACTCGGCCTGATGACCATCCAGAACATCAGCCAGCCCGTGGAAACACTTTCGGGTGGCCAACGCCAGGGTGTTGCCGTGGCCCGCGCCGCTGCCTTCGGATCAAAAGTCGTGATCATGGACGAACCAACAGCGGCACTTGGCGTGAAAGAATCCCGCCGCGTGTTGGAACTCATCCAGGACGTGCGCAAACGTGGCCTGCCCATCGTGCTCATCTCGCACAACATGCCGCACGTGTTTGAAGTGGCGGACCGTATCCACATCCATCGCCTCGGCAAACGCCTTTGCGTCGTCAATCCAAAGGATTTCTCGATGTCGGATGCTGTGGCACTGATGACGGGAGCAAAGGCCCCGCCGCCGGAACTGCTGGGGTGAAGGCAGAAGCTGGGCGCATTTCCGCCCATTTGCACACGTGCGCCACCGGTCACCAACGTTTCATGGTGGCCATCGCAGGGCCACCGGGGTCCGGCAAGACAACGCTTGCTGACGAAATAAAGTCAACACTCGTGTCTCTCGGCGAAACCGCCGTCGTCGTGCCCATGGATGGCTACCATCTTGATGACATCATCCTCAACGCCCGCGGCCTCCGTGCCCGCAAAGGCGCACAACACACATTCGATGCCGCAGGTTTCACCCATCTCCTCCGCCGAATCCGTGACCGCGAACCGGATGTCTATCTTCCCGTTTTTGACCGCAAGCTTGAACTTTCCCGCGCCGCCGCAGACGTGGTTGCAAGTGACACGCGCTTCATTCTTGTCGAGGGCCTCTATCTCCTTCTCAATCGCTCCCCTTGGGACGAACTGAAACCGCTCTTCGACCACACCATCTTCCTCAACGTTCCCGAAGCCGAACTCATCCATCGTCTCACGCAACGCATCCTTTCGCTCGGTTTCGATGCGGCTTATGCCAAGAACTGGATTGCCTCGAACGATCTCTTGAACATGCAGGACGTGATCGCAAACAGCACCAAAGCAGACACAACGATCAGCAACGTGCGAGTTCCCACGGCATCAAGTTGAAGCCATCAGCAATGTGGCGTTATAGTCATGGACACGGCCAAACCCCGCAACCACATACAGCCGCTCCGGCGTCATCCGGAAGAACCCGAAGTCGCCAAACCCCGAATAGATTTCTGCATAAGGATGTGCTGACAAGTACCGCGCCCGCACCGCATCGGACGCGTCTCGCACAAACCGCCCCGTGAGCGAGGCCCTGAACCCCGTCAACGCATCGCCTTCCGCCGGAATGGTGCCCGTCACCAAGATGCTTCCACGCCCGTCGCGGTCAAGGCAGCGCGTATGCCGTGACAGCAGTGACACCAGTACCAGGGGCTCGAACGCCTCTGTCACAGTGTGGTTGACGAATGCCGTCAGCGGCCCACCGGTCTCGAAATCAAGCACTGAAAGCGCCGCCGTCCGCGCTGTACGCAACACCTGCCGCGCCTCTTCCAGACTGGCCACTTTTTGTTCTTGGTTCATCGCACATGGCACCTTGCCACAATTTGTTCCAGTTTCATACCTACCCCTGCTGTCAAGAACAGCAGAAGGACAACCCCATGCCCACAGTCGCACTGGTTGACGATGACCGCAATATCCTGACATCGGTGGGAATGACCTTGGAAGCCGAAGGCTACACGGTGCAGAAATACGGTGATGGTGCGGCGGCCTTGCAGGGCTTGCAGGACACGCCACCCGACATTGCCATTTTTGACATCAAGATGCCACGCATGGACGGCATGGAGCTGTTGCGTCGCATCCGCCAGAAAACCGATCTGCCGGTGATCTTCCTCACCTCCAAGGATGACGAAATCGATGAGCTTTTCGGCCTCAAGATGGGTGCCGACGATTTCATCAAGAAACCCTTTTCCCAACGCTTGCTGGTCGAGCGCGTCAAGGCAGTGCTGCGCCGCGGCGGCATCAAGGATGGCTCGCCGGTTCCGCAAGAAGCGGCAAAAGTCATTGAACGAGGCAAACTCGCCATGGATCCGGAACGCCACTCCTGCACCTGGGAAGGCAAGCCCGTAACCTTGACGGTAACCGAGTTTTTGATCCTTCAAGCCTTGGCGCAGCGCCCCGGCATTGTAAAAAGCCGCGACACCCTGATGGACGCCGCCTATGATGACCAGGTCTACGTCGACGACCGCACCATCGACAGTCACATCAAGCGGCTGCGGAAAAAATTCAATCAGGTTGACGAAGCCTTTGATGGCATCGAAACGCTTTACGGCGTCGGATATCGCTTCAAGGAGCAGTAACACCTGCGCTATGCTCCCTTCCCGGAGGAAGGGAGACTGATGCTCGGTCGCAGCAATCCTGTCGAGACACCATTGCCGCAAGACGCTGATGAGGCCCCGGAACAGGAGCTTTCCAGCGACAGGTTTATCGCATCCGGCACCAGCTGGTTTCATCGCCTCTCGCCCGGCAGCCTGACCAGCCGCATCGCGCTGATCAATTTACTGGGTCTTGCCATTCTCACGACCGGCATCCTCTATTTCAACCAGTTCCGCCAGGGCCTGATTGATGCCCGCGTGCAGTCCCTCATGACCCAGGCGCAAATCATTGCTGCAGCAGTGGCTGGGTCCGCAACAGCAGACACTGGCAACATTGTGATCAATCCGGACACCTTTCAGGAACCGGAAAACGATTCACTGCCTGATGCCGATCAGTTGAGCGGTTTGGATTTTCCCATCAGCCCGGAATCGGCGGGTCCAGTCCTGCGCCGGCTGCTGGCCAGCTCCACCATCCGCGCCCGCATCATCGACCAGGAGGGAAACCTGATCGTCGACAGCAAGTTCCTCTACAGCGGCAGCGACATCATCCAGTCTGATATCGGTTCGGATATCACACGCGAACAGGGATGGGTCGAATGGACCAACAAGTTCGTGGACCGGGTTTTTGCCACAGAATACCCGCCTTACAAGGAGTATGGACTCGACAACAACCGCGAATACCCGGAAGTCCTTGCGGCACTCAACGGGGCCATGGTCAGTGTGGTGCGGCTTGATGGCGATGGCGAAATCATCATCCTGGTGTCTGTTCCGGTGCAGCGCTTTCGCGCCGTGCTCGGGTCCCTCGTCCTGTCCACCGAAAGTGGCGAGATTGACAAGGTTCTTCGCGCCGAACGCAACATCGTGTTGATGACGTTCGCATTTTCCTCACTCGTGACCCTTTTGCTGTCGGGCTTGCTTGCCGGAACGATTGCCACACCCATCCGCAAATTGTCGGCCGCAGCTGAACGGGTTCGACGTGGCATTTCAAAGCGCGTGGAAATTCCGGATTTCACCACGCGCAAAGATGAAATCGGCCACTTGTCTGGCTCGCTCCGCGACATGACCAACGCACTTTACAACCGCATCGACGCCATCGAATCTTTTGCCGCAGATGTCAGTCACGAACTGAAGAACCCACTGACGTCACTGCGCAGTGCTGTTGAAACACTTGAGTTCATCAAACGCGACGACCACCGCCAGCGCTTGATCGAAGTGGTGAAACACGATGTCCGGCGCATGGACCGCCTGATTACCGACATTTCGGATGCTTCACGGCTGGACGCGGAATTGGCCCGTGCCGACGTTTCACCTGTGGATATCGGCAAGCTCTTGGGCACAATTGTTTTGATGGCCAATGAAACCGCAGTTGCCGATCTTGCGGAGGTCATGCTGACGGTTCAGCCCGTGACCGGAAATCGCGATCCGAAACGCAACTATTCCGTTGTCGGACAGGATTCGCGGCTGGGTCAAGTGTTCCGCAATCTTCTGGACAACGCGCGCTCGTTCACGGCGTCCGGAACCAAGATCAATGTGCGCCTGCGCCGCATGGGCAAGGATGTGGAAGTGCGGGTGGAAGATTGGGGACCTGGCATTCGTCCGGAAAATCTCGAACGCATCTTCGACCGCTTTTACACTGACCGCCCGGAAGATTCCTTCGGCAAAAATTCCGGGTTGGGATTGGCCATTTCGCGCCAGATTGTTGAAGCCCACAAAGGACGCATTTGGGCCGAGAACCGCGTGGGCAGGGCAGATGAAAAAGGCGAACGCCAGGTTATCGGTGCCCGTCTGGTGGTCCGCCTTCCCGCCGTGCCGCCTGATTGGGAACCACCCGGGAAATCATGACAACGCTCACCGTTCACGCCACGGCCGTAAATATTGGGCATTGTGGCATCCTCATTCGCGGTGCGCCCGGAAGTGGCAAGTCTTCCTTGGCCTTGCAGTTGATTGATGCGCCAGGCTTCGGTTTGGCGCGTGACTTGAAGCGGGCTGGTCTTGTCGCCGATGATCAGGTGGTCCTCAGCCTGCAAGATCGCAAAGTGTACATGGCACCTCCAGTCGCACTTGCGGGTCTGCTGGAAGTGCGTGGACTTGGCATCGTCAAAACCACCCACGTGAAGCGCCAGCCCCTTGCACTTGTGCTCGATTTGGTCACCGCCGACAATTTCCAAAGAATGCCGGAAGATATTGATTTATATACAGAAATATTGGGGATTCAGATCCGGAAAATGGCTGTGCTGGTGGGCGATCCATCCGGCCCCGCAAAAGTCCGGGCCGCCCTTGACCACCATGTTGCATGCGACCTGCCGGAAGCGTAGAGAGGCACCGCTTGAAATGGCAGAGGACAAAATCAGGTGAGTGAACCGGTGACTGGGACGGACAGCAATTTGTGATGATAGGACTTGTACTCGTAACCCATGGCCGTTTGGCGGCCGAATTCATTCACGCGGTAGAACACATCGTAGGTCCCCAACAGGCATTGCGCGCCGTTTGTATTGGCGCCGATGACAAAATGGAAACCCGCCGCAAGGACATCGAGCAGGAAATCAAGGCCGTCGATTCCGGTTCTGGCGTGATTGTCCTCACCGACATGTTTGGCGGCACGCCATCAAACCTGTCCATTTCGCTTTTGCGTGAAAACGAAGTGGAAGTCGTGGCCGGGCTCAATCTTCCCATGCTGGTCAAGTTGTGCCGTGTCCGCAAGGATTGCACTCTTGAAAAAGCCGCTGCCGCAGCCCAGGACGCAGGCCGCAAATACATCAACATTGCCAGCCAAATTCTGGGGGATTGAGTGCCGTCAATCGTGAAGGAACTCGCGATCGTCAATCAGCGTGGCCTTCACGCCCGTGCATCAGCAAAGTTCGTGAAATGCGCCGAAGGTTTTGATGCCTCGATCACGGTGAGCCGCGATGGCCAAACTGTTCCGGCCACTTCCATTATGGGCCTGATGATGTTGGCCGCATCCATCGGAACCTCGGTAACGGTGGAAGCCTCCGGCCCCCAGGCCGAAACAGCAATGGCAGCCCTCAGTGATTTGGTCGCCGCCAAGTTTGATGAGGACTAGGATTTGTTGCTCGGACGGCCAAGCAGGTTTTCAACCGCGAATGCCTCCGCCAATTGCGCCTCTGTCATCAGCCCTTCAGCCAGTACCACATCGCGAATGCTGCGCCGGGTTTTGAGTGCCGCCTTCGCCACACGGCTCGCTTCCGTGTATCCAACATAAGGATTGATCGCGGTGACGGCCACCAGTGAATGCTCAAGCAATTCCTGGCAACGCTCGCGGTCCGCTTCGATGCCCACAATGCATTTGTGCTGGAGCACGCCCATGCCACGCGTCAGCATGCGCATCGATTGCAGAATGTTGAGCACGATGACAGGCTCCATGGCATTGAGTTGCAACTGCCCGGCCTCGGCTGCCATTGTGACGGTAAGATCATTGCCAATCACCTGGTAGGCAATTTGATTGATGACTTCCGGAATGACGGGGTTGACTTTCCCCGGCATGATCGAAGATCCCGCCTGCACCGCAGGCAACCGGATTTCACCAAACCCGGCGCGTGGTCCGCTGTTCAGCAAGCGCAGGTCATTGCACATCTTCGACAGTTTGACGGCAATGCGTTTGAGCACCCCGGAAAATGTCACAAACGCACCCATGTCAGATGTGGCTTCAATAAGGTCGCCAGCTGGCACAAGCGCCACGCCTGAAATCTCTGCAAGATGCCCGATTACGGTAGCGGAATAATTCGGCGGTGTGTTGATGCCCGTGCCAATGGCAGTGCCGCCCAGATTGATCTCGCGCAACAGCCCGGAAAACTCGCGCAGCCGGTCGATGTCTTCCCCGATGGTCACACCGAATGCCCGGAACTCGGAGCCCAATCGCATCGGCACGGCATCCATCAATTGCGTCCGCCCCACCTTGATCACATCGTGGAATTCATCAGCCTTTGCAAACAAGGCACCGCGCAGGCTGTCCTGGGCGGCAATCAGGCTCGGAACTTCGCGCAGCATCGTTAGCCGCACGGCTGTCGGATAAACATCGTTGGTGGATTGTGACAGGTTGACATGGTCGTTGGGATGAATGGTCTTGTAGTCGCCCGCCGGACGCTGCAACTCGCGCAAGGCGAAATTGGCAATCACCTCGTTGGCATTCATGTTGGTGGATGTGCCAGCCCCGCCTTGCAACATGTCGACCACGAAGTGCCTGTCAGCCTCGCCCGCAAAGACCCGGTCGCAAGCCCGCACAATCGCACCCCCCAACCGCTGCTCCAACACACCCAGCTCCATGTTTGCGAGTGCCGCTGCCTTTTTTGTCAGTGCCAGTGACCGGATCAGTTCCGGATAGTGCCGCAGCAACATGCCCGTGATCGGAAAATTGTCGACAGCGCGCGCCGTGTGGATGCCATAGGCGGCATCTCCGGGTATCTCCATCGCGCCGATGGAATCATCTTCGATGCGGGTGGCGGTCATGAGACATCTCCGATTGCAGTTTGGTCCGTTTTCCTCCTAGTATCGTACCACACCCAGCTGAATTGGGCTGAAAATCATAATGATTGGGAGAAACACATGGATCGTCGCAAGTTTTTCAAGCGCTCTGGCGTTGTTGCCGCCGGTGCCACGGCCGCCGTGGCAGCGCCAGCCATCGCGCAATCAGCACCCGAAATCAAATGGCGCATGACCTCCAGTTTCCCCAAGGCGCTCGACACCATCTATGGTGCTGCTGAAACGTTTTCCAAATTCGTGGCTGAAGCGACAGACAACAAATTCCAGATTCAGGTCTTTGCCGCGGGCGAAATCGTTCCCGGTCTCGAGGCAGCCAATGCCGTGGGTGCTGGAACCGTGGAAATGTGCCACACGGCATCTTACTATTACTGGGGCAAGGACCCCACCTTTGCCTTCGGCACGGCAGTACCCTTTGGCCTCAATTCGCGCCAGCAGAATGCCTGGATGTACCACGCAGGCGGACTTGATCTCATGAATGAGTTCTATGCCACCCACAATCTGGTCGCCTTTCCCTGCGGCAATACCGGAGCCCAGATGGGCGGTTGGTTCCGCAAGGAAATCAAGTCCGTGGCCGATCTGCAAGGCGTAAAAATGCGCATCGGCGGATTTGGCGGCAAGGTGATCTCCAAGATTGGTGTGGTGCCGCAGCAGATAGCCGGCGGCGAAATTTACCAGGCCCTGGAAAAAGGCACCATTGATGCCGCCGAATGGGTCGGTCCCTACGACGACGAGAAACTGGGATTCTACAAGGTGGCTCCCAATTACTATTATCCCGGCTGGTGGGAAGGCGGTGCCATGCTCCACACCATGATCAACACGGCCAAATGGGCCGAATTGCCGCCCGCCTATCAGGCGGTTGTGAAAGTCGCCTGTCAGGCCGCCAACTCGGACATGCAGGCAAAATATGATGCCCGCAATCCCGGAGCACTCAAAAAACTTGCCGCTGCCGGGGCCAAGTTCGCACCCTATCCGCAGGATGTCCTTGAAGCCTGTTTTGCCGCTGCGAACGAAACCTATGCCGAAATCGCTGGCTCAAACGCGGCCTTCAAGAAAGTGCACGACAACATGATGGCCTTCCGCGCCGATGCCTACCTTTGGGCCCAGTTCTCGGAATACCAGTTCGACACGTTCATGATGGGCCAGCAGCGCAAGAAAGCATTGTGATACCATCGGCCAGAAGAACCGACTCACGTATTGAATCGTCATGGCCCGCTTCATGCGGGCCAACCATCTGATATCAAACCATGGATGGCCCGCTTCAAGCGGGCCATGACGGACTTGGGATGGGTTTATTCAATTGGCCGTTGATATAACCTCATTGCAATTGTCCAAAAGAAGGGACCCCGTCGTGGGTTCCTCTATTCAATCTTCGGCGCGGAATTGAGGTCCATCGACGGCGCCGACAGGGGATCGAGCCCGCTGCCGTCCGGCACGATGATCTCCATGTTGGGATCAACCACTACTTCGGCATCCAGAAATGCGGTGACCAATCCTGGAAACGCGATGAGGATCGCAACCAATATCAGTTGCAAAAAGAGCCACGGAATGGCTCCCCAATAAATGTCACTGGTTTTCACCGAAGGCGGCGCAATGCCGCGCAGGTAAAACAGGGCAAATCCAAAGGGCGGATGCATGAAACTCGTCTGGATGTTGGCCCCCAGCAGCACTCCAAGCCAGATCAAGTCAATACCCAGCGCTTGTGCGGCAGGCACCAGCAGCGGCACGATGATGAAGGCGATCTCAAAGAAATCCAGAAAGAACGCGATCACAAACACAAAGATGTTGACGAAGATCAGGAAACCCAATTGCCCGCCTGGCAAGCCCACAAGAAACCCTTCAATCCATTCCTTGCCGCCCACACCCTGAAACACCAGGCTGAAAACACGCGCACCAATCAGGATCATCACCACCATGGCGGTAATGCGCATGGTGGTTTCCATGCCTTGATAAGTGAGCGGCCAGGTCAGCTTGCCGTTGAACCACGCCAGTACAAATGCCCCCATCACACCCATGGCACCGGCTTCCGTTGCCGTGGCAAGGCCGGTGAAAATTGTACCCAAGACGATGAGGATCAGGGCCAGCGATGGCACCATGCCGCGAATGCAGCGCAGCGCCAGGGGCCAGCCACGCAGTGTGCGCGCTTCCGGCGGCAAGGGCGGAATGTGGCCTGGCCGCACCAGTGACAGAACAAATACATAGGCCATGAACAGCAACACCTGAACGGCACTGGCACCCATGGCACCCTTGTACATTTCACCGACATCAACACTCATCTGGTCAGCCAGAACCACCAGCACCAGCGAAGGTGGAATGAGTTGTGTGATCGTGCCGGATGCCGCAATCACGCCGGTGGCATGGCGCACGTTGTAGCCGTAACGCGTCATGATCGGCAGCGCGATCAGACCCATGGCAATCACCGACGCTGCCACCGTGCCCGTGATTGCGCCCAAAATTGCGCCAACCAGAATCACCGCATAAGACAAGCCGCCCCGCACCCCGCCGAACAACTGGCCAAAGCCTTCCAACAGGTCTTCGGCCAGCCCGCTCTTCTCAAGAATGGCACCCATCAAGGTGAAAAACGGAATGGCAAGCAGCAGGTCGTTGCGCAGCACCGCCTCAAGCTGAAACACCAGGTTGCCCAGAAAATCCGGCGAGATCAGTCCCAGCTCCACGCCAACAAAGCCAAAAAACAATCCGACAGCCGCCAGTGAAAACGCCGCCGGGTAGCCGTAGAGCATGAACACAATAAGCCCCGCGAACATCAGCGGACCCATGTTGTGACTGACGAATTCAATCATTGCACGGGTTTCTCATAGGCATGTTCACGCCGGTAGTCGGTGGTGAGTGCTGCCACACACTTGATCAATTCCGAAACACCCTGCAACAGGATCAGGCCAAACCCAAGCGGCACAAACATTTTGCCCGGCCAGCGCGGCAGTCCGCCGGCATTCTGCGACAATTCATTGCCGTTCCACGAGGCCATGAACCACGGCCAGCTGAAGTAGATCATCAGCACACAAAACGGCACCAGGAATACCAGCGTGCCAATGAGGTCAATCCACGCCCGCTTGCGGTCGCTGCCCATGGTGTAAAGCAAATCCACCCGCACATGTTCGTTGACCTTGAGGGTCCACGCTGCCCCCAGCATCACCATGCCGGCGAACAACACCATCTGCAGGTCGCGCAACGTGTTGGAGTTGGTGCGATAGAGATCAAACAGGAAGCCTGATGCGGTACCGAAAGACAATGCACCAATACCATAGCGCAACAGGGCGTCCAGGGCGCACACCAGCGAGGCGACCAGCACCATCCAGGTCGCAACCACGCCAAGCTTGCGGTTGAGCCAATCAATCGCGGCACTTGCACCAAGCAGAGCCTGCACGTCTCCCCCTTCACAACGGCACAGTTGACCTGTGCTCTCACAATCTGCGAAACCTACGTCATACCGTTGCTTGAACCAAAGGAAAATTGTGGACGCCCCGCAACTCGTTCTGAAACCTGACGGCCGCCAGTCTGAAACTGCATTCGCCACACAGCGCGGCGTTGGCAGATTGTTGCGTGCCCACGGTTACGCGGTTGTGACTGAGCTCACCTTGGCATCCGGCCGTCGCGCCGATCTCCTCGCCCTCAAGGGCGATGGCACCGTATGGATCATTGAAATCAAGTCATCACTGGAGGATTTCAGGGTCGACCAGAAATGGCCCGAGTACCGCGAATACTGCGACTGCTTCTCGTTCGCCATTCCCGCCACCATGGATGCCACCATCATGCCACAAGATGCAGGACTCATTGTGGCGGACCAGTATGGCGCGGAGATCATGCGTGAAGCCCCGTTGCATCCGCTTCATCCATCGCGTCGAAAAGCCGTAACACTTCTTGCCGCCCGTACCGTAGCCCAGAACCTCCACCGGTTGTGGGATCCTTGACTTATTTGGGAGCGCGTTTGGCCAGAATGCGTTGCAGGGTGCGCCGGTGCATGTTGAGACGCCGTGCCGTTTCCGACACATTGCGGTTGCACAGTTCAAACACCCGCTGGATATGCTCCCACCGCACCCGGTCGGCAGACATTGGATTGTCGGGAAGTGCGGTACGGCTGTCAGTGTCGGAAACCAGCGCACTGTAAACGGCATCGGCATCAGCAGGCTTTGCAAGGTAGTCGATAGCACCAAGTTTAACCGCCGTTACAGCAGTTGCAATGTTGCCATAGCCCGTCAGCACAACAACCCGAGCGTCGGGCCGCGCCACATGCAAGGCCTCAATCACATCGAGTCCGGTGCCGTCAGTCAACCTCAGGTCGACCACCGCATAACCCGGCGGCAGGGCTTTCACCGCCGTGATGCCGTCAGCCACCGTATCGGCCAACCGCACATCGAACCCGCGCGATTCCATGGCACGGCCCAGCCGCGTCAGGAACGGCTTGTCATCATCGACCAGCAATAGGGTCTTGTCGGTGGGAAGTGACGGCATCATGTCAGGTATTACGGTCTTGCGACGACAACGGTTGCGGGTCAAGGACCTTTTGCGGCTTCAACACTGCCACGCGGCCAACGCACAGTAATGCTCGCGCCGTGGTCCGGCATGCTCCTGTTGGCAAGGTGTACGCTTGCACCGGAGCGTTGCAGCAGCGTCTTGGCGATAAACAGGCCAAGTCCCATGCCAGGATGCTTGCCGGTTTCCGCACTCTCATCAGCGGCATCGTCATAACCGGGCCGCGTGGTGACAAACGGATCGCCCAGCCGGTCAATGATGGCGACATCAAATCCCGGCCCGTCGTCCATCACGTTGACACTCACCGACGCAGCCGTCCAGCGCGCCACAACGCGTACATTGGTGGCCGCAAAATCGATGGCATTTTCGAGAACATTGCCCAATCCATACGTGATGCCAGGATTGCGCCGGAAAACCGGTTCAAGCGAGCCAGCACTGCCTTGGGCAGCTTCAGCGTCAATCGTCACCGCAACATCTGAGCCCCGCAAGGGTGCAACCAAGTCCTCGATCATCGCCGTGAGTTTGACAAGGTCATACACCTCATCCGCCGCTTGCGTGCGTGATGAAAGTCGCGCCATGATCTCCCGGCACCGTGCCGACTGGCTGATCAGGAGGTCAATATCTTCAGCATGAGGCGTATTGGCGGGCATTTCGCGTTTCAGTTCTTTTGCAACCAGGGCAATTGTCGCCAATGGTGTGCCCAGTTCGTGCGCGGCAGCGGCAGCAAGTCCGTCCAGTGCCGAAAGCCGTTGTTCCCGCGCCAACACCAATTCGGCAGCCGAAAGGGCCGTCGACATCTGTCGGGCCTCCACCGCGATGCGGCGCGCATAGATGGCGGAAAACACTGCACCGGATGCCAGCGCTGCCCACATGCCGCCGATGTAGGTATTCGGCAACTGCAAGGGCTGTGCCGCATCCCATGGCAAAGGCATGTGATAAACAGTGAGGAGAGTGGCACACGCAAACGCCAGCACACCGATCACCAACGTCCAGGCCATCGGCAATGTTGTCGCCGAAACAGTAACCGGCACCAGAAACAGAAAGGCGAACGGATTCTGCAGGCCACCCGTCAAAAACAGAAGTCCAGCCAACTGGACGATATCATAGCCCAGCAACGCCGCTGCCGGTCGCGCACCCAACTGCACGCCACCGCGCCATTTCCACGCCAGCAGGATGTTGAGCCATGCGCTCAAGGCAATCAGAGCGAGGCAAAACCCAAGTGGCAGGGCATAGCCCAACGCGAAATACACAAAAAGCACGGCAATCGATTGCCCGAACACCGCCAGCCAGCGCAACCGTACCAACGTGCGCAGCCGCAATCCGCCGGTTTCATCACGCATGCGCCCAGGAAGGTCAACGTTCGTGGTGCTCATGGCGACTCCGGTTTGTCTGAGACGACTTCTGGTTTAAAGCATGGTGAAACACGTGGTCATCTCATCTCTGGAAAGTGTGTATGCCTTCAAATCAACTACTTCCCAATCGCAGAAGCCTCGTTATTGCAATTCTTCTCCTGGCTACAGCGCTGATCTTGGCAGTGGTTTCGCTGACCTGGCCGGGCAACTTGCCCACATCCACCGGCAAAGCCCTTGTTGGCGGTCCGTTCACCATGGTCAACCACAAGGGTGAAACTGTTACCGAGAAATCCTTTGCCGGAAAATACATGCTGTTGTTTTTCGGTTTCACTTTTTGCCCTGACGTGTGCCCAACCGAACTGCAAGTGATGTCAGCCGCCCTCGACCAACTTGGCAGCAAAGCCGACAATATCACGCCCATTCTCGTATCGGTGGATCCTGCCCGCGATACGCCGCAGGTATTGGCCAGCTACGTGGAGAATTTTCATCCGCGTCTGGTAGGCTTGACGGGCACACCCGAGCAGGTTGCCGCCATGGCCAAGGCCTACAAGGTGTTTTATGCCAAGGTCGAAAATGCAGAGCGACCCCAAGACTACCTCATGGACCACTCTTCGATCCTCTTCCTCATGGCCCCAGATGGCTCATTTGTGAAGCATTTCTCCTACTCAACCGACGTCGCTGCCCTCGTTGAGGGAATCAAGCAAGCGATTGAATAATAATGTTTTTCTTATGGATCATGCGAAATACAGGGGGCTGGCCCTTGTGTTTGCCCTTATTCTGTTGTTAATTTGTGCAGTGCAAAATTGCCGGTCAACAGGAAACCCTGGTTCATGCTGTATCAAATCTATGAAATGAACCACGCCGCCATGATGCCGTTCCGCGTCATGGCCGATGCAGGCTTGTCGTTTTGGAAGAATGACAACAATCCTTTTGCCCAGTCTTATGCCGGCCGTGCCACCACGGCCTCACTCGAAATGTTTGAGCGCTTCACCCGCCGTTATGCCAAACCAGAATTCGGCATCACGACAACGGAAGTTGATGGCAAAACCGTAGCGGTTCATCAGCAGACGGTGCTGCACAAGCCCTTTTGCAATCTCGTCCATTTCGGCAAGGTGGGCTGCACCCAAGCGCAGCCCAAGTTGATCCTGGTGGCTCCCTTGTCCGGCCACTACGCCACCTTGCTGCGTGCCACCGTTGAAAGCATGTTGCCCTTTTATGATGTTTACATCACCGATTGGACAGACGCCCGCACCGTGCCCCTGACAGCCGGCACCTTCGATCTCGATGACTATGTCGATTACACGGTCGAATTTTTCCACCACCTCGGGGAACGCGCCCACGTCATGGCCGTATGCCAGCCCGCCGTTCCTGTTCTGGTGGCGGTATCCTTGATGAATGAACGCAAAGATCCGCTCGCCCCCAAATCAATGATTTTGATGGGTGGCCCCATCGACACCCGCCGCAACCCAACCGCCGTCAACCGCATGGCGGAAGACAAGGGCAAGGACTGGTTCCGCGACAATGTGCTGACGACGGTTCCGTTTCCCCATGTTGGCGCTGGCCGCGAAGTATACCCCGGATTTCTCCAACTCACCGGTTTCATGACCATGAATCTCGATCGTCACATGGGCGCCCACCGTGAACTGTTCTGGCACCTGGTCGACGGTGACGGCGACAGCGCCGAAAAGCACATCGATTTTTACGACGAGTACATGTCCGTGATGGACCTGACATCAGAGTTCTACCTGCAAACCGTCGATCGTGTGTTCCTCCACCACGATCTGCCATTCGGCACCTACCGCCATCGTGGCGAACTGGTTGATCCTGCCGATATCACCGAGACGGCATTGCTGACAATTGAAGGCGAGCGCGACGACATTTCCGGTGTCGGCCAGACTGAAGCCGCCCACGATCTCTGCGTCAACATTGCAGCCGAAAAGAAGGAACACTACCTGCAACTGGGCGTCGGCCACTACGGCGTGTTTTCCGGTTCGCGTTATCGCAATGAAGTCGTTCCGCGAATCAAGGCGTTCATTGCTAAGAATGGGTGATGCGATCCCTGCTTGATCTGTTCCGCAAACCGCCACGGGCCACTGAAGGACCTTTGGCCCCCTTGCAGATTGAAATCGGCAACCGCCCCATTGCCATCAAACTGAAACGTTCGGCCCGCGCCCGCCGCCTGACCCTGCGCCTCGACCGCGATGGCGAAGGTGCCATTATCACGCTCCCCAACCGCGTCAGCCGCGCCGAAGCCCAACGCTTCGCCCTGAAGTCTTCCGGATGGATCGAGAAGCAACTTGCCAACAGCCCGGCCAAGACCAAAATTACCGATGGTGGAATCATTCATCTGCGCGGCGAACCGCTTAATGTTTCCTTCACCGGCCGTGCCCGGGGCGTTGTGCTGCATGATGTCGCCGCGCACACGCTGCACGTGCCCGGCCTCGAAGCGCACGCCGGACGCAGGCTCTTCGAATGGCTGAAATCACAAGCCCACCACGATCTTGCCGCTGCATCAGCAAAGTACGCCCGCACCATGGAAACCCGGATTGCGTCAGTCACCGTCCGCGACCAGAAGAGCCGCTGGGGCTCGTGCACCTCATCAGGTGCGCTGTCCTATTCGTGGCGCTTGATCCTCGCACCAACATATGTTTTGGACTATGTCGCCGCCCACGAAGTGGCCCATTGCCTGGAGATGAACCACGGCCCAAAATTCTGGCGGCTGGTCCTGACCCACTGCCCACACACCCGCAAAGCCAAGGACTGGCTGAAGAAGCACGGGAAAGACTTGCATGGTATAGGCTAAATTGGACATGTGCCACCGCCTGCCGTAATCTCGACATGACCACCATCAGGGATCAACCCATGCTCAACAAGCCACCCGCCATGCTGCGCCTGCACGCCACCGACAATGTTGTTGTATCCACCCGCATCGTCGAGAAAGGGGAAGTGGTGGACGGCGTAGCGACGACGGCACGCATCATGCGTGGGCACAAAATGGCAGCCTCAGCAATTTCACCCGGCACGCCAATCCTGAAATTTGGCCAGATCATCGGTTTTGCCAAATCCGATATTGCCGCTGGCGACTGGGTGCACGAACACAATGTGGAAATGGGCGAACTGTCGCATGACTATGCCTTCGCCCAGGCCGCAAAGCGCGAAGATATTTTGCCCGAGTCTGAACGTGCTACCTTCGAGGGCTTCCGCCGCAAGAATGGCAAGGTCGGAACGCGCAACTATATCGGCATCATGACATCCGTGAATTGCTCCGCCACAGTGGCTGCGCACATTGCCAGGGAAGTGGAACGCTCCAGCCTGCTGAATGACTATCCCAACATCGATGGTGTGGTGGCACTGACCCAGGACAATGGCTGTGTGATCGATTATCGCGGCGTGATCTTCGACACCTTCAAACGCACCGCCTGGGGCTATGCCACCAATCCCAACATGGGTGGCGTGATGATGGTGGGGCTGGGTTGCGAAGGATTTCAAATTCCGCGCTTCAAGGAAGCCTACAAGGTCGAAGAGAGCGAACTGTTCCGTACAATGACGATTCAGGAAACCGGTGGTACGCGCAAAACCGTCGCTGCCGGCGTGGCGGCAATTCGCGAAATGCTGCCCCACGTCAACAACGTGAAGCGCGAAACCTGCCCGGCCTCTGATCTCATCCTCGCCCTGCAGTGTGGCGGTTCCGATGGCTATTCCGGCATCACGGCCAATCCGGCGCTGGGAGAGGCTGTGGATATTTTGGTGAAACACGGCGGAACCGGCATTCTGTCGGAAACGCCGGAAATCTACGGTGCTGAGCATTTGCTCACGCGCCGTGCCGCAACACGCGAAGTGGGTGAAAAACTCGTCTCCATCATTAAGTGGTGGGAGGACTATACCAGGCGCAACAACATGGAAATGAACAACAACCCGTCGCCCGGCAACAAGCTGGGGGGCTTGACCACCATTCTTGAAAAATCCCTCGGCGCAGCGGCCAAGGGCGGCACCACTACGTTGCAGGCTGTCTATAATTATGCCGATCCTGTCACCGCCAAGGGTTTCGTGTTCATGGATACACCCGGTTACGATCCCGTGGGTGCCACGGGCCAGGTTGCGGGTGGCGCGAACGTCATGTGCTTCACCACCGGACGCGGCTCCGCCTACGGCAACAAGCCGTGTCCCTCCATCAAGCTGGCAACCAACAGCGTCGTCTACAACCAGATGATCGAGGACATGGACATCAATTGCGGTGATGTGATCGAAGGCGTGTCATTGCAAGACAAGGGCCAGCAGATTTTTGATCTCATCCTCAAAACGGCATCGGGTCAGAAAACCAAGTCCGAGGAACTGGGATACGGTGAAAACGAATATGTCCCGTGGTACATTGGCGCGGTGATGTGATCCGAGCCTGCCACGAAGAATCCATTTTTTGCCGCTATTGCAAGCCTGAAGATGGCCCGGTCCCGTAAAAACAAACCCCAGCGCAGGGAGCCGCAGCTGTTTGCCAGCGGCCGTCGTGCGCAGCCGCGCGAACGCGCCACCCCGCGCCGCTCTGTTTTGGGCTGGCTGATGGGCAAGCTGTTCAAGCTTGCGATGTACACTTCGGTTCTGGTGGCGCTCGTCTTTGGCTTTGCCTGGTTCACGCTCGACCAACGGGGCCTGTTCAAAATTCCCGAGCGTGCCCCCGGTATCATGATCGTGGCCAGTGATGGCACGGTGCTGGCGGAACAGGGTGCCTTCTATGGTGATGATGCGCGGCTTGAAACGCTGCCCGACTACGTGCCGAATGCCATCGTCGCCATGGAGGACCGCCGCTTCCGCTACCACTACGGCATTGATCCTGTCGGATTGACGCGCGTCATCTTTCGCGGCTTGCAAGCCGGCCGCTTTGTCGGCGGTGGCTCGACACTCACGCAGCAATTGGCGAAGAACCTGTTTCTTACCCCGGAAAAAACTGCATGGCGGAAAATCCAGGAAGCCGTACTTGCGGTATGGCTGGAGCGCAAATTCAGCAAGGACGAGATTCTGCAACTCTATCTCAACCGGGTTTATTTTGCAGGCGGTTCCAACGGCATCGATCGCGGTGCCAAGGCGCTGTACAACAAGTCGGCCAACGAACTTTCGCTGATTGAAGCCGCCACATTGGCGGGCATCCTGCCTGCCCCTTCCACCTACAATCCGGTTGCCAATCCTGAAGTGGCCAAGGAACGCGCCAGGCTCGTGCTCAACGCCATGGTGGAGCAGGGCTACATTTCACAGGAAGAATCCCACGCCGCCCAAACAGCCCCCGCCTCCGTTGCCGCCGCCGACTATGTCCCCGCCAAACAATACGCCATCGACTGGATCAACGAGCAATTGCCCTTGCTGGTCAAGAAGTATGATCAGTCGATCATCGTCCAAACCACACTCGATCCTGTATTGCAGGCCGACGCTGAAGGCGCACTGCGCAAACGCCTCGCTGAAAACGGCAAGAAGTTGAAAGTGGGCCAAGGTGCCATGGTTGTGATGGATACGCGCGGTGCCGTGCGCGCCCTAGTCGGCGGCAAATCCTACAAAGGCAGCCAGTTCAACCGTGTCACCAAGGCCAAACGCCAGCCCGGCTCCGCTTTCAAACCCTTCGTCTACCTCGCGGCCTTGGAACAGGGGTACCGGACAGATTCAATTGCCGTGGACGAACCCATCCGCATCGGCAACTGGACGCCGGAAAACTACAAGCACAAATACCTGGGGCAAGTCACACTTGAAACAGCCTTTGCCCAGTCGCTCAATACGGTGGCGGCAAAACTTGCAAACGAAGTCGGACCACGCGCCGTGACCGACACGGCACACAAGCTTGGCATTGCGTCCGAACTTGGCAATGACGTTTCGATAGCGCTCGGCACATCCGAAGTCACGCTGCTCGAACTCACCACGGCATTTGCGCCCTTCGCCAATGGCGGTGAAGTGGTGCAGCCTTACGTCGTGACGCGCATCTCCACCCGCGATGGCGAGGTACTTTACGAACGCATCGGATCGGGCCTGGGCAAAGTCGTCAGCGACTATGATGTCGGTGCCATGAACCAGTTGTTCCGCGCCGTCGTGCAGCGCGGCACGGCAAAAAAAGCGCAGTTCGGCGGTTTTGATATCGGTGGCAAAACCGGCACCAGCCAGAACTACCGCGACGCCTGGTTCATCGGCTTCACGTCGCACTACGTTGCAGGCGTGTGGCTCGGTAACGACGACAACGCGCCGACAAGTAACGTGACAGGCGGCTCGCTCCCGACTCTGATCTGGCGCGACGTGATGGAACTGGCGCATGCAGGTTTGGCCCCTGCTTCATTGCCGGGCGAGATCGCTCCCGTCGCCGATGAACTTCTGGTCTCGCAACAGGAAGATGGGCCCGAACTGATGCAGCAGGAAGAAATAATTGTCGCCGAGCCTGCCCGCCGCAAGAAGAAAAAATATCTCCTCGATTATCTCTTCGGCGATGACAATGATCAGAGCGGGGACGCCGGCATTTATTGAGCTGCGCGCAATGCCGCAGCCTTGCGATAGACACTGGCCGGGTATGTTCCCAGCACGCGCACAAAACTGCTGAAGAACGCCAACTCCTCCATCGCCAGCCGCATTGGCGTATCCAGCGGATGCCCGTCGATCTCGGCATAGAATTGCGTCGCCGAGAACTGCCCCTCAAGCTGGTAGGATTCAAGCTTCGTCATGTTGACGCCATTCGTCGCAAAGCCTCCCATCGCCTTGTAGAGGGCAGCGGGAACATTGCGCACACGGAACACAAAACTGGTTACTACATCACCGCCGGCATCGGCATCCTTGCGGTCTGGAGAAAGAATGACAAACCGAGTTGTATTGTGTTCCTCGTCTTCGACGTTCGCACGCAATGTCGTCAAGCCGTACAGTTCACCCGCCAGCCGTGTTGCCAATACCGCGCACTTGCTGTCCGGTTTTTCCGAAAGCTCCTTGGCCGCTCCCGCCGTGTCAACGGCAACAACCGGCACAATCTTCAGTTCACGGATGATTTTGCGGCATTGCCCCAGCGCGTGCACATGTGAATGTACCAACGTGACATCGTCAATTTTCGTTCCAGCATTGGCCAGTAAATGGAAATGTATCGGCAGGAAGTGCTCACCGATGATCGAAAGCCTTGATTGCGGCAGCAGGTGGTGAATGTCTGCCACCCGGCCAGCCAGCGAGTTGTCGATGGGGATCATCGCGAGCGCAGCAGAACCATCAGTCACCGCCTGGAACGCATCTTCAAACGTTCGGCACGATAGAGGTTCATGATCGGGCGTGGCTTCGAGACAGGCGATATGGGAATTGGCCCCCGCCTCGCCCTGGTAGGAAATCCGGGGCTTTGTCATATGCTGTTTCGCAGCAGCAACCGCGCCTCTTCCAAATCGTCTGGTGTATCAACACCCAGTGGCACACTGTCGACACGCACCACGGCAATGCTCATGTTGTTGTCAAGTGCGCGCATCTGTTCAAGCGAACGCTCCTTTTCGCGTGCACTCTGTGGCAGCGACACAAAGGTCTCGAGTGCGGCGCGGCGATAGGCATAAACCCCGATGTGGTGCCAATGCGGTGCTTCATGCTCGGCACCGAGCACGCGCACAAAATCGCGCGCATAGGCCGCCTCCCGTTCACCTGCGAGATTGGCGATGGCTTTCACCACATGCGGTTTTTCCGCTTCGCCTTCCCGCAACGGGGCGGCGATGGTGGCAATATCGACCTGTTCATTCATCAATCCTGCGAGGCAGCGCTTGACCGCCAACGGATCAATCGTCGGCAAGTCACCCTGCAGATTGACCACATGCTTGAACACCCGCTGCGGGTCCCGGTAACGCAGCGCTTCCGCCACCCGGTCCGACCCCGATGGCAGGTTTGCCGTGGTGACGATGGCATCACCACCGTGCTGGCGAATGGCTTCAGCAACGGCATTTTCCGCAGCTGCAACAAGAACATGCCCGACCTTTGCCGCCATGGCGCGCTGCCACACATGAACAATCATCGGCAACCCGTGGATATCCGCCATGGGTTTGCCCGGAAGCCTGGAGGAGGCCATGCGGGCCGGGATCACCACAACGGTATTCTGGTTTTCAATCATGAGGTTAGCGGAGACATTGGAAAGCTTTCGTGTGCGACCTTATAGATATTGCGGCGATTCCTTCAAACGATTAGTTTCCGCCGAAATTTTGTGACCCCTGAGGACTTTGCCGACAATGGATAGCTTTGAATTCAACAAGATCGCTGGCGCAGTGCTGGGAACCGCCCTTTTCGTGTTTGGTCTGAGCATCCTCGGAGATACAATATTCCACGGGGAAAAACCCGAAAAGCCGGGTTTCCTGATCGAAACCGCCGAAGCCGAAACCGGCGGGGAAGCAGGCACCGAGGGCGCGGAAGCCAAACCGCTGGGCGTTCTCTTGGCCTCAGCTGATGCCACCAAGGGTGCTGGCGCGGCCAAGGCCTGTGCTGCCTGTCATGTGTTTGAAAAGGGCGGTGCCACCAAGACTGGTCCTGCCCTGTGGGACATCGTCGAACGCCCGATCGCGTCCTTTCCAGGTTTTGCCTATTCTGAAGGTTTCGTTGCCAAGGCCTCAGAGAAGTGGACATTCGACGCGCTCAACGAATTCATCAAGAACCCCAAGGCCTATGTGAAAGGCACCAAGATGGCTTTCGGCGGTATCAAGAACGAAGCCAAACGTGCTGACCTCATCGCCTATCTCGCGTCCCTGTCAGACGCACCGAAGCCATTTCCGGCACAGTGAGATAATTGACGCAAAGCGCCCCTCGGTCATAAATAGGACAATATTCTGTGAGACAGCAACATCGGCCCGCAATGGCCGGTGTTTTGTTTTTTTCAGGTTGCCCCTTAAACAGGGAAACGAATCAGGGAGATTGAACCATGGTGTTTTCGCGGCGTTCCATCATGAAACTGGCAAGTGCGGTACCTCTCGCCAAAATCATGGGCGTGCAGGTGGCGCACGCCGATGAACGCACTTTTTCCCACGCGCTCACACTTTACGATGACATCAAGTACAAACCCGACTTCAAGCATTTCGACTACGTAAACCCGAACGCCCCCAAGGGCGGCAAAGTGAGGCTCTATGCGCTGGGCACGTTTGACAGTCTCAATCCCTATACGTTCAAAGGGTCCTCGTTTCCGGTCAATGGCAATGAAACTTTGATTACCCGGGCACTCGATGAACCCACAACCGACTACGGCCTGATCGCCAGCAGTGTTTGGTTTCCCGAGGACCGTTCCCGTGTCGTCTACCGTATGCGGCCTGAGGCCCGTTTCCACGATGGCAAATCCATCACTGTCGACGACGTGATGTGGAGCATGGAAAACCGCAAGGCCGTTCATCCCCAGTGGAACGCCTACTGGAAAAACATCGTCAAGATGGAACAGTCAGGCGACCATGAGATCACCTTTGTTTTTGATTCGAGCGGCAATCGCGAACTGCCAGCCCTCGCCGGACAGATCACCGTTCTGCCCAAGCATTGGTGGACCGGCAAGGACGCCAACGGCAAGACCAGGGACATCGCCACGAGTTCACTGGAAATTCCCCTCGGTTCCGGCGCTTATCGTATTGCCGAGTTCAAGGCCGGACAATCCGTGAAGTTGAAACGTGTCGCTGACTATTGGGGCAAGGATTTGCCGGTCAATGTCGGACAGGATAACTTTGACGAAATTGAATATCTCTATTTTGGCGACCAGACAGTTGCATTTGAAGCCTTCAAGGGTGATCAATACGACTATCGTCTAGAAGGCAGCGCCAAGGCCTGGGCCACAGGTTATGATTTCCCGGCCATCAAGGACGGACGCTGCATCCAGCAGAAAATCGTTCTCGAGGAAGTGCAGCCCATTCAGGCCTGGGTGATGAACTTGCGCCGCCCGAAGTTCCAGGACGAGCGGGTGCGCCGCGCTTTTAATCTGGCTTTCGATTTTGAATGGTCGAACAAGAATCTCTTTTACGGTCAGTACACGCGCACCCGTTCCATTTTCAACAATTCGGAGTTCGAGGCCAAGGGCCAGCCATCACCGGAAGAACTTGCCATCCTCGAGCCCTTTCGCGCCGATCTGCCGCCATCGGTTTTCACCGGCGAGTACACCAATCCCGTAAGTGACAATCCGCAGAACCGGCGAAAGAATCTCAAACTGGCGTCTGAACTGCTGATGCAGGCCGGATGGAAAATCGTGCAAGATGGTGGCAAAAATGTTTTGAAGAACGACAAGGGTGAAAAGCTCGACGTCGAGTTCATGATCGACTCTCCCCTGTTCGAGCGCATCGGCCTTCCGTACCAGCAGCAACTTGAACTGCTCGGCATCGGTGTGACCTTTCGCACCATTGATCCCGCTCAATTTGAAAAACGCACCACTGATTTTGACTATGACATCACCAACGGCATTTGGGGTCAGTCCCTGTCGCCGGGCAATGAACAGCGCGATTTCTGGGGTTCAGAAGCTGCAGACAAGCCAGGCAGCCGCAATTATGCCGGCATCAAAAACAAGGTCATCGATGCTTTGATAGAACGCATGATCTTCGTGCAAGACCGCAAGGACTTGGTCGTCGCCTGCAAGGCACTGGACCGCGCCGTGATGGCGCACAACTATTTCGTTCCCATGTGGTACGCAGGCTACGACCGCATTGCCTATTGGAACCGCTTCTCGGCGCCCGACAATCCACCACCATACGCCACAGGCTTTCCCACCATCTGGTGGTGGGACGAGGAAAAAGCCAAGAAGTCCAAAGGCTGACCACAGCAACCGATGCTGAACTATCTCCTCAAGCGAATTGCCCTGATGGTGCCGACTCTGGTTGGCATCATGTTGATGACTTTTGCCGTCATCCAGTTCGTGCCCGGTGGCCCGATTGAACAGATCATTTCAAAGCTTGAAGGCAACAATTCGGATGTCACCTCACGCATCAGTGGCTCCGGCAGCGAAACACCAGGTGGTGGTGGTGAAGAAAGCAATTCCAAGTATCGGGGTGCCCAAGGCCTTGACCCGGAATTCATCAAGTCACTCGAAAAGCAATTCGGCTTTGATCAGCCCGTGCATATCCGGTTTCTGAAAATGATCCGCGACTATGCCATGTTCGATTTCGGCGAGAGCTATTTCCGCGACCGCAGTGTTGTGTCTCTGATCCTCGAGAAAATGCCGGTGTCAATTTCGCTGGGCCTGTGGCTCACACTGGTGACTTATTTCATTTCCATCCCGCTCGGCATCCGCAAGGCGGTGAATGACGGCACACCTTTTGACATCTGGACATCCGTTGTCATCATCATCGGTTACGCCATCCCCAGTTTCATCTTTGCCATCATGCTGATCGTGTTTTTCGCTGGTGGAAGTTACTACAGTTTTTTCCCCTTGCGCGGCCTGACGTCAGACAACTTCAATGAACTCTCGGTCCTTGGAAAAATTGGCGATTACATCTGGCATCTCGCTTTGCCTCTCATTGCACTCGGCATCGGCGGTTTCGCCACCATGACCATGCTGACCAAGAATTCCTTCCTCGATGAAATCCGCAAGCAATATGTCACGACTGCCCGCGCCAAGGGCTTGACTGAATCGAAGGTGCTCTATGGCCATGTCTTTCGCAACGCCATGTTGCTGGTGATTTCGGGATTTCCCGGCGCATTCCTCGGTGCGTTCTTTGCCGGCACTTTGCTGATTGAGCAGATTTTCTCACTCGATGGCCTGGGATACCTTGGTTTCACGTCGGCACTGCAACGCGACTATCCGGTGTTTTTCGGCAATCTCTACATCATGACACTGATCGGCCTTGTCGTCAGCCTGATCAGCGATCTCACCTATGTCTGGATTGATCCGCGCATCGATTTTGAAACGCGGGAGACGTGAGATGAAACTCAGTCCACTGAACCGCAGGCGCTGGCAATTGTTCCGGCAGAACCGCCGCGGATTTTTTTCATTCTGGCTCTTCCTCACCCTGTTTGCCATTTCCCTGCTGGCCCCCTTCATCGTCAACGACCGGCCCATTCTCGCATCCTACAAAGGCGAACTGTTGTACCCGGTGTTTGTTGACTATCCTGAATCGAAGTTCGGTGGCTTCCTCGCCAACACTGATTTCCGCGATGCCGTGAACCAGGATGAAATCAACGCCAATGGTTGGATACTGTGGCCGCCCATCCGTTATTCCTACAACACCGTCAATATCGAAATTCCTGAACCTGCCCCCTCACATCCAGCGTCATCGATCCCATCTGAAACCCGCTGCGCCAAATATCCCGCCGGAACCAATGATCCCGGTTGCACCTTCGGCAACATGAACTGGCTCGGCACCGATGATCAGGGTCGTGATGTCGTGGCCCGCCTGATTTATGGCTTCCGCATTTCTGTTGCGTTCGGCCTCATTCTCACAGTCTTCTCCTCGATCGTCGGCGTGATGGCCGGCGCGGTGCAAGGCTACTTCGGTGGCTGGACCGATCTCCTGTTCCAGCGCTTCATCGAAATCTGGACGTCAATGCCGACGCTCTTCCTGCTCATCATCCTGTCCGCTTTCATCCGTCCGACATTCTGGATCCTGTTGTCCATCATGCTGTTGTTTTCCTGGACCGGGCTGGTCGGTGTGGTGCGCGCCGAATTCCTCCGTGCACGGAACTTTGAATATGTCCGCGCCGCCAGGGCGCTTGGTCTGTCCGACATCGGCATCATGTTCAAGCATCTCCTTCCCAACGCGCTGGTTTCCACCATCACCTTTCTGCCCTTCATTTTGTCCGGGTCCATTGGTACGCTGACTGCTCTCGACTATCTCGGATTTGGCTTGCCTCCCGGGTCGGCATCTCTTGGTGAACTGGTGTCGCAAGGCAAGTCCAACTTGCAGGCCCCATGGCTTGGTCTCACTGCCTTTGTCGTCGTTTCCACCATGCTGACACTCCTGGTATTCATCGGCGAAGCCGTGCGCGACGCGCTTGATCCGCGAAAGACTTTCGCATGAGTGCGCTGCTGGAAATAAAAGACCTGTCGGTCGCATTTCGACAGGGTGCCAGTGAAACAACCGCCGTTGATCGCATTTCGTTCTCGCTGAACAAAGGCGAGACTCTCGCATTGGTTGGCGAATCCGGTTCCGGCAAATCCGTCTCCGCCCTCTCAATTCTGAAACTGCTTCCCTATCCCTCTGCGTCACATCCCTCAGGAGAAATTCTGTACAACGGTGAAAACCTGTTGGATCGTTACGAATCCGATCTGCGCCGGGTGCGCGGCAATGCCATCACCATGATTTTCCAGGAGCCGATGACATCCCTTAATCCACTGCACACCGTGGAAAAGCAGATCGGTGAAATACTGGAACTGCACACTGACTTGAAGGGAAGTGCAATCCGCGCCCGCACCATCGAAATGCTGGGCAAGGTCGGCATCCGCGATCCTGAAACAAGGTTGCAGGATTATCCCCACCAACTCTCCGGTGGCCAGCGCCAACGTGTCATGATCGCCATGGCACTGGCCAATAATCCTGACCTGCTGATTGCCGACGAACCGACAACCGCCCTCGATGTCACGGTACAGGCGCAAATTCTCAAGTTGCTGAAAGACCTTCAGAAGGAATTCGGCATGGCATTGTTGCTGATCACGCATGATCTCGGCATCGTCAAACACATGGCCGATACATTGTGCGTCATGCGCCACGGAAAAATAGTGGAGCAGGGATCGGCAAAATCAATTTTCACCAGTCCGCAACATGAATACACCAGGATGTTGCTGGCGGCCGAGCCGAAAGGCAGCCCGCCATTGGTTGCGAAAGACGCCGAACAGATCGTGGCGGCCCGCAACCTGAAAATCTGGTTTCCGGTGCGGCGCGGATTTTTCCGCAAAACCGTTGGTCACATCAAGGCGGTGGATGGCATTGATTTTTCCGTGCGCGCCGGTGAGACGCTTGGAGTGGTGGGTGAATCTGGTTCCGGCAAAACCACACTCGGCCTCGCCACGCTGCGGCTGATTTCATCGCAAGGTGAGATTGATTTTCGTGGCCAACGCATTGATGGCATGAAATCGAAGGCCATGCGGCCCCTGCGCAAACACATGCAAGTGGTGTTCCAGGATCCTTTCGGCTCGCTCTCGCCGCGCCTGTCTGTTCTGCAGATTGTTGAGGAAGGATTGCAAATCCAGAATCCAGGTCTCTCCGCCGCCGAACGCCGCGAAAGGGTGGCCAGCTCATTGGCCGAGGTTGGATTGGACCCCGCAACGATGGACCGCTTCCCCCACGAATTTTCCGGCGGGCAGCGCCAGCGCATCGCCATCGCCCGCGCACTCGCCCTTGATCCAAAATTCATCATGCTGGACGAACCAACCTCCGCCCTGGACATGTCGGTGCAGGCCCAGGTGGTTGATCTTCTCCGCAATCTGCAAGCCAAACACAATCTCGCTTATCTGTTCATCAGCCACGATCTGCGTGTGGTGCGCGCCCTCGCCAATGAAGTGATTGTCATGCGCAACGGTGTTGCTGTGGAGCGTGGGTCTTCGCGGCAGATTTTCGATAATCCGCAGCACGAATACACCAAGGCCCTGCTTGCCGCTTCACTCAACTTGAAGGCCAACGACGAGGTAACGCGGCAATGACAGTATTTGCTTTCATCACGCCCACCTGGGATGGTTTGTCATGGGCCACAGCGATGCAAATGGCATGTCCCGGCAAAATCATTCGCATCTGGCCGGAAATCGGTGAACTCAACGACGTCACTTACGCGGCGGCCTGGCTGCCACCAGCCAATATCCTGCGTTCGCTTCCCAATTTGCGGGTGATTTTCTCCCTCGGTGCAGGAGTTGACGCGATACTTTCAGATCCCACATTGCCGGACGGCATTCCAATTGTCCGCGTCAATGATCCAGACCTCACCAATAGAATGTCAGAGTACATCGTGTTGCACGTGCTCATGCATCATCGTCAACACGACCGGTTGCAACTTCAACAGCACAACAAACTGTGGGACAATTTCAAAACCCATGCGGCATCAGCACTGACGGTTGGCATCATGGGTCTGGGTGTGATGGGAACCGATGCTGCAACCAAACTGAGAATGTTGGGTTTTAACGTCATTGGTTGGAGCCGCACACCCAAACAGATTGCTGGCGTGACGTGCTACGCAAGCGCTGCCGAATTCGATGCGTTTCTGGGTGAAACAGACATCTTGGTTTCACTTCTGCCGGCAACGAAGGGTACCGATGGCATCATCAATCGCGCGCTGATCAACAAGCTGTCGCGTCGCGGCCCGCTCGGCGCACCGGTGTTGATCAACGCCGGTCGCGGCAGCCAACAGAACGAAAACGATATCTTGGCAGCCCTTGATGCCGGGGAACTGCACGCGGTTTCATTGGATGTTTTTCGCAAAGAACCTTTGCCGGCTTCAAGTCCGCTGTGGTCGCACCCCCGCGTCACCCTAACGCCCCATGCTGCTGCAGATTCAGAACCGACCGTCATTTGCGAATACATTTCCCGTCAAATCGTCCGGTTTGAGGCAGGCCTTCCCCTCGAGAATGTGGTGGACCGCAAGCGCGGCTATTGAATCCGTTTGACCGACGTAACAGCACTGCCCTTCGCGGCACTGCGCGCCACGGCGTCGCGAAGCGGTTCTTTCACCACCATCATGTGATGGCCGTTGGCATGCAGAAGCGTGGCTTCATCCCACGTCATGCCCACATGTCCTTTCCAGAAAACCAGGTCACCGCGTTGCGCATCGGCAAGGGATACCGTCGTTCCCAACACCGCTTCCTGCAAGTCAGTGTCACGTGGGCACTCCCGGCCTGTAGCGTGCATCGAAACTTGCACAAGCCCGGAACAGTCCAAACCACCATTCCCCTTGCCGCCCCACAGATAAGGCAAGTTGAGGAATTGTTCCGCCACCGCAACATGGTCCGGCGCAAACGCATCCATCGCACAGGCATGCGCGGCATAGACAAAACCGCCGCGCGATAGCTGCAAATAGTCCGCGTCACGGGAAATCACGTCGATCTCTGCGTTAAGGGACAAGGGCATGACTGGCTGCGATTTGAGGTCTGCTTTTGGAAAAATCAATGTTGAGGGAACCGTCACGCGATGCGTGCATTGATGGACTGTTGCGTTAAGGCAATCGTGACGCACATACCCAACATACCCGTCTCGCCGCAATTGCACCCACGCCCACGAACCGTGCACAGCAAAAACACTGACAACTTCGCCCATCAAGGCCTGCGTATCAATCGCGGATGTGTTGTCCGGTGCGCGATGAACATTTGCGACAGGGGCGGCCACTTGCTGGACGACACCCTGCACAAAACGCGGCGCATCAACACGTCCACGCAACGATTCATCCGCCAAATCGTCGCGGTAAGCATGCAGTCTGCGGTCAAGTTTCATCGCAATTGTCCTGACGTTGCACTCACTGAATCAGCGAGACGTTCAAGATAGAGCGACCCCTTCACCGTGCGCTGGATCAACACGTTGCGTTTGTCGGTTTCATCCCTGCGCCTGCTGACCAGGCCAATCTTGCCCATGCTGTCCAGCGCCCGTGTGATGACAGGCTTGGAAACGGAAAGTTTGGCGGCCAGTGCCCGCACCGTGTGCGGCGGCGCTTCCATGTAAATGGTCAACAGGATCGTCACCTGCCGCACCGAAAGATCAGGTTTGTCATCCAGCACTTGCGCCAGGTTGACATCATGCCACAGCTTGAGGGCCTGGGCAGAGTTGAGGGGATAAACCATGGCATGTCCAATTCGTTTCGGTGCCGTTCCATTCTGCCCGATCCTTCTGTCGCCACAAACTACTTTTTGTACGCCGCCCGCAGATATGCATATACCGCCCGCATGGCTTGCGCTTCGCCACCCTTGCCCCGGCCCGGCTTGGCTGTGGGCACCCAGGCGAAAATATCGAAATGCACGTGCACCTTGGCCTTTTCAACAAACCGCCGCAAGAAAAGCGCGGCAGTGATGGAACCTGCAAAACCGCCAGCACCGGCGTTGTTGAGATCGGCAAGAGGTGTGGCAATCATCTCGGCATAGGGCCGCCACAACGGCATGCGCCACAGCGGATCATTTTCCGCCATGCCGTGTTTCATCAACGCAACCGCCACACCGTCATCATCCGTGTAAAACGGCGGCAAGTCTGGACCCAGCGCCACCCGCGCCGCTCCTGTCAGTGTGGCCATGTCAATCAGCAGTTCGGGGCTCTCCTCATCGGCCAACGCCAAGGCATCCGCCAGAATGAGACGGCCCTCGGCATCCGTGTTGCCGATTTCGACCGTCAGGCCTTTGCGCGACATGAACACATCACCGGGCCGGAATGCCTCATCCGAAATGGAGTTCTCAACGATGGGCAGCAACACGCGTAAACGCACCGGAAGCTTTGCTTCCATGATGAGACGCGCCAACCCCAGCACTGTCGCTGCCCCGCCCATGTCCTTTTTCATCAACAGCATGCCGGCGGATGGTTTGATGTCGAGACCACCAGTGTCGAAACACACGCCCTTGCCCACCAGAGTCACTTTCGGATGGCTCGTGTTTCCCCACGTGAAGTCCACCAGTCGCGGCGCTTGTTCAGCTGCCGCACCCACCGCGTGGATCAGCGGAAAGCCGCGCTTCAGCGCGTCACCTTTTATGACTTTCAGCCGTGCACGCTGCGCCTTGGCCGCAGTTTTTGCAGCTTGCTCCAGCGCATTTGGCCCCAAAATATTTGCGGGCGAATTCACCAGGTCTCGCACCAGATAAGTGGCGTTGGCCAACCGTATGGTTTCGTTCCGGTCAACGCCCTTTGGCGTTTCCAAAGTCACAAGCCGCACTTTGTTCGGGCGCAAGGGATCAAATCGATAGAGCTCGGTGCACCACCCCAGCGCCACCAACGCTGCCCGTGCTGGAACCGTGGCAAAACGATAATGCCCAGGTGGCAATTTTGAAGCCACCGATGCAAGAGCGAAAGCATCCGCGTCTGCGGTTGGCGCACCAATCAGGATGCGGGCCAGCGCACCATTGGCCTTCGCAATTGCAAGCGTGCTCAAGGGTGCAGCATCAAACCCGTGTGCCGCAGCCTGCCGCTGCAAAATGGTTCCGCCCCTGCGCAGAACGCCCGGAAGGTCATCTTTGGACACAACCTCCAGCGAAATGGCATCTCTCTTGGATGGGGCGAGCAGAATCTTGGTGGCATCGATCATGGCATTTCCTTTTCTGGTCTGAGTCCTGAAGCGCCATGGTTAATGATTTATTGACGATTGGGTAGCATGGTCATTTCTCACGATTTGTTAACGATTGGGGTTGGGACCGATGGCCGTATGGGGCAAGTTCAGCGGGTTGCGTGGCGCGTCAAGTGTTGCGTTGATGTGTGCGGCAATGTTGGTGTCAGGTTGTCAGAAACAAACCGCAGGCCTCGACGCTGACCCGATCGCCACCGCCAGCACCGGCGAACCATCCTTCAAGCGCACCGAAGACCTGGGAAAAAAATGGACCGCCGACCAGTCCAACATCGACGTGGGCCTCGCCTATGCCGACAGTCTTGAAGCCCTTGGCCAAAAAGACGCAAAAATGAAAGTGCTGCGCACCTTGGCCTCCAAACATCCCGACAATGGCGATGTGATGGCCCGGATCGGCAAACAGTTCCTGATCAGCGGCCAAACCACCGAGGCCATTGAAATGCTGGAAAAGGCCGCTTCATCGCCTGCTGCAAAACCAACAACGCTTTCGGCATTGGGGTCTGCCTACGACCAGCAAGGCCGGTTTGATCTCGCCCGCCAGAAATATGGAATGGCCCTGCAAATGAAACCGGGCGACGTTTCTGTCACCAACAATCTCGCCATGTCCTATGCGCTTGAAGGCAAACTGCCGGATGCCGAACGGCTGCTGCGTGAAGCCCTGGCGCAGCCGGGTTCAAAAGAAGTGCCACGCATAAGGCAAAACCTGGCCCTGGTGGTCGGTCTGCAAGGACGCTTTGACGAAGCACGCAAAGTCGCCAGCGAAGATTTGCCACCTGAACAAGTCGAGGCCAACCTCGCCTACCTGCAACAAATGCTGGCCCAACCCAACACCTGGCAACAATTGTCAGACCAGGAAGGCCAACAGGGCTAAGGTTTCTCCCGGACCCACGTCTCGAACGCAACAAGCCACCCGAGCAGTCTTTTGCGGCTGTCGTCGTCGGTGAGATGGCCTTCTGCATTGAACTTCTGGCTCGCGTTGCCCGCAAAGAATTCCGGCTTCGGCATCACAACGGCTTCGAGTGCCTGCAAATTCTGCCGCAGGTGATACTGTGAGCGCCCTGTTCCCAGCGGACCATCAGCCGCACCGATCACACCAACGCGTTTCCACTTGAAGGGCGAGCCTCCACGCGACAACCAGTCCGACGCATTCTTCAATACTCCAGGAATGGAAAAGTTGTACTCCGGCGTTGCGATGATGATGCCGTCAGCCGCGCGAATTTTCGCATCCAGCGCTTTCACCGCTTCCGGCTTGCCGCTGGCGGCTTCGAGATCGCCATCATAAAGCGGAATGCCATGCAATGTTGCGACCTCGATCTCGGTGCCTTCGGGTGCCACCTCTTGCAGCGCGCGCAACAAGCCGGTGTTTGTCGATGCCTTGCGCAAGGCACCACTGATCCCGATAATTTTCATGTCACTTCCTTTTTGATCTTCTTGAACGCTGCCAAGGCTCTATCACGCGCCATGCCGTGGTCAATCATGGGCTTGGGATAGTGCGCAGGCGGCGGCGTCGATTCCCAAGGCGTGTGAACGAAGGCATCCGGAACATCCTTGAGCTCCGGCACCCAGCGCCGCACGTAAGTTCCATGCGGATCGAATTTCTCGCCTTGCAGTGTTGGATTGAACACGCGGAAATACGGCGCCGCATCAGCCCCACAGCCCGCCACCCACTGCCAGCTAGCAGCATTGTTGCCGATGTCGGCATCGACCAGCGTGTCCCAGAACCATCGTTCACCCTCTTGCCAGGGTATGAGCAGATCCTTGATCAGAAACGACGCCACGATCATCCGCACGCGGTTGTGCATGATGCCTGTCGCCCATAGCTCGCGCATGCCCGCATCAACGATCGGATAGCCCGTCTCGCCGCGTTGCCATCGCTTGAGTGCTGTGGGATCGTCCGCCCACGGAAAATCAGAAAATTCGGACCGGAACGGCAGGTCCGGGAAGGTCGGCACATGATGCACGAGATTGTAGGCAAACTCCCGCCACAAGACTTCCTTGAGGAACTTCTCACCATCACGGTCCACTTTGCCACGTTGCGAAGCCATGTGTTGCGACACTGCCTGCCACACTTGATGCGGCGAAATCTCGCCCCAATGCAAATGGGCGGAGAGGCGTGAGACATGCTCTTGATCGGGATGGTCGCGGCCATCGGCGTAACCGGCAAGGCCGTTGTCGAGGAACGCTTCGAGCAGCGCCCGCGCTCCGTCTTCACCTGGTGTCCATGCCGTTTCAAACCCCGTGGCCCAATTTGGTTTCGTCGGCAGGAGCGCCCAGTCGACCAGACAATCCGACTGAACGTCAGCATCGGCACGAACAAGTGTCGGGACGGACTTCGGCGCACGCGGATCACCCTTGGCAAAACACGCCCGCGAGAACGGTGAGTACACCTTGAAGAACTCACCCGATCCATTGCGGATGCATTCCGGTTCATGCAAAAGAAATCCACCATGCCGGTGACACGCAATGCCCTTGCCATCGCACATGTCCTTGATGCGCTGTTCGAGCAAACCCGACCAGGGCGCATAATCGCGCGTGAAATAAATGCCAGACGCCCCAGTTTCTGCCGCCAATTGTGCCAACACCACATCAGCGCGGCCACGCCGCAAGACCAGCGGCAATCCGGCATTCAGTTTTTCGAGACTGCGATGCAACCACCACCGCGAAGCCCCACCCCAACGCCAGTTGCCAGGTGTCTCATCATCAAGGATGTAGACGGGAATGACCGGACCAGCCAAAGCAGCGGCCGTGAGCGCCGGATGGTCCGACAATCGTAGATCCTGCCGGAACCACATGATAACCGGTGCTGCCATGAAATCTCCTGTTCTTCCCCATCCGTATTACGGTCAATGAGCAAGCCGGATCAATCTCTTGTCATCATCCTGGGCGACCAGTTGACAACCCGCATGTCCAGCCTGCGCCGGGCTGACAAGACGCAAGCCATCGTTCTGATGGCCGAGGTGGCGGATGAAACCACCTATGCGTTCCACCACAAGAAGAAACTCGTCTTCGTCCTCTCCGCCATGCGGCATTTCGCGGAGAGACTTCGGCGGGAAGGGTGGCGCGTCGATTACATCAGGCTGGAAGACGACGGCAACACCGGGTCGCTCGCGGGCGAGATTGAGCGTGCCAAAAAACGCCACGGCATTTCGGATGTGGTGATGACTGAGCCTGCCGAGTGGCGTTTGCGTGAGGCTCTGTCCCACATTGAACAGCTGGAAGACGACCGCTTCCTCTGCACCCACGCAGCGTTCCGGCAATGGGCCACAGGCCGCAAGGAATTGCGCATGGAATATTTCTACCGCGACATGCGCCGCCAAACAAAATTGCTGATGGATGGTGACCAGCCCGAAGGCGGCAAATGGAATTTCGATTCCGAAAACCGCAAGCCCGCAAGCGGCGGCCTGTTGATGCCAAAACCGCCGCGGTTCGCGCCAGATGCCACGACCAGGGAAGTCATTGAACTCACCGCGCGCCGTTTCGGAAAAAACTTCGGCGCACTGGAACCATTCTGGTTCGCGGTCACGCAAGATCATGCGGAGACGGCGTTGCAGTATTTTCTGGATCTCGCCCTGCCGCGCTTTGGCGAAACCCAGGATGCAATGCTGATGGGTGAGCCGTTTCTGCACCATTCGTTGTTGTCGGGTTACATCAACATCGGCCTGCTCGATCCGCTCGATGTGTGCCGCAAAGTGGAAGAGCGCTACCGTGCACACAAAGTGCCGCTCGCTTCCGCTGAGGGGTTTATCCGCCAGATCATCGGTTGGCGCGAATATATCCGTGGCATCTACTGGCTCAAAATGCCGGACTATGTGAATTCAAACGCTCTCGACGCGCACCGCGACCTGCCGGATTTCTACTGGTCGGCAGACACCAAAATGAACTGCGTCCACCACTGCGTGAAACAAACACGTGATGAAGCCTACGCCCACCACATCCAGCGCCTGATGGTGACAGGAAACTTTGCCTTGCTTGCCGGCATCGACCCCAAGCAGGTGCATGAATGGTATCTCGCCGTTTACATCGACGCATTCGACTGGGTCGAAATGCCCAACACCATCGGCATGGCATTGCACGCCGATGGTGGATTGCTGGGATCAAAGCCCTATGCGGCGAGCGGCAACTACATCAACAAGATGTCAGACTATTGCAAGTCATGCGCCTATGACGTGAAGCAGCGCACAGGTGATAGGGCCTGTCCCTTCAACGCCCTCTACTGGGACTTCATGGCGCGGCATCAGAAGCGTTTCGCCCGCAACCCCCGCATGGCCCAAACCTGTCGCGTTTATGACAAATTCAGTGCGCCAGAAAAACAGCGGATCGCAGACAGCGCTGCGAAATTCCTGGACGCTCTCAAACCTTGGCATCGCGCCGCTTCAGAAGACCAGTGAGCCAATCGGGGTCCATTTGTGGCACCGACGACAACAGCAACTCCGTGTAGGCAGGGTAGGGCGGGTTGAGTACTTTCGACTTCAAGCCCTGCTGCACCACCTGCCCTTTGTACATCACCACGATTTCGTCTGAAATTGCCCGCACCGTGGCGATGTCATGTGTGATGAACAGGTAGGTGACATTCGTGTCCTTCTGCAGCTTCATCAGCAGTTTCAGGATTTCTTCCTGCACGATCTGGTCAAGAGCCGATGTCACTTCATCGCAAATGATCACTTCAGGCTTCGCAGCCAACGCGCGCGCGATGGATACACGCTGCTTCTGCCCGCCGGAAAGTTCACCTGGCAACCGGTCGGCATAGGAACCATCGAGTTCGATTTCTTCCAGCAAATCCTCAACCCGTTTGTCCTGTTCGCGGCCACGAAGGCCATGATAGAACTCCACCGGCCGCCCGATAATGTCGCGCACCTTTTGGCGCGGATTGAGGGCGGTGTCCGCAGACTGGTAAATCATTTGTATTTGTTGCAGTGTCGACCGGTCACGGTCTTGCAGGCGCGGTGGCAGTACCTTGCCGTTGAACGAAATTTCGCCCTTGCTGATCGGCAGCAGGCCGGTGATGGCGCGCGCCAGCGTGGATTTGCCGGAACCCGATTCACCTACAACAGCAACCGTCCGCCCGCGTGGAATGTTGATCGATACATTGTCGAGCACCTTGACGCCACCACCATAGGCCCCGTCAATTCCATTCACCCGCAAAACAATGTCCGTGCCTGCATCCTCAGGTTTCTCCAGACTGCGCACCGCCCACAAGGACTTGGTATAATCCTGGGTCGGCGCCTTCAACATCGCGCGCGTCTCGGCTTCTTCAACGAGATTGCCGTAACGCAACACCATGATCCGGTGCGCCATCTGTGCGACCACGGCGAGATCATGCGTGATGTAGATCGCCGCTGTGTCAAACTCTTCCACAATGCGCCGCATCGAAGCCAGAACTTCAACCTGCGTCGTCACATCGAGCGCGGTCGTCGGTTCATCAAACACAATGAGATCAGGCCGCGATGACATCGCCATCGCCGTCATCGCCCGTTGCAATTGCCCGCCGGAAACCTGGTGCGGATAACGGCCGCCAATCGTGTCAGGGTTGGGCAGTTGCAGGCGCCGGAACAAATCCTTCGCATCGGTGATCGCCGCCGCTTCATCCGAAATGCCGTGGTTGACCGTTGCTTCAACCACCTGGTCCATCAGGTGATGCGCCGGATTGAACGAAGCCGCCGCACTCTGCGCCACATAAGTCACGCGCGATCCCCAGAACGAGCGCAGAAAATCCGGTTTCGCGGTAACAAGATCAATGCCGTCAAAATTTACCGAACCCGCCGAGATGCGGCAACCCGGCTTGGTGTAACCCATGGCCGCCAAACCAAGCGTGGACTTGCCCGCACCGGACTCGCCAATGAGCCCCAGAACTTCGCCGCGCTTCAGGTCAAGATCAATGCCTTTGATGATCGGATGCCACTTGTCTTCGGAAAACCCCTCGATCTTCACCCCGCGCATCTGAATGAGCGGCGTGCCCTTGATGCGTTTACTGCTCATCGCGCAACCCCGATGTCTTGTGCAGGAACCAGTCAACGACAAAGTTCACGGCCACCGTGAGAAGTGCAATGGCAGCGGCAGGAATAAGCGGCTGTGGCCGTCCAAAGGTGATCAGCGTCTTGCTCTCCGCCACCATCGATCCCCAGTCCGCCGTCGGTGGCTGGATGCCAACGCCGAGGAACGAAAGGGCCGAGATTGTCAGGAACACAAAGCAGAACCGCAAGCCAAATTCTGCAATCAATGGCGGCAGGATGTTGGGCACAATCTCCTTGATCACCACCCACCACATGCCCTCGCCACGCAACCGTGCCGCCTCGACAAAATCCTGCACCGCCACGCTCAGGGCTGTGTTTCGGGCCAGCCGGAACACGCGTGTTGAATCCAGCACGGCAAGAATGAAGATCAGGTTCCACACACTCTTGCCCGTCATGGTCAGCAACATCAGCGCAAAGATCAACACCGGGATGGACATCAACACATCAACGATGCGGCTGAGAATTTGATCCAGCCAGCCGCGTGTGACAGCGGCATAGATGCCCAGCACGCCGCCAATGGAAAATGAGATCAACACCGTGATCAACGCGATGCCGATGGTGTTGCGCGCACCATACAACACGCGTGACAACGTATCGCGCCCGATTTGGTCCGTTCCAAACCAGTGTTGCCAGGACGAGCCCTGGTACTGCTTCCCGATAATTTCCGATTCTCCAAACGGCGAAATCAGCGGCGCAAACAAGGCGCAGAATGCGTAAAACGCAATCACGGCCATGCCAAAAATCGCCGTCGGAGGGGCGGACGAAAGCGTGCGCCAGACACTCTGCCCGAAGCTGCGGCGCGTGCGCATGGTGCGGATATCGGTGTTGTCAGTCGTCATTTCGGATGCAAGAGCCTGGGATTGGTGACGATTGCGACAATATCCGCCAACAGGTTCAGCAGAATGTAGGTCGCGGCGAAAATCAGGGCGCAGGCTTGTGCCACGGGCATGTCGCGCTTGCTGACCGAATCCACCATCAACTGCCCGATGCCAGGATAGGTGAACACCACCTCGACCACCACCACGCCAACGACGAGATAGGCGAGATTGAAAGCGATCACCGTGGCAATCGGTGCCCATGCATTCGGCAAGGCATGCTTGAGGATGACCTGCTTTCCAGACAACCCCTTGAGTTTGGCCATCTCGATATAGGGGCTCGACAGCAGCGCGATGATTGATGCCCGCGTCATTCGCATCATGTGCGCGATGATGACGAGTGTAAGGGTGAGTGCAGGCAAAATCGCTTTGTAAACGTGTTCACCAAACGCCGTTGTGGTGGACACCGTGGAGAGCGGCGGAAACCAGCGCAATTTCACGGCAAGGAAAAACACCAGAATGTAGGCGACAAAGAATTCCGGTGAGGCAATTGTGGTCAGTGTCGTGGCATTGGCGATGCGGTCAAACCAGCTGTTGCGGTAAAGCGCGCACAACAACCCAAGCGCCAGAGCAATCGGCACCGCAACGATGGCTGTCATCGCCGCCAGGAAAAATGTGTTGTAAAGTCGCGGCGCGATGACATCGGTCACAAACCGGACATCCGTTGCCCCCCATCCGCTGCCGGCACCCGCGAATGATTTTCCGAAATCACCGGTCAACGCGCCGAAGACCCACTCGAAGTAGCGGGTCACGGCAGACCGGTCGAGGCCAAGCGCCTTGTTGAACGAAGCCACCGATTCTGGCGTGGCACTCTGGCCGAGGATGGCTTCGGCAAATCCGCCGGGCAGCAATTCAAGCGACGAGAAGATGATCACCGACACGGCAAGCAGCGTCAGCAACCCCAGCCCCAGTCTTTGCAGCACCGTTTTCAGAACCGGATGCACGCTTTCCCCTTCCCATGTTCGCTTGTGAGCTTCTTTTGGCTCATTTATGGGTAACGTTAGCAGACCACCTGTTCAATGCCAGTGAATCTTGAGTTTGGAAGGATGCCACGACGAGAGAACTTTGGCGGTTTGCGCAAGTCCTCCCCCATTCACCGTCATGACCCGCGTGAAGCCACTGCCGTCCGGTTAAGGCGTTGACCGAGACATCACACACCAAGTTCCGTCATGGTCCGCTTCAAGCGGACCATCCATCGCTGCCGATCAAGGGGTGGCCCACCTAAAGCGGGCCATGACGGATAAGAAAAGAGATTTCGAACCATTTTTTGCATTGAACAAACTGCGTTCAATTTGACTGCACCAATTTTCAACTGCGCGCGACGCCAAAAAAACAACCCCGCCGAAGCGGGGTTGCAATCTTGTAACCAGGACTGTGAGGCTTACACAAACCACCAACGGTCGTAGGCATAGCCACCGTCATGGTCGAGATCGGAGTTGAAATCACCATGACCGATCTTTGTTGACATCGCACCAACGTAGTTGGAGTACATCATCGTCATCCAGCCACCGTCATCATGCAGAATTTGCTGCATTTCGGCATACATGGCCGCGCGCTTCGGGTCGTCGGTTTCGCTGCGCGCCTGCACCAACAGCTCATTGAAGCGTGGGTTTTTCCACTTGGTATCGTTCCAAGGCGCTTCAGCGGCAAGGGCAACGCTCAACATGGCGTCTGCCGTGGGGCGTCCGCCCCAATAGCAGTGCGACCACGGCTTCTTGAGCCAGACGTTGTTCCAGTAACCATCGTTGGGCTCACGCACAACATTGATGGTGATGCCCGCCGCCTTGGCTTGCTCGGCCATCAACAACGCTGCATCAACCGATCCCGCGAAAGCTGCGTCCGCTGCCGAAAGATCGACAGTCAGATTTGAAACGCCAGCTTTTGCCAGCAGCGACTTTGCCCGGTCTGGGTCATACGTATACACAGGCTCAGGCGTGGTCGCGTACTTCATCGCAGAAGCAAGCCCGTTGTCGTTGCCGGCTTTGCCGTAACCAAACAGCACCTTGTCCACAAGTTCCTGACGGTTGACAGCCCACTTGAGTGCCTGGCGCACTTCAACCTTGTCGAAAGGTGCTGTGTCCACAAACATCGGGGCCGTGTATTGCTCATAACCAGCGACGTTGTAGAGCGCGGTGTCAGGCGCTGACTTCAACAGATCGATGGTCTTGAGATCAGCGCGGTCGATGTAGTCTACTTCACCAGCCAGATAGGCGTTGGTGCGCGCTGCTGGATCGATGATGGAAAGCTGCGTGACTTCGTCGAAGTTGCCGGGCGCAAACGCGTTCGGGTTCTTCTTGAAGTGGGCGCGAACACCCGGCTCGAAACCATCGAGAATATAGGGACCGGCACCAACACCGCTGGTATCGACCTTGCCGTCAACCGAAGGCAGCATCGGGAACTGGTAATTCGCCAGATTTGCCGGGAAATCGGCATTGCCACCGGTCAGCTCGAACACCACCGTGTCCGGACCATCGGCCTTGACCGACTTGATACCGGTCAAATAGGCCTTGCCCGGAGACTTCGAGTCGGGACCATTGTGGTAGTTGATATTGGCGACAACATCTTCCGAGGTCAGCGACTTGCCATTGTGGTAAGTGACCCCCTTGCGAAGCTTGAACACCCACTTCGTGGCACCGTCCGAAGGCTCGATGCTTTCGGCGAGATAGGGATACGTGGCACCTTTTGCATCAATGCGCACGAGCGGTGCGCCATTGAGCCCTTTGCCCCAGGCAAAGTCCATGCCGTTGGCAAACCGCGCCGGATCCATTGAGTCGGTCGTGGCACCATGGCCCAAACCAGCGCGGAAATGCCCGCCGGGTTTGGCTTGCGCACGCGCCGCCGTGGTGAACAAGGCACCAGCCGAAGCGAGCGACATGCCGCCGGCCATTGCATAGGTCATGAAATCGCGGCGGGACAGCTTGCCCCGGGTCACCGCTTTCTTGGCCTGTTCAAGTTTGAATTCAAATTCAGTCATTCCAGTGTCTCCTCAGGTGAATTGTTCTGGAAGGGATTGGCTGATCTCGCGTCCCGCGATAAACCGCCAGACGGTTGATACGCCACTGCCCTCCCTCATTCTTTTTGTTTCGCCGGACGGGGCGAACGTGGAATAAGCCTCGCATGGGGAGCGACATCCGTCAAATTCTATTTGACGTCAAACACGTCGGATTTGATCCAAGAGGGGGCGGATTTGCGTATCGAATGAGCGCATCAAAGGAAAGCAACATTGCGAAATCTTAATGTGGCCGTCGTGGGCTCGGGTATTTCCGGCCTTTCCGCGGCCTGGCTTTTGTCGCAGAAACACACGGTCACGCTTTTTGAATCAGATCATCGGCTGGGCGGCCATGCCCACACGGTCGAAGTCGGCTTGGGAAGTGGAAAATCCGTGGGCGTCGATACCGGCTTCATTGTGTCGAACACCTGGACCTATCCGAATTTCACGGCGTTGATGGATTACCTTGATGTCGACATGAACAGCACCCGGATGACCTTCTCGGTCTCCGCCGACCAGGGCAGATATGAATACAGTGGCGACCATCTCGGCACGCTCTTGGGGCGCGCGCGCCAATGGCTGAGCCCCGGTCATTGGCGATTGGTCGCCGATCTCGTCCGGTTTTACCGTAACGCCGAAGCGCTTCTGCCAACCCTGCCTGCGGGGCTGACACTGGGAGAGTTCATGGCCCGGAACGGCTATTCGCAAACCTTCGCCGAACGCCACATCCTGCCCATTGCTGGTGCCATATGGTCGACCGGTACGGAAGCAATCTCCAACTATCCCGTGGTGGAATTCGTGAAATTCTTTGCCAACCACAAACTGTTCATGTTGGGCGACCGCCCGGATTGGCAAACCGTCAGGGGTGGATCTCGCGAGTATGTCCAGCGCCTCGTCGAAGATGGAAAATTTGCTGTTCGTAGCGGCAATCCGGTGGTGTCAATCAGGCGTCAGGGCAGCGGCGTTGAGATCTGTACCAGTGATGGCCGGAGTACGGCTTTTGACCAGGTGGTGATCGCAACCCACGCCGGTCAAGCCCTGAAACTGTTGGATCGCCCGACACCAGAAGAAACGGCACTTTTGTCAGTGTTCGCCACCAGCCGTAATCGCGCGGTCTTGCACCGCGACCCCTCGCACATGCCGCACTGCCGCCGCTTCTGGTCAGCGTGGAATTACCGCCCCGCCGCAGCAAAATCAAAAACCGTGTCGGTCACCTACTGGATGAACGCGCTCCAGAAACTCGATTCGACCGAGCAGCATTTTGTCACGCTGAACCCGGTGCACGAACCCGCTGCCCACCTCATCGACGGTGAATATGATTATCGCCACCCGGTGTTCACCCCCCACACCAGGGCTGCCCAGGAAAACCTGTGGACCCTGCAGGGTCACAACAACACGTGGTTCGCCGGAGCCTGGTTCGGGGCAGGTTTCCACGAGGACGGATTGCAGTCCGGACTCGCTGTGGCCGAACAATTGGGTCAAGTCCGCAGGCCCTGGAATGTCGCCAATGAATCCGGGCGTATCTGTGTTTCACCGGTTGCAATTGAAGAACCTCACGTGGTTGTCGAGGCAGCCGAGTGAGTGCAGTTCAGCCGTGCATCTATTTCGGAACGGTCACCCACCGCCGTCTGCAACCCGTTGTCCACGAACTGCGCTACGACGTGGCGTGCGTGCTCGTTGATGTGGACCGGCTCGGGCGCAGCGATTTGCCCCCCATCCTGTCGCACAATGCGGTGAACCTGTTTTCCATTCACGATTGCGATCATGGCAATGCTGACGGTCGCTCCATTTCTGATTTTGCCTGGGGCAAACTGCGCGAAACCGGACGCGCCAGCGACGTCAACCGCATTTTCATGTTGTGCTACCCGCGCGTCCTCGGTTTCGGCTTCAACCCCATCACCACGTATTTTTGTATCACCGCAACCGGCGAAACCCGCATGATGATCTACGAAGTGCGCAACACTTTTGGCGAACGCCAGGTTTACGTTGTCGATGCACATGCACCGGCGGAACCAAACTATGGCCGTGCTGCCAAACGCATGCGCGTGTCGCCCTTCAACAAGGTGGAAGGGGATTACGGTCTGCGCGCCAGCGAACCGGGCGAAACGGTCACCATTGGCGTTTCGCTCACAGTCGCCGATGCGCCCGTCCTCAAGGCCTATTTCGCCGGCAAACGCAAACCCCTTTCAACCGCACAGCTGCTGCGGATTTTCTTTGGTTTGCCCTTCATGTCCCTGAAGGTTATACTGGCTATCCACTGGGAGGCCTTGAAACTTTGGAAAAAGGGCCTCAGATTGCAACAACCTTAGGGACCAGGGGTGGGGCAGTGAGTGACATGCGTGAAGGCATTTTTGGAAATCTGGTTTTGGCAGTGGCACGCCGCCTGCTGCCCAAGAACATTGTCGGCTTGCTCAACATCACTCTGCCATCGGGCCGTGTCATCGCATTTGGCAATGACACCAATGGCGTAACGGCTGACTTGAAGCTGCGGAATTTCAGCGTCATCTGGGCATCGATCAGACGCGCCCAATTGGGTTTTTTTGAACGCTATCTCGCGGGCGATGTTGAAAGCTCCGACCCCACCAAGCTTTTCAAATTTTACATCCAGAACCGCGATGGCCTTGACCAGGCCTCCACCGGCGTCTTTTTCGCCAGCCTGTTCGACAAGCTGTGGCACACCAAAAGGGAAAATACCCGGCAAGGATCACGCCAAAACATTGCGGAGCATTACGATCTTGGCAATGATTTCTACAAGCTCTGGCTCGATGACACGATGAGCTACTCCTCCGCCATTTTCGATGCCACCACCAACAGCCTGGAATCAGCCCAGCGTTTGAAACTGCAACACGTGATGGACGCCGCTGAGGTAAAACCAGGGAAGGACATTCTCGAAATTGGCTGCGGCTGGGGCGGATTCGCTGAATCGGCTGGCCAGGCCGGTGCCCGCGTTCACGGCATAACCCTGTCCAGGGAGCAATTGTCCTTCGCGCAAGCCCGCATCCAACGCGCCGGCCTTGACCAGTCTTGCACGTTCCAGTTCGAGGATTACCGCGACACCAGGGGCCAGTTCGACAGCATCGCGTCGGTGGAAATGATCGAAGCCGTCGGCGAGGCCCACTGGCCCTCCTATTTCCGCACACTCTTTGACCGCTTGAAGCCCGGTGGTGTCGCTGCCGTTCAAGGCATCACGATCATGGAGCGCAATTTCGAGGCTTACCGGAACGGCGTGGATTTCATCCAGCGTTACATTTTCCCGGGCGGCATGTTGCTCACCAAGGATGTCATGCGCGAGCAGGCAGCACGTGCCGGCCTGATGCTGGAAAAAATCGAGTGCTTCGGCCAATCCTATGCCCAGACCGTCAAAATGTGGCACGAACGCTTCGAGGCCGCCTGGCCACAAATCTCCAAACAGGGCTTTGACGAACGCTTCCGCCGCATGTGGAAACTCTACCTCTGCTACTGCGAAGCCGGTTTCGCTGAAGGCATCATTGATGTCGGCATTTACAAGCTGCGCAAGCCCGTGTGAGCGGCCTTACCGCTTCAGCACAAACCGCCGGATGAGCGGAAAGAAAACCGCATACGGCAACATGCGCGCGATTTTGAGGATGGCGACGAATGGCGTGGGATAGGCCACCTCGAATTTTTTCTTCGCCAGTCCGGCAATGGTCGCCGCAGCCGCGTCCTTCACCTCCATCAGAAAAGGCATCTCGAAGTCATTTGCTTCAGTCATCGGCGTTTTGACAAAGCCGGGATTGATAACACTCACCGTCACGCCATCAGCGGCAAGCTCGGGCTGCAGGCTCTCGGCCAGATTGATCAGCGCCGCCTTCGTCGGGCCATAAGCCGCTGCCTGGGGCAATCCGCGATAGCCGGCAACAGATGCAATCCACGAAATGTGCCCGCCCCGCCGTGCCCGGTATCGCGGCAACGCCGCCGCCAGGACATTGATCACACCCAGATAGTTGACGCGCAGCAGTGTCTCGAACTCCTGCGGCACAATCTGCGCAGCCGATACCGCCTTGTAAGTGGCAGCGCCCGCGATGATGAGATCAACGGGTCCAAGTTCAGCTTCAATGCAGTGAAAGGTTTTCTCCACCTCTGCCGCATCGGTCACATCCAAAGGATAAGGTCGCAGCTGCGTATTTGCCGCTGCATTCTCACGCAGTGTGTCAGCGCTTCGTGCCGATGTGGCGACGGTAACACCCGCAGCCGCCAGTTGCTGTGCAATCTCGGCACCGATGCCGGTGGAAGCGCCTGTGACCCAGACCACCCGCCACGGCAACGCCATGCGTCAAATTCCGACGAACGGCTGCAACAACCGCGCCCAGATGGGCTTGAACCGCGTTGGCGCTTCGGTTGCCACCAGACAGATGCAAAAACCTTCCGATCCTGCAACCGGGGTGTGTTCAATCTCCTCGTCCAGATCGGCAATATCGCCAGCCGCGAACCGCCCAATATGATCTGAGTACGACCCTTTCAGCACCAGCGTCAGTTCTTCGCCACCGTGCCCGTGTTCCGGCATCTTTCGCCCCGGTCCGATGGACAACAGTTTCAGCTGGCCCTTGGCACCAGGAGAAAGTGGAATGTCAACAACAGAAACACCCGGCCCCTTCTTCTTCCAAGGCAGCTCTTCAAGTGTGCGGTTGCCGATGGCGTTGCAAATGGGTTTCGGCAAACCACTGCGCGAAGCTACGGCAGGGCTCCCCTTGACAGCAGAAACTTCTCCAAGACTGGCCATTGTGGCTGAACGGCACACATCACTCACAGCTTCGGCCTCATCTGCGGCAAGCAGCCCCCCGCCAATCGCTTCAGCATCACGCGCCGCAGTGCGGCATGTCTGGCAATAGGCCATGTGGGCAGCCGCGACAACTGAGTGGGCCTCGCCCAAGGTTCCGGCGGCATAGGCCACAATGGTTGCATCATCGAGGTGGTGCTTGATCGTCACGAAAGTGTCTCCAACAGTTTATGCATGCGCCGGTACGCCAGCCGCATGCGGGATTTTACGGTGCCCAGCGGAATTTGGAGCCGCGTGGCAATTTCACTTTGGGGAATGTCTTCGACATAGCTAAGGATCAGTAACTGCCGCTGGTCATCAGGTATTTGCAGCAGCGCCTTCGCCACCATGCCGTCTTCCTGGAACCGGCCGAGGGAATCCTCTGCATTGCGGTCTTCGGATGGCGCATCATAATCATCAAGATCGGTGAACATCTGCGATTTCTCGCGCCGCAACCGGTCAATGCGCAGGTTGCGCGCAATGGTGAAAATCCATGTCGCCACCGATCCACGGTCATGCGAAAACAGCGCCGCTTTCGACCACACGGCGATCATGGTCTCCTGAACCAGATCCTCGGCCTGTTCCGAATTGGCCCCTTTGCGCATCATGAAACTTTTGACCCGTGGCGCGAAATGGTCGAACAACTGCCCAAACGCCGCCCGGTCACGCGATGCCGCCACACGTTGCAAAAGCGACGCATGCCAATCCCCGGCAGTGCCTGTTTGCCTCAAACCCGTCATTGCGACTGCAATCGCCGCCATTGCATGAAACTCCTGCCCCGCATCAAATCACTACGTGTCGCGCGGGCGTGTGGATTACTGCAGTCGGCGTTCGATTTTTTCATTGAACTCTTTGACAAAAATAAGCTTTTTACCCTCATAGGCTTCAATTTTGCCCCCCACCACCCAATGTGTGGCCGTCGCTGTCAGCGTGCCGAAGGTTTCTGTGCGAACAGACCACGTTCCTCGGCTTTGTGCCTCGGTCCAATGAGTTTCCATCACCGCCGACAAGGGATCGCCCGGCAGGATGCTGTAAGTTTCCCGGCCAGCGCCAGAAACCACCAGCCCGTGCGGCTTCAATTCCTGCGTGCCGAAATCATCCACGATCTCCAGTTTCCGCCGTCCCGTCTTTGCATCGTCGCTGACAGTGCGTTTGTGCCAACCCTTTTTGATGACCTTCTGTGCCACGGGTGCGGCTGCCTCCGCGTCTTGCCACACCACGGGTTTTTCGCCGGGCACCGTTTTGCGCACCGGAATTTGCAACTCTGAAGCGCCAGCAAAAACCGTCAGTGTCACAGGCTCAGGTGCTGGCCACATCATCGGAAAATAAGAAGTCGAAATCGAAACCCGTAAGCGATGTCCTTTCGGCACACGCCAGGCAATGTCATCCATCTTGATTTTCATCTTGTAGCGCTTGCCAGGCTCAAGTGCCGTTGGAAATTCACGCGATGTCCGCATGCACAGGTTCTGCAAATGATAGGTGATGCGCGAAACCGTGCCGTCCGGCCACACATCATTCAGCCGCACCGCCACATGCGCCACCGGCCTGTCGACGGCAAATTCGAGTTCCAGCATCGGCTGGCCGACAATCGCGATGTCTTCGCTCAATACCGGTGAGTCAAATGTGATGGACTGCGCATCATCGCGCACCTGGTCACCCGGAAACTCCGGCCCCAGCCAGATGATGCAGTACTCGCCACCATCAAACCCCGTCGTCTGTTCCGAACAAATGGCGTAAGCCGTTTCCACTCCCTTGCCGCCCGAAATTCCCTTGTCTGTCAGATACCAGGTCTTGCTCGACATGCTGCCCATGCCCCAGATGCTGTCACCCACCCATTTCCCGTCAATGTGGTCCGGCAACGCGCCAGGTTTGTAGGCGTCCATGATGTAAGTGCGGAAATCCGGTTCACTCATCACGCCGGTGTTCTGGTTTTTAAGATGCTCATCCCACCAGCGCAGCATCTCCTGCAAGAAACCGATCTGCGGTCCCGGCACGGCAAAATGCGGATATTTGTGCACCCACGGTCCGATGATGGCTTTTCGCGGTGAACGCAAGTTTCGCAGCAACCGTGGAACGGCGTTGGAATAGGCGTCATTCCAGCCCCCGACAGCCAGCACCGGAATGGTGATCTTCGACCAGTCCTCGCACACCGATCCGTGTTTCCAATAGGCATCCCGGTGCGGGTGCTTCAGCCAGTCAATCAGCAGAAACGGTTCGTTCTCCAACCGCGCCTTCCACATCTTGCGCCACTTGGTGCCAACGATCTTGGGGTCTGGCGGCCGTGATGAATAGGACAGCATGGTGGCCGCCCAGCCGAGGTTTTCATTGAGCAACGTGCCACCCTTGTAGTGGATGTCATCTTCATAGCGGTCATCTGTCGAGCATATCGTGATGATGGCCTTGAGCGCAGGCGGGCGAAGGGCGGCCACTTGCAGCGCATTGAACCCGCCCCACGAAATGCCAAACATGCCCACGAGGCCCGAACACCACGTCTGTCGCGCCAGCCAGGCAATCACTTCAACGGCGTCATCCTGCTCCTGCTGGGTGTATTCATCCGCCATCAACCCGTCACTGTCGCCATTGCCGCGCATGTCAACGCGCACACAGGCATAGCCATGGCCGGCAAGATAAGGGTGGGTGAGCGCATCGCGCACCACCGTGCCGTCCCGCTTGCGATAGGGCAGGTACTCCAGCAATGCCGGAACCGGATTCTTCACGGCATCAACCGGCAACCACATCCGTGCTGCCAGCTTGGTGCCGTCAGAAAGCGGAATGAAAAAGTTCTCAACCTCTTTGGTCTTGCGCGGAAATTTGCTGATGGTTTTCATGGATTCCCATTTCTTCCTTCCCCCCTCGTGGGGGAAGTTGGATCGCGCGCCAGCGCGAGACGGATGAGGGGGTGGGTCCACGCACAACGTACCACCGACATGATGTCCGGAACCACCCCCTCATCCGGCGCTTCGCGCCACCTTCCCCCGCAAGGGGGGAAGGAGAAGTTCCCGAATGCCCCGAATACAGCGACCATCAACAACACGTCGCTGCCAGCCTCATCATGAACTCTTCGCATTTCCGCAATTGTTCCACCGCAATGAACTCGTCCGGCTTGTGCGCCTGCGCAATGTCTCCGGGTCCGCAGATGACAGTGGGAATGCCGATCTCCTGGAACAATCCCGCTTCGGTGCAATAGGACACCGCATGTGTGCCATTGCTGTGCGAACACTGGAGCGCCAAAAGTTCTGCCGGTGAATCTGTTTCCGGTGCCAGCCCCGGAACGTCATTGGCCTTTGTCGTGGCAATCCCGGCATCCTTCGAGATCGCCTGCATCCCGTGCACCAATTTCTGTTGCAAAAGCGCAATGCGGTCCGGCACAAAATCCCGGTCCGCCGTCGGCAGCAACCGCGTTTCCCAGCCAAACCCGCAGCGTTTCGGCACAATGTTCTGCGCCGTGCCACCTTCGATCGTGCCAATGTGAATGGTGGAGTAGGGCGGATCAAACCGCCCCGTCGGATCCCCGATCTCGACCAATTCCGCCCGCAACTGCGAGATCTCGTGGATGATCTCGCCCGCCACCATGATGGCGTTCACACCTTTGTCAGTCAGCGCCGAATGCGATTCATGTCCCGTCACTTCTGTCGCAAACCGCGTGGCCGCTTTGTGCGCATTCACAACTTGCATCGATGTCGGTTCGCCTACAATCACCACCGATGGTTTTTTCAGATGGTCGCGCATGTGCGCCACCAGGGGCCGCACCCCCCGGCACCCCACTTCTTCATCACACGAAAATGCCAAATGGACGGGCCGCTTCAACGCCCGCGACTTGAATTCCGGCACCATGGCCAGCGCCACGGCAAGAAATCCCTTCATGTCGGCACTGCCGCGGCCAAAATATTTGTCGTCGCGCACCGTCAGTTCAAACGGATCGCTGCTCCAGTCCTGCCCGTCAACCGGCACGACATCCGTATGGCCGGACAGGACCACCCCACCCGCTGCATCAGGCCCGATGGTGGCATACAAATTGGTCTTCCGACCACTTTCATAATCCACCCGGATGTGCGGCACATCAAACTGGTCGAGATAGTTTTCCACCCATTCGATCAGCGGCAGATTGCTCTCCCGGCTTGTGGTGTCAAAACGCACAAGCTGCCGCAGAATATCGTCTGTCTTTGCTTGCATCATCAATTCACGCTGCGCTTGTCATGCGGCGAATCCAGCGAGAAGGCAGGAATGTCCACGTCAAAATGTTCACCCCGCTCTGTTTCCATGCCGTAACTGCCAACCATCATGCCCGAGGCGGTATTGAGCGGGCAGCCCGATGTGTATTGGAAACTGTGGCCCGGCGGCAGTTTCGGCTGTTCCCCCACCACGCCATCACCGCGCACCTCCTGTTTTGTGCCCAAGGCGTTGGTGATGTCCCAGTAGCGCGTGCGCAGTGTCACGGTTTCGCCCCCGAGGTTCTCGATGGAAATGGTATAGGCCCACACAAACTTCTGTTCGGCCGGTTGCGACTGCCCTTCCAGAAACTGCGGTCGTGCGACAACACGAATGCCACGGGTGGTCTTCTCATACATGCGGGCGATCCTACCTGATTTGCAGCGGTTTTCCACTGCCACAATGCAAGCCTTGCAAGTTCAAAGCGAATGCCGCCAAAAGGCTCCATGACATCTGACAAAAGTTTCCCCCAAGGCATTCTGACCTCCAAAGCCATAGCGGATTTCATTGCCGCTGGGTCAATTCGTTTGCACCGGACGGCGGATGCTGACCAGATACAACCCGCGAGCCTTGATCTGCGCCTGGGGCCGGTTGCCTACCGGGTGCGCGCGTCTTTCCTGCCGGGTCCAAAACTCACGGTCGAGGAAAAACTCAACCAGGTGCGACTTCATTCCGTCAACCTCACCGATGGTGCCGTTCTCGAGACCGGCTGTGTGTACATTGTACCGCTCCAGGAATCCCTCAGTCTGCCGAAAGGTATTTCTGCCGCCGCCAATCCAAAAAGTTCAACTGGCAGGCTCGACATATTCACCCGCGTCATCACCGACCGCGCCCAGGAGTTTGACAAGGTTCCCGACGGCTATGCCGGCCCGCTCTATGCCGAAATCTCGCCCCGCACTTTTCCCATTCTGGCCCGCGAAGGTTCAAGGCTCTCGCAAATCCGTTTTCGCTCCGGCCCCAGCACGGCCAGTGATGCACTGATCCACGCCCTGCACAAATCCGATCCGCTGATTGCCGCAGGCGAGATCAATATCGATGGTGGCCTCGCTCTCACTGTCGATCTCACCGGCATGGTGAAGGATGGCCCCGTCGGTTTCCGCGCCAAGCGCCATTCAGCATTGGTGGATGTCGACAAAAAGAATGCGCTCGACGTCCTGGATTACTGGGAACCCATTTGGCAGAAAAATTCACTCATCCTCGATCCCGACCAGTTTTATATTCTCGCGTCCAAGGAAGCCGTGCGCGTACCCCCCACCCATGCCGCGGAAATGGTACCCTTCAACCCGCTGGTGGGTGAATTCCGCGTGCACTATGCGGGATTCTTCGATCCCGGCTTCGGCCACACCTCGGGTGGCGGCGAGGGCGCAAGGGCCGTCCTCGAAGTCCGCAGCCACGAAGTTCCCTTCATTCTCGAGGATGGCCAGATCATCGGCCGCCTGGTCTATGAGCCGCTCACCGAAAAGCCGGACAAGGTCTACGGCCAGGTGGGGTCGAATTACCAGAAGCAGGGCCTGAAGTTGTCAAAGCACTTTAAGCCGTTCAGCATCTAAAATCACAACCTAGGATAGATTTCCAAATTTCACCGCGAAATTTCATCGTACACGCGATTCAGGCGTCCTGGGCTGTTGGGGTACCCCCATCATCGCAACCTTGAATGAGTGGATCAAAACGCGGTTTCGTGTAAAATTTTAATGGTGGGGCCGAAGCAACAAGGACGCTACAAATGAAAACCCTTCTCACAATGACAGTGCTGGCACTTTCGGCAACAACCGCCTTGGCCGGTGTAGATCCCATTCCCGCTCCTGAAATCGATGCTTTGGCCGGCTTGGCCACGTTGGGTGCCGTCGGTGCCATCGCGACCTTGGTCTGGGAACGCCGCCGCCGCTAGGGCACGATCTTGGTTTTGTGAATCGAACCTCCCACATCCAACATGGCCCGCTTCACGCGGGCCAACCTTTGATCCGATGGCGATGTGTCTCTCTTTTGCGCCGAAGCCTCACCTGCATCGCAGTCTTGCGGAGTTCGAGTTCCGCCATAATCGCCGTCCGACCAAAGATGCCGAAGATACCGAGCGCGCTTTTGACGCCATTTCGGGAGCCACCGGAAAGCCGCTAATGTTTCTTCAAGCTGCTGAAGCTCAAAACGCCTAGGCAGTTGGCCCGGAAGCATTTGCGGATGTGGAAAGTACCTTCTTCCAAAGCATCTTAATCATTGGATTCGCACTTTTGGAAATGTTGTGCTTGCCTGACAACGTGCGGGCAAGCGCCGAATCTCTGATTTTGGAAGTCTCGGCTACTGGCCGATTTTCCTCGGGTTTCATGACCATGGCTGTAAAAAAAAATTTACCAAAGCACAAAACTGCGAAAGTGCTGATTAAGCCGTTCTTTGCCGAAATTGGAGAAGCGGTGCATAGGTGGAATGCTCTGCATGAGAATTTGGGATCGCTGTTCTCGGCGATCATGCAGCCAAAGTTACCTCATCCGCGCGTTGCGCATGCAATCTGGTACGAACTCGCCAATGATCGCGTGCAAAGGCAGGTGCTTAAAAGCGCTGCACTGACAAAATATTGGAAAGAAGGATTGCCGCAGCATGACCGGATTAGAGGTGAGGTGAAATGGCTCATTTCGGAAATCGATTCGCTTTCAGACAAGCGGAACGATTTAGTTCACGCGCCTTTGACAGTGAAATCGCAGTATCGAATACAAGCTGGTTTGTCGTTTCAGTTGGAAAGCCGATACGTCCAGCCATCCGATTGGTACGGGCACGGCCGGGCAAAAAAACTTGTCGCAAAGGGCTTGGTCGGATCGCAGCTCAGGGCGAGATACAAGCTAACCAGTCACTGGGCACACGAACTCGGCTCATTCGCTGCGAAACTGGCTGACCATTTGAATGGTTTGACGAAGACTTGGCCCTCCAGACCGCAGCCTCCAAACTGGGGCCAGACCAAGCTGGATTGATCTCATTGCAAACTTCATGAATGATCGCAGCACCCGCTTCCATCATCTCCTCAGTCGGATCAATCCTGGGCGTCAGCCCGTTTGCTTCTTTCTGGTTCTAGCTCACTGCTATGCCAAGTTCACTATTGTGAATATGGTCCAAATTCATCGCTGCAACCTTGAATGAGTGGACTAAAATGCGGTTTGATTTAAGTCTTATCTGTGGGGCCGTTACGACAAGGACGCAAAAAATGAAAACCCTTCTCACAATGACATTGCTTGCACTTTCGGCAACATCGGCGTTGGCCGGTTCTCCCATTCCCGCTCCTGAAATCGATGCTTTGGCCGGCTTGGCCACATTGGGTGCCGTCGGTGCCATCGCGACCCTGATCTGGGAGCGCCGCCGCCGCTAGGGCACGATCTTGGTTTTGTGAATCGAACCTCCCACATCCAACATGGCCCGCCTGAAGTGGGTCATGTCGGATGATTGACGCTGTGCTATCCTGGCTGACCAGCTACTGGACCTTTGCCGGTGTCTTGGCCGGTTTCGCGGTTTTGGAATGGCTGTTTCCATGGCAGCGCAAGGCCCTGGAGCCGTTGCGTTGGCTCCACGCCTTTGTACTGTCGGTACTGGGCATGCTGGCAAGCATCGTGATCTTGCCCGTCAGTTCGGCGGGTGCTGCTCTCATCGCCAAAGAAAACGGCTGGGGTCTTTTCAATGGGGTGGAAGTGCCCTCCCTGCTGGCAATCGTGACAGGTGTACTGTTGCTCGATTTCACCCAGTGGACGTGTCATTGGGCCATGCACCGCTATCCGTTTTTCTGGCGCATTCACCGCGTGCACCACAGCGACGAAACCGTCGACGTCACCACCTCATTCCGGTTTCATCCAGTGGAAGCGCTGATCCGCGCAACAGTGCAGATGGCGGTCGTGGTGCTGGCGGGTCTGCCAGTGATGGCAATTGTGATCAAGACCGTGCTGAACATGTTTTTCGACATTTGGGAACATGCCAATATCCAAACCCCAAGGCCACTCAAGGCGCTGTCCGTCGTTTTCGTGACGCCCGACCAGCACCGCATTCACCACGATGAAAACATTGCGCGCCAGACCAGCAATCTCGGCACCATTTTCAGCATATGGGACCGCCTGTTTGGCTCGCTCAAGAATGACGATCCTGCCGTGACTGGCATTGTCTTCGGCCTCGGGAAAGACAACACGCTGCCGTTTAGAACCCTCGCCAACCTCCTGATCGACCCGTTCCGCAAAGGTTAGAGCCACATCTGTATGTCAAAGGCCAATACACGGTTTGATGCACCCGAAATGAAACTGCCGCATCCGGCCAAAAAAACCAGGACGCAGCCGTGGCTTTTGATTGCCATCGTGTTGGCCATCGAGCTGGCGCTGCTGAGCATCACCTACACCAACAACTTCACCTACACCTGCCGCGCCGTGGCCCCTGCCACAGTGTGCGAATTCTATTCGCGCGCCGTTGAGCGTGCCATTCTTTTCCTCGGCGTGCTGCTGATTTTGTTTCTGGCCAGGCCTGCCCTGCACCAGCAGCTTTTGGAGCGCACCGGAGAGATCGCGTCCCGGCCAGTGCGGTCAGCCCGGTCAGTATGGCTCGCAGTGCAAATGGCGGGCGTCGCACTGATCCTGATGCCATGGCTGTTCGCCGCCGATGGCGCGACACCTGCCATGCAGCTTCTGGCCTTTCCATTTTGGGTCGCGGGCGCAGGCTTCGCCATAGGTGGCGCTGCCTTGTATTTGGCTCCGCTGGAACGCTGGTGGCACCTTGCAAAATCCATGGGACCGGTGAGCTACCTTTTCCTGGGCCTTGCCATCATCGCCCCGGAACTCGCCCGCGCCGCCCGCGGCGCCTGGCAGATTGAACCGCTCACCAACGCCACATTCCAGATGGTTGTCGCAACCCTGAACCTGTTTGGCGTGGAAGCAACCGCCAGACCGCAAGACCTGGTGCTCGTCTCCGGCAAGTTTGCCGTCGCCATAGGCTGGCAGTGTTCCGGTGTGGAAGGGTTCGGTCTCACCACCATTTTCGTGCTGTGCTATTTCTATGCCTTCGCCAAAGACCTGCGCTTTCCCCATGCCTGGGTGCTGTTGCCAATAGCACTTGTCCTCAGTTGGTTGTTGAACATCCTGCGCATCGCCGCCCTTTTTGCCATTGGCAAATACTTTTCACGCACTCTGGCGGCCAACGGTTTTCACAGCCATGCTGGCTGGCTCATGTTTTCGATACTGGCATTGTCAGTGATCTGGATATCGCGCTCTGTGCCATGGTTCCGGCGTGAACATGTGGCCCTCCCGTCTGCGTTGCCCTTGCGGCAAGACTGGGTAGCGGCCCGCATCCTTCCCTTTGCCGCGTTTATGATCTCGGCCTTGTTGCTGTCGACATTCACTGTGGTTCCCGACCTCTGGTATGTCGTCAAGGTGGTGTTCATGGCTGTTGCACTGGCCGTCTTCATTCCGCTCTACCGCAGCAGAACGTGGACTGTCAGTCCTGTCGCAATCGCCATCGGCATGGTAATTGGCCTGCTCTGGTTGCTGGCAGATGTCGCTCCCATTGCGCCCAGTCCGCTGCAAACGGCACTTGCCGCGTTGCCCCTGTGGCTGCTGGCGGTGTGGGTGGCGCTGCGCCTGTTCGGCACCATTTTCCTCGTCCCTGTTGTCGAGGAACTTTTCTTCCGGGGCTACGTGCTGGACCGCATCGACAAGGGCGGTCATGCCATGCGCATCGTTGCATTGGCTGTCAGCACCGCCATGTTTGCGGCTCTGCACGGCCGCTGGTTCCTCGCCGCCATCGCAGGACTGGCGTTCGGGCTTTTGTATCTGTGGAAACGGCGGCTGTCCGATGCCGTCGTCGCCCACATGGCCAGCAACGCCGTGATTGCAGCCTATGCAGTGGCAATGTCCAACTGGGCCGTCATCTAGCCGTTGCTTGACCCGCCCGGCTATTCCACTAGTCTGGTTTGATCGCGGGCGTAGTTCAATGGCAGAACGGCAGCTTCCCAAGCTGCATACGAGGGTTCGATTCCCTTCGCCCGCTCCAGATTTCCGAAGCGATTACAGCTGGTTGCCGGTCTGCCGTTGCACTCGCGTTCCCCACGTTCCCCAAATCGTTCCCCAAATCGTTCCCCATGACTGTTCTTTCTTCATGCGATGGGCCACTCTTTGCACGGCAACCGTCCAACTCTGGCCCATTGCACCACGCAAGGTGTCGGGAATTCCGGCTTTGCGTGCGATAACTCTCCGTTCCCGCGCATAGGCATGGGCAGCATAGGGTCGTCCACTATGTTCATCGATGATCAAAGCGCCCACCCTCTGACGTGCGGGAACGTGTTGTAACTGGTCCAGCGTCAGAGGACAGAGTTTCAAATCGTGCAAAACAACGGCGCCGGTTTTGGTTGTGACTTTTGAAATCACAAAGTCAACTCCAAGATCAGCCCACGTCAGACCGTTTACCCAACGACGATCATTGAGTCATCTCCCAAACCGCTCATCAAACGCATAGCCACTGGTGCGCACGGTGCGGATGGGGTCAACTTCCTTGCCGCGCGACAGGTTTTTGCGCAGGCGGCCGACGTGGACGTCGACGGTGCGTTCGTCCACATCGGCTTCATTGCCCCAGACGCGGTCCAGCAATTGAGCACGGCTGTAAACGCGCCCGGGCTGCTGCATGAGATATTCCAGCAGGCGAAACTCGGTTGGAGATAGAGTCACATCACGCGGGCCTCGCATGACACGCTTTTTGGCGCGGTCCAGTGTGATATCGCCCCGCTGCAGTTCTTCAGCCACGGAGTCAGGTTTGACGCGACGCAAGATCGTGCGAATGCGCGCCATGACTTCGGGCACCGAAAAGGGCTTGACGATGTAGTCGTCAGCACCGGTTGCAAGACCGCGCACGCGCTCTGCTTCTTCACCACGTGCTGTGAGCATGACGATGGGAAGTGCTTGGGTTTCAGGCCGTGCCCGGATCAGCTTGCAGACTTCGATGCCGGAAAGGCCCGGCAGCATCCAGTCAAGCAGAACGAGGTCAGGCATCTCTTCCAAAATGGCAGAATGCACTTCTTCACCCGTTTCGACGACGCGTGTGCGGAAACCCTCTGCGCGCAGATTGTAATCCAGTAACTGATGGATGGAGGCTTCATCTTCGACAATGAGGATGGATGCACTCATGGCTTTCTCAATCGTTGTTGATTGCGGAATACTGCGTGGTGGCCGTCTTGTCCTTTTTTGGGCGCTGCTCTTTGAGCATTTCGCCATGCACGAGATAGTAGATGTTCTCGGCAATGTTTGTGGCGTGATCGCCAATGCGTTCAATGTTTTTGGCCGCGAACAACAGATGGGTGCAGGCCCCGATCATGCGTGGGTCTTCCATCATGTAAGTGAGAAGTTCCCGGAAGATGGAATTGTAGAGCGCATCGATATCCTCATCATGTCGCCACACATCCATCGCCTTGTCAGCATCTGATGCGGCAAACGCATCCAGTACCAATTTTAGCTGAGCTTGTGACATTTCGCCAAGTCGCTGCAATCCCTTGGTCAGGCGTGCCGGGATGTTGTCGTAAATTGCGTGGGATCGCTTGGCGATGTTTTTGGCGAGATCACCTATGCGCTCGATGTCGGCGGCAATGCGGATCGCCACCATGATATTGCGCAAGTCTTTGGCCATGGGCTGGCGCTTGGCGATAGTGAGGACGGCTTTTTCTTCAACCGCTATTTCCATCGCATCCAGTTTTTCATCAGCCTGCACAACGCTATCGGCAAGCTTGGTGTCACGCCGCACCAGCGCGTCAATGCTCTGCGCCAATTGCTCCTCGGCCATGCCACCCATTTGTGACAGCAGGGATTTAAGAGCCGCAAGGTCGTTGTCATAGGCTTTGACGATGTGATCTGACATGTCTGTCTCCTCAGCCGAAGCGGCCCGTGATGTAGTCTTGCGTGCGCTTGTCTTGCGGGTTGGTGAACATCACGTCGGTGTCACCCACTTCAACGAGAACGCCCAAATGAAAGAAAGCCGTGAGATCGGACACGCGTGCGGCTTGCTGCATGGAATGGGTCACAATCACAATGCAGTAGTTTTGTTTGAGGTCGTTGATTAGTTCTTCAATGCGCGCCGTGGCAATTGGATCAAGGGCGGAACAAGGCTCATCCATCAAGATGACTTCTGGATTCACGGCGATAGCACGGGCAATGCACAGCCGCTGTTGTTGGCCACCAGAGAGGCCTGTGCCTGGTTGCGGCAGCCGATCCTTTACCTCTTCCCAGAGTCCAGCCTTTTTCAGGCTTTCAGTGACGATGCGTTCCATGTCGTGTTTGTCCGCCGCGAGACCGTGGATGCGCGGACCATAGGCGACATTCTCAAAGATCGATTTTGGGAAGGGATTGGGCTTCTGGAACACCATGCCGATGCGTGCGCGCAGTTCAACCACATCAAGTTCGCGCGCGTAGATGTCTTCGCCATCAACGCGGATGTCACCTGCAACACGGCAAGAGGGGATCGTGTCATTCATGCGGTTGATGGTGCGCAAGAAAGTGGACTTGCCGCAACCCGATGGTCCGATGAAGGCGGAAACAGCTCGATCAGGTATGGTGATTGAGAGCTGCTTGATCGCTTGCTTGTCGCCATAAAAAACATCGACATCCTTTGCGATGATTTTGGGATCCCGCTCAGTGGTGATTTCCGGCGGCGACGGTGTTTGCAATGTTTGGAAGCTCATGTCGTTCATCTCTACCACCGCCGTTCAAACTTGTTGCGCAGATAAATCGCCAGTGCGTTGATACAAGACAAAAGCACGAGCAAAACGAGAATGGCCGCCGCTGTGCGAGACTTGAATGCTTCTTCCGGCAAATCAGACCACAGGAACACTTGCACCGGAAGCACCGTTGCAGAATCAGTCACGCCGCCCGGAATGTCTGCAATGAATGCGATCATGCCAATCATCAACAACGGTGCCGTTTCACCGAGTGCACGGGCCACGCCCAAAATAGTGCCAGTGAGAATGCCAGGTAATGCCAATGGCAACACGTGGTGGAACACCGCCTGTTGATGTGAAGCACCGACACCCAAAGCTGCTTCCATGATCGACGGTGGAACTGAGCGGATCGCAGCACGCGATGCGATGATGATGGTTGGCAGCACCAGAAGGGCCAACACAAGGCCTCCCACCAAAGCCGTGGAACGTGGCAAGCCAAAACCATTGAGGAAGACAGCAAGGCCGAGCAAGCCAAAGATGATGGATGGCACAGCCGCGAGATTGTTGATGTTAACTTCAATCAAATCGGTGAAGCGGTTCTTGGGTGCGAACTCCTCAAGATAGAGCGCAGCAGCAACACCCAGTGGTAGGGCCACGGAGAGTGTCACAAGGATTGTGAGTATGGAACCGATCAGTGCCCCACGAATGCCTGCATTTTCAGGCTCGCGTGAGTCGCCGTTGGTGAAGAAGCTGGTCGAGAACCCGGAAGATACAACACCTTTTTCCTTGAGCGCGTTGAGCCAGCCTGCTTCCTTTTCGTCAATTGATCCAGACACCATGCCCTTGAGGTAAAGTTCAGCATCCGAATTGAAGGCCAGCGGAATGGTAACTTCTTTGCCGATCAGCGCTGTGTTATCAGCCACTTCATCTTGCAAGGCATCAGCAGCGCGCGCTGAAATCAATCCATTCAGTTTCTTCTTGTCACTCCGGGATGTGACATCCGGAAACTGCGCCGCCCAGGCCTTTTTGACCAAGCCTTGATAGTCACCTGCTCTTGGATTTGCACCGTCAACCGAGGCGGGATCAACCACCACGGTGAGCGTGGCGGTGTTTGTTGTGAAAGCGGGCAAGGCCTTGCTGATGATGTCAAACAACAGGAAGGCCAGAAATGCGCCTGTGATGGCAATCGCTGCCAACCCCAATGCCTTGAAGCGACGCTCTGATGCATAGCGTTGTGCCGTGGAGCGGGACCTATTCATATTGCTCCTTGTATCTGCGGACGACCTTCAAGGCGATGACGTTAAGAACAAGTGTCACCAAGAACAACACGAGGCCGAGGGCAAAGGCGGAAAGGGTTTTGGCCGAGTCAAATTCCTGATCGCCCACCAGCAACGTCGCGATCTGCACGGTCACCGTAGTCACTGCATCAAGCGGATTGAAACTGAGGTTTGCGGCAAGGCCCGCTGCCATAACCACAATCATGGTTTCGCCGATGGCGCGCGATGTGGCGAGGATGAACGCAGACACAATGCCGGGCAATGCCGCCGGAAGAACGACCTTCTTGATCGTTTCGGATTTGGTTGCACCCAATGCATATGATCCGTCACGCAATGACTGCGGCACAGCATTGATAATGTCATCAGACAGCGAGGAAATCAGCGGCACAATCATCATGCCCATGACGAGGCCTGCTGCGAGGGCTGATTCAGAGGCCACTGAAAGTCCCACGCTTTCACCTGCGTGGCGGATCAGGGGAGCCACCGTCAGTGCTGCGAAGAAACCCAACACAACAGTCGGGATGCCGGCGAGCAATTCCAGCACAGGTTTGATCCAGCGCCGCGCGGTGTGGCTCGCATATTCAGCGAGGTAGATGGCAGAAAACAAACCAAGAGGTCCAGCGACCAGAATGGCAATCAGGGTGATAAGCAGTGTACCGCCCATGAGTGGCACAATGCCGAAACGGCCGGGTTCTGCGGTCGGTGCCCATTCGGTTCCAAACAAAAAAGACAGCAGCGGAACTTCTGCAAAGAAGCGCAGACTTTCATAGAAAACCGACAGCACAATACCGATGGTGGCGAGAACCGCCACAGCAGATGCCGCAGCCAAAAGCACAAGCACCAATGGCTCAAACTTGCGCGAGAGCTTTGGCTTGTAACGTGGAGCGGGAATACCCGTGGCCGTCATTTCTCAAACCTTCAAATCAGGAACGGTCCCGGTACATCCGCAGTGACCGTTCCTGGGTGCAAGCAACTGCCGGCTTCACATTACCTTGTCAGCAGTCAGTGCAACCATGTCTTTGGCACCCATCGCTGCTGCATCTGCCTGGTCGGCAGGAAGCGGAATGAGCCCCTTGTCAGCAAGATAGCCATCATCGCCCATGGCCTTGCCCGAGGTGTATTCAGCAACAAACTCGGCCATGCCAGGAATTGTACCGACATGCTGCTTCTTGGCATAAATGTAGAGCGGACGGGCAACCTTGTAATCACCCGATGCAACAGTTTCGAAGCTCGGCTTCTGGCCGTCAACTTCAGATCCCTTGATTTTGCCTTCGTTCTCTTCAAGGAAAGAAAAACCAAACACGCCGAAAGCCTGTGGATTGGCTTCGAGCTTCTGGACAATCAGATTGTCATTTTCGCCAGCTTCAACATAGGCACCATCGGTGCGCATGGTCTTCCAGACGGCTTCGAAAGCCTTGGCATCAGATTTTTTGAGAGCGGCAAGTGCTTCAAACTTCTCAGCGCCCTTTTCCATCACCAGTTCGGCGAAAGAGTCGCGCGTGCCCGATGTGGGTGGCGGGCCGAGCACTTCAATCTTTGCAGCTGGCAGTGACGGATCGATTTCATTCCACATTGTGTATGGATTGTCGATAAGCTTGCCATCCTTGTCAGGCACCAGCTTGGCAAGCGCCATGAAGATCTGCTGCTTGGTAAACTTGGCGTCTGGGCCTGCGGCAGCGTTTGAAATTGTGAGGCCATCAAAGCCAACTTTGATTTCGACGATGTCGGTGACACCGTTCTTCACGCAGGTGTCAAACTCGGCCTTCTTGATGGCGCGCGAAGCGTTGGTGAAATCCGGATGGTCAGCACCCACACCGGCGCAGAACAGCTTGAAGCCACCGCCAGTGCCTGTTGATTCCACAATCGGGGTCTTCATGCCCGTGGCCTTTGCAAAGCTCTCAGCAACGGCTGTGGTGAACGGATAGACTGTCGATGATCCGACAATGCGGATTTCGTCGCGCGCCCATGCTGATGAAGTGAGGGCTGGCGTGGTGGCAAGTGCGGCAATCGATGCAACGAGAAAAAAGCGCTTCATGTGTTTATGTCTCCTGTTTTCTTTGACGTCACTGATTTAGTTTGCCGATGTGAGACATATGAGACGGTTACATCTCAGTTTTATGACGATGCAAGTCTATGAATTATGGAGCGGAATTGACACCGTGAAGGTGCTGCCATGGCCGGGCGCGGACACGATGTCGAGCTTGCCGCGATGGCGCAGCAGAATATGCTTCACAATCGCAAGCCCCAAGCCCGTACCACCACGTTGACGGCTCTCTTGTGTACTGACGCGATAGAAGCGTTCGGTGAGGCGCGGCAAATGGATTTCGGCAATGCCCTTGCCAAAATCCTTCACTGCAAACACCGCATGCGATCCCCGCGTGCTGCAATTAATTTCAATGCGGCCACCATCAGCGCCATACTTGATGGCATTTTCCAAAAGATTTTGGGCGACCTGCAACAGCTCATCAGCGTTCCCCGCAACCATGAGTTCTGCATCGGCTTTGAGTTCAATGATGACTTTCGTCTCGAGAGCCTGCTGGGACAAATTGGCTTTTGCCTGCTTGAGAACATTCAAGAGCGCTACCCTGCCATCTGGCCGCACATGTTCGTTGAGCTCAATGCGACTCAAGGTCAGAAGATCATCGATCAACCGTTTCATGCGTTGACCTTGCTGCAGCATCGTCGCCAGAAACATGCCACGCGCCTTGGCGTCATCCTTGGCCGCCCCTTGCAAGGTTTCGATGGTGCCAATGATGGATGCCAATGGTGTGCGCATCTCGTGGGAGGCATTGGCAACGAAGTCCGACCGCATTTTTTCAATGGCCTGTTCGCGTGTCAGATCACGCAAGACAACAAGAATGTCCCCTGAACTTCCCAGCGGTGCCAGAAACGCACTGACCTGTCGTGAAGGTCGCCCATGAAACTCAATGTCTACAGAAGCAGCCCTGCCGGATTGCCGAACACCGTTAAGTGACCCGGCAAATGCAGGGCTGCGGATCACGGATGTGGAGGCTAGACCGATCAAGTCTTGTTGCAGGATGTCTGCCGCAAGTTTGTTCGCTGAGATAACTGCCCCAGCCATGTCAATGACGACGGCGCCGTCCGGTAGCGCTTCTACTAAATCCGTGATTTGCCAATCCACAATGCGGTCATCCTAATATGTTCAATTCGGAAACATGCCTTAACCCAGTGCACACGCCGCCAGCCTGTCATTTTGTGCAAATTTGAGAGAAAAACAACCGGATTGAGTGCTTGTGCTTCTCAAATTCGTCAACTGGCTCAACCCGACGATGGTACGAAGCGCATGTGTTTTTCAAAAGAGACATTGGGGAACGCAAGCCTGCGATTTCAACACCTTGCCTGAGCTTCCCAAGCTGCATACGAGGGTTCGATTCCCTTCGCCCGCTCCACCGGCAACATGGCGATGCTCAAGCAATCCACCGGCGGCAGCCTCAACATCGATCCGATGGTGATCGACCTCGACGGCGACGGTCTCGAACTGACACGCCTCGAGACCGGCACCCACTTCGACATCGACATCGACGGCTTCGCCGAAAAAACCGCCTGGGTCGGCAAGGACGACGGCCTGCTGGCGCGTGATCTCAACGGCAATGGTGCAGTGAAAATTGTAACATCGGCAAACGATGATTGGACTGCCCAGTGGAAATCTACGCTTGCGGCGGCATCCTTGGTTGAAAGTCTTGCAGAACGCACTAACAAAACTGTCGCACAGGAATTGTCTGGGAGCACACGATCCATGGTTTTCGCGCTGAGTTATGAACACGATCCAAGGAAGCTGAGCTATGGCGCAAATGCGCTTGACGGCGATCCAAACCGTGTTGGACCGCTGGACCTGACACATGATGGCGGGGCAAACATCTGGGAGGCCAGCAAGGATTCAGGACGCCCGTTGAATGCCGAGTTCATGCCCACCAAAATCTCGTTGAAAGGTCCTAAAGCGCGGCTGCATGATATCTGGCCGTGCCACGGCATGTATTGCGTATCCCGGGGGTTCAGGGAAACGGTTGAAGCCCTTGAACAAAATGTGCACCAGTTTTTTCCCGTCGACGTCTTTTGGAGTGATGGCACACCGTACGAAAGCATGTTCCTGTTCAACTGCTGTAGCAGAATTGAAAGTGTCGACAGGACTCACACAACGATGGAATTAGTCCATGGGATATGGAACCACCCCAAAATTGGCAGTTCAAATTTCGTTTTTTCAATTGTTGGCGTTCGTGGCCATCATGTGTGGCGGGACAAACACATCGTTTTCGGCACTTTTCTATCCAAACAGCTAGCAGATGCTTTGCAAACCAATCAAGTTGGCGGTGTCAAACTGATGCATTTCGACGAAGTGTAACGTGTTTTGATGGTTAAAATTCCAAGAAAATTTTTGAGGGTATAGTTATGGCAAATTTTCCTGAACTGACACGACCAACCGGCACGTTCATGCAGAAACTCCTGGCGGCACGGTCATCATCGCCAATCGGGTTCGAGGGTGCACATGTGATTGGCCAGTCATTTTGGAACGGCTCATTGTCTTGGCTCTACGGATTGAACCCTTCAACATCAACACCGATTGGTCCAGACAAGACATTCAATGGAGTTTTGTTGGCCGAAAACGGATTTGACAGCTCGGTTTTGGGCGTTGCGGGTGCAAACGGTGTGTCGGACCTGCGCACCGGAATGGACTGGCTCTACGCCAGCAACAACACATCGATAATCGACCGCATCGATTTCGCCACCACCAACGCGCCACTCACGCACACGAATGACAATCATTCCATCGGCACAAGGATGGCGGCGTGAGGCGCAGGGATACAATAGGTCTGATCGGGGCGGCGCTTGGGCTCGCGGGGTGTTGGAGCGATACTTACACGTGGAACCAGAAGCTGACGGTGACGGTAGACACCCCCGACGGTCAGAAATCTGGATCAGCGGTGACGCAGGTCACTTGGCATGTCGGCGACGGCGGCCTCAACGGCCATATTCGCCGGTCCGAAGTCAAAGGTGAAGCAACGATTGTTGACCTTGGCAATGGCAAGTATCTGTTCGCGCTCCTGTCGAGAGGTGGCGAGTGGCAGCCGACGGAGTACTGGGCGGAAATGACCTTCGATGCTCAATTGCCCGACCACAATCCCGTTGACCCTTCACCGTTGTCAGAGCCTGACCGGCTCAGGGCCATGTACGACGCTCTCACCAAGCTGCGCGCTGCAGCTGTCGTGCCGAAAGCAAGCTATCCCATGCTTGTCACATTCGGCGACGTCAATGATCCTAAAACCGTGAAGCAAGTGGCTCCGGAAAATCTTTCCGAAGTTTTAGGTGCAGGTTTTGCGCTGAAGTCAATCACACTCGAAGTTACCGATGAGGAGGAGACTGAAGGCGTGGTTCAAAAGACAATGCCATGGATTGGTAATCCCAACACAATGGAAAATCCCGGGTGGCAGAAAGTTCCAGTTTTCGCCCGCCGCGCGATTGGCGGTTTATTGACTGATTTCGTCGGTGCTCAAAGAAAATTCATGGAGGATAAAAAATGACTATTTCGCAACCGCTTGTGTTGGCAATTCTGGCGATGGACGCCTATAACCGTGAATATAATGCTGGTATAGTGGTGCCCGGAACGTCACTTGGGTTTGCCGACTTCAAAGACCACGCTGTTCGCGGTGTTACTGGCACTCAGTACTCAGCTTGGCAATCATCTGGATTTTACGCATCGTCCTACGACGTCAGCGGCGGCGCGTTGAGTGGCAAGACCATCATCTCCTACCGCGGCACGAGCACCGAGACTCTTGGCGCTACTGGCCTTGACGTTCTCAATGGCTGGGTCAATTGCAACGCTCCATACCCGTCGGTTACGGCTATGCTGCGATCATCGTCGCTTATCTCGGCGGCTTGAATCCACTGGGCATCGTTGCGTCCGCCTTCTTGATGTCGGTGATTTACATTGGCGGCGACAATGCAATGGAGTCAGCCGATCTGCCGGTGGCTGCCGTGCGGGTCTTTCAAGGCATGTTGCTGGTGTTCTACCTGGCAGGCTTCACCTTCATCCGCTATCGCCTTGTACGTCAACCCGGCAAGACCTTGGCAGCGTCATGAATGGTCTTGAATTCATTCTGGCTGGAATGCTGGCTGCCGCAACACCTTTCCTGCTTGCGGCCCTTGGCGAACTCGTCGTTGAACGCTCTGGTGTATTGAATTTGGGCATCGAAAGGATGATGGCGCTTTCGGCAGCCGTTGCCTTCATCACGACCTACAATTTTGGCCATCACGGTCTGGGGTTCCTGTCCAGGGCAACGAGTTCAGATTAACGGCGGGATGATTTTGTGACGTGTGTTGCTTGACGTGATTCAATTGGCTTTCGACGAATCGGGAGGAAGCCATGACAGATGCTGCCACGTCACGCAGGAAAAGCCT
>JAYVKC010000006.1:0-2482 GCA_043768765.1 Hyphomicrobiales bacterium | reverse complement strand
CGGCGATTGTGGCGTTGCTGAATGGCGGCATCAATTTTTGACATCAGCGTTTTCCTTGGACTTGTCGCCGAAATTCATGACTTCTCTAAGCAATCCCGTCAATGTTTCGCCTGTTGAAGCGGCACGCGGAATGGGGCGGCAAACATCAGCGGCAGCAAGACCAATACGGGATGTCAGAATACCGTTCACTGCACCTTCGCCAAACCGCGCCGACAACCGTCCCAGCAAACCTTTGCCAACAACATGTTGAATCAAGTTATCAGAGAGCGCCAGCCCCCCGGTGACCGCCAGATGTGTGGCCACCATCTTCGCAAGCTTCAGGGTCGAAAGTGTTGACGGCCTGCCGCCGTAAAGCGTTGCGAGTTCGCGCAACATCGCCAGGTTTTGTGCTGCGACGAATAGAATATCGAGTGCCGCAGCTGGGGTGACAGTTGTCAGCAACGTCACACGCCGCGCCCGTCTAGCAATGATTTTGTGAGCAGCATCATCGAGAGGCTGCAACAGCAATCGATCCGCCAAGTACATGCGGTCTTTGGGGTCGAGAATATCTGCCTGATGTGACTCAAATTGCCGCAGACCCCACGCCACGTCGGATCGTCCATGATACATCGATTGCAGTTCACGACAGGCCATATCAGCCGAGCTTTGCTCATCGAGGTTGATGGCACGGGCGGCGTGCTCCTGGAGCAGTTCAATTTTGCGAAGCTGCGCCAGCCCCAATATTTCGCGCAGAATAATGGCGAGTGCCGCAAGGCCCGCAACAGCTGCAATGCCGAAGGCCACCCAGCCCAAAGCCGCATTGCGGGCAAAGAAGCTCTCGATCAACTGAACGGTTGCAAGGCCCGCCCACATTGCAAACAGGGTGAAGAGGGCCGACACCAGCAAGCCCGCCCAGCGGAAACGACGCGGTGCAATGACATCAGCCGAGCGGGGCACCACGACAATATCAGCATGTTCCAACTCCGGTTCAAACACGAGTTTTGGCGGGGCCTTGGATTTTCTGGTTTTTGTTTTGACGTCGTCTTCAACGGACAAAACAAAGGCTTGAGGTTCTCGATTGCTCATCGAAAGCGATCTCCCAACAGAAACTCGACGGTTTTGTCCAAACGGATATGGGGAAACGTGCCGTCTTTCAACAGCGGTGGGCGGAAGCGCAGGAATTTGAGTTTTCCTTCGAGCCGACCGTCGAGAGCCGCTGCGGCGTCTTTCGGCAAATCACCCGGAAAAACCGCCGCTTCCTTGCGTCCGTCAAACACGGTTTCACCCATCACTTCGCCCATTTCCGGCACCCCGACGATACAGGCCAAGTCTTCGCCGTTTTGTTGAAGCGTCGCTTCTCGCGTGGCGCGAATGGCCGAGAGGGCTGCCACATCGTAACGTGCCCCTGTTGCATCGGCCCGCGATGCCGCCTCGGCAATCAGTGTACGGAGGATATTTTCCAGTCTATCATGACCCGAATGATGCAACATGTCGGCTTTGGTTGCCGCGAAGAGCACCCGCTCAACACGTTTACCAAACACTTCAGTGACCAGATTGTTTTCGCCCAAACGAAAACACGCCAAAACGTCGGTGAAGGCCTTGCGCAAATCTGAAACGGCTGACGATCCTGCATTCAGTGCGGTTAATGCATCAACCAGCACCACCTGCCGATCGAGTCTTGCAAAATGGCCAAAGAAGAATGGTTTGACGATTTTGCTGACGTAGGAGTCATAGCGGCGCTGCATCAACGCGCCATAGGACCCTGGAACCAATTGCGCATCGGCCCGCACGTCGAGCGGTGCAAAAGACAACAAGGGTGAGCCTGCAAGATCGCCCGGCAGCAAAAATCGCCCGGGCGGCAGGGTGGATTGCGCCACATCGGTTTCGCGGCAACGCGCCAGGTAGGCCGTAAATTTTTGCGCTGCTTCCACCGCTTTCAGTTCATTGGCCGGACCATCGGCAGGTGTTCGCGCGACATGGTCAAGCCAGTCCTTGGCATGGGTCACGCGCGGCAACATGCGGGCCGCTGCCAGTGTTGCCGCAGACCATTGTTGATAAGTCTGTGTCATCAACGGCAGATCAAGCAGCCATTCGCCGGGGTAGTCGATGATATCCACATGCAGTTTGCCGCCGTGCAGATTGCGGGCAAACAAACCTTGAGGTTCATACTCAATGGTCATTCGCAATTGGCTGATGCGGTTTGTGCTTTCAGGCCACTGGCGGTTTTCAGCTGTCAACAGCGCCAGGTTTTGTTCATAGGGAAAACGTGGTAGTTCGTCATTGGGTTGAGGTTCGAGGTAACAGCGCGCAATACGACCTTTGGCATAGGCGTCAAATACGGGCAGTCTGGCGCCCTTCAAAAGCGCATGCACCAGTGCTGTAATGAACACGGTTTTGCCCGAACGTGACAACCCCGTCACACCCAAACGCAAGGTGGGATTGACCAAACCTGTCGCAAAATCCCTGACGCCACCTGCCGCCAATTTCCCCGCATCCAACACAT
>JAYVKC010000005.1:0-3304 GCA_043768765.1 Hyphomicrobiales bacterium | reverse complement strand
TATTCCGGCGCTGGGATTGCCGGATGGGCGCACGTTGTTTGAGTCCGCCGCGATCTTCACCTACCTGACGGTTGCGCATCCGGATTCACGCATGGCACCGCCACCGGGTACCTATGATTTCGGTGTTTATCTTTCTTGGTTGAGTTATCTCGGCACGAATGTCTACACGGTCACCAACATGGCTTATGGCGGTGGCGGTTTCGGCGAGAATGAAGAACAAAACGCCGCGATCAAACGCAAGGCTGTTGATGTTATGAACGAGCGGCTTGCGGTGGTTGAAGGAAAACTAAAAAGTGAGGGTCCGTACATGTCAGGCAAGACATTTTCGGCACTTGACATCTATCTCTTCATGCTGACCATTTGGGGCATGCCAAATGAGGCGGCGGTGCTGGAAAAATTCAAAAAGATCGCCAGGGTAAGTACCGCTGTGCGGGCGCGACCCAAGCTGCAAGCCTCGCTTGAGGCGCATGGCGTCAATGCAATTGGTTCATACAGCTACACATCATAAGCAACGAGGAGACATGACATGGAATACCGTCAACTTGGCCGTTCGGGACTCAAAATTTCACTTCATACATTGGGCACGATGAATTTTGCCACGGAGGGGGCGTTCTTCAACATGGCGGGGCATGTCAATCAGAAGGATGCGGCCCGCCTGGTGGATGTGGCGGTGGACCACGGTGTCAACATGCTCGACACGTCCAACGCCTATTCGCGTGGCCGTTCGGAAGAGGCCATCGGCGAAATCCTGAAAGGCCGTTCCGATCAATTGATGGTTGGCACCAAGGTGCGCTTCGGAATGGGTGATGGGCCGAACGAGCAGGGTTTGTCGAGGTTTCACATCATCCACGAGTGCGAGGCGTCGCTGAAGAGGTTGAAGCGCGATCACATCGATCTTTACTTCCTGCACGAGTGGGATGGCATGACGCCGGTTGAGGAAATGATGTCGGCACTCAATACGCTGGTTGAACATGGCAAGGTGCGATACGTCGGCTGCTCCAATTTCTCCGGCTGGCATATCATGAAGTGCATGATGGCGGCGGACCGGCACAATTTCCAGAAGTTCGTATGCCAGCAAATCCATTACACGCCGGAAGCGCGGGAGGCAGAATACGAACTCATGCCCATCGCGGTCGATCAAGGTGTCGGCATCCAGATCTGGTCGCCGATCGCTGGCGGGTTGCTGTCGGGGAAATTCCGCAAGGGCAAGCCTGATCCCAAAGTCTCGCGTCATATCGAAGGCTGGGGCGAGCCGCCGATTTATGATCAAGAGCGGCTCTATCGGATCATCGAGGTGTTGGTGAAAGTGGGCGAAGCACATGGCGTATCTGCGGCACAGGTCACGCTGGCCTGGCTCGCGACGCGGCCCGGCGTGTCATCATTGATTGTCGGCGCACGAAATGAAGTGCAATTGAAAGACTCGCTTGCTTCGGAATCACTCAAGCTGACGGCAGAGGATATCTCGGCGATTGATGATGCCGGACGGCCGAACCAACCCTATCCCTACTGGCACCAATGCTGGTCAGCGGGTGACCGTTTGGGTTCTGCGGATTTGACAATGCAGCGGGCTTTTCTGGCCAACCGCCCCAAGCGGACGTAGTTCAGTTCCACCAGCCTTTGCCGTGTTTATTGGGTTGGCGAAGGATGGTGTCACCTTCCTTCGGCGGTTCGATTTCCATGAGCCAGCGGTGCACCGGGTTCATCCGCTCGTAGAGCTCCGGCGTGAGATGGTCGATCTGCACCAGTTGCTGTGGCAGGTCGCGGCGGGTGTAGGTGAGATGCAACATGCGGCGATAGGAGTTGTCCTGCTTCTTGGTGCCGGAATGCCACATGGATGAATTGCAGATGATCGCAGAGCCTGCAGGCGCTTGCACCAGCACTTCGCCGGGATAGGGTGCGCCAAGGTCTTTTGGCACACGGGCCTCGTCTTCCTTGGAAAGTGGTGTCGGCTCCCAGTCACCAATGTTCACGTAAGGCACATTGATCGGTGCCCACCAGTGTGAGCCGGGGATGACGCGCGTCGGCCCATTGGTCAGCGTCATGTCGTCGAACATGATCATGGTGTTGACCACCCACCAGTCGTCCTTGAATTTCTTCGGCACGTCCACGTGCATATCCTGATTGCCATAGCCCGTCACCGGATCGCGGGCGTTGGCGCCATGGAGTTTGATTTCGCCAAGGAGATAGGCAGAGGCCGCAAGGATTTCGGGTACCTCCAGGCATTTGTCGAAGGCCGCCGTCTTGTTGAAGATGTTGGAGAGACGTCGCGCCCCCGGCTCCACATGCACCTCATGCCCGCCCTGACCCGCTTCGGCAGCGTGCAGGCGCTCGAACTCGGAGCGCATGGAGCTGATTTCGTCCGTGGACAGAACACTTTCGACAATGAAAAAGCCGTCACGGTCGAGCTGCTCTTTTTGGGTAGGCGAGATGGCATCCGCGCCGATACCGAGTGAATGCAGGGCTTGTTTGGTGTACATGGTGTCTCTCCCACTTTCACCCATCAATGCATCAATTCGCGAAATGCTCAACCCCAAACTCTGTCATGGCCCGCTTCAGGCGGGCCACCCAGCGATGTGCAGCTTTCGGGAAAGTTGAAGAAACAGGTAGAACCTGTACTTGTCCGCAACACACCATGGGTGGCCCGCATGAAGCGGGCCATGACGGTTGGGAGGAGGAACTCTGAACCCACTGTCACGCACTCCTCTCCAGTGGAAACGCAATCTCAATCTCGCGGTCACTGTTGCGCAAGTGACCCGTGCGTCGAAACCCATAATTCATATAGAACTGCTCCGGTCCGTGTGGTCCCTCGATGTAGCTGGACAGAATGCGATTGGCCTTGCCCTGTTGTCGCAGATGTTCACAGATCAGGTCCAACGCGAGCCGGCCATACCCTTTGCGTTGATGGTGATGATCAACCATGAATCGCCAGAGAAATATTTCATCGTTGGCAACTGTTCCACGTGTCAGTGCGCCGGAAATAGTTGGATCAAGCAGCATCACGAATCCGACGATTTTATCATCAGCTGCGATTTTGCGCACCCATGCGCCGGGATTGAAATGTGCTTCCGCAATGGACAGTGCGTTGGATGCCACAAAAGTCTGCTGCTCGTGGTTTACCTTAAGAGCGGCAACTTCACGCACGGTCTCGAAGGTGATCTCCTCAAGCGTCACGCCCACGAATTACACCTTTGCCAACCGCGGCGGCTGCACAAGCTTCCCCAAAATCCCAAACCGCGTCGCTCCCGAAGCTGCGGGAATATTATTGGCCAATCCGTTCACCGTGGCATGGGCCAGGGTGGCGAAC
>JAYVKC010000004.1:0-57078 GCA_043768765.1 Hyphomicrobiales bacterium | reverse complement strand
CCAGGGCAATCGCTTGAACGTCGGGATTCCCAATCAGTCTGATATCTGATTCATGGTCGACCTCACTTTGAAGAGGTTTTGCCATGGCCCGACTTTCGCTTGTTGACCATTTTTCCGCCCTTGACGATCCACGCCAGCGCGGCAAGGTGGTTTATCCGCTTCCTGAAATCATGCTGCTTGTGTTGTGCGCCACGCTGACCGGGGCCGAGGACTTTGTCGAAATCAGGCTGTGGGGCCGAAAGAAACTGCGTTTCCTGCGCGGCCTTTTGCCCTTTGCCAAAGGCATTCCCTCCCATGACACGCTCAACGACGTGTTGAACGCGCTGGATGGTGATCTGTTTGCCAGTCTGTTCACCGACTGGGTTGAGGCTTTGCGTGAGGATGAGCCCGACATTGTCGCCATTGACGGCAAGACCTCGCGCCGCGCCAGGCGGGGCGGAGAACATGCCTTGCACATGGTGTCAGCCTGGGCGGCACGCCAGCGCCTGGTGTTGGGACAGGAGGCGGTGGACGCCAAGTCCAACGAAATCACCGCCATTCCATTGTTGCTTGAGCGTCTCCAGCTCACCGGTGCCCTTGTCACCATTGACGCCATGGGCACCCAGACCAGGATTGCCGAGGCCATTCTCGCCAAGGGGGCTGATTATCTCTTGGCCCTCAAGGACAACCACAGGAACCTTGCCGCAGAAGTGGCCCTGTTCTTCGATGCACCGGAACAGGCGGGGCTGGCCAGCTTCGAGACCACCGACGCAGACCATGGCCGCCTCGAAATCCGCCATCACCGTATCTGTCATGACGTGAGTTGGCTGCAATCGGCCCGCTGTGCACCCGGCGAACCGCGCTTTCCCGGCCTCAAAGCCATCGCCATGGTCGAAAGCACTGTTACACGGGACGGCCAGACCAGCACCGCGCGCCGCTTCTTCCTGTCATCGCTGGCCCTTGACGAACGGCTTCTCGCCCGCGCCGTGCGTGCCCACTGGGGCATCGAAAACCGGCTGCACTGGGTGCTCGACGTCGTCTTCCACGATGACCTCATGCGTCTGCGCACCAACAACGGTCCGCGCAACATGGCCACCATCAAACACATGGCCATGAACCTGATCAAACAGGCGCCCGGAAAAGACAGCCTCAAGTCAAAACGAAAAGCCGCAGCTTGGGACCAAGACTATCTCAAAAGCATCATCACAAGGAACCCTCAATGACCTTCAAGCGATTCCCCTGCTTACTTCCCCAACTCCACCAATCGCAAATAAGGCTTCAGCGCTTTCCATCCCTGCGGGAACTTCTCTTTGGCGGCGTCGTCCGAAACCGAGGCGAGGATGATGGCCGGTTCGCCCTGTTTCCAGTTGGCCGGTGTGGCCACGGATTTCGTTGCGGTCAGTTGCAGTGAATCGATCACCCGCAGGATTTCATCAAAATTGCGGCCCGTGCTCATCGGGTACGTCATGATCAGCTTGATGCGCTTGTCTGGTCCGATGATGTAGACATTGCGAACCGTGGCGTTGTCGGCAGCGGTGCGGCTCTTTGCGTCACCGCTCGCATTGGGGTGGATCATGCCGTAGAGCTTGGCCACACTCATCTCGTTGTCGCCTATCATGGGATAGTTGACGGTCGCCCCTGTGACATCCTTGATGTCATTTTTCCAGCGCAAATGGTCATCCACGCTGTCCACTGAAATACCAATCATCTTCACGCCGCGTTTCTCGAATTCGGGGGCCTTGGCCGCCATGGAACCGAGTTCCGTGGTGCACACGGGTGTGAAATCCTTGGGGTGCGATACGAGCACCGCCCAACTCCCCTCAATATAGTCATGAAACTTGATCCGGCCTTCCGTGGTGTCCGCCTCAAAGTCCGGAGCGATATCACCGAGTTGCAATGCCATGGGAACCTCCTTGTTGGGTATTGCGATCTATATAGGGTACATTGTGTTCGAAATAAAGAACAAAATCCCTCACCAAGCTGTGAGACAGCGTGTTTGGACCTTTGCGCCAATCTGGGCCACTTTGGGGAACGAGGAGACCTTTCCATGCGCCGACGCATTTTTCTTGCACTTGCCTGCACAACACTTCTTGCCGCCCCGGCGCACGCCGCCGGGATTTATACGGGCGCACTGGAAGGTGTGGCCTTGTCCGGTTTCGACGCCGTCTCGTATTTCGGTGCCATGCCGTTGCGCGGAACCTCAAACCATATGACCAAGTGGCAAGGTGCCGATTGGTATTTCAGTTCGGCTGAAAACCTCGCTGCATTCATGGCAGCGCCCGAGAAATTCGCACCCCAGTATGGCGGCTACTGCGCCTATGCTGTTGCCAAAGGCTCACTTGCACCTGGTGATCCTGAGGCGTGGACTGTGCATGACGGCAAACTCTATGTGAACCTGTCACCATCCATCAAACTCACCTGGGAAAAAGACATTCCAGGTTATGTGGGAAAGGCAGACGCGAATTGGCCGGGGCTTTAGACTTTCACCTGTAAGCTCTTCGGATCATAGGAACTCTCAAACTGCACAGTTGCAGGATGCCGTTTCCACGCGATCTCGACTTCCCATGTTCCTGACGCGAGCCATTCTCTTGAAACACCTTCGCTGTTTTTGACGTATCCAAGCCCCAGCGACTTGCCAACGCGATGTCCCCACGCACCTGAAGTAGTCGACCCGACCAGTTCACCGTTCCGATATATCGGTTCTTCGTGATACATCAGAGGTGCAGTGGCAGAGGTGTCTTGCAAGGCGAGGCAGATGAAACGCTTCGGTTGAATTCCGGCCCCGCGTTGCTTTTCTATTGCGGTCTTGCCGATGAAATCCCGTTTGGCCCATGCGATTGCAAACCCGAGACCAGCTTCAACCGGCGTGTCCTCATCCGATATATCATGGCCCCAGTGGCGGTAGGCTTTTTCGGTGCGGGCGTTGTTCATGCTGTGCATGCCGGCGGGTGTGAGATTGAAAGCCTTGCCTCTTTCGCTCACGACCTCGAACACATGCGCGGCAAATTCTGCCGGAATGTACAGCTCCCAACCCAACTCGCCGACATAGGTAATGCGGCTGGCGCGCACACGAGCATGGCCAATTTCAATTTCCCTGGATGTGCCAAACGGAAATGCAGCATTGGACAAGTCCTCGCCTGATAGTTCTTCCAGCAATGCACGCGATTTCGGCCCCATGATGGAGAGCATCGGAAGGCCGGATGTGACGTCAATTGAGAAACAATGGCAATTGTGCGGTGTGTGTCGCTTGAGCCACGCCATGTCCCGCACCTGCGGAACCGCACCAGTGACCACGAGGAATTTGTCCTCCGCAAGGCGCGTAACGGTTAGATCAGCTTCGATCCCGCCGCGCTCGTTCAGCCATTGGGTGTAGACGACCTTGCCTGGCACCACGTCAATCTCATTGGCGCTGATATGGTTCAACACTTTGCAGGCATCACGCCCATGCACCATGTACTTGGCGAATGACGACTGGTCAAAAAACACGACATCGTTCTTCAGCGCATCTGCTTCATGTTGCGCACAAGCGAACCAGTTCTGGCGACCATAAGAATATTCATACTTTGGTTGAACGCCATCTCGCGCATACCAGTTTGGCCTCTCCCAGCCATTCACTTCGCCAAAAACCGCACCAAGTTTTTTCGTCTGCTCATAAAATGCCGAACGCCTCACCCCGCGGGATGTTTCAGCCTGCCGATAAGGCCAGTGCATCGCGTACAGCAGCCCCAGGGTTTCACTCACGCGCTCGCGGACATAGGAGGCGTTGGATTGGAACGGGTGAATGCGCCTGATATCAATGCCGTTGACATCCATCGGCGGATGGCCATTTTTGATCCAGTCCGCGAGCACCAGGCCCGCACCACCTGAGGATTGAATGCCGATGGAGTTGAAACCCGTCGCCACATAGAGATCGCGCAACTCTGGTGCTTCACCCAAATAATAGCGGTTGTCAGGCGTAAAACTTTCCGGGCCATTGAAAAACAGTTGAATGCCGGCCGTTTCCAGCAACGGCACGCGGTTGATGGCCGAGGCGAGGATCGGTTCAAAGTGATCCATGTCTTCCGGCAGGGTAACGAACGCGTGTTCATCATCGATGCCGCCGCCACCCCATGGCTTGGCCTTGGGTTCAAACGCGCCCACCATCAACTTGCCCGCATCTTCCTTGTAATAGGTGCATTCATCCGGCACGCGCACCACCGGCATGTTGCGCGGGAGTTTGTCGATGGGTTCGGAGACGATGTAGAAATGCTCGCAGGCGTGCAACGGGATGGATACACCGATGGATTTGCCTAGTTCCCGCGACCACATGCCGGAGGCGATGACCACTTTGTCGGCCATGATGGTGCCGGTGGCGGTCTCGACCCCTGTTGCCTTGCCGTTTGCGGTGAGAACGCGGATGACCTTGGTGTTCTCGAACACCAGTGCACCGCGTGAGCGTGCACCCGCGGCCAACGCCTGAGTGACGTCGATTGGGTTCACCTGTCCATCCTTCGGCAGAAATACGCCACCCTTCACGCCCGTCATGTTGTAGTGCGGCACGCGCTCCTGGATTTCTTCGGTGGAAATGACTTTTACGTCGAGGCCGAAGCTTTTCGCCATCGACGCGCCCCTCAGCATTTCCTCCAAACGCCCTTCGGTCAGCGCTATGGAAATGGAGCCATTCTGTTTGAAACCCGTCGCCTGGCCTGTTTCTTTTTCCAGACCTTCAAACAATCCCGTCGTGTATTTTGCCAGCTCTGTCAAATTCCGCGATGCCCGCAATTGCCCGACCAACCCCGCTGCATGCCAGGTGGTGCCGGATGTCAGCTGTTTTCTTTCCAGCACAACCACATTGGTGATGCCGATTTTGGTGAGATGAAAGGCAATCGAACACCCGACGATGCCACCACCAATGATGACGACGTCCGCGCGGGGTGGGAGGGTTCTTGATGACATGGAAGCTCCTGTTTGGCCAAACCTCCCTTCACCCGTCATACCCGCTTCAAAGCAGCATTGGTGTGTCAAAGCTGGGTTCCCGCCTTCGCGGGAATGACGAAAATGGGGTAACGCAAGTCTAGCATTGGAAAGGACATATTCCAGAGCCAAACCGCCTCACCTCTGGCACCAGAATTGACCGATCTGCCGATCATCCCTTGGCACTAGGCGAATGGGGGTTCCTCGGCTAAGAAGCGCCGCACAAACACAAGGTGACAATCATGTACCGTGGAGACATTCCACCCGCCGAAGCCTACGCCCGCCTCAAGGCCAATCCGCAGGCCGTGCTCATCGACGTCCGCACCCAACCGGAATGGACATTCGTTGGCGTGCCCCAGGTGGAACGCCTGATCCGCCTGTCCTGGCAGGTGTTTCCCCAGATGGATGTGAATGCCAATTTTGTGCCGGACGTTGAAGCGGCGGGCCTGCCCAAGGACACTGAAATCCTGTGCCTGTGCCGCTCCGGTGCCCGCTCTGCCTCCGCTGCTGCCACCTTGACCAAAGCCGGCTACGGCAATTGTTGGAACGTGGCGCAAGGCTTTGAGGGCGACAAGAACGCCGAAGGCCATCGCAGCAAAACCAACGGCTGGAAACACGCGGGATTGCCCTGGGTCCAGAGCTGATGGGCAAATACACCCGAAGGCCGAACTCCGAAGGTTGGGGGGTTTCGACAAAACTCATCCGTGGCGGCACCGACAGGTCCAGCCATGGCGAAACGTCGGAAGCGATCTATCTCACATCAGGCTACGTCTATGACGACCCGGAGACAGCCGAACGCAGATTCTCCGGCGAGGAAGAGGGCTACGTCTACGGCCGTTACGGCAACCCGACAGTGTCCATGCTCGAAGAACGCTTCCGGCTGCTGGTCGGCGCAGAGGCCGCCTATGCCGTCGCCTCCGGCATGGCTGCTGCCTGGAGCGCCCTCGCGTGCCAGTTGAAGGCGGGCGATCATGTTGTTGCTTCCAAATCACTTTTTGGCTCAAACTACCAGGTCATCACCACCATCCTGCCGAAGTTTGGAATCACTTACACACTGGTCGGCGGCAACGATCCGGCAGATTGGCGCGCGGCGCTGCGGCCCGAAACCAAAGTGGTGTTTTTTGAAACGCCGTCGAACCCGTTGCTCGATATTCTCGACATCGCCATGATCTGCGATATCGCCCACACGCACGGGGCCAAAGTCATCGTCGACAACGCCTTCGCCACCCCGATCCTGCAAAAACCCATGCAGCTGGGTGCCGACATCATTTTCTATTCCAACACCAAGCACACCGACGGGCAGGGCAGGGTGTTCGGCGGCATGATCCTGTCGTCGAAGCAGTTCAAGGAAGAACAACTGAAACCGTTCCTCCGCCACACCGGCCCGACACTGTCGCCTTTCAATGCCTGGGTGCTGCTGAAGGGATTGGAGACGCTGAAACTCCGCGTTGAAGCATCCAGCATTTCTGCGGCTAAGGTGGCTGATGCACTTGCCTCCCATCCCAAAATTGAACGCATCTACTACCCGCACCACGACACTCACCCGCAAGCCGCCCTGGCCCGCAAGCAGATGAAGATGGGCGGCACCATGGTGTCCTTCGATGTGAAGGGGGGCAAGGACGTGGCGTTCAATGTGCTGCGCAAGCTGCAAATCATCGACATTTCCAACAATCTGGGCGACGCCAAGTCCCTGATCACCCATCCCGCAACGACCACCCACAAGAATATCGGCCCGGACGCCCGCGCCATGATGGGCATTAAGGACGGCTGCCTGCGGTTGTCAGTGGGGCTGGAAGATACGGATGATCTGATTGGTGATCTCAAGCAAGCGCTTTGAATTCAGTTCCGGCACACCTATATCCATGGCTTTGTGTGTGAGCTGAATGAACCGTATCAAGTTTCTAGGGTTTAAGGTCTGGCTACCGGGTCACTGGATCTTGCGTTCGGTCATGGGGCTTATTCTGGTATTCGGCGGGTTCCTGGGGTTCCTGCCTGTACTCGGCTTCTGGATGCTGCCGCTCGGGTTGATCATTCTGTCGATTGATTTCCCCATGATCCGCCGCTTCCGCCGTTGGATCACGGTCAGGCTGGGCCTGGTGCTGCATCGCAAATGGCCCAACTTCGCCAGGCGGGTGGGGCTGACGACGCTGCGCGGATCACGGTGATTTGAGAAATTGGAGGCCTCGCCCAGAATCGAACTGGGGTGCAAGGATTTGCAGTCCTCTGCGTAACCACTCCGCCACGAGGCCTCAGGGACGCGCTCTATAGAGGAACAGATTTAAGGAAACAACACCAGGTTGGCGTCATCGACCCCCGATTTGCCCCGATTTTTGCATCAGCCCCCGCATTTGCTTTTGCATAGACCACAACTTTGCCTAAATAGGTGTCGATGAGGGATTCGTTCGGGCGACAGTGCGCACGAACAATAATGGTACTGACGAAGATACGGCGCACAACAGCCCGAAGATGGCTTGGCACCGGGACGCGTAAATAGTCAAAGCGTAACAGGGCAATACAGCAGACGAAAGGGCGGTTCTCCGCTGCTCGTTGGCTATGGCGAAGACAGTGGGGTCACGGTGGGTCGATTTTTCCTGAAGGTTGCGGTTGCTTCGGCGGTTGTCGTCGGATTCTGCACGCCAGCAAATGCAGAGACGCTCAATGAAGCGCTGGCCCGCGCCTATCGCAACAACCCCACCTTGAATGCCGAACGCGCCCGCCAACGCGCCACCGACGAACAAGTGCCGCAAGCCAAATCAGGCTGGCGGCCAGTGATCAGCTCGGAAGCATCCGTCACCCACCGTTGGGACATTTCGCGCCAGACGGATAGCCAGATCATCGGCGGTGATTTTGTGTCCAAGCAAATTTACAAAACCGATGAATCCAGCCCCGCCTCGCTGTCAATTCAGTTGGCGCAGCCCATATTCCGTGGCTTCAAAACCGTCGAAGGCATCAAGGCGGCAGAAGCCAACGTCGAAGCCGGTCGCCAGCAACTCCTGTCTGTAGAACAAGACATTCTGTTCCGTGCTGTCCAAGCCTACATGAACGTTATCCGTGACCGCAAAATTTTGCAGCTGCGCAAGCAAAACGTGAGCGTTCTTCAGGAACAGCTGAGTGCAGCACAACAGCGGTTTGAAGTGGGTGAAGTCACCCGCACCGACGTGGAGTTGGCCCGTGCCCGTGTCAGCCAGGCCCAATCGGGTGTTGCCAGCGCAAGAGCGCAGTTGGAAAGCAGTGTCGCGTCCTATCACACGCTGGTCGGCAAGGCGCCGGGAACATTGAAGCAGCCCACACCCATCAAGGGGCCAAAGGCCCTGCGCTCCGCATTGTCCGAAGCCCAGAAGATCAACCCAAACATTCTTGCAGCCGCAAGTGTGGCCGACTCGGCCCGGCATTCTGTGGAAGTCACCAAGGGCGACCTGTTGCCGGAAGCCACTGTCCGCGCCAGCGCCACCACGACGGACGATTGGTCAATTCGCGGCGGCTTGCGCACGACCGCCTTGGTACAAGGTGTGCTGTCGGTCCCGATTTATGACGGCGGACGCACCTATTCCGGCGTGCGTCAGGCCAAGCAGGTGGCAAGTCAACGCCGTATCCAGATCATTGAAGCCACCCGCTCCGTGCGCGAAAGTGTAACGACTGCATGGAACAATCTTCACGCCGCCCGCTCGTCAATTGTCTCGGCCAAAGCGCAAGTGGCGGCCAGTCAATCCGCCTTCAACGGCGTGCGCGAAGAATATCTGGTGGGCTCGCGTTCCACCATTGATGTGCTCAATGCCCAGCAGGAATTGCTCAATGCCAAAATTGCCCTCGTCGCTGCCGAACGCGACCAGATCGTGGCGTCTTACCAGCTACTGGGTTCCATGGGCAAACTGACCGCCCGCAATCTTCATCTGCGCACGTCCATTTACAACCCCCGCAAACACTATGACGGCGTCAAAGACAAATGGATCGGCCTCGACGCTGAAACCGTGGAATAGCGCCCCGTCACTGTCGACAAATTCGCCAGCGTACCGTATCATTCGCGTTGCAGGTGCAGGCAAAGGGGAGTTTGCGGGAGTGACGGTTGAACCAAAGGTCGAGGAATTGCTGGCGTCAATCCGCAAGGCAATTGACGATGACGACGCAGCAGAGGCACACCACCCCGCAGCCAAAAATCATGATTCAACGTTCCTGAACGAGCAGGGAAAGTTGCTGCGCGGATCAATGCGGGAAATGCGTATGAGTGTCGATGCATCACCAGTGCGCCAACGCAATGTCGATGCCGAAATCGAAGGCATTCGCGCCAAGGTGGACCGGAAATTTGCTGACGCATCAGCGCCACGGCCACAACCATCAAGTGGACCATTTTCATCCATCATGGCGGGTAACACCAGCAGGCGCGAACGCCGTGATTCCTATGAACCTGAGTACCCGCCCATGCGCGAGGCGTTCCCTCCTGCATCTGATTACAACGATACGCCCCCTCCACGCCGTTATCGCGACGACTACGAGCCGTACCCGGAATCGCAAGCGCAGCAGCGCCCGCGCCAGACGTCGCTGATGTCGACTGATAACATGCGATCAACCGAAGCCTCGTTCGACCGCTTGGCTGAAACCATCATGACCCGCATCGGCGGCGACCGCACGATTGAGGACATCACGCGGGAATTGTTGCGCGGCATGTTGCGGCAATGGCTGGACGATAATCTTCCGCCCTTGGTTGAGCGTCTGGTGCGCGATGAAATCGAACGGGTCGCCCGTCGCGGTAGATAACGTCTGCCACACGCTGCAATCTATGCTTGAGACCACCCAAACCTGCCCTTAACCTGCAGCCATGGCGAATCGCCATGGGAACAAACCGGAGGGTACAATGAAAAAACTTGCAGCCGAGTTCTTTGGAACATTTTGGCTCGTATTGGGAGGCTGCGGCAGCGCCGTGCTGGCGGCGGCTTTTCCGGAGGTGGGTATAGGTTTGATGGGTGTTTCGCTGGCTTTCGGTCTGACAGTGTTGACCATGGCCTACGCTGTGGGCGGCATTTCCGGCGGACACTTCAACCCCGCCGTATCAGTGGGGCTGGCCACAGCAGGCCGGTTCTCGTGGAGTGAACTGCCCGGTTACGTCGTGGCTCAAGTGCTTGGCGGACTGGCAGGCGCATTCATTCTCTACCTCATCGTGTCGGGCAAGGTCGATTTCACCACCGTGGGCGGCTTTGCATCAAATGGATATGGTGACCTTTCACCCGGCAAATTCAACCTGTTTGCCTGCCTTGTTGCCGAAGTCGTGATGACGGCATTCTTCCTCATCATCATCCTGGGTGCGACAGTCAAAAGCGCACCAGCCGGTTTTGCGCCGATAGCAATTGGCTTGGGGCTGACATTGATCCACCTGATCTCGATCCCCGTGACCAACACGTCAGTCAACCCAGCGCGTTCAACTGCGGTGGCAATTTTCGCTGGCAGTGGTGCCATTCAACAGCTCTGGCTGTTCTGGGTAGCACCCATTGTCGGCGCGGCGATTGGCGCAGTTATTCACAACGCATTGCTGGCTGACGACCGCCACTGACGCAAACATGGCATTGACAAAGAGGGGCGGATTTATCCGCCCCTTTTTTGCTGCCTTATGTGCGAAGGTCAAACCGGTCGGCGTTCATCACTTTCGTCCAGGCCGCAACGAAGTCCTTGACGAATTTCTTCTGGGCATCCGCTTGCGCATAGACTTCCGCCAGTGCCCGCAATTGCGAATTTGAACCGAACACCAGGTCCACGCGTGTGCCTGTCCATTTTATTTTGCCCGTTTGGCGGTCCCGCCCTTCAAAAACATTGTCTTCGCCGGAAGCAGCCGTCCAGACAGTGCCCATGTCGAGGAGATTGACGAAGAAATCAGTCGTCAGTGCACCGGGCCGTGTTGTCAACACGCCATGTTGGGCCTTTCCCGTATTGGCGTTCAACGCCCGCATGCCACCGACCAGCACAGTCATTTCAGGTGCCGAGAGGCCCAGCAGTTGCGCCTTGTCAATCAGCAATTCTTCCGCCGGAACAGAATACTCTGTTTTCAGGAAATTCCGGAAGCCATCGGCAACGGGCTCAAGCACCGCAAAGGACGTGGCATCAGTTTGCGCCGAAGTGGCGTCTGTGCGACCGGGCGTGAACGGAACCTCGACTTTGCTTCCCGCTTCTGTTGCTGCTTTTTCCACCGCCACAACCCCACCCAGAACAATCAGATCGGCCAGCGACACGCGCTTCTTGCCTTTCTGCGCTGCGTTGAATGCCTTTTGAATGTTCCCAAGCGCACCAAGAACTTTGGCGAGCGTGGCCGGCTGGTTGGCTGCCCAGTCTTTTTGTGGACTGAGGCGGATGCGGGCACCATTTGCCCCGCCCCGTTTGTCCGAATTGCGGAACGTCGATGCGGATGCCCAGGCCGTCGAAACCAGGTCAGAATGCGCAATGCCGCAAGCATGGATTTTGCCCTTCAATGCCGCGATATCCTTCGCGTTGATCAGCGGATGGTCGGCGGGCGGAACGGGGTCCTGCCAGATCAAATCCTGCTTTGGAACCTCCGGCCCCAGATAGCGAACCTTGGGACCCATGTCGCGATGCGTGAGCTTGAACCAGGCCCGCGCGAAGGCATCAGCGAATTGGTCCGGATTCTTGTGGAAGCGGCGGGAAATCGCGTCATAGGCGGGATCAAACCGCAACGCGAGATCGGTCGTCAGCATGGCCGGTGCATGCCGTTTTGACCTGTCATGCGCATCTGGAACAGTTCCTGCACCGCCACCATTTTTCGGTGTCCATTGGTGCGCCCCTGCCGGACTCTTGGTCAATTCCCAGTCGAAGTCATACAGATTCGAGAAATACTCATTGCTCCACTGGGTGGGCGTGGTGGTCCACGTGACTTCCAGTCCACTGGTAATGGCGTCACCACCCTTGCCGCTGCCGAAACTGCTCAGCCAGCCAAAACCCTGGGCTTCGATGCTCGCGGCTTCAGGTTCGCGTCCAACATGGGTATCCGGGCCTGCGCCATGGGCTTTGCCGAAAGTATGGCCACCGGCGATCAGCGCCACGGTCTCTTCATCATCCATGGCCATGCGCGCAAATGTTTCGCGGATGTCGCGTGCGGCAGCCACCGGGTCTGGATTGCCATTGGGGCCCTGCGGGTTGACGTAAATCAATCCCATCTGCACGGCTGCGAGAGGCGCTTCGAGTTCACGCTCGCCGCTGTATCGCTTGTCGCCCAGCCAGCTGTCTTCTGCGCCCCAAAACACATCTTCTTCGGGCTCCCAGACATCGGCACGACCGCCACCGAAGCCATATGTTTTGAATCCCATCGATTCGAGTGCGCAATTGCCGGTGAGCACCATGAGGTCGGCCCAGGAAATCTTGTTGCCGTACTTTTGTTTGATCGGCCACAACAGGCGCCGCGCCTTGTCGAGATTGCCATTGTCGGGCCAACTGTTGAGCGGCGCGAACCGCTGCTGGCCAGAGCCTGCACCACCGCGCCCGTCACCGGTGCGATAGGTGCCTGCACTGTGCCATGCCATTCGGATGAAAAACGGGCCATAATGGCCAAAATCTGCTGGCCACCACGCCTGTGAGTCCGTCATCAGGGCATGGATGTCTTTCTTCAACGCCGCCAGGTCGAGCTTCTTGAATTCCCTCGCGTAGTTGAACCCCTTGCCCATGGGATCAGGCAAGGTCGAGTGTTGGTGCAAAATTTTGAGGTTGAGCTGGTTCGGCCACCAGTCGCTGTTGGACCGCACGCCTGCAGTTGCATGCATGACCGGGCATGTGCCCGCGCCCTTTTCAACCTTTGCATCCATTTGTCTCTCCATTCGTGCAGTGTGGAAGTTTTTGTATCTGTACCCGGCGGCAAGTTCACCCGGTTGTTGAAAATTGCACATCCATATTGTTTAGAACAGTTCTAAATATAAAATATTTGTCCCGCCAACAAGCGAAATCTGGTGACATCAATTCGCGAATGGGGAACGCAGCAACACTGACCCATTTAGTGATTTGCTTCCATATGCAAATGGCCGCACATTGGCACGACGCAAGAAAGAGAGAGGCCTCGAAAAATGAAACCGCCTGGTTCCGCCACGTGACTCCCATTGAAAGTACAGGAGTGTGATTTGGCGATGGTCGAAGGATCACCGCAAGTGATATTCGCATAGGCGAAAAAAGGTTCTAGCACCTACAGCGGCTCCGCGTGGCTCAAGGCCCGGGAGCCGCAATTCGTTGCAGTGGATGACAATCGCTATTGGCAGGTGGCGTGGGGTTTGCATATGATCAGGTCATGGCGACGCTAACGATTCTTCCTGAAATTGAAACACCGCACCTTGTCTTGCGCGAAATGCAGGAAAGCGACGTTGAGGACTTGACGTCTTTCGTGACGCAGGCGCGCTACCAGCGCTACATCTCCCACAAACTGCGCAATGATGCCGAGGTCCGCGCTTTTGTCCGCCGTCACATTTTGGCACAAGGTGATGGCCGCCGCCGCATTTACCATTTGTCCGCCGAGGAGACAATGTCCGGCGAAGTCGTCGGCGACGCGTTTATCATTGCCCACCAGGATGCGTCGTTGGAAGTAGGCTGGGGCGTGCATCCCGCTTTGTGGCGCATGGGATTTGGCACAGAAATTGGCCACGCCCTCATGGCCTATTGCTTTGAACGCCTGAAAGCCGACCACGTGTGGTGCAAGGTGATGACGGCCAACATCGCATCAACCCGGCTGGCGCGCCGCATTGGCATGCACCAGACAGGCACCCAGGCCGACTATCCCGTGGGCCAGGGCCGCAGTGAACCGGTCGACATATACGCCCTGAACGCCGACGCTTATTTCGAGCAACCCTACTGACCCAACACGTCACTGTTGTAGGCACAGGGCCTGCCGGATTGATGGCAGCAGAAACACTGGCACAAGGTGGAGCACGTGTGCTGTTGCAGGATCACATGCGATCGCCAGGGCGGAAGTTCCTGCTGGCGGGGCGCGGTGGGCTAAACCTCACGCACAGCGAACCGCTGGAGAAGCTGTTGCACCGATACGGCGATGTGCGCACGGCACTCGAGCCCGCCATCCGTGCTTTTCCACCGGATGCACTTCGCGCATGGTGCGAGACCCTGGGCGAGCCAACGTTTGTGGGCAGTTCCGGCCGTGTATTTCCGAAGTCAATGAAGGCCTCGCCGCTGCTGCGAAAGTGGCTGCGGCGTCTGGCGGAGCTGGGCGTGGAGTATCGCTCGGGTGACCGCTGGTCGGGATTTTCAGATGCGCCAACTGTGTTGGCACTTGGCGGAGCAAGTTGGCCAGAGTTGGGATCGGACGCGGGCTGGGTGCCGGTATTTCGCAAAGCGGGAATAGCAACTGCACCATTTGTCGCTTCAAATGCGCGCCAGCAAATAGACTGGAGCGACTTTCTCACGGACAAGCATGCAGGCGCACATCTCAAGAATGTGGCTGTATCGCATGCGGGTGCAACACAGCGCGGTGATGTGGTGATTTCGCGGCACGGTTTGGAAGGAACACCCATCTATGCGCTTTCGCGTTCAGTGCGCGACAATCCGGAAGCGTCGCTCATCGTGGATTTGCGGCCGGACCTCGCCGAATCTGAAATTGCGTCGCGGTTGGGCCGGCAACGCGCCAAAGACAGCCTCGCCAATCGCTATCGCAAGGCGCTTGGCCTTTCATCTGCCGCTGTTGCCCTGATGCGTGAGGCCAAATCTGAGAATCCAAAGCGGTTGGAGTTTAAAACACAAGGTTCAACGGACTTGGCGCGCGCGATATCGTCCTCCGGCGGAGTCATGTGGCATGAGGTTGATGAGGAATTCCGCTTGAAGAAACGGCCTGACACCATGGTGATCGGTGAAATGCTGGACTGGGACGCGCCGACGGGCGGCTACCTCCTGCAGGCCTGTTTATCCATGGGCCATTTTGCGGCAACGCAATTCCTCAAGCGGGCCAGCCGTTGAACGCCATCACCGCGCATCGGCCAGAATAGTTTCGGCACCTTTCCACCCCACCATGATCGCTGGTGCATTGGTGTTTCCCGCAATCAAATTCGGAAACACCGACGCATCACAAACCCGCAATCCCACAACACCATGTACCCGCAATCCAGGATCAACGACTGAGTTGCCAGGGTCCGGTCCCATCCGGCAGGTGCAACTGGGATGATAGACAGTGCCACTCCTCTGCTTGAAGTCGTGGATCAGATCAGCATCTGAAACCATTTGGGGACCCGGACGTAATTCTTCAACAATCAACTTTGCCATCGGTTCCTGCGCCGCAATCTTGCGGATGAATTTCACCGCCAGCAACATCTCCTCCACATCATGTTCCGTTCCGAAGGCGTTGGGCACGATACGCGGATGTTCCATAGGGTCTGAAGATCGGATCATGATTTCACCACGGCTCGTGGGCCTGCAATTCGACAAACCGATCGACATGCCGGAATAAGGATCAGGTGAGAGGATGGGCCGTTCGCCCGCCTTCGGCAGCAATGTCGAAAACGCCTGAAAGTAAAGTTGCATGTTGGGTCGGCTTAACTCAGGCCGCGTCCTGAAAAACCCACCGCCATGGTTGATGCTGGTGCTGAGTGGGCCTTTGCGGAAACGAATGTACTGCAACCCTACTTTCAACTTGCCCCACACAGGACCAAATACATCATTCAATGTTGGTACAGTCATCCGGTATGTATAATTGATCCCCAGATGGTCTTGCAGGTGTGCACCTACATTTGCGTTGTCCAGCACAGGTGCGATGCCAAGTGACCGCAGGTGTGCCGCTGGTCCGATCCCGGAGAGTTGCAACAACTGTGGCGAGTTGATGGCTCCACCCGCGAGGATAACTTCACGCCCCGCCTTGACTTCAATGCTGCGCCCATGATGCTGGTAAGCAACTCCGGTTGCGCGCAAACCATCCAACATCACCCTTGTCACTAAGGCGTTGGTGATGATGCGCAGGTTTTTGCGATTGCGGATGGGCCACAAGAAGGCGCGCGATGCAGAGAGCCGTTGCCCGTGCCGCACCGTAAGCTTGTAGTGCCCAACACCTTCCTGTGTTGCACCATTGAAATCTGGATTGAATGCAAGCCCCGCCCGTTCCGCCGCCTTGATATAGGACGCCGTAAGCTCATGTGCCTGGGAAGAGACATCAGTAATCCGCAGCGGTCCGCCCACACCATGGAGCACGCCACCGCCTGTATCATTGTCCTCGATGGCAAGATACGCCTTGAGCACATCCTTCCAGCCCCAGCCTGGGTTGCCCGCGGCTTCCCAGTCATCATAGTCCGAAGCATGCCCGCGAATGTAAACCATGGCATTGATGGAACTGGACCCGCCAAGGATTTTGCCGCGCGGCCAGTGGTCGCGCTGGCCATTGAGACCCGGGTCAGGTTCAGCCGCATACATCCAGTTGACCTTGGGATCGTAAAACAGCTTGCCGTAACCCATGGGCATTTGCACAAAAAACCGGTCGTCGTTCCCGCCAGCTTCCAGCAGCAAAACCGAATGGCGTCCATTTTCGGTCAGCTTGTTGGCCAGCACACAACCAGCTGAACCAGCACCAACAATGATGTAGTCGAATTGCACTTCTGTAGACATTGTGGGAGATTAGGCCGACACCAACCTGATTTGGCAAGCGCCGGGCGACACAATAATGAAAATCAAAGACCTCAAAGTATTCATCGTCGGCAATCCCCCACCCGGCTGGGGCGGCAGATACTTCACATTTGTGAAACTGACGACCGACAACGGCATTACCGGCATCGGCGAATGCTACAACGCCACTTTTGGTCCCAAGGCCATGACGGCCATGATCGAAGACACATTTTCCCGTTACATTCTTGGCATGGACCCGTTTGAAATCGAGAAGATGTGGCGGATTGTCTATGGTTCCGGTTTTACCATGCGCCCCGATGTGTCGCTGATGGGGGTGTTGTCCGGCATCGAGATTGCCCTGTGGGACATCAAGGGCAAAGCCGTTGGCAAACCGGTTTATGATTTGCTCGGCGGTCGCGTGCACGAGAAATTGCGCTCTTACACCTATATTTATCCCAATCTTGCCAAAGGCCAGACCGATTCAATTTACTGGAACGCCGAGCAATCAGCGGAACGCGCGGCAGAATATGTCAAACAGGGTTTCACCGGCATCAAATTTGATCCCGCCGCACCCTATTCGGCTTTCGACCCCCGCCAGCCTTCGCTGGAATCCATCGATCTCTGCGTAAAGTTCTGCAAACTGATCCGCGAAGCGGTTGGCAACAAAGCCGACCTCTTGTTCGGTACGCACGGCCAGTTTACCGCATCTGGTGCCATCCGCTTTGCCAAGAAAATTGAACCCTTCGATCCACTCTGGTTTGAAGAGCCGACACCACCCGACAAGCCGGAAGAAATGGCTCTGGTGGCCCGCAGCACGTCGATACCCGTGGCAACAGGTGAACGCCTGACCACAAAATACGAATTCGGTCGTGTGCTTGAACTGCGCGCGGCTTCGATTTTGCAAATGGCGTTGGGACGTGTCGGTGGCTTGATGGAGGCCAAAAAAATCGCCGGCATGGCGGAAACATTTTACGCGCAAATTGCTCCCCATCTTTACGCCGGCCCGGTGGAAGGTGCCGCCAACGTCCATTTTGCCGCCACACTGCCGAACTTTCTCATCCTCGAAAGCATCGAACAATGGGGCGGCTTCCACGCCAAAATCCTGAAAAAGCCGATCCGTTTTGACCAAGGCTATGTCATTCCACCCTCTGAACCTGGCCTTGGTATTGAGTTGGACGAGGAAGTGGCCCTTGCTCATCCCTACACCGGAGACAAATTGCACCTCGAAATGACAAACACGGTGATTCAATGATGCGTTATGGTTATGTGGGACTTGGCAACCTCGGCGGACACCTTGCGGCCAGCTTGCTGCGCAACGGTTTCAGCCTCACGGTGCATGACAAAGACAAATCACTGGCCGAACGCCACCTGCAAGCAGGGGCCAATTGGGCAGATTCGCCCGCCGCTTTGGCCGAACAGGTTGACCACGTATTCACTTGCCTTCCGTCTCCGGCAGTCTCCGAAACCGTCCTCAACCAACTGCTCACAACGATGAAACCGGGCGCAACCTGGATTGAAAACTCGACATTGGGTCGCGACGATATCCTGCGGCTCTCGGCCTTGGCGCTGGAACGCGGCATAAATGTGCTGGAGGCACCTGTAACGGGCGGCGTGCATCTTGCCGCCCGCGGTGAAATCACCGTGCTCCTTGGCGGTGATGAAAAACTTGTGGAACACCACAAGCCCGCCCTGTCGGCAGTTGGTGGCAAGATGTTTTACATGGGACCCCTCGGCTCGGCAGCCGTGATCAAGGTGATTACCAACATGTTGGCCTTTATCCATCTGGTGGCCGACGCCGAAGCCCTCATGCTGGCAAAACGCGGTGGCCTTGACCTCGCCCAAAGCTGGCATGCCATCACCGCCAGTTCCGGCACCAGTTTCGTGCATGAAACGGAAGGCCAGCTGATTCTCAATGGCAGCTATGACATCGCCTTTTCAATGGACTTGGCGCTGAAGGATTTGGGATTCGCCATGAACTTCGGCAAGGAGTTTGGCGTTCCGCTGGAATTGGCTTCGCTCACCCAACATATTTTTGAAAAAGGCAAAGCGGCATACGGCGGCCAGACCCAGTCCACCCAAATCGCCAAACTGCTCGAAGATGCCACTGGCACTGATCTTCGCGCCGCAGGTTTTCCGGCCCGGTTAACATAAGTTTAAGCTCAAATCTTATCCCCCGGACTGGGGACTGGCATCGTCCGGCGAACAGCGCCATAATGTGGCCGGGGCTAACAGGAGTTGACCATGAAAATGCTGAATCGGATTCTCGCTTTGGCCATTGCCTCGAGTGTTATCGCCGTCGAACTTCCGGCCGTGAGTTACGCTGCCAGCAAAGGCTATTGCCGCGAAGTGGCCCGCAAGGAAGCCAACCGCCGCGCCCATGCTGGCAAGGTATTGCCAGGTCTGGTCGCCGGGGCAGCAGCAGGCGCGCTCATTGGAGCTCTGGTCGGTGGCAGGCGCTCAGTGGCCCGGGGTGCCATAATTGGTGGCGTGGGCGGAACCGTGGTCGGTGGTGTGTCCACCAACAAGAAATGGCGCCGGATTTACGACCGCACTTACGCCCGCTGTCGCGCATCTTGATGTTTTAACACGCTTTCGTCTCCTGAACGCCAAATGAACGCCCCATTCAGGGGCGATGCATTGCGTCATTGCTAGAAATTGCAGTACGGAAAGTATCCGAGGAGAATCACTATGCACAGCGCCGTTCCATTCAACACCTTTGAAGACACCTACGACATCACCACCGGCTTTGTCGGCCTGAACAACATCTACGTCTATCGCCCCGGCTCATGGGCTGACTATTTGTTCAGCGGCACAGACGGCAACAACACGATTTATGGCGGCCATGGAGATGACGTTGCCTATGGCGAAGGTGGCAATGACACCGTTTCGGGCGGTTATGGCTACAACGAATTGTTTGGCGACGACGGCATTGACACATTGAACTACGAAGATTTTGGCCTCAACTCGTCTTATCGCCCGCCAGTAGGTGGCTTGGGCGTGGAAGTTGATTTGGACACAGGCTTGACGCGCGATGGCCTGGCGATGAGCACAGCCAAAAGCCTCAACGGAAATCTGCTGTTGCGCGACGAAGCCTACTCCTTTGAAAATGTCACGGGCTCATCTTTTGCCGACACTGTTTATGGCAATGCTCTTTCCAACGATTTTGAAGGCGGTAACGGCAATGACATCTTGTCAGGCGCTGGCGGCTCCGACTTTATTGAAGGCGGAGAAGGCAGCGACGACATCTACGGCGGCTCGGGCGACGACGATCTTCTGGGCGACATAATCAGCAACGGCACGGTTGGTGGTGATGATTACATCTCTGCGGGCAATGGCAACGACTATGTCAATGGCGGAAGGGGCTATGACGACATTTACGGTGGTATCGGTTCAGACTCGCTTTACGGAGGTACACAAGGCGACAGGTTTGGCTATCGCAGCATTGCAGAAAGCACCACAGCACTCTCTGGCCGCGACGTGATCCGGGATTTTATTAAGGGATCGGACTACATTGATTTGACAGCCATTGATGCCAACGGCTTGACGTCCGGCACCAATAACGTATTTGATCTGATCTTCACCGACACATTCAACAATGTTGCAGGCGAACTGCGCTATCGCCTCGGCGCAAACGGGGCCCAATTCACTGTCATTGAAGGTGATACAAACGGCAACGGTATCGCCGATTTTGCCATCACCGTGCTCGGCCGCCACTTCTTCGCCTTTGGCGATTTCGAGCTGTAACGAATTGACCCGAGGGCCACCTGCAACGGTGGCCCTTCACTTTTCACCGATCACATAATTGAAACTGATGCTGATCCGTTCGCCATCGGCCACATTCAGCGGCACTTCATGCCGCAACCAGCTCTCCCACATCAATACGCTTCCGGGCAGTGGTTGTTCACTGATCTGGTACCGCATTTCGCGCGGTGCTTTCCCGAGGCGCGGCGGAGCCGCCATCAGCATGGCAAGGCGTGGGTCTTCAAACACGATAGGTCCGGACCCTTTGGGCACAGACAAATAATATGTACCGCTGATCACCGCGTTGGTGTGCAGATGCGAAGTGTGTGATCCCCCTGTGGGCATCACATTCACCCACAATGAATCACAAACCGGTTTGCCCCCCTTGATGTCCCAGTGCAGAGCCTTGGCAAATGCCAGTGCGTGCCTGTCGAGGATGCGTTGCAAGGTGGCAAAGGATTTGAAACGATCTGCCAAGTTGTCGGCGGACGCATAAGATGTATAGCCCGGATAACCGTGCTTTTCACTCCAGCGTTGTCCCGCGCGATCACTTTGGGCCAGTGCAAGTACTGCCGTCTCCAGTGCTCCATTAAGATTCAAACTCGCAACTTTGTCAGCGCGATAGATCAGTGTCGGAAAGACCGATTGGATGGTTGCCATGGAAAAGCATATCGCGGCATTGGCGGCGTTTGCAAGAACTTGACCAAAAGGCCGATGTGCGGCAGTGCAATGGCAACAACCAAGGGATGATCAAACATGCCATTGCCCAAGCGCTTGCAGGACGGATACGACAACTTCCGCGCCGGCCGTTATTTGCAAGAGGCTGAGCGCTACCGCCAGTTGGGCGAAGGCATGCAAAAACCGACGATCATGATCATCGCTTGCTGCGACTCGCGTGCCGCACCAGAGACAATTTTTGATGCAGGCCCCGGCGAAATTTTCGTCATGCGCAATGTGGCAAACCTCGTGCCCCCTTACGCACCCGACGGAAAACACCACGCGACCAGTGCCGCCATCGAATTTGCTGTTCTTTCCCTTGGTGTGACGTCCATCGTCATCATGGGGCACGGCCGCTGCGGTGGCATTCGCGCCGTTGTCGACAAAAGTGAACCCTTGTCGTCAGGCGATTTCATCGGCCAGTGGATGAACGACGTGCGTGATGTGGCCGATGCCGTGCGCGGTGATCACGATCACAGCCATGATTTGCAAACGGCGGTTGAACACGCTTCCGTCGAGCATTCCCTGGCCAACTTGCGCACTTTCCCGTGGTTACGCATGCGCGAAAACAAACGCGAAGTGACCATTCATGGCGCATGGTTTGATATCGCACTGGGCGAACTGCATGTTTATGATGAAGACCTGCGTTCATGGTCACTCATTCCGCAATGAGGAAATCCGTTTCCGGATAGGCTGTCGCCAGCATCCGCCGCGCCGCCAGGCCCGTCGCAAGGTCGGTGCAGTTCACCAACGCAATGCGAAATCCCCCCGGCGGCATGGCCTGCTGCTGTCGGCGGTGGTCGTCAAAAAAAGTGATCTGCAGGCTGGAAACGCCGGGCATGGCGCGGATCGCGGCTTGCAAAGCAGCCGGTGGATGTCGCAATTCCTGACCATGTGCGGCAAACAGCGGAATGGAATAGCCATTCATGCGGGCGGCGTCATTGAACGTCCAACTGCCGTGTGCATAAAGTCCAACGACCGCTTCAATCCAGCTCGAACCATAAAGGTCACACCATTGGTCGGCAAAACGCAAATGCATTTCAATGATCTTGCCGCCAATCGTTTCAATGTTGAGCAAGCCGGAATAGTCCGGCAGGTGATGCGCAATCCAGCGGTTGAGAACGCTTCGGAGTTGTGCATTCTCTTCCGCATGGACAGTCCAATAGTTGAACATGCCCGCCGCCGCTTTTTCTCCCGTCGCATGGCGGATCCAAACTGCGCGGCCAAATTCTACTGCGACATCTGTTGAAACATGGTCACCGTGCAGCAGCTCCATCCAGAAATGTCCCGGCGCATGGTGCTTTGCCATGTCGCCGGGAGAGTGCAACACAGCACTGCCCAATCCCATGCCCTGCAGATTGACGATGGGCTTGGAGAACACCGGATACGAAGGCGGCGCAATACCATGTGGTCCGCAAACGATACCTTGCGTTTCGGCGATCTTCAGCCTGTCATAAACCCATCGGTGCTGGGGATACATCGGCCAGCAGTCGATGTCGTCAATCGCCACAACACACGCTGCCGGACAGGGAACAGCTTCAAAATACTGTTCCCGCCAGGGATCACGAACCAGAATGGGCATCGCCGCCGTGCCGGAAAATCTATTTGATTTCCCATGTGATGCTGACATCGACAGCCAGCACCTGTTCGCCTTGCGCAATGGGAACATCCGCCGAGCGCTCTTTCATCGCTTGCGCCATCACCATGGGCTGCGGTTGATAGCTGCCGCCTTCGTTGATGTTGATCACGTCGCCGAGCTTGACACCAGACGCCTTGGCGTAAAGTTCCGCCTTGCGTTTCGCATCCGTAACAGCGTCATTGCGGGCACTGTCCATCACCGTGGTGCTGTCGTTGACACCAAATGCAATGCCATTGATCTGGTTCGCCCCGGCATTTACCGAAGCATCCAAAATAGCACCCAGATTGTCCAGTTTTCGCACCGTCACGGTCAGGGAGTTCGACACATCAAACCCGTTCGCCAGCGGCGGTGAGCCATCGGGCTTGTAATCATAGCGCGGGTTGACCGAGAAATTCGACGTCTGCATGTCCTTGTCCGCAATTCCCGCAGCCTTGAGGGCGGCCATGAGTGTTTGCATGGCGACAGTGTTTGCCGCAAGCGCTTCATTCGCGGTCATGGCATTCTTGAACACGCCCAGCGACAAAGAGGCAAAGTCCGGTGCCGCCCGCACTTCCCCATGCCCCGAGATGACAATGGATCGCACCAGCTTCATGTCGTCGGCGAATGCAGGAGACAGCGTGGCAAACGCGAGGAAAGAAGCTGTGACAAATGATTTGAACATGGTTGTGGTATCACTCCAGTTAAGCTCAACATTTCAGCGCCACTTCTTGGCAAAGTTGTGGTGGCTCACCTGAACGGCGGTTCATCGAAACTCCGCAGCTTGCGCGAATGCAGGCCTGCCCGGTGCGCCCGCAAGGAATCAATGGCGGCAAGGCCGATCAGCAGATGCTCTCCCACCGCCCGGTCGTAGAAAGCGTTGGCAGCCCCCGGCAGCTTGATTTCACCGTGGAGCGGCTTGTCCGATACGCACAACAAGGTGCCATAGGGAACGCGCAAGCGATAGCCTTGCGCCGCAATGGTGCCCGATTCCATGTCGACGGCAATGGCCCGCGACAGGTTGATGTTCTTCCTTTCCTGGCTCCAGCGCAGCTCCCAATTGCGGTCGTCATACGTCACCACCGTGCCGGTGCGCAGCCGCGATTTCAGCGCCTCACCGGTTTCCCCGGTGACAGAAGCAGCAGCCCCCTGCAGCGCCATCTGGATTTCGGCCAGCGCGGGCAGGGGGATTTCCGGCGGCACCACCTTGTCGAGGATATTGTCTTGCCGCAGATAGGCATGCGCCAGCACATAATCGCCGATGCGCTGCGATTGCCGCAATCCGCCGCAATGCCCGATCATCAGCCAGCAATGCGGCCGCAACACCGCCAGATGGTCTGTCATGTTCTTGGCGTTGGAAGGTCCAACCCCGATATTGACCAGGCTCACCCCGCCTTCGCCATAATGGCGCGACAGATGATACCCCGGCATCTGAAATTTCTGCCACGGCGTTTCATCCAGCGCCTTGTTGATGGCGGCCTCTGTGTTCCCCTTCTGGATCACCCCGCCACCGGGCAAATACAACGCCTCGTAAACCGGATCGGATTTCAGCTTCTCCAGCCCCCAGCGCACGAACTGGTCGACATAGCGCTGGTAGTTGGTCAGCAACACCCACGGCTGAATGTTTGACCAATGCGTTCCGGTATAATGCAGCAAACGCTTGAGGGAATAGTCCACCCGCACGGCATCAAACAGCGCCAGCGGCAGCGGCTCACCCGCCGGCGCATCCCACAGCCCGTCGGCAATCTCGTCGCCCACCAGCGCCAGGCGCGGCACCGGGAAATGCAACGCCAGTTCCGCAGCCGATACCCCGCCTGCACCCAACTCGTCGCCATGTTCCAGAACGTAAGGGTAGGGGATTTCCTGGCGTGACGGCCCGACACTGATCCGGGCCTCATAGTCACGCACCAAATGTGTAAGCTGGTCAACCAGATAGCGCCGGAAGTGCAGGGGATGGGTGATCGTCGTCGCGTAAGTCCCTGGCCCCTGGAACTTGGCATAGGCGCGGGCGATTGACGGCTGCAATCCCGCAGCATCATACACCACCCGCAGTTCCGGATAGCAAAACGCCGCACGCTCTGCCGCTGTTGGCGGCGTGCGGTTTTGCAAATACCGGTCGAGACAGGATTTCAGGCTGGAAAACGCCGCGGCATGGAGATCAATCAACCGCTCCACAGCAGCTTCGGGAGAGAGGGCCGACGTCTGGTTTTGAACTTTCATGTCAGGCCTATAGCATGATTTGCCAAACTCCTGTAACCCGCCCCGCAGGGTGGGGCCTGTAGCTCAATGGTTAGAGCTGACGGCTCATAACCGTCTGGTTGCAGGTTCGAGTCCTGCCGGGCCCACCACTCATTTCCGCTCCGTTCTGCATGCATGACGATCACCCCATGCCGCAAGCACAGGCGCACCCTGGTGAAAGGGGTCCCCGAAAAGCGTCCAGCGATGGGGTTCCGGGTCAAGACGTATTGGGACTGAGCGCGTCCCAGGCAAGGGCGTGGCACTCGGCGAGCACGCGGTCGATTTCGTCTTTCGGTTTTTTGAGGTGTCCCGGCGGTGGTCCCGGACGCAATGGCGACAGGTACGCACGTTTTTTCAGCATCGCCCGCTTTTTCATCCAGTGCGCCATCCGCCTGGCTTGGCGCGGCAACTGATCGAGGGCGCGCAGGAGGGTCGCAAGCCGCAACCTGACTCGCAAGGCCTCCGCTTCGCTGCACGCGCCATCCGCAGGTTTTGCAAACTGTGCCAGAAACAGCGATCGCGGATCGGCATCACCCACCACGCGGATGCGCGGCCCCGATGTGCCCGCGACTCCTTCTTCCGGATCGCCGAAACGCTTGCGAGTGTCGAACAGCTGAAACGCCATGCGTCCCGAACCATGTGGGCCCTTGCCCACAATGACAAGCCCCGGTGGCATCGGACGGATCGGCGGCACCACCACCACAAGCCCGCGAGCCGCGATCACAATCAACCGCCGCACCGCCGCCTCGGCGGGATGCAGAACCCGGGCAATCAGCTGATACACAGGCCGTGGCATTCGTGTGGCAACACCTAGCGCGGCCAGCACAGACACCACCGCAGCAACGATACGCATCAGGGCTTGTTTGTTGATTTCAATCGCCTTCTTCCAATCCATGGCCCAGTCCCTCGCGCCTCCTTGCAGTCACAATAGAACAAACAAAGAACGCAGTCAAGCCCATGAATGGCCCATGAATCGCCCGGTTGCGCTCATCTGAAAATACTAAGGAAATTCCACTTCCAAACCTCTCTTGATTTTGGGGGATACCTTCAAGGTGGCGATGTGGAAACCGTGTGTGCAGACAGTTTCATGCCAAGCGCCTTCATCACGCTCGTCAGGGTTTGCAGCGTTGGATTGCCGTCGGGCTGAAAGGCCTTGTACATGGCATCGCGGCTCAAGCCAGCCTCCTTGGCCAGTTGCGTCATGCCCCGTGCCCGCGCCACCACACCCAACGCGTGGGTGATGAGCGACGGATCGCCATCCTCAAAGGCGGCCTCGATATAGGCGGCCATGCTTTCGGGGCTATCCAGAAGCTCCGCCGAATCCCAAAGTGTTGTTTTAAGTGTCATGGTTTAACTCCCTTGCAAGCTTTTTGGCGGTCAAGATGTCGGTGTTTTGGGTCCGTTTGTCGCCGCCGCAGAGCAGCACAACGAGGGTTTTGCCACGTTGCGCAAAGTAAACCCTGTAGCCCGGACCATAATCCACCCGCAGTTCACTGACACCACCGCCGATGGCTTTCACATCGCCGGGATTGCCCAGCGCCAGACGGTCAATCCGCACTTGAATCCGCGCCACCGCCCGAACATCGCGCAAATCACGCAACCAGTTCAAAAAGGTGTCGGTTTTCTCAACGATGAACATATGTATAATATGATATACAACGGCGGGGAAGTCAACTTGAAAACAGGAAAAGATGTGGAAGTAAATTGGGGAGTACTGTTCACAATCCAGCCCGAAAAAAGTTCAAGTCAAGTTTGAAATCTGGTGCCAGCTGTCAGACTCGAACTGACGACCCCCTGATTACAAATCAGGTGCTCTACCAACTGAGCTAAGCCGGCCTCCACAGGAATCTCAAATCGGGCCAAACCGGCCAATCGGAGAATCTGCCGCCCCTATAGGCCAGTTGGCCCGGTTTCTGCAACAGTACTCCACAAGTGCAGAAAGCGGACAATCTGTTTCGAATGGAAACAGGTGGTGCGCCAAGTGGAGAGCTTAATGCTGAAACAGGCTTTGATGAAAACGGCGATGCTGGCGGCCTCGGCCCTGCTGTTGTTGACCACATCAGCATCGCAAAGCATGGCCGACCACCGTCATTGTGGCTTCATCCACGCCTGCAAATCCAGCCCCGCTGCCAAGGCGCAAATGAAAAAACGCCACATCGCTGCCCGCGCCTATATGCACGGCTTCGTCGATGGCTACCGCCGCGCCAATGAAATTTATGTGTCCCACGCCCGCTTGCATGTGCGCCGCAAAGTCGTGCGCCTGGCTCCCGGCGCCAACTATTACGACGGTCAAATTGATCCCTGGTGGAGAAACCACCCCCACGATTGACAAAAATCCCGAGGTTAGCCGATCCCCTGCAACCCCGCTCCATCGGGTCGGCGACAGGAAGCCAGGTTCAGAAATGAGCCTGGCTTTCCCCTTTTCAGCGCGTCAGTGCGTACAACGACACCGCCGTCGCAATCGATACATTCAGGCTCTTGATGGCACCGGGCACGGCGAGCTTTGCAACCACATGGCAGGAATCCTGCGTCAACTGGCGCAATCCCTTGCCTTCCGCCCCCAGCACCAGCGCCAGGGGCCGGGTTTTCGCAACTTCGTCCATGCTGGTTTCGGCGTCACTGTCCAATCCCACCACCTGAAATCCATAGCCTTTGATCTCGTCAAGGGCGCGCGCCAGGTTGGTCACTGTCACCATCGGCACATGTTCGTAAGCGCCGGACGCCGCCTTGAACAGCGTGCCGTTGGCCGCCGCCGTGTGCCGGGCAGGCGAGACAACGGCCGCCACACCAAACGCCGCACAACTGCGCAAAATCGCTCCCACATTGTGCGGGTCAGTCACCTGGTCGAGCAGCACCATCAGCCCGTCATGCGCCACCTGGTCCAGCCGTGGCTGGCGCAATGGGGCGGCCTCGAGAATGAGACCCTGATGCACCGCATCCTGCCCGCGCAGCATGTGGTCAAGGTGCCGGGGATGCACGATTTCGCATTTGAGATCGGCCTTGGCTTCCTCTTTGAGCCGCTGGTAGCCATTCTCCGAGGCCCATAAATGAACGAGCTTCCGCTTCGGGTTCATCGCCGCCGCAATAACGGCATGCGCCCCGTGAATGAGATCATTCTCCGGTTTCGGCACATGCGTGGACTTCGGATGGTCGCGATCTGGTTTGGGCACAGGTTTGGGAGAAAAATGGCGGGGGTTCATGGCGACGCTATAGGCGAAACCCGCATCCGTTGCGAGACCGATCAAACATCACGCAATATTAAACTTTTGTGCCAGGCACTACCTGGCTTTGCGCATCGGATAACGGCGGCCGCCTTGGCTGATGAAAGTGATGACCGCCCCCTCGAGGGTGACATCATAGCAGGCCCACACGGGAGATGGTGGCCAGACCGAACAATACTGGTCACCGTCCACTTTCCATGCGCCGTGCGAGACCGACCCACCCTCGATGTAAGCCGTCTTCCCACCCGTCAGGAATATCTGCTCGGTGGTTTCGCCCGCGTAAAGGGAAACATCGGTCAACGCAGCGCTGATTTCGGCACCACTCAATTTGGTTTCCGCCGCGGCGCTTGCGCCGGAGGAATGGTGCAAGCAGATTGCAGCAACGGCCACAAAGAACAACTGCTGGGCGTGGCGGCTCATATGATTTGAATATCGTCAGCCGTTACAACGGCGTTGGCATTGTCCATTTCAGCGATGAACACCCGTCCACCACTGGCCGACCCATTGTTGTCGAAATAGAGCCTGTCAGTGGCGGTATCGAAGATAAACCGGTGCGCTCCGGTGACTACGCCAGACGTGAACAGCAAGGGGTTGAGGTTGCCCGCATAAGTCCCCAACCCAAACTGGGACCCTTCGAAAACCAGCCGGTCGGCAGCGGAAAAATAGGTGATGTGGTCACCGGCTTCGGAAAGACCGTTAAAACGGAACTTGTCGGCACCAAATCCACCATCAAGGATGTCTGAACCAGCACCGCCCACCAGCGTGTCGTTGCCATCGCCACCTTTCAGGGTATCAACGCCCAAGCGTCCCCAGAGACTGTCATTGCCGCCATTGCCTGAAAGACCATTGGCCCCACCATTGCCGGACAGCGTGTCGTTTCCACCATTCGACCCCGACAGGTTTTCGATGGTGGTATACGTATCTCCTATCGCTGTTCCCGCTTGCGCCACAGAATGGTCAAGCGCTGCGTTGACGGCTCCGTCGGCATAGTAGGACGCAGTGTCAAAGCCCGAGCCGCCATTAAGGGAATCAGCACCGCCGTTGCCGCGCAAGCTGTCATTGCCGTCGCCACCACTCAGGCTGTCAGCCCCGCCACCGCCGTTGAGCGTGTCATTGCCGCCATTGCCCGAAATGACGTTGGCACCAAGGGTGCCAGTCAGCGTGTCGTTGCCCGAATTCGATCCGGATAGATTCTCAATCAGTGTAAAAGTATCGCCAAATGCCACCCCGGTGCCAGCAGCTGAATTGTCAAGCGCCACTGTCACCGCACCATCGAAATAATAGGAAGCGGTATCTGTGCCGTTGCCGCCGTTGATCAAGTCAGCACCGGCATTGCCGCGCAGGCTGTCATTGTTTTCGCCGCCATAGAGTTTGTCAGCGTCTTTGCCGCCATTCAACACGTCATTGCCTTCCCGGCCGTAAATGGTGTCAAGGCCGTCATCGCCACGTATGGTGTTGGCAGCTGCATTCCCGGTGATGATGTCGTTGCCGCCGAGTCCGGCAAAGAAGTTTGTAAAATCGACGGTCACCACATCAATGTCGTTTGAGCCGCGGCCATAAACCTGGGCTGCAATGCCATCGTGATCCGCGTCAATGGATTCAGACATGTAAGTGACGACAAAACCGCCACCCGGCAACGCTTCGATGTCAGGTGTTTCTTGTCCAAGGCTCAAGTCTTGTCCAACCACAAAAACGCCAGACAAGGCACGGCCATTGACATCATAAACGCGGCCTTGGATGTCGTCGTAAGGAAAGTCATCGACGGAAGGCGTTTGCCACAGCACAACGATTTCGCCGGTTTCCAGCTGTTCAACGGCGATGGAATAGATGATGCCACGCGTCGCGGCGTGGACGGTTACTTCCTTGGTGCTGGCAACAGCAGAAGAATTGAACATCTGCAATTTGACGTCATAGGTGAAATTGTTGCCACTGACATTGACCGTTTCGTAGCGGGCCAAGGCAAAGCCGCCATTGCTCAGGGCGGTCGCTTCATACGGATCAGGACTGTCCCCAGCGCCACCTTGCAAGGGCGCAATTCCAAAATCTGATTTCAACAAGCTGCCATCGCGCGAATAAAGGGATCCCCGCAATTGGTTCTGTCCGTTGTCGGTCCCATCGTCCAGCGCCGCCTCTGAGTGCCAGACCACCAGAAGATTGCCATTGGCCAGTTCGAGGTTCTCAGGCACCAGCTCGTCAAAATCCTGGACGACTGTATTCAGCCGGATGTCAGCGCTCGTTGCATTTCCTGACTTGTCATAGCGGCGGCCATAGACGTCATCGAACGTCAGCGTGCCGGTATAGATATTGGCATAGGAAATGCGGAAGCCACCGTCCGCCAGCGCACCGACAGTGGGTGAAATGGCATCACCTTCCCGGTCCGCCGCCACAACAAATGTATCTTTTCTGACCGTGAAATCCGGGTTGTAAATTTTGGCATAGACGTTGCGGTCAACGCTTGTTCCATCATAGGTATAGGAAAACGTCACCACGATGGCACCATCGCGCAATCGCGTCATCTCCACTGCGGCCAGTGAGTCGTCCTCGACCGTTTCGATGATGAACTCGCCGCCTACACGTTGGCCCGCCGCATCATATCGCTGGCCGGCGAGATAGTAAAAGGAACCGTCATCTTCTGAATAGAAAGAAGTCCAGCCAATAAAAAACCCGCCATCTCCGAGCGACACAACGGCAGGATCGTCCTGCCAGTTGTTCTCATAGGAGTTTACCCGAAACTCGCTGCCCATACTCGTGTGAACCCAATCAACGTTTTGAATTGCTTCAGATTAGTTTCAAAAGCAATTTATGCAAGTCCACGTTGTGAAAATGCCAGCCAAAGTTAATGTCAGCCCGGCCACTTGTTCAGCCCGGCGAAATCACCCCTCTCGCGTCATCCTTTTGTCGAGATAATCCGCGCAAATCTTTGTTAAGTCGTCGATTTTTTCCTGGAAAAAGTGGTTTGCACCGGGGATGACCTTGTGTTCGATGGCAATGCCCTTCTGCGTCTTTAGTTTGGATACCAGCGTGTGCACCGCCTCCGGTGCCGTCACTGTATCCTTCTCGCCATTCACAAACAGGCCGGACGCCGGGCAGGGTGCCAGAAACGAGAAATCATAGTGTTTGGCCAATGGCGCAATCGATATGAACCCGGAAATCTCTGGCCTGCGCATCAGCAACTGCATCGAAATCCAGGCCCCAAACGAAACCCCGGCGATCCAGCAGATCTTGGCTTCCTTGTTGTAGGTCTGCATCCAGTCCAGCGCCGATGCCGCATCCGATAATTCCCCAGCACCATTGTCAAACATGCCTTGGCTGCGGCCGACGCCACGGAAATTGAACCGCATGGTTGAAAACCCACGGCTCACAAACATCTGGTACAGGGTGTGCACGATAGGGTTGTTCATCGTCCCGCCGAAAGTCGGGTGTGGATGCAGGATGATGGCAACCGGTGCACCGGTCGCCTTGGCATGGTGATAGCGGCCTTCAATACGCCCGGCTGGTCCGTTGAAAATCACCTCAGGCATGGGCTGTCGTATCCTTAACAAATGTGAAGATGGACGCGGAGAAAAATTGACTCCTCCACTCGGGTTTTCTATATCCTTGTTTAGAACAATTCCAAAGAACCCCAGAACCGGGATCGGTGCGGAGCTGGCGTTTAGCATGGTGCGGGGGGCAATTTGCAAGCTTTTCGTTTACTGGACAGAGGATCAGCCGGATGAAAATGAGCACCAAAGGCCGCTATGCCGTGATGGCCATGATCGACATTGGCGAACATGGTGCTGGGAGGCCTGTATCCCTCGCCGAAATCGCCGACCGTCAGGACATCAGCCAGGAATACCTGGAACAGCTTTTTGGCAAACTGCGCCGCGCCGAGCTGGTGGTCAGTTCGCGCGGACCCGGCGGCGGCTACCAATTGGCCCGTGATGCCGCCGACATTCAGCTGTCCGAAGTCATATTGTCGGTTGACGAGCCTTTGCGCGTCACCCGCTGTGAAGGCGACGCCATCAATGGCTGCGTCAAGGGCGAGCGCTGCTGTGCCCACGATCTCTGGTCTTCGCTCGGTCGCCAAATGATGACATTCCTCGAGTCCATCACTCTCGAAGATGTGGTGCAGAAGCGCAATCTGGCCCTGGCAGCCTCCATCAAGCAAGCCAAGGCCCGTCACGTCCGCGCATGAGCCAAAAAACATGAGGGTGTATCTCGACCATAACGCCACCAGCCCCTTGCGCCCTTCCGTCAAGGCCGCGATGCTGTCGGCGATGGACGCGGGCGGCAATCCGTCGTCCATCCACCTGGAGGGGAGGTCAGCCCGCAAAGTAGTTGACGACGCCCGTGAAAAACTGGCCTTCGCGATTGGCTGCCTGCCGCAGATGATCACCTTTACGGGCGGCGGCACCGAGGCCAATGTCATGGCACTGCGGGGCGTCGGCGCACAAAAGCAGGTGGTATCGGCAATCGAGCATCCATCTGTGCTCGCATCAGCAACGGGCAGCGAGGTGGCCATTGTTCCTGTGGACCACCAGGGCCGCCTGAAGCTCGATGCATTGGATCAGGCCATCAACGGACCAAATGTTCTGGTCTCGGTCATGCTCGCCAACAATGAAACCGGTGTCATCCAACCTGTCGATGACATCGTGCGCATTGCCAAGGCCAAGGGTGCGCTGGTCCATGTGGATGCCGTACAGGCTTTCGGCAAAATGCCGGTGAATTTTGGCTTGCTGGGCGTCGACATGCTGACGGTTGCCGCCCACAAGGTGGGCGGTCCCAAAGGTGTGGGCGCATTGATCACCCGCGATGGATTGGCAGTCGAACCGCTGCTGCACGGGGGCGGCCAGGAATTGCGCCGCCGCGCCGGCACGGAGAATGTGGTCGCCATTGCCGGATTTGCCGCACTCGCCGATGAACCTTTGCTCGACACCCATGACCTGATTGATGCGCTGGCCGCGGGCCTCGATGACACCGTGATCTTCAGCAACCAGGTGGCGCGGCTGTGCAACACCACCTGTTTCGCCCAGCCAGGCTTGAGTGCCGAAACCCTCGTGATGAACTTCGATCTCGATGGCATTGCCGTGTCATCAGGCTCTGCCTGCTCCTCCGGCAAAGTGGCCCGCAGCCACGTGCTGGACGCCATGGGTGTCGCACCTGAAATCTCCCAAGCCGCGATACGCGTAAGCTTGGGGTGGAATACCACACCGCGCGATGTTGAGGTCTTCCTCGCGACCTGGAAAAAAATATCCATGCGCCACCGCGCAAGAAGAGCAGCATGATGGCAGATGCCGATACCATAGAACTCGTCCGCGACATCGAGGTCGACAAATACAAGTACGGTTTCGAGACCGACATCGAAAGCGATTTGGCCCCCAAGGGTTTAAGCGAGGATATCGTCCGTTTCATCTCGGCCAAGAAGAATGAGCCGCAATGGATGCTCGACTGGCGGCTTGAGGCCTATCGCGTCTGGCTGAACATGGAAGAGCCAACCTGGGCCAAGGTGCACTATCCCAAGATCGACTTTCAGGACTTGCATTACTATGCGGCACCGAAGAGTTCTGTCGGGCCCAAGTCGCTGGACGAGGTTGATCCGAAATTGTTGGAAACCTACGCCAAGCTCGGCATTCCGCTGAAGGAACAGGAAATCCTGAGCGGCGTGCGCAAGCAAGGTGAGAAGAGCGATCTCGACGAGCAGGGCGGCGAGTACACATCCGGCAAAGTTGCCGTAGACGCGGTTTTCGATTCCGTCTCCGTCGTCACCACCTTCAAGGACGAGTTGAGAAAACATGGCGTGATCTTCTGCGCCATCTCGGAAGCGCTGCGCGAACATCCGGAACTGGTGAAACAATATTTGGGCACTGTCGTGCCCCAAGGCGACAACTACTACGCCGCCTTGAATGCCGCCGTCTTTTCCGATGGTTCATTTGTCTATGTGCCACCCGGTGTGCGCTGTCCGATGGAACTCTCGACCTATTTCCGCATGAACGCCAAGAACACCGGCCAGTTCGAGCGCACGCTGATCATCGCCGACAAGGGCTCATACGTTTCCTATCTCGAAGGCTGCACCGCACCAACGCGCGATGAGTCACAGCTGCACGCCGCTGTCGTAGAATTGATTGCGCATGATGAGGCGGAGATCAAATATTCGACGGTGCAGAATTGGTATCCTGGAGATTCTGAAGGCAAGGGCGGTATCTACAATTTCGTCACCAAGCGCGGCGATTGCCGGGGCCACCACGCCAAGATTTCCTGGACGCAAGTGGAAACCGGCTCCGCCATCACCTGGAAATATCCATCCTGCATCCTGCGCGGTGATCATTCACGCGGTGAGTTCTATTCCATCGCCATCTCCAACGGCCGCCAGCAGGTCGATAGCGGCACCAAGATGATTCATCTCGGCAAGTACACCTCAAGCCGCATCATCTCGAAAGGCATCGCGGCGGGCCGCAGTGACAACACCTATCGCGGGCTTGTGTCAGCGCACCGCAAGGCACTCAACGCCCGCAACTTCACCCAATGTGACTCGCTGCTGATCGGCGACAAATGCGGCGCCCACACCGTGCCCTATATCGAAAGCAAAACTTCAACCGCCCAGTTCGAACACGAAGCCACAACGAGCAAAATCTCCGACGACCAGATGTTCTACTGCATGTCGCGCGGCCTCTCGCAGGAGGAAGCCGTGGCGCTCATCGTCAACGGCTTCGTCCGCGATGTGCTGCAGCAACTGCCCATGGAATTCATGGCGGAAACGCAGAAGCTGATCGGGATCAGTTTGGAGGGATCAGTTGGCTAGTCTCACACATTCACCCTTCCTCGCGCCGCAGGCGTGGGGAAGGTGGCCGAAGGCCGGAAGGGGTGTGGCAACGCGTTCCAACCCTGAACTTGCGGCAACACCTCCTCCGCCCTTCGGGCACCTCCCCCACGCTTCGCGTGAGGGAGGGTGGTTACATTGAAAGATAAATGATGCTCGAAATCAAAAACCTCCACGTCAAACTCGCCGACGAACCCCGCGAGATCCTCAAAGGCCTCACCCTCGACGTGAAGGCGGGCGAAGTCCACGCCATCATGGGGCCGAACGGTTCAGGCAAGTCGACGCTGTCTTATGTGTTGTCAGGCCGCGAAGGTTACGAAGTCACGCAAGGGTCTGTCACCTACAAAGGTGAGGACTTGCTGGCGATGGAGCCGAACATTCGCGCCGCCAAGGGCGTGTTCCTGGCGTTTCAATACCCCATCGAAATTCCCGGCGTTGCCACCATGCAATTCCTGAAAGTGGCGGCCAACGCACAGCGCAAAGCGCGCGGGGAGAAAGAACACACCACACCGGAATTCATGAAGCTGGTGAAAGACCGCGCCGCGAAGCTCAACGTGGGCATGGACATGCTGAAGCGCCCGGTGAATGTGGGATTTTCCGGCGGCGAGAAAAAGCGCGCTGAAATTTTGCAGATGGCTGTGTTGGAACCAACACTCTGCGTCCTCGATGAAACTGACTCCGGACTCGACATCGATGCGCTCCGTGTGGTGGCCGATGGCGTCAACGCGCTGCGGTCACCGGATCGCGCCATGATTGTCATCACCCACTACCAACGCCTGCTCGACTACATCGTGCCCGACAAGGTGCATGTTCTTTCCGATGGGAAAATCGTGAAATCCGGCGGCAAGGAACTGGCGCTGGAACTGGAAGACAAGGGCTACGCTGAGTACGCGGGAAAAGCTGCGTGAACCTGATGCTTACCCGCACACCTGCTGAAGAGGCGTTGGGCGTGACACTGCCCAACCGCCGCGAAGAAGATTGGAAGTGGACCGATCTCAAGCGAATGATTTCAGGTGTCTATGCAAAAGCCATTGTTGCGGTGAAGCCCAACGATGTTGAGCGCCTGATCAAGTCATCACCTTTTAATTCAGTGAAATCGCAGCGCATCGTCTTCGTGAATGGCGAACTCGAGCGCAAGCACTCCAGCTTCAAGGGCTTGAAAGTCGAAACCAGTCTCCCCGCCAACATCAGCGACGGGACGGTGATCGCCATGAACACGACACTTGCAGCGGAAGGCGTGACGCTGCGCTTCGACACCAACACGGACCAGCCCGTTGAACTTTTGCACATTGTAACGGATGGCAACGCCCGCGCCATCGCCACGCGCCACCGCATTGAAGTGGCCAAAGGCGCGTCCGCCACCATCATCGAAACCCATATTGGTGAAGGCGATTATCTGGCGAACGCCGTGACGGACTACACAATTGCCGATGGCGCGCGTCTGGACCGCGTAAAAGTGGAGAGGGAATCCAACAAGGCCACGCATCTCTCTCACGTCACCATGACACTCGGCAAAAACGCCATCGTCCGCGATGTGACATTCACATCAGGCGCAGCATTGAACCGCCAGAACGGATCGATCACTTTCAAGGGTGAAGGCGGTGACGCTCATGTCTCCGGCGCATATCTCTTGTCGGGCACGCAGCACGCCGACACCAAGCTGGTGATCGACCACAGCGTGCCGCGCTGCACCAGCCGCGAACTGTTTAAATGCGTGATGGATGGCAAATCGCGCGGCATCTTCCAGGGCAAGGCCATCGTCCGCCCCGGCGCGCAAAAGACTGACGGCAAGCAATCATCCCACGCATTGCTGTTGTCCGAAATGGCTGAATTCGACGCCAAACCCGAACTCGAAATCTACGCTGATGATGTCATTTGTGGCCACGGCGCAACCTCAGGCGACCTCAACCACGATCACCTGTTTTATCTGAAATCCCGCGGCATCCCGGAAGCCGAAGCGCGGTCGATGCTGGTGCAGGCGTTTGTGAGCGAGGCGTTTGACAATGTGGAGCACGAGGGGATCAGGGACGCACTCTTGGGATTGGTTCATGGGTCGGCGGCATGATCACCAGTTTGACGACGGCTGTGGGGCTGATCGTACGGAGTTTGTATAGGCCACGTGAGGGGTATGCCGTGCTAGCGGCTTCGCCGAAGTCCCGGGAACTGCTGTTCTGGCTCTTTATCTTGGGCGCAATTGGTTCGTTGAGTGCTTTCATTTTTGACGTGCTTCAGGGAAAAACTGCAGTGCAAGATGGCGAATTGCACCGTGATGCGATAGCGCTCAAGGGTACTTTCGGTTACTTCGTTGAGACAGTACTGTTTATTCTACTCAATTTTGTACTCGCGGCAATCGAATATCTTATTTGGACGATCATTTTCAACTTCAAGAACCGTCGTCGTGAAGTATTGTTATGTGTTGCGCTCTCATTTGGCCTCTGGTTTATATTTGATCCGCTTTTTTCATCTATTTTACGCCTAGCTGACTTCCAATCGCAATTCACCGATATCTGGGCGTATTGCGCCATATTGGTGTTGCATGCGTTGATCACAGCGACCATTTATTCTTCGGCACTTGAAATAAGTTATCTTCAAGCCCTGTGGCGGGTAGCTGCATCGTTGGGAATGATAATTCTGCTAGCAACAACCATTTGCGTTGCTGCACTTATCACGATGTTTGGCTCAAACGCTTTTACATCTATTGTATTCGATGTTGTTGCGAGATAAACATCATGGCACTTGATCTAACGCGTATCCGTGCCGACTTCCCCATCCTCGCCCGCGAGGTCTATGGCAAGCCGCTCGTGTATCTCGACAACGCCGCCTCGGCGCAAAAGCCCAAAGCTGTGCTCGACGCCATGAACAAGTCGATGACGCAGGAATACGCCAATGTGCATCGCGGCCTGCATTATCTGTCGAATACCGCAACGCAAGCCTTCGAGGACGCGCGCGAATCCGTCCGCCGCTTCATCAACGCGCCGTCAAAGGACCAGATCATCTTCACCCGCAATGCCACCGATGCCATCAACCTCGTGGCGCAGTCCTTTGGTGGCATGGTGATCGGCGAGGGTGATGAGATCATCCTCTCGATCCTCGAACACCACTCCAACATCGTGCCCTGGCATTTCCACCGCGAGCGCCGTGGCGCTGTGATCAAATGGACACCGATAGATGAGCAGGGCAATTTTTTGATCGAGGAGTTCGCCAAACTGATCAGCCCGCGGACGAAAATGGTGGCCATTACCGCCATGTCGAACGCACTCGGCACCATTGTTCCTGTGAAAGAGGTGATCCAGATCGCCCACGCCAAAGGCATCCCCGTCCTCGTCGATGCCAGCCAGCAGGCCGTCCACGGTCATGTCGATGTACAGGACCTCGATTGTGATTTCCTCGTCTTCACTGGCCACAAGACTTATGGTCCTTCAGGCATCGGTGCGCTCTATGGCAAAGCCGAACACCTGAAGAAAATGCCGCCCTATCAAGGCGGTGGCGAGATGATCTCGGAAGTCACTGTAGATGGCACCACCTACAACGATCCGCCGCACCGCTTTGAAGCCGGTACTCCCGCCATCGTCGAAGCCATCGGGCTTGGGGCCGCCCTCGATTACATGACCGCCACAGGTCTCGACGCTATCGCCGCCCATGAGAAGCAGCTCCATGATTACGCCATGGAGCGCCTGCGCGGCATTAACTCGCTCCGCATCTTCGGCCAGGCCAAACACAAAGGCCCGATCATCTCATTTCTGATGAATGGTGCCCATGCCCATGATATCGCAACAGTAATTGACCGCCAAGGCGTGGCCGTCCGGGCTGGCACGCATTGTACGCAGCCGCTCCTCCAGCGCTTCGGCGTCACCGCCACCTGCCGCGCCTCATTTGGCATGTACAACACGATGGAAGAGGTTGATAAACTGGCCGAAGCCCTTATCTCTGCACAAAGGATATTCGGATGACCGAGGCTGCTGCTGCCACTGTCGAAAATGCCCCCAACCCTTCCGCCATCCCGGCGGATGAATTGGCACGCATGACCGACGACATCATCGCAGCCCTCAAAACCGTTTACGACCCGGAGATCCCCGTCGACATTTATGAACTCGGGCTGATTTACAAAGTCGACATCGATGACGACCGCAATGTCGCCATCGACATGACGCTCACAGCACCGGGCTGTCCGGTGGCAGGAGATATGCCGGGCTGGGTCGAGAACGCCGTAAGCACCGTTTCGGGCATCCAGTCTGCCAAAGCCAAAATTGTCTTCGATCCGCCCTGGGACCACAGCCGCATGTCGGACGAGGCCCGCATGGCAATGAATATGTGGTAAGGAATTTCAGGTACAAAGCACCATGGCAACAGCACGACCATCCGTATTGAAACTTACCAACGCCGCCGCCGCGCGCGTCCGCGACCTTATGGATCGGGGCGAGGGCGTGGGGCTTCGTGTCGGCGTCAAGAATGGCGGCTGTGCCGGCATGGAATACACCATGGAATGGGCCAAGGAGCAGAACCGCTTCGACGAAGTGGTGGAGCAGGATGGCGCCAAGGTTCTGATCGACGCCAAGGCGCTGATGTTCCTCCTCGGCACCGAGATGGACTACCAGTCTGGCACACTGAAGTCGGGTTTCGTCTTCAACAACCCGAACCAGACGTCGGCCTGCGGCTGCGGTGAAAGCGTTGAACTAAAGCCTGCGCCCTCGGTGCAGTAGAAACATGTTTAGTATTTCCGGGGCGGCGCACGCGCTGCTTCTGATGTGAATTTTATTCCCAGTTGCTCGCCCTTGCGCCACATCACCACGGCATCGCGGATGGTGTTGTCTTGTATCAGCACAATGCGGAATTCATCGGGCACTTCGCCGCTCTTGGCACAAACCAGCTTGGCTCCCGTGTCGGAAAGATCGCGCACGGTGCAGTCAACAACAGCCAGGCTCTTGTTGACAATGATTTTGCCGGTCTTCAGCACCCGTAGGCGTTTGGCAACCCGGCTTTCGGCTTGTGTCATGACCCCAACTCCAGAGACAGCATGACAGCCCACACATTAATGTTTGGTGTCAGAGCGGCATGCAGAAAAGTGGAACCGGTTTTCTGCGAAAATGCCGCTACAAATCAATGAGCTGGAGCGAAACGCCGATTCCATGAAGCGGCATTTTCGCTCTAGCCATTTGCGCGTCCGGGTTTCATCAAAAACGCAGGCATGTTGCCCTGATTGAAACCGGAATGCTCAGGCGCGTCCGGCAGAACTTTCGGCCGACGCTCAGCCGGTTTGCTGGCTGTAACAGTGGCAAGCACCTGGGGTGCAGGAGCAGGGGAGCTGCGCCGGGCAGGCCGTGCCCTCTCGCGCTTTGGCGGTTCCGGGACAACCTCTGGTGCTGCTGCAACAGCCTCACCATTCCCTTCAGGCTTGAACCAACTGATTTCTTTGTCGATCAGCGTCACAATGGCCTTGTGGTATTTTGCATCCTCACGCGTCACCAGCATGAAAGCATGCCCCTCACGTCCCGCCCGCCCGGTGCGGCCAATCCGGTGCACATAGTCCTCGGCGTGAATGGGAACATCAAAATTGAAAACGTGGCTGACTTCCGGAATGTCGAGGCCGCGTGCCGCCACGTCCGAAGCGATCAAAAAGGTGATCTCCGAGGCCCTGAACGCTGCAAGGCAGGCCATGCGGGCCGACTGGTCCATGTCGCCATGCAACGCGCCAGCATTGAAGCCGTGCCGCTTGAGTGACTTTTCCAGCAATGCCACGGTCGTTTTTCGGTTCGCAAACACAATGGCATTGTTCACATTGTCTTGCGACCGGATGAGGCTGCGCAGCGCTTCGCGTTTGGACTTTGGATCCGATGGTGATTTCACCACATGCTGGACAATGGTCGCAGCCGTCGAAGATCGCGCTGCCGTTTCAATTTTCACGGGACTGTGCAGGAACTGCGATGTCAGTTTGTTGATTTCCGGCGGCATGGTGGCTGAAAAGAACAGGGTTTGCCGCGTGAATGGCAGCAGCTTGTAGATGCGCTCAATATCAGGAATGAAACCCATGTCGAGCATCCGGTCCGCTTCGTCGATGACCAGCAACTCCACACCCGTCAGCAACAACTTGCCGCGTTCAAAGTGATCCAGCAACCGCCCCGGTGTGGCAATCACCACATCCGCACCCCGGTCAATCTTGGCCGCCTGCGGTTCAAATGCAACACCGCCGATCAACGTGGCAACAGTGAGTTTGTGGCCCTTGCCCAGCGATTCAAAAGCCTCCTGAACCTGCATCGCCAATTCCCGCGTCGGCTCAAGGATGAGCGTGCGCGGCATGCGTGCCCGCGCCCGCCCCTTTTCCAGCAGCGTCAGCATCGGCAAAACGAAAGCCGCTGTTTTTCCGGAACCGGTTTGTGCCAGTCCCAGCACGTCGCGGCGCTGCAAGGCATACGGAATGGCTTCGGCCTGGATAGGCGTTGGTACCGTGTACCCGGCGGCGATAACGGCTTGTAAAACTTTAGGGCTCAGACCGAGCGCGTCGAAATTCATGTATGTGAAAAACCAGTGGCGAAGAGAAGTGTCGGCCCAGGGGACTCGCCTGTATCAACGGGGGCCATTTCGCCTGCGGATAGAGACTTGGGGCAGAAAAGTCAAATGCCGACCTCAATGTCGTAAACACGGATGAAACACCCGGCCGCATCATGTTAACGCGGTGGCAAAGGGCGCGCTGCCATGGACCACAACATGACGAATTTTCGAAATCCAAAACCTTGGCTGGTTCTGGCCACAACGGGATGGCTGGCCATCATTGTCCTGTCCCTGGTACCGTCCGCTGTCCGGCCCCATTCAGGCGCAGGGGGCAGCTCCGAGCATTTTCTGGCCTACGCCCTGGTGGCCGCCTGCTTCACAATTGCCGTGCGTGGCCACAACCTGACGCGCCTGTTGGCATTTCTGGCCATTGGCAGCGGCATCCTGGAACTCCTCCAGCAGCACATTCCAGGTCGCACGGCGGAATGGGCCGGTTTCTATTCGGCATCAGCGGGCGTACTGGCGGGTTTCGTGGTCGTCCGCTTGTGCTCGAGGGCCTTTCGTTAACGGTCTGTCAAACATGGGAATTTACCTTGTGTTGCTAACATGGTGCGGCACCCCGGTGGCCGCGGGCAGGGAGCACACATGGCGGAATACAAGGCAAGCTACACTCGGGGTGAAATATCCTCCGCAACTATTTCCGTGGGCGGCCTTGGCCTGTCGGGTGCCGGCTTGGGCGACATCAACGGCGATGGATACGGCGACATTCTCCTCGGCGCACCTGCCAGCGGAACGTCAGGCACAGCCTATGTGATACTGGGCGTTGCTGGTGGCCTTCAGGCAGACATCAACACTTCAACCCTGAACGGCAGCAATGGCTTCCGCATTTCGGGTGCAGCACTTGGTGATGCGGCAGGCATCTCGGTTTCCGATGCGGGCGATGTCAATGGCGATGGTTATGCCGATATTCTGGTGGGTGCGACCGGCACGGATCAAGCAGGTGCCAACAGCGGCGCAGCCTATGTCGTCTTCGGCAAGGCAACCCCATTTTCCGCCAATGTAAGCCTGTCGTCGCTCAATGGCTTGAATGGTTTCAAAATCAGCGGCGAGCAGGGCGGCAGTGCCACCGGATTCTCCGTGTCGACCGCAGGTGACGTGAATGGTGATGGCTATGCCGATCTCCTTGTCGCTGCCAACAATCTCGACACCAACATCGTTACCCCCGGTGGCTCGCACGGCACCACCTACGTAGTCTTTGGCAAGAAATCCGGTTTCATATCCAACCTCGATGTCGCGACCCTGAATGGCACAAATGGCTTCCAGCTCTGGGGCGCGTCGATCAATGGCGCAATGGGGCAAAGCGTTTCGGACGCAGGCGACATGAACGGCGATGGCTTCCGGGACATGCTGGTCGGCACCAATGGTGCAGGCGCGTATGTGGTCTATGGCCGCAAGTCAGGATTCACTGCCAACGTCAATGTCAGCACGTTGACCGGCAGTAACGGTTTCAAGATCACGGGTGAACAGGCTGGAGATGGTGCCGGAACAAAAGTGTCTGCCGCAGGCGATGTAAACGGTGACGGTTACGCCGATGTCATCGTCAGCGCACCTGCATCCAATGCGGGTGGCAATGCCAGCGGTGCCGCTTACGTGGTCTTCGGCAAGGCCGCAGCCTTCACGCCCACGTTGGCGCTCTCATCACTCAATGGCAGCAATGGTTTTCAGATCACCGGCAGCACAGGTGATGAAACCGGTGCACAGATCGCCGACGCCGGAGACATGAACGGCGACGGCCTGGCCGATGTCATGGTCAGCGCGAAAAATGGTTCAACATCCAATGTTCACATCGTCTTTGGCAGCGCGTCAGGCACTTTGGCAAATGTGAACCTGGCATCTTTGAATGGCAGCACCGGCTTCACGGTAATGGGCATTGCGTCTGCGGATGTATCCCTGTCCCGATTGGGTGATCTGAACGGCGACGGTCTGACAGACATCTTACTGGGGTCACAAGACAGTGGCGAAGCCCATATTATCTACGGCCGCTTGCCCGATGCCGCTGTCACACGAACCGGAACCGACGCGAGCCAGGTTCTCGTGGGCGGCAGCTTTGACGACACATTGTCGGGTGGCAATGGCAATGACCGTCTGTATGGAAACGATGGCCATGACCGTCTCTACGGCAACTCAGGCAACGACAGGCTTTACGGTGGCAATGGTGATGACACATTAAACGGTGGTGCTGGTGCTGATGTCTACTACGGCGGAGCGGGTGCAGACCTGCTTTCATTCTACTCAGGTGCGGGCGTCAAAGTGGCCCTCGACAAATCAATTGCGGCAACCGGAGATGCGATTGGCGACACCTTCTCTTCGGTGGAAAATGTGGCAGGGTCCAACACCGGCGCTGACACGATTGTCGGCAACAGCAGCAACAACAGGCTCAGTGGCTACGGTGGCAACGATGTTTTGTCCGGCAAGGCTGGCAGCGACATTCTGAAAGGCGGCATCGGCAACGACACGCTGGACGGCGGAACGGGACGTGATTCTGCCGACTACAGCGACATGACGGCATCCGTTTCTGTGACATTGAATGGTGCAACGGCAGCCAGCGTCCGCGTTGGCGCAAGCATCCAGGACACGGTCAAGAACATCGAAAGCCTCGTCGGCGGCAGTGCCGCTGACAGCTTGCGTGGCGACACAATTGCCAACACCCTCTATGGCTCAGGCGGTACTGACGACCTGTTTGGCATGGGTGGAGACGATAACTTGCGTGGCGGTGCTGGCGTGGATGATCTCGACGGTGGCACCGGTCTCGACACTGCCGACTTCGCCGATCTTTTTGACTCTGTCGTCCTGACCTTGCGGGGTGCCGTCAAATCAACATCGACCATCGACGGCATCAGCGGTGACACTGCCGTCAACATCGAGAACGTTGCAGGTGGCTCTGCCGATGACATTCTCTCTGGCGATGCGCTCAACAACCGTCTGTCCGGCAATGCAGGCGTTGACAGATTGAACGGCCTCAGCGGTAACGACACGCTGACCGGTGGGCTGGGCGCAGATATATTGACCGGCGGCCTCGGCAGCGACACGTTCCACTACGCGTCGCAATCTCACGGCGGCGACGATGTCTTCGGTTTCGCCGCCGAAGACACCCTCAGCTTCCTCGGCAGCGCCTTTGGCGGTTTGGGTTCAGGCCCACTTGCCGCAAGCCAATTCCGCTCCGTGACCTCTGGCCACGATGCGGCGGGAACGGGCGCACAGTTTGTGTTCAACACTTTCGATGACGAGCTGTGGTTCGACGCTGATGGCACCGGCAGCACGCAAGCCGTCCAGATCTGCGATTTCATCGGCGGCGCCAACCTGACCATCGCGGATTTCTTGATGGTCTAATTGCGGCGGTCCTATGCTTTCAAGTTTAGGGGTAACGTTAATCTTTCGTTAGCCTTGTGCCTTCGCGGCTGCGGGCGTTGAATGCGTCCCGGAGCACCTGGAGTTACGTCACATGGACGACAGACGATGCGAGCTGCGCGCGCGGCGCGTGAAGAACGGTGCAATTCAATTCAACAACAAAAGCTCTACCATGTCGTGCCAGATGCGCGATCTCAGCAGCAAGGGTGCGCGGTTGAAGTTCGTCAACACCCTCGGTACGCCCGATGAGTTCAAGATGGATTTTCCAGGAGCGGCAGACAACCGTTGGGCCCGCCGCGCTTGGGTGCGCTACGATGAAATGGGCGTGGAATTTCTCTGACCGCTGAACGCATTGCGGCATATCGCATTATCCTTCAGTCTGCAAAATTTTTGCCTCCACACAGGGAGGTGGACATACCGGAGATTGCATTGAATTAGCCTCCGGCTTGCAAATCACAGCGTTTAGTGCATATATACAGCACCCGGCCGGGAGAGTTCCTCCCAAGTGCCGGGTGACGTTTTTCTATACAGCCGACGTGCGAATTCCCGGCCTCCGGGAACGCAAAGCTGTGCAATTCGAGAGTGAAGACCATGGAAAAAGTGCCAATGACTGCAACAGGTTATGCCACCTTGATGGAGGAGGTAAAACACTTGAAAGCAGTGGAACGCCCGCGCATCATCAAGGCGATTGAAGAAGCCCGCGCCCATGGCGACCTGTCGGAAAACGCCGAATATCATGCCGCCAAGGAAGCGCAAGGGTGGAACGAAACCCGTGTGGCTGAACTGGAGGACAAGATCAGCCGCGCCGATGTGATCGACGTCTCGAAACTCTCCGGCGACACGGTAATGTTTGGTGCCAAAGTCACCCTGATCGACGAGGACACCGAAGCCAAGATCGCTTACCAGATCGTCGGCGACACCGAAGCCGACGTGAAGAAAGGCCGCATCTCCATTTCATCACCCATCGCCCGCGCCATCATCGGCAAGAAAAAAGGCGACTCGGTGGAAGTGAACACCCCCGGCGGCGGCAAGTCCTACGAAATCAAGCAGGTGAACTGGAATTAGGTCAACGAACAATCAAGTGAAATCGCTCAACCCCCAAAACGTCATTCCCGTGAACTCAAGGAATACAATTTTATTTCAACAAGTATACTGGGTCCCGCCTGCGCGGGGGTAACAGTTTGTAGGGGTTGTTGTGAACCCATTTCACCCGGTGATACTCTAGCTTATGGTTCCAAATTCGCGCCAACCTGATCCCGCGATGAATATCCAACCTGCATTCCCTCCCGAGACAGCATTGCTGTTGAACGCAATTGCACCATTATCTGCCCCTTCAGTTGGTATCACAGCTGAATATGATATTGGCCGGGACTGAGCGGAAGCCGGAGCAGGGATACTGTTGTTGACCTGGAGGGCGACGCCTCCAGTACCCAACATAACATTCTGGCCGTAACCATTGGCGGCAATACCAATTGTTGCAGTCTTGTCATAGGCAAGTGTCGCAAATGACATGTTGACCCGCCCCAATTCGTTGGCGGTGCCGTCAATTCCATTGCCCTCGGCATATAACCCCACCAACACGGCCGACCCGTCCGCATAGGGAACCAGTTGATCCTGGTGCGTAAGCGCCCTGTTGACAGCTATGCCGACTGCCAACAGAACCAACTCCAGTTGGTCTCCTATTTGAGCGTGGTAAACTGCCAAAGCCTTTCGATAGTCGCTGTAAGCTTGCATAAACACCGCCATGCTTGGCTTGCCGAGGTGATCCTGTATGGGAGTTGTCATTGGCGGAAATGCCGATGGGTCCGGCTTCGTGCCAGCTGCTGCTATTGCTCCCGGTGCGGCTGCAACCAAGGCGGCATAAGTGACATTTAACCCCGGGTCCAAAGCCACGCGTGCGGCAAAGGTTTCGTAGTCACGTTCCATGACGTCAAACGGACGCGAAAATCCGCCATATAGATTGTATGCACACTGGCCACCCAGATAGGTGGACTGCCCAATCCTTGCAAAATCTTGAACACCCCAGCCGCCATTGTGGATGAACTGACAGCTCTGCACCATGGTGCCGCTGGCGTCATTGCCATAGATGTGCAGTCCATCACCACCATTTCGAACGCTCACACAGTTTATGATTTGGCAAAACGCAGCGATGGAAGACGCGTGGCTGTAAAGGTCCGGGTCTCCAGCCGGGTCTTTTGCCAACGGGTCATCATCGCCGTTCCCGAAAATGTAGATACCGTGCCCGTCGAAGTGCGCAACGCTTACATCGCGCAGCGCTGCAAGTGTGAGGAGCATGATGCCATGCGGCCCGGGGTTTGGAAACGCGGTACTCTCACGTAAGTCACTTAGCAGGTGCGTAGGAGCGGGTTGCTTTGTAACAGGATCAACGGCCAAAACTTGCAGCTTCTCGATGCAGGTACCCTGGGCCAAGCGGTAGTCAACGTTGAAGTCAACCGTCAGGTCAGGCGGGTCCATGTACTTTGCAATCCGACACGTGCGCGACCCATGCACGACTATTCCGCGCGATCCTTTCGGAAACATGAGAGTCGTGCCATGGTTAAGTGAGGCACCCGAACCCATGAGCGTCATCGGACAAAGAATGTGAATCGGTCCCGAAAAATAGTAGCTTCGGGGACTGAAGTGCAGTGTAAATCCACCACTGTAAGAGTAACTTGATTTCTGGGTGCCATGCGCCGTTTGCGCACGTCGAAACGCTGGCAGCCAATCGTCACCGTCCAGGGATGAGTGAAAGTCATCAATGCAGATCATGTCAGCTTCCTCGCGTTGAACGGCATGGGGTACATTAGGATCATTGAATTGGGACAAAACCCCCTTTTTGGGTAGCTGCCAGAAATCTTGGACCGTCCTTTACGGGACTGTGTCACTCGTGTTTATGCCACCAAACACAAATTTGGTGACCAATGCTGCTCGACAAAACCTTCACGCCTGCTGACATCGAAACACGCTGATCCAAAGGCTGGGTGGAAGGCGGTCACTTCAGGTCGTCCCGCTACGCTTGGATATGCAACTCTTGCAAAGTTATTGATGGTCTCGCTTACGGCACGATGATCTGGCCGAGCACGGCCCGCGATATCGCTTCAGTGTTGGTCTTCGCGGCAAGGTTCCGCCGCGCTGCCCGCAAATGGAACTCAACGGTGGCGAGGGAAATGCCAAGCTGGTCGGCGATTTGCGCTTGCCGCAAGCCAGCCGCGAGATGGAGAAGGCAATCGCGTTGGCGTGGTGACAGCGCAGCACCGGCGTGCGCTTCGGCGAGAGGCCCCATGCGTTCGTGCACATAGAACGCCGCCAACCTGGCTTTTGCCCCGTTGGCGCGCACCAATTTCATGAACTCGTGCGCGCCGCATTTGGCCTGGGTCAAACCCCAACCGCCAAAGGGGCCTGTGCCGCGCAGACGCAGGGGAAAAGCGATGATGCTGCGCCAGTCGCTGTCAGCCAGCCGTTCCAGGAAAAACCTGTGCAGCTTCGGCATGTCAGGGGTTCGTTTCATGAAGGATAGGCCCATGGGCTGCACCTCGAAACGGTTACAGCCCATCGACAGGAGCGGTTCGGTTTCCGGTGACAGGTTGGCGAAGTGCTTTTTGACCCAGTCCAATTCCTTGTTGGTTTTGGCGCGGTAGGGAGATCCGGGATTGCGGTCCCAGTCGCCGAATTGATAGCTGCACAAGTCAAACCCCAGCGATGCGAGGTAGCGTTGGCCAATGTCCCAAGCGGTTTCGGCATCACGCTGCACGGTGAGATCGGACAGAAAATCATCCAGGTCGTTTTGGCGCATACCAAACCTCGCGCGGCATTGCCCCCCGCGAGTTTCTAGCACGATGCAACCTGGATGACCACCTACGGATTTCCGTAGGTGGCCGGAAACACTTTAAATCACGAAGAAATCGGCGAGATTGATGGCTGTGCCGGGGGTTACCTTGGCGAACATGAGTTGTGCCGTTCCGCCAAAGCCATCGGCATCGAAGAACAAATTGCCCGTGGCTTGATTGTAGACAATCCGGTCCGTGGCATCAAGCGCGATAGGCCCAAGCCGGAGTGCAGCGGCATTCAATGCCCCGGCGGCGAGCGACGTGAACACGTCATTGTAAATGAGAAACCGGTCGGCGACGGAAGAGAAATCGGTAATTGTGTCGACGTTCAAGTTGATACCCAGAACCTGAATGAGCGGTTTGTCGAAGGCGAACTCGTCGTTGCCGGCACCGCCGGTCAAGGTGTCGTTGCCTTGCTGGCCAAAAATTACGTCGTTGCCTATGCCACCATTGATGACGTCATTGCCCAGGTCTCCGGCAAGCTTGTCCTCGCCCGCGTCCCCCGAAATCGTGTCGGCGCCGCCACGGCCATTCACCTGGTCATTGCCCGCGTTTCCGCTGATCGTGTTGGCACCGTTGGTGCAGTCGATGTTGTTGGCCGCTCCGTTCCCGATCACGTTCTCGAAGTTGATCGCTCTCTCGCCGGCAAAATTGGTGACGCCTGTAAGCAGGCTGAGATTGAACGTGCCGAAGTCGAGGAACAGCGCACCGCGCATGTCGAACGTGTCAATGCCGGTACCGCCGTCCGACCTGTCGAACCCCAGCCCGCCGGCGATGACGTCGTCGCCCGCACCACCGATCAACAAGTCATTCCCGGAGCGCCCGTCCAGGGTGTCATTGCCGTTGTTGCCCTGGATGACGTTGTTCGCGGCATTGCCTTTGACCGTGTCGTTGCCAGTTCCCAAATTGGCGTTTTCGAAATTGATTGCGATTTCACCCGCTTTATTGGTGAGGCCGGTCGTCATGTCCCAAACGAAACTGGAAAGACCGGGGGAACGCACGTAAACATCGATGCCGTTGCCGCCATCCAGAATATCCGTTCCGCCGCTCATACCAATTACGTCGTCGCCATCGCCGCCGTTGATATAGTCATTGCCGCTGCCGCCGATGATGTTGTCATTGCCTTCGAAAGCGAGATAGATGTCGCCGATCGCGTCACTGCGGTCCGCCAGGGTTCCGCCGGTAAATCCGGTCAGTTGTCCGGGCTGTGATCGGTCATTTAGTGATGTTCCGATGAAGACTGTCATGGCATTTCTCCGTTGTCTTGGTTCGGCCCCTTGCCACAAGTGTCCATCCGGCGGAGAGGCAAAACAAGTTGGGGAAATCCCGAGCTACTGGAAACCCTAGGTCTACGAAGTCACCGCCCTTTACCTCGTAACCGCACTCGTGTTCAAGCGCATCAAATCATTGATTTGGTGACACATGCCGCTCGACAAAACCTTCACCCCCGCTGACATCGAAAATCGCCTCTACAAAGGCTGGGAAAGGGGTGGTTGTTTCAAGCCGGGGCGCAAGCCCAAGGCCAAACCCTAAACCATCCTGATCCCGCCGCCGCGCGTGGCAGGTTTGATTCAGATGGGCTCTGAACTCACGCGCGGCACATCTGCCTGAGTTTCCCATTCTCCTCTCATCTTTCCTGCCTTAGACTGCCAGCCTATGCAGCTTCTGATCGTCGAGGACGAGGCCAAGATTGCAGGCATTCTGCACCGTGGTTTCATTGAAGAACGCTATCAGGCAGATATTGCCTCTGATGGCGAAGAAGCTCTTTATATGTGGAGCATCAATCCCTACGATTTGATTGTGCTCGACTTGATGATCCCCAAGGTCGACGGCGTAAGCGTTTGCCGAAAAATTCGGGAGCAGGGTGGAAATCTTCCCATCCTTATCCTGACTGCGCGCGACGCTGTTGCGGACAAAGTCGCGGGTCTCGATGCCGGTGCCGATGATTACCTCACCAAGCCGTTTTCATTTTCAGAATTGTTGGCTCGCGTTCGCGCTCTGTTGCGGCGAGGGAAGTCAACCGGACCCCCAATCCTGACATTCGCCGATCTCACTCTCAATCCCGCGACCAAAGAGGTCATGCGCGGGGTTGACCGGATCGCGCTCACATCGCGTGAATTTGCGTTGCTCGAGTATTTCATGCGTTACCCAAACGTTGTGCTGACGCGGACGCGACTCCTCGAACATGTCTGGGACAGCAACTTTGAAGGACTGTCGAATGTGGTTGAGACTTACGTAAAGTACTTGCGCAAAAAAATTCGAACACGTGCAAATGATCGGGAGCTGATCCATACATTGCGTGGCTCGGGTTATGTCATGAAGCTGGACGGCGATGTTTAACACGGCCCGCATCAGGCTGACGTTGCTCTATTCCTTGGTGTTCTTGGCGTGTTTTTGGATGTTTAGCATCGGCCTCTATACCTACACCGAGAGGTCGTTCGAAGTGGAAGTCGGTGAACAGGTGATGCCTCCACCCAACACCAGCAGTGATCCAGGCGAGGCTGTGATCGACATCAATGAAACGCCGCTGGACCGGTTGTTTTCTATTCTGATGTTTCTCAACGCATTGGTGTTGCCCATCATTCCTGCGCTGTCGTGGTTTCTCACTGGCAAGGCGCTGGAACCAGTCCGCAAAGCCCATGAAAGGCAACGTCAATTTGTGTCCGATGCCGCCCATGAGCTGCGAACGCCGCTCACCATTATTCAAAGTGAGATTGAGATTGCGTTGGCCCGGAAGCGCGGCGTCGAAGCCTATCGCGCAACTCTGGCCAGCAGTCAGCAAGAGATTGTGCGCCTGTCGGAACTTGCCGAGCGACTTCTGTTCCTGGCAAGGCATGACGATGCGCATGACGACATTGTCTTGAAAAGCGTGGACCTTACAGACCTTGTGAGTTCTGTTCTGGCGTCGTATCGAACAACGTTGCATGCGAAAAATCTTGCACTCGCATTTCATCCATCAGAAAACAGCATCACCGTGCGTGGAAATGTATCACTGCTGACGCGCCTTATTGCCAATATGCTGGACAACGGCGTCAAATATACAGCAGCGGGGGGCAACATCACCGTTACGCTGCAATCAAACGCGGCAAACGCCCGGGTTACAATTTCGGATTCTGGTATCGGCATTGCGCCACACATGCATGAAAAAATCTTTGACCGTTTTGTCCGCGCCGACGCTTCGCGCGGTGAGACCAAAGGCTTTGGTCTTGGCCTCGCTATCTCGCGTGCGATTGCGGAAAAACATGGTGGTACCGTCTCAGTGTCATCAGTGTTGGGGCAGGGCAGCGCCTTTACCGTCAATTTGCCGCTGGCCTGAACGGTTTTCATCGTCCTCACATCTGCCGTTCAGTTTTCTCCCACAGCGCATGGCCCAGCTTGGTGACGGTCCCAACACAGGAGATACACCATGACCATGAAGCAGAAGTTTCTCATCACAACCGCAAGCTTGATGCTTGCAGTATTCATCAACAACAATGCTGGACTTGCGCAAGATGGCGGAACTCCAATACCGCAACCAAGAGTAGAAGGTCTCAAGATCGCCGATGCCAGCAAGCGCGTTGATCTCGTTCTGCCCAAGTTCAGCAATCCAACTGAAGTAACCAACCCGCTGTTTCCGGTTTCCAGGCAGGCATCAGTGTTGTTCACCGGTCACGTTGACAACAAGCCTTTCCGCACTGAGGTTACCTTGTTGCCGTTTACAAGAATTGTCGAATGGCAGGGAATTGAGATCAAGACCCTTGTGTCGCAATACGTGGCCTATCTCGATGGCCGCGTGCAGGAAGTGGCCTATGATCTCTATGCCCAAGCCGACGACGGATCAGTCTGGTACTTCGGCGAGGATGTGAGCGATTTTCGTGATGGTGTCATTTACACCAAAGAGGGCACATGGCTCGCCGGCAAGGACGGCCCACCCAACATGATCATGCCGGGCAAGCCGAAAGTGGGTGATGCATTCCGTGCTGAAAACATGCCGGGTATCGCCTTTGAAGAGGTCGAGGTCAGTGACGTCGCCCACACTTATCAAGGCCCTCTTGGTGCGATAAAGGGCGCTCTGGTCGGAAGGGAACTGCATGCGGATGGCACTTACGATGAAAAAACCTTCGCTCCAGGCTATGGTGAGGTATTCACCGGCAGCGGCGGTGACATCGAGGCTGTTGCCCTCGCAATGCCAACCGATGCGCTTGACGGCCCTGTGCCCACCGAACTTAAGGCGCTTGCGGATGGTGCATTGAGTGTCTTCGAAGCAGCAGGCGGCAAGGATTGGAATGCGGCAGCGGATCAGACGAAGGCCATGGCTGCTGCCTGGGAGACGTTCTCCGCCAGCGACATGCCAAAGCCGATCAAGCCATTGTTGGACGATGCCCTGAAATCGCTTGCGGGTGCGGTAGCAACGAAGAACGTGGCGAAGTCGCGTCAGGCGGCAATCGAAACCGCGCGTTGGGCTTTCGATCTCCAGCTTCGCCATCGACCGGTGGCGGAGATTGATTTCGCTCGCTTCGATCTTTGGGCGGCGCAGGTTTTTGTCGATGCGGCCGCCAAGGATGCCGCGGGAGTCAACTTCGATATGTTCACGTTGATGCTGATCCGTGACCGATTGTTGGGAGCACTGGATGCGCAGACCACGCAAGATCTCAACGTCCAGCTCGGAGAACTGATGCCAGCCGCCGCTGACGCGGAGTTTGATGCGGCGGCAGAGGCCGCCATCGCATTGCGCGAAATTGTAGCGCAGGCAAAGTTGGTAAAGTAAACTGCCCAAGCCTTCCATGGCCCTCCGCTGGTTCCCCGGCGGAGGGTTGCCCAATCGGCGGCACTCGTGTTTAAGCGCATCAAATCATTGATTTGGTGACACATGCCGCTCGACAAGACTTTCTCGCCCGCTGACATCGAAACCCGCCTCTACAAGGGCTGGGAGGAGGGTGGTTATTTCAAGCCGGGGCGCAAGCCCAACGCGCAGCCTTACACCATCGTCATCCCGCCGCCCAACATCACCGGCTCGCTGCACATGGGGCACGCACTCAACAACACCATCCAGGACATTCTCGTGCGCTTCGAGCGCATGCGCGGCCGCGATGTGCTGTGGCAGGTCGGAACCGATCACGCCGGTATCGCCACGCAAATGGTGGTGGAGAGGAAGCTCAAGGAAGAAAACCAGGCCGACCGCCGCACCATGGGCCGCGACGCATTTGTGAAACGCGTGTGGGACTGGAAAGCCGAGTCCGGCGGCATCATCACGCAACAATTGCGACGACTTGGCGCGTCCTGCGATTGGAGCCGCGAGCGCTTCACCATGGATGAGGGGCTGTCTAAGGCCGTGCTCAAAGTCTTTGTGCAGCTCTACAACGACGGCCTGATCTACAAGGACAAGCGCCTGGTCAACTGGGACCCCAAGATGCTCACCGCGATTTCCGATCTGGAAGTCATCCAGAAGGAAATCAAGGGCTCGCTCTGGTACATCAAGTATCCGGTGATTGATGGCGGCCCCGGCGAGGACATCATCGTCGCCACCACGCGCCCTGAAACCATGCTTGGCGATACGGCAGTTGCCGTCCATCCCGAAAACTTAAAACTCAAACACCTCATCGGCAAACACGTGGCGCTGCCACTGGTGGGCCGCATCATTCCGATTGTCGGCGATGACTACGCCGATCCCAAAAAGGGCACCGGTGCGGTGAAGATCACACCCGCCCACGATTTCAACGATTTTGAAGTCGGCAAACGCCACAACTTGGCCCAGATCAACATCTTCGACCAATTTGGCAAACTGTCCCTGCATCACAAGGAATTCACTGACAATGTTCCGGTGTCAGATGACCTTAAACGCATTACGGGACTGCACGGCACCGACCGCTTCGAGGCCCGCAAGATCATCGTCGCCAAGTTGGAAGAATTGGGCCTGCTTGAGAAAATCGAACCGCATGTAAATCAAGTCCCGCACGGCGACCGTTCCGATGTGGTAATCGAGCCATGGCTGACCGAACAATGGTATGTGAACGCCGCCGAACTCGCCAAGCCTTGCATTGCTGCAGTCGAAAATGGCGAAACGAAATTCGTGCCCAAGAACTGGGACAAGACCTATTTTGAATGGATGCGCAACATCCAACCGTGGTGTGTGTCGCGGCAACTCTGGTGGGGCCACCAAATCCCCGCGTGGTATGGTCCAGTACTTGAAAGTCGCAAAGGCGAAACACCACGCATCAACCCGCTGTCCCGCAAAATTTTCGTGGCTGAAACGGAAGCCGAAGCCCTGGCCGAAGCGCACACCTATTATGGCGCAGCTCCAGAACTCGTGGATGGGCTTGAGGCATTTGTCGTTGCTGTCACCGCCGACAAAACCGCCATCTTCCGTGACCCGGACGTTCTCGACACGTGGTTCTCATCTGCTTTGTGGCCGTTCTCCACATTGGGCTGGCCCGACCAAACGCCAGATCTCGCCCGCCACTACAAAACCGATGTGCTGGTAACGGGCTTCGACATTATCTTCTTCTGGGTCGCCCGCATGATGATGATGGGTCAGCACTTCATGGGTGATGTGCCGTTTCACACCGTCTACATCCACGCCCTGGTCCGCGACGAGAAGGGCCAGAAAATGTCGAAGTCCAAGGGCAACGTCATGGACCCGCTGGAACTCGTCGACCAATACGGTGCGGATGCCTTGCGCTTCACCCTCGCTGCCATGGCCGCCATGGGCCGCGACATCAAGTTGTCAACACAGCGCGTCGAAGGCTACCGCAACTTCGCCACCAAACTCTGGAACGCCGCGCGCTTTGCCGAGATGAACGGCGTGGTACACGGTGGCACGTTCGATCCCGTTGCCGCCCGCATCACGGTGAACCGCTGGGTCATCGGCGAAACCGCCCGCGCCCAAAAAACCATCACCAAGGCGATAGAAGACTACAAGTTCAACGAAGCCGCCGCCACGGCCTACCAGTTCGTCTGGAACATCGTGTGCGATTGGTATGTGGAACTGGTGAAACCCATCCTCACTGGCACGGATGAAGCGGCGAAAGCAGAAACGCAAAGCACCACTGCCTGGGTGCTGGACCAGATTTTCGTGATGCTGCATCCCTTCATGCCCTACATCACCGAAGAACTGTGGCAGCAAACCGCCAAACGCGATACCTGGCTGATCGATGCTCCGTGGGCTGATTATAAAGGACTGGGCGATGCCAAGGCCGACGCCGAACTGCAATGGGTGATCAACATGATCAGCGAAATCCGCAGTGTGCGTGCCGAGATGAACATCAACGCTGGAGCAAAAATTCCATGTGTACTCGTCGGTGCCAACCAGGAGTCACGTCGCCGCGCCGCCCAATGGGACGCCGAAATCAAACGCCTCGCCCGATTGAGCGACATCACCTTCGCCGACACCGTGCCAAAATCATCCGCCCAAATGGTTCTCGACGAAGCAACCATCGCACTTCCCCTGGAAGGCATCATCGACTTCACCACTGAAAAAACCCGCCTCACCAAAGAACTCGAAAAAATCGCCAAGGACATGGGCGTGATCGACGGCCGGATGAACAACGCCGCCTTCGTTGCCAAGGCCCCACCGGAAGTGCTGGAAGAATCCCGTGAACGTGAAGCCGAGTTGGAAGGTATGAAAGCGAAGATTGCCGAAGCGTTGAAGCGGTTGGGGTAGGGAAAATACTTGGTGATACGCAAACCACGGATGGACGCTGAGCTCGTAGCGTCGGTAAAGATTGATTTATCTAAAAAAGTGTCGCGAGCATATCAATTGCTATTCATCGCGTGGCTGATCGCAACTTTCGGAGTAAAGTTGGACAAAATCCCATTATTAGGCGTCCCAATTGTTTTGGAAAAGCCGGACGTTGCAGTTGGACTATTGCTGTTGTTCGTTGTACTGATCTACTTGTATGTTTTTGTCAAACTTCTTGCTGATAGCCCGCACCTTATTGCAACTGATTTTGGTAGTTGGAGGGCAAGATTTTTCAATGCATTGTCAAAATACAAAATTAAATCACTCTCGAATCCTGGGAAACTAGACTTAGACGGGGTTCGGAAACTGACTCGACGTTTTTATTGGTTTAGTGTCGGCGTGTACGCGATTCAGTTATTGTTTCCGCTTTTGATCGCCGTTTACTTCAGTGGCTACATTTTTGATGCAGTCAAGTTTTTGTTCGGATTTTAGTTCGATTGCGAGGGCGCATTGAATTGGAAACCCGCTACGACCGTTGCTCGTGCTGAATCCAAATCGAGTTTCCGCATCACGGGATTCCGTTTGTTCATGCAAACATGCCCTTGTCAGCTATGACTGTACAAAATTCCTTCTCCCCATGTGAGAGAAGGTGCATCGTGGCGCGAGGCGCGAGCCACGAGACGGATGAGGGGGTGGGTCCGCGCGGCATTTGCTAACACGTTATGCGCTGATGTTCCCCCTCATCCGGCGCTCCGCGCCACCTTCCCCCGCAAGGCAGGGCTATTGCATATGAGTCATAGCGAGAACAAAGTAGTCGTCATCCCATGCACATTTCTTGAGCCTGTGGCTGATGGGGACCTTTGGCTTGTCGG
>JAYVKC010000003.1:0-10219 GCA_043768765.1 Hyphomicrobiales bacterium | reverse complement strand
GCCCGCTTCAAGCGGGCCATCTATGGTTTGATATCAGATGGTTGGCCCGCATGAAGCGGGCCATGACGATTCAGTACATGAGTCAGTTCTTCTGGCCGTGGGTATGTTTCGCCCGCCCAAGGGACCTTCGTTGAAGGTTCCGTTGCGGTTCAGCCTTGAATTGTGCGGACCTTGTTAAGCGTTGCTTTGCAAGCAAAGTTCTACCGGAAACGGTTGGATTTTGGGAATCCCTTGGGCGGGAGGCGACCGGACTGGGCGCGCTCGCCCACCCATTCCGCAAGATCGGTGACATTGAACAGGCGTCCGGAAGAATCCGTCCACGTCAGGCCGTCTGCAAGCTTGAATGCCCGCACATCTGACAGCCCGCCGTCCTTGAACTTCTGCAATCGCACACCTTTGCCGCGTGCCATTTGCGGCAGGTCTGCCAGTTTGAAGATCACCATTTTCCTGTTTTCGCCAATCGAGGCCACGTGGTCGGCCCCTGCCGGAACTTCCTCGCACACCAGCGCTTCGACCGGTGCCTTCACATTCAGCACCTGCTTGCCTTTTCGCGTGTTGGCAATGCAATCATCATCGGTCACCACAAATCCATCACCATCATTTGATGCAACCAGCCGCCGTGTGCCGGGCTGATACACAAACAGGGCGACGACCACATCTGCCGCGTCCAACTCGGCCATCAACCGCACTGGTTCGCCATGACCGCGCCCGCCCGGCAGTTTTCCGGAATCCAGCGTGAAGAATTTTCCTGACGAGGAGAACAGCATGATCTTGTCGGTGGACATGGCCTTGACGACAAACTTGCCCTGGTCACCCTCCTTGTAACTCAAGGCGGATTCATCCTCGAGATGGCCTTTCATGGAGCGTATCCAGCTCTTCTCCGAACACACGATCGTCACCGGTTCCCGCTCCGTGAGTGCGTCGTCCAAGTCAGCCTGCACGTCAGGTGCTTCGGCAAAATCGGTGCGGCGGCGACCCAGCGGTGTTTTCTTCGAGAATTTTTCCTTGACCGCCTTGATCTCGCCGGCAACTGTTTCCCAGAGTGCGTCGTCGGATTTCAACAGCTTCTTCAGGCCTGCCTGCTCCGTGCTGAGCTTGTCGTGCTCGGTGCGGATTTCCATTTCCTCAAGTTTGCGAAGCGCGCGCAGCCGCATATTCAGGATGGCTTCAGCCTGGCCATCCGTGAGTTTGAAACGCGCCATCAGCGCTGGTTTTGGTTCATCTTCCTCACGGATGATGCGGATCACCTCATCCAGATTGAGATAGGCAATGAGATAGCCCCCCAACACTTCCAGGCGCCGGGCGATTTCACCGAGGCGGTAATTGGAGCGGCGCACCAACACCGATTTCCGGTGATCCAGCCACTCGCGCAGAATATCGCGGAGCGACATGACTTTCGGCACCTTGCCGCCGGACAAGACGTTCATGTTCAGCGAAATACGGGATTCAAGTTCGGTGGCGCGGAAAAGCTGCTCCATCAACAGGGCGGGTTCAATGTTGCGGCTTTTTGGCTCAAAGACAACGCGGATATCCTCGGCAGATTCGTCGCGCACATCACCCAGAAGCGACAGCCTTTTATCCGCCATCAATTCGGCAATGCGCTCAATCAAGCGGCTCTTTTGGACCAGGTACGGAATTTCGGTGACCACGATTTGCCAGCCGCCGCGGCCAATATCTTCCAGCGCCCATCGCGCCCGCACACGAAAACCACCTTTGCCGGTCTTGTAGGCCTCGATGATGGACTGCCTGCTGTCGATGACGATGCCACCGGTCGGGAAATCCGGGCCAATGACAAATTGTGCCAATTTCTCCACGGAGGCGTTGGGTGTCTTGATCAGGTGCAATGCGGCATCACACAGTTCAGCGGCGTTGTGCGGCGGAATTGATGTCGCCATGCCCACGGCGATGCCGGTTGATCCATTGGCCAGAAGATTGGGGAAAGCACCTGGCAGGACGACGGGTTCTTGCACTGAGCCATCATAGTTGGGACGGAAATCAACAGTGTCCTCATCCAAACCTTCAAGGATGAGTTTTGCCACTTCGGTAAGGCGCGCTTCGGTATAGCGCTCGGCAGCCGCGTTATCGCCATCGACGTTGCCGAAGTTGCCCTGCCCGTCCACCAGCGGATACCGCGCACTGAAATCCTGGGCCAGACGCACCATGGCGTCATAGATCGCCTGGTTGCCATGGGGATGGTATCCGCCCATGACATCGCCGACGATTTTCGCGGACTTCTTGAACGCCGTGTTGGGATCAAGCCGCAACAACTGCATGACGTGCAGAATACGCCGGTGCACCGGTTTCAGGCCATCGCGCACATCCGGCAGGGCCCGGTGCATGATGGTGGAGAGCGCATAGGCCAGATACCGCTCCTCAAGGGCATCCTTGAGTTCGATTGGTTCAACATTGGGTGGTTTTGGCGGCTCTGGTGGGGGAACGCGTTTGCTCATGATTCGGCAATTATAGCAGGTATGCCCCCTACACCCGGACCACGATTACCTTGCAAACAGGCTTCTTGCCCCACTGCCTGTCGGCTTCGCGCCGCATCCCAGTGCGGACGGATTCCTCAACGATATCATCATCCTTGCGACGCGGTTTGGGCATGGCGGAAAAGGCGCGCTCAGCCGCCTCGGCCAAGGCATCCGCCAGTCCTTCCGGCACGCCATCGAGGATGACGTCAACGTCCTCTGCCAGAGCCAGCTTGTCATCAATCAGGACCGTGGCCACGACCAAACCTACCTGGGAGAGCTTGCGACGCTGCCTTGCCGGGCCATCGACACCGGGGACAATGAGTTTGCCGTCGACGTGCAAGACACCGGCAGGGGCTTCATCAATGATGGCAACAGGACCCGGTGCCAAGCGCGCGATCTTGCCGTCTTCCAGCAACAGCGTTTCGCGCACACCGCAGGCCGCCGCGAACTTGGCATGGGCGCGCATGTGGCGGGGCTCACCGTGCATGGGAATGACCGCACGGGGTTTGACGAGGTCATACATCTGCTTGAGTTCACCCTGACGGGGGTGGCCGGAAGAATGCACGAGCGCATCCTCACCGGTAATCACATCCACATCCAGCCGGGCGAAGTTGTTGAGGATCGCTGAGACTTCCTTTTCGTTGCCGGGAATGGTGCGGGCGGAAAAGATGACCAGGTCGCCTGATTCAAGGGCCACATGGGGGTGTGTATCCTCGGCGATGCGCGCAATGGCGGCGCGTGGTTCGCCCTGGCTGCCGGTGCAGAGCAGCATGATCTTGTCCTGCGGCAGGTATCCGAATTCCTCCTCATCGAGGAATGCGCCTGCCTCCTGCAACATGCCGCAGATGCGGGCGGCTTCAATGGTGTTGCGCATGGCACGGCCGGCGATCACGACTTCGCGCCCGGCAGACCGCGCCGCTTTCACCGCCGAGAGAATGCGTTCCACGTGCGAGGCAAAGGTGGTGACCGCCACCCGGCCTTTGGCCGCGCCAATGATATGGGCAAGGGTATCGGCCACGGATGCTTCCGAAGGGGACACGCCCTCACGCAGCACGTTGGTGGAGTCACAGACCAGGACATCCACGCCGTCGTTGCCGATTTCCGCGAAACGCTTGTCATTGAAGCCCGCGCCAAGGACGGGGGTGCGGTCGATTTTCCAATCTCCGGAATGCAACACCGTACCCAATTCCGTCTTGATGAGAAGTGCATTTGACTGGGGAATGGAGTGCGTGACATTGACGAGTTCAAGTTCAAACTGCCCCAACTTGAACTTTTCACCCGCCGCGTGAATGACAATTGGCACTTCTTCCAGCAGCCCGTGTTCCTTGAGTTTGAGTTTCAGGAGTTCTGCCGCAAACGAAGTGCAATGAACTTCACATTCGAGTTGCGGCCATAGCCACGCCACCGCGCCGATGTGATCCTCGTGCGCATGGGTAATCACCAGGCCCGCCAGATCATCCCGATTGGACACCATAAACCCGACGTCCGGCAGGACAACATCGATGCCCGGTTCCTTGTCGCCACCGAATTTTACACCGAGATCGACCATCAGCCATTCGCGTGCATCCGGCGTGCCTATGCCGTAGCAGTAGCAGTTCATGCCGATCTCTCCCGTGCCGCCCAGCGGCAACATGACCAGCTCGGCTTCACCACGGGTTTTTCGTTTCGCACTCATTGTCGTTTCATGTCCTTTAAACCTACATCACCGGCGTAAACTGTCAGCAGGCGACCGCCGATATCGCGCAACATCAATGCACCATCTTGCGCCAAACCGGAAAAAACGCCGTGCTGTTCAACCAGACCATTCATCACTTTCAGCTGCGTGCCGATGGCCACCGTCCGGTCCAGCCAGTCCTGACGCGTGGCGTCAAATCCCGCACCGCTTTTCCATTGTGCGAGCCGGTTTGCAACGCTTGTTTGCAGCAGACTGAAAACCTCATCGACGCTGGCCGAACTGCCCTCTTGCCTCAATGATGTGACGGGATAGGGCATGTTTTCGGGAGCATGGTCCACATTGATGCCGCAACCAAGTGCCAAACGCAGGGGCTGCGTGGTGCAGGTCTCGGCCAAGATGCCGCAAATTTTGGCCCCCCCCACCAAACAATCATTGGGCCACTTGAGCAGCAACCGCGCAGATGGAATGAAACGCGCCAGCACGTCGTGCACCGCCAGCGACATCACAAATCCCAGGTGCGGAGCCTGTTGAACATCAGCGTCAGTGGCGAGCACAAGGGTTGCATACAAGCCGCCGGGTTTTGAGTGCCAGCGCCGCGCCGACCTGCCCCGGCCCTTCGTTTGCTCGTCGGCGCGAAGCCAGATGCTTGACTGCAAGCCGCCCGCAACCAGTCGCGCCGCCTCGAGGTTGGTGGAGTCGATTGTTGCGTATCTCAGGACCGGAACGGGTTCGGCCACGCGCCCTCAATACAGCGATTGCGCGGCAATGGTTGCGTAATTGACAAGCGGCCTGGCAAACACTGCAAAGAACAGGGCAAACACGCCTGACATCAGCGCCACGAGACGTATCTCGCTGTCCATTGGATCAAAGGCCGGTGCCGGTTCATCGAAATAGATGATCTTGACGATGCGGAGATAATAGTAGGCACCCACCACGCTGGCCACAACGCCAATAACGGCAAGCACAAACAGCCCAGCCTTCACCGCTGCCATGAACACAAACAGCTTGCCGAAGAAACCTGCCAGAGGCGGAATGCCGGCCAATGACAGCATGAGCATGGCAAACACGAAGGCCAGCGCCTTGTTGGTTCGCGCCAGCCCCGAAAGGTCGGCAATGTCCTCCACCTGCCGGCCATTGCGGCGCATGGCGATGACGCAGGCGAATGCGCCAACTGTGGTCACCATGTAGATCAGCATGTACACGACGATGCCGCGAACGCCTTCCTGCGAATTGGATGCAAGGCCGACAAGGGCATAGCCCATGTGGCTGATTGAGGAATAGGCCAAAAGCCGCTTGATGTTGGTTTGTCCAATCGCCGCGAACGCGCCAAGAACCATGGAGGCGACTGAAACAAACATCACAATTTGCTGCCAATCAAACGCCACGGCGCTGAATGGCCCCACCATGGTGCGGGTGAACAGGGCCATGGCTGCCACTTTGGGTGCCGCTGCAAAGAAGGCGGTGACTGGTGTTGGCGCACCTTCATACACATCCGGCGTCCACATGTGAAAAGGTACGGCTGACACTTTGAATGCCAGTCCGGCAATGATGAACACGAGCCCGAATGTGATGCCAAGGCCTGAGCCATGGCTGGACAATGCGGCGGCAATGGCGGCGAACTGGGTGGCACCGGTGAAGCCGTAGACCAGAGAAGAACCGTAGAGGAGCATGCCCGATGACAAGGCACCGAGAACAAAATATTTCAGGCCGGCTTCAGATGATTTCGTGCTGTCGCGGTCTATTGCAGCCACAACATAGAGAGCGAGGGACTGGAGCTCCAATCCCATGTACAGCGAGATGAGGTCATTGGCCGAAATCATCAGCATCATGCCGATTGCCGCCAGCAGCAACAGTACCACATACTCAAACTTCAGCATGCCATGGCGCGCCAGGAAACGGCCTGACATGGCCAGTGCGATATCCGTTCCGGCCAACACCAGGAATTTCATGGCACGGCCGAAGTCGTCGACAACGAAAGCGCCGCCAAACGCCAGCTGCCTGCCATCGCCTGAGCCGAACGCCACCAACACTGCGGTCAACAGAAGTGCAGCCATGGCACCATAACGAACAGCGACGAAGTTTTCGCCGCCCTTCAAGAACACGCCCAACATCAGCAAGGCCATGGCGGAAATGGCGAGAACGATCTCGGGCAATGCCGCAACGGCATCGGCGTGCTGGAGGAGTGTTGTGATCATGGTTTCAAGGCCACAGTTACTGCATCAGGCAGGGCAAGGGCCGCCGTCTGGATGGTTTGCACAAGGTTATCCACCGCTGCTGAAAAGACATTGAGAACCGGTGAAGGATAAACGCCGAAAAGAAGGGTCAGGAAAACCAGCGGTGCCAATGTGGTCAATTCACGCGGTGTCACGTCCGGCATCCACTTGAGTGTGTCCTTGTCAAGTTTGCCGAAGACCACGCGGGCGTAGAGCCACAGGGCGTAACAGGCCGACAGGATCACACCGAATGTGGCGAAGAAGGCGACCCAACTGTTGTTGGCAAATGTACCCATGAGGGCGAGGAATTCACCGACGAATCCGGACGTGCCCGGCAACCCGACATTGGCCATGGTGAACAGCATGAAGATAGCGGCATAAAGCGGCATCCGGTGCACGAGGCCGCCGTAAGCGGCAATTTCGCGCGTGTGCATGCGGTCATAGATCACGCCAACACACAGGAACAATGCGCCTGAGACAAGGCCATGGCTGATCATCTGGAACATGGCACCATCGATGCCTTGCTTGGTCATTGAAAAAATGCCCATGGTGACGAAACCCATATGCGCCACGGAGGAATAGGCGATCAGTTTCTTCATGTCTTCCTGCATCAGGGCGACAAGTGAGGTGTAGACAATTGCCACAACTGACAAGACATAAACGAAATTCTGGAAATACAGCGAAGCATCCGGAAACATCGGCAGCGAGAAGCGCAGGAAACCGTAGCCGCCCATTTTCAGCAAGATGGCGGCGAGGATGACGGAACCCGCCGTGGGTGCTTCGACGTGGGCATCCGGCAACCATGTATGCACGGGCCACATCGGCATTTTTACTGCGAAGGAAGCAAAGAACGCCAGCCACAGCCAGGTTTGCATGGATGACGGGAAACCGGGATTGAGCGCCAGCAAGGCCTGGATATCAGACGTGCCCGCGTGCCAGTACATGGCGATCATCGCCACCAGCATCAACACAGATCCCAGGAGCGTGTAGAGGAAAAACTTGAAGCTGGCATAAACCCGGCGTGGCCCGCCCCACACCCCGATGATCAAAAACATCGGAATGAGGCCTGCCTCGAAGAACAGGTAGAACAGCCACATGTCGAGGGCGCAGAAAACACCGATCATCAGTGTCTCCAGCACGAGGAATGCGATCATGTATTCGCGCACCCGCTTGGAAACATGCCAGGACGCCAGAATGCAAATGGGCATGAGGAAGGTTGTCAACATCACCAGCGGCATGGAAATACCATCAACACCCATGCGGTAACCCGCGAGGCCCGGCAGCCATTCCCGGTTCTCGACCAATTGGAATCCGGTTTCAGCCAGACTGAAGTTGAACAGGATGAGAAGTGATACGGCAAAAGTGACGATGGTGGTCCACAGTGCGGCGTAGCGGGCATAGCGCGCTGCGGCTTCGTCTTCACCGCGGGCGAAGACGATTGCCAACGCACCCAGCAATGGCAAGAAGGTGACCACACTCAACAAGGGCCAGTTCATCAGTGCGCCCCTCCGAATGAAAACCAACTGGCCAGTGCGGCGATACCGACGAGCATGGCAAAGGCGTAGTGATACACATAACCCGTCTGCAGTTTCACCACTTGTGTGGTCACATCGCCCACCCGGGCTGACACGCCATCCGGCCCCAGACCGTCAATCACAGCGCCATCGCCTGACTTCCACAGGAAACGACCGAGCGACTTTGCCGGACGCACCAAGATGAAGTCGTAGAGTTCGTCAAAATACCACTTGTTGAGAAGGAACTGGTAAATGGGAACGTGCATTGTCGCCAGACGGCGGGGCAGCGATGTGTCCTTGATGTAGAACAGGAAGGCCAAAGCGAACCCTGACAGCATGGCAATCGTGGCTGACCATTTTACCAGAACCGGCACATCGTGCATGTGATGCACGATCTCGTTCTCCGGTGCACGGTAGATGGATTTGCCCCAGAACAACCCTTCTTCGTGGCCGATGAACCAAGGTTCAAACACAAATCCGGCCAGAACGGCACCTGCCGCCAAAACATAGAGTGGGATCAGCATGACATTCGGGCTTTCATGGGCATGGGCAATCACATCCTTTTCCGCCCGCGTCGGGCCGTTGAAGGTCATGAACGCCAGCCGCCAAGAATAAAATGACGTACAGAACGCCGCGACGACTAGGCAGGCGAAAGCGAACATGCCAACGCCACTATGCGCAGCAAATGAAGACTCGATTATCGCATCCTTGGAATAGAACCCGGCAAAACCGATGACACCGGGAATGCCAACACCGGTGAGCGCCAGCGTGCCGATCAGCATCATGGCCCAGGTCAGGCGGATGTGCGGGGCAAGGCCACCCATCTTGCGCATGTCCTGTTCTCCCGACATGGCATGGATCACGGAACCCGCACCGAGGAACAGCAATGCCTTGAAGAAAGCGTGGGTGAACAGATGGAACATGCCAACACCGTAAGCCCCCACACCCATAGCCACAAACATGTACCCCAGTTGCGAGCAGGTGGAATAGGCGATGACGCGTTTGATATCGTTTTGCACAAGTCCGACGGTGGCCGCAAAGAAGGCCGTGATGGCTCCAATCACTACCACAAATTCACGGGCGTGGGGTGCAAGTTCAAACAGCGGCGACATGCGGGCCACCAAAAACACGCCAGCCGTCACCATTGTTGCTGCATGAATAAGTGCCGACACAGGTGTGGGGCCTTCCATGGCGTCGGGCAACCATGTGTGCAGCAGGAACTGTGCAGATTTGCCCATGGCACCCATGAACAGCAATAGGCAGAGGACCGTCAGCGTATCGAATTCCCCATTCAGGAAGTGCATTGGTTTGCCGACCATGGACGGTGCATCGCGAAACAAGACATCGAACTCGACTGAATTGAACACCAAAAAACAGCCGAAAATTCCCAGCGCAAATCCAAAGTCACCCACCCGGTTGACGATGAAGGCTTTCATTGCGGCGGCGTTGGCGGAAGGTTTTTCGTACCAGAACCCAATCAGCAAATAGGACGCAAGCCCCACCCCTTCCCAGCCGAAGAACATCTGCACCAGATTGTCGGAGGTGACCAGCATGAGCATGGCGAAGGTGAACAGCGACAGATAGGAGAAAAACCGGGGCTGGTGCGCGTCGTGACTCATGTAGCCCAATGAATAAACATGCACGAGTGCGGACACTGTGGTCACCACGACAAGCATGACAGCGGTCAAGGTATCGACGCGGATGGCCCAGGGGGCGGACAAGGCCCCAGACGTGATGAAACGGAACAATTCCACTTTTTCGTCGTGCGGTTCATGCAGGAAACCCCAGAACACGACCCAGGACAACACGGCAGACAGACACAACAAAGCCGTGGTCAGGTACATGGGCCAGAGCGGGCCATGGGCATGATGGTCCGCATGATCATGGTCGTCATGTGCGCCATCGTGGGCATGGCCGTGATTGGCATAGACCTCGGCATCAGCACCGAGGTTTTTCAACAGGCTGGTGCCGAAGAGGCCCGCGACAATCGCCCCGAGAAGCGGCAGAAAAACGATGGCTTGATACATGCGTTCCTCAGCCCTTCATCATGTTGATGTCTTCAACCGCGATGGTGCCACGGTTGCGGAAGTAAGTGACCAGGATGGCAAGGCCGATGGCTGCTTCGCCCGCAGCAACCGTCAACACCAGCAGGGCGAACACCTGGCCCACGAGGTCATTCAATTGTGTGGAAAACGCCACAAGGTTGATGTTGACCGCCAGCAGCATGAGTTCGATCGCCATCAGCAGCACGATGACGTTCTTGCGGTTAATGAAGATGCCGGCGACCGAGATGCAGAACAGGACCGTGCCGAGCACGATGAAATGCGCGAGCGAGATCATGCGGCG
>JAYVKC010000002.1:0-93150 GCA_043768765.1 Hyphomicrobiales bacterium | reverse complement strand
AGGCGGCTCTATGATGCTGAAAAACGCGATGCCGAAACGACAGCTAACCGTCTGGCGCGGGCGCTGTCACCAGCAAACCCAACTCTTGCCGCAGGTCAGTGGCTCGAAGGGTTTTTCAGCCGTTCAGCACAGGTACTCATACATGATGCAAAACTGTTTGGCATGATTGACCAATGGTTGGCGTCATTAAGCGAGGACGCATTCGTTGAATTACTGCCCGTGCTGCGCCGGGCCGTGACATCGTTTGATGCGATGGAGCGCCGTCGTCTGTTGGAACTGGTCAAGCAAGGTCCTCATAAGAGTGAATCAGCGCTTTCAAATGTGGGCAGCGACGACCCCATCGGTGCTGCCGCTTTTGCCAAAGCACTGCCTTTGCTGAGAACAATTCTGGGGTTGGACACATGAGCACAGCATTGGAGCAGAAAGAACGCGAACGCCGCTGGCGGCTTGCCTTAGGCGCAGATGATGAGACGTCATCACTGTCTGAGCGAGACACCCGTATCGATCGGGCTTTGACCGCACTTTATGGTGTCGGAGATTCAGAAGAGGGAAGCAAGAAAGGCAAAGGCGGACTTGGTGCTTCGGCCCCACGTGTTTCGCGCTGGCTTGGTGATATTCGAGAGTTCTTTCCAGCCCCCGTTGTGCAGGTCATCCAGAAAGATGCGTTTGACCGTCTGGGACTCAAGCGCATGCTGCATGAGCCAGAATTCCTGTCGAGTTTCGAAGTCGATGTCCATCTCGTTGCCGATCTCATGAGTCTCGGCAAAACCATGCCGGAGAAAACCAAGGCAACAGCCCGTATTGTCATCCAGAAAGTCGTTGATGATCTCATGGCGCGATTGGCCCACAAAACTACCGAAGCCATCCGTGGTGCCGTCAACAAACAAAAGCGCTCCCGCAGGCCACGGCACAGTGATATTGACTGGCCCCGCACAATCCGCGCCAATCTGCAACATTTCCAACCGGACTATCAAACCATCGTGCCCGACAAACTCATAGGCCATGCGCGAAAAACGCGCCGTGCTGATCTCGAGGACATTATTCTGTGTGTTGATCAATCGGGTTCCATGGCAACGTCGGTTGTTTATTCATCAATCTTTGCCGCCGTGATGGCTTCAATCCCAGCTGTCTCTACAAAGTTCGTGGTCTTCGATACCGCCATTGTCAATCTCACTGAGAAGCTCACTGATCCGGTCGAAGCTCTGTTCGGCGTCCAGCTCGGCGGCGGCACCGATATCAATCGCGCCCTCGCCTATGTGCGCGACCTCGTCGCCAGGCCAACACAAACCCACCTCATCCTCATCACCGATCTTTTCGAAGGCGGCAATGCACAGGAAATGCTCCAGCGTGCCGAGGAAATGGTACAGGCCGGTATCAACGTCATTGTACTGCTCGCATTGAGCGACGACGGCAAACCATCGTATGATCAAAACGCAGCCCAGTTCTTCGCCAGCCTCGGCTGCCCCGTCTTCGCCTGTACCCCCAATCAATTCCCGGACATGATGGCAGTGGCCTTACAAAAAGGCGACGTTCATGCTTGGGCAGCAGAAAATGGGATTGCAACAGTGAGATCGACGACTTGAGGCTTGTGTGTAGGCGAGTGCGAGGGGCGGTACGGGACTATGGGTTGCTATCGTGTCGCTCTGATCGAACGCCGAGTAGCAAACTGCCAGTTCGCGTGAAGCATTTCCCTGATCACCGCCTGTTCCAGAACGCGAAAATTCCCTGTTATGAAGGAACAGGGAAACTGACGATAAAGCCAAGTAGAAACGGGGCATTCTGAGCAGGTAAATCGGCCAAAGTGTCAGTTTTCCAAAAATTTCCCTGTTATTTCCCTGTTTTCAGCAAATTTGAGCAGAGACTGGTTCGTCACAAACTGCAAACATCACCAATTCTTTCAAAGACTTAGCGGTTGGTACGGAAGCGGCAAAAGTGCCCCAGCAACCAATTAGCAACAAGCCTTGAATTTGAATTTTAGTGAATTGTACTTTCAGCAAAAAAGTACGCTTGTCGCATGCCAAATTTGTGCGTTTGAAGCTCTGTGTATTCTTCGTTCAACCAACCCGGCAAAAGGTTGGAATTACCATGCGCAGCGCTTGGCAGATTGCCTCGTCCAGCGGCTCTTTGGTGCGGTGTTCAACAAGGTCGTTGTTGACAGCTATCCGATGAGGTTCGCGGTTGCTTTGTCAAATACGAGAGCATCACCCAACGAGCGCGCCAGCATGAGAGCACCTTCGAGTTGCGCCAAAATTTGAAACCCGTTGTGTCCTGGCGAAGCGGTCTCTATGGCTTTCGCTCCCTCTACAAAGAACTTTCGCGCTTCAGACGCAACGGCCGCCGGCAAGGTGTCCCCTTCAACGGCGAGTATGCCGCAGAGGCACATCAGCCCATCATGATGCAGTGCTGTTGCGAAAAGTTTTTTCCAGGCCGCGATGCGTGACAGACCTGATTTCTCGTCTTCCAAAAGCGTTTCTGCAATGCGCTTGCGATAGCGCTGGGCGACGGCAACGGCGAGGTCTGGTTTGGTGGGAAAATGGTGGTGCACGCTGGCACTCTTGATGCCGACATCGGTGGCAATTTCACGAAATGAAAATCCATTGTAGCCGCGCGCCCGAATGCGCTTTTCGGCGGCATCAAGAATTTCCGTCATCCGGTCGGTCATGATTTCATATCTAGCATTCGTGATCCTATCTAATGATAGATAGAGATTGACAGGAATTCAAGGCCGCACTATTCAGAATATCTACCAACTGATAGATAGAATAATGCAATGTTTAAAGGCAAAGTGGCAATCGTAACGGGCGGAGGCTCGGGCATTGGTCTGGAAACGGCCAAGCGTTTTGTGGCACAGGGCGGATCTGTCGTCATCAATGGCCGTGACAAGGCGAAGCTCGAAAAAGCAGCAAAAGAAATCGACAAGACTGGCAAGCATGTTGCTGTTTCAGCGGGCGATATTGCAAAAATAGACACCGCAAAATCCGCTGTGGCTTTGGCCAAGACACAATTCGGCGGCGTTGATGTGTTGTTCAACAATGCCGGAGTGTTCCAACCCAAACCATTCCTCGATCTTGACGAAAAGGACTATGACTGGTTCCTCGATACAATCCTCAAAGGCAAGTTCTTTATGGCTCAGGCCGCAGCCAAAGCCATGGTGGAACGTGGCGGCGGATCAATCGTCCAGACGGGTTCCATGTGGGCGTTACAGGCCGTCGGTGCCACACCATCGGCTGCCTATTCTGCCGCCAACGCTGGCGTGCATGCGATGGTCCGCAACCTCGCCATTGAGCTTGCACCCCGGAACATCCGGATCAATGCAGTCGCACCTGCCGTAGTTGAGACACCTGTTTACAATACCTTCCTCACTGACGAGCAGGTCAAGGCAACCCTTCCAACATTCAATGCCTTTCATCCCCTTGGCCGCAACGGCCAGCCTGGTGACATCGCCAAGGCATTGTTGTTTCTTGCCTCGGACAATGCGTCATGGATTACCGGCCAAGTGTTGGGCGTTGATGGCGGTGTGATGGCGGGGCGTCATTGAAATCGATCAACGTATTTTGAATTTGCAAAACCCTTGGCTGGCAGGTGGGCGTCGCTGGGTCAGGGGTCAGCGTTTCAACAGCAGCCTGTCCATCGAAAGCTGCCTGCCACCCAGGTAAATCACTCCCATGGCCATCGCGGCCCATGTCAGGTGAAGCGGCCATGCATCTGGAAACGTCAGTTGAATGATCAAGGTCATGAGCAGAAGTCCGAGTGCCGCAAAGCGGGTGAAGAGGCCGAGAACGACGAGAATGGGGAGGATGATTTCGCCAATGCTGGAGGCGTAGGCCATGAGGGTGGGGAACGGGAAACTGTATTCTTGGCCCATGATGTGCAACAGGAATTCGTTTTCAAACAGAATGACTGGTGTTTCAGACAGCACGCCAAAACCATCCCATTTGGTGAGGCCCGACTTCCAAAAGGGAATGGCAACACCAAGGCGAAGGACAAGGCTGGCAAGCCAATCGGGCACACCCTTGGTGATCAGGTTTTCAAGGGCGTCGACCAGGTTCATCATCTCGGTTTCTCGCTATCGGTTCGAATGGATTGAATTGCACATGACAGAAGCAAGTGTGCCAACCGGCCTTCGTTGCTTCACGCTTCAACACCGACAAGCCTTGAGTGGAATCGTGAAATGGGCAAGCGAAGTCTCAAAAGTCTCATGTCAGAAAATTTGACCATTTGCTCCGCCTGCCCCGGTGTTCAGATTACGTGTCGCGCTTCAATGGCGCAAGCGAACCTTTGCGGTTGCCCGGCAACTGCATGGACACGCAGGTGCCCTTGCTCACATATTTCCAGGCATCGCCCTGATAATTCTTGGTGGAGGTGCCGGCGCAGGTGGTGCCGGCTCCAGCCGCACAATCATTGCCGCCCTTCAGGGAAACGCCGTAGCATTTCTCCTTCTTGGCAGCGAAAGCGGGTGTTGACGTTGAAACAACGGCGACAGCGGAGGTGACGGCGGAAGCCAGGACAGCGGCGTTGAATACGCGGCGGGTGGTGTTCATGGTAAACTCCTCTTGATGTGAATGGCCGACTGAGATGGACCTTCGATTTTGCCTACAGAATTGCAGTGTCAATTGGAAATCAACTCGGCCCCTGACAAGTTCACAAAGCGGTGAGCAGCAACTTTGCCTTGGAGGGTAAACAATGCGTTGATTCTTCGGGCAGAATGGGAAAGTCAAGTGGTCGGAAAAAGCCGGCCACGCCCAGGCAGCCGCAGCGCGCTGGTGCTGCCGCTTCAGGGCCTCAATAGCGTGTGGTGAGGTCCGTCAACCAGTCTGGCGAAGTGTTGACCAGATAGGATTCTGCCTGCTTGTCATAACCGCTCAGCACAAGAAAACCGCTGACGACAAGCAACACGCCAAGCGCTGATTTCAGGCCGCCTCCCAATGACAGCATCTTGCCGCGCCAACGCATCAATGCTTCACGCGACAGAAGCCCAAGCAACAAGAGCGGAAGGGCGGAGCCGATGCCAAAGAGGATCATTGTCAGCGTAACTTGCAGAAGGTTTTCGCCTTGCGCGGCCATGACAGACGCAGCACCCAAAGTCGGACCGACGCAGGGTGCCCAGATCGCTCCCATCAAAAGTCCGAGACCGAAGGGTCCGCCATTTCCGGTTTCACTCCCTCCAGCGAAGCGGTCATTGATCCAGCCGCTCAACGGTCCGCCAGCGGTGGCGAGGCGGATTTGCAGTGCCGGCATCAACAGCACAACGCCAACAACAATCATCAACAGGGCAGCGATTTGCCGAAAGACACCTTCATCCAGACCAATGGCAAAACCGAAGAGGGCTACAAACAGACCGATGGTGACAAATGAAACAGTGAGACCCAATGCCAAAAACACAGGTCCAGTACGACCTTGGGAAGCAGCAGCACCAAGTATCAGAGGCAGGACGGGCAAAACGCAAGGCGACAATACCGTCAATGTGCCAGCGACAAAGGCAAAGAACAGCGTCGCCAGCATCAAAGGCCTGCGAACCAATCCAGTGCAGTTCCGGCCCAGGAGCGGGGAACAGAATGACCGCCGCCATGCATGACAAGTTTCAAACTGCTTTTGCAGCCTTTCCATTTGCGTGTTGCGGCTGTTTTGTCACCAGCGTCATCACAGCCACTGGCGCGTGCCAGTGTGGCGAGTGACTCTCGCAAGTCGGCCTGTCGCAGCCCCTTGCCCACACTGCGTCCGGCAATGGGCATCGTGGTATCAGTCGAACCATGGGTGTGCAGATAGTTCACAGGGCCTGCACAACTCTTTGGTTCGGGCATCCAGAAATTTCCGGACACGGGCGCATAGGCCTTGAAGGCACTGGGGCTGCGGCAGGCAACATAGGCAACCATGGAGCCCCCAACGGAAAAACCAGCCAGCATCATGCGACCGCGCGCCACGTTGCCGCGCTTTGCCGCGTCATCGGCCACAGCACGAATGAATGCGACATCATCACGCCCACCGCCACGAAACTGCCAATTGCCATTGACGCCTTCGGGTGTGATGACAGCATATCCGCGCGCCAGAATGGCTTTCACCATCTTGCCGCTCTTGATCAGGCCGAGACCAGATCCCTTGTAACTGTGCAAGGCAACAACGGCGGGTACTGTCTTGTCACGCGGTACACCGGGAGGCCACGCCACGTGATAGCTGCCACCGGAAATTTTGCAGGCACCCGCAGATTCGAAGCAAGCTGCCTGGGCAGAAGACGCAATCGCTGCGTAACCGAGCATCAGAATGCCAAGGATTTTGAGCCGTTTCACGCGAAGACTCAGAATGCTTTGTTGAAAAGGTTTTTGATGCCGTCTGGACTCGATTCACCCACGGCGCGCCCGACCTCCGTCCCATTCTTGAACACAATGAGCGTGCTCTGGCGGCGAACGCCAAAGCGCTCAAGCAGTGCTTTTTCGGTGTCAAAGTCAACGCGCAGAATGACAAGCCCCTGATACTCCGGATTGTGCCGGAACGAGTTGATGACTTTGTCTTGTGCGCGGCAAGTGGGGCACCAGTCGGCATGAAATTCAACAAGTACAGGCTTGCCCGACGCAGCGGCAGAATCAAATGCGGCGTCGGAAAATGAATCGCGGGCAAGTGCTGGCAACGGCGCGAGAGCCATGGCCAAAATTGAGTGCAAAACAATACGGCGAGAAATCATGGGTGAATCCCTTGGTTGTCGTGCCAAAAGATATCGCAGCCACTGCCAATCGTCCTATCACAAGGGCGTTGCCGCAATCAACTTTTCGTGTGTGTGCGGTGGAACATGTTGTGCGGCAAACCATGAAAACAGCGGCGTGCCCGCAAGGCAAACCGCCAAGGGTAAAAACCACAACGTCAATGAGCCACGTTCGACGCATGCAAGCAAGCCGAGACCCGAAAGCACTTCAAGTCCGTGAAAAACACAATAGTCCACAAGACTGTGGTTCGATTTTTCAAAGGGTGCCCAGGCGACCCTCTGGTTGGCCAGCACGCTGCCGATGATCTTCACGCGTTGCAGCATCAACGAGGCCGCGAAGAGTGACGAGAAGAGCGTTTCAATGAGGGCTGCACTGAACACCTTCCATCTCAAGGATGGCTTGCGCCGTGCTGCGTCAAGAGTTCCCAAAACGCGCGGCAACAGCAGATTGAGGGCAATCAACGCAAAAGCCGAGGCTGCCAGATTGCCACCAACGCTTGCCCGGGTGCTATCGAGCAAAGCCCAGACTGCAATGATAGCCAGCCACACCACACTCGATAGATATGCGAAAATGCCGCTGAGCAAATGAAATCGAGACAGGGGATGCAATCCTTTTGCACCCAGAATGCGGCTGTGCTGAAAATTTCCAAGGCACCAGCGCGCGTCGCGCTTCAGATGGGCGATGACATCAGTGGGGGCTAGCTCAAAGCTCCCCGCCGTGTTCGGCAAAAGCCGCACCGCCCAGCCCGCGCGGCGAAGCAATGCCGCTTCAACAAAGTCGTGGCTGAGTATGGTGCCATTCCACAGGCCATGTCCCTTAAGGTGCGGGAGTCCGGCACAGGCCGCGAAAACCTTTGTGCGGATGATGGCGTTGTGGCCGTAATAGTTGGCCTCGTCACCCATCCATGCCGAAAGTCCCTCCCCCTGCAATTCACCATAGTAGCGTGAAGCAATGGACTGCATGCGCTGCCACCGCGTGCCGCCTGGCAGCACCATGGGAACAGCCTGGATCAACCCACAGGCCTGGTCATCAGCAAGGGAATCTGCAAGTGCGAGAGCCGTGCCGCTGTCGAGTTCGCTGTCGGCATCGAGAATGATGAAAGCGTCATGCGCCGCACCATGATTGCTGATCCAATTGCGGATGTTGCCGGATTTGAAGTCAACATTGAAAGGTCTGTGATGGTGAAAGACGGAAACAGGAGGTGCTGCTGCAATTAAGTGCCGCTCTTGCGCAACCTGGGCTACCGAGGAACTGTCAGAGAGAATGTGCAAAACAAAGCTGTGGCGGGGCGCGTTCTGCAGTGAACGCAGCAGTTTCAATTTTCCGGAAATGACATCGTTGGCGTTTTCATCTCTGATGGTTGCCAGGATTGCGACTGTCAGGTTCCCCTCCGATCTGGGTGGTTGGAGTCTTCGTTTTGCGATAATTCCAATTATCGCATTGGCACTTGGCAGGGCCTCCCAACCAGCGAGCAACGCCATGAGTGCGATCAGAATTGTCTCAGCAGCCGTGAGTTGACTGTCGTTCTGAAATGCCATCACAAGGAGCACTGCAACCACACCCGAAAACAGGAGCGGCAGACCGAACAACACACTTCGCATGGCGCTTGGAACTCGCCGATGGTTGAGGCCAGGGGCCTTATCATCCAGAAACAGCGAACGGAGATCCTGATTCGGCATGGGCAGGGTTTCGGGCAGAACCTGCCGCCGCAGTACGTTTCTCAACATGCTATTTCACAACCACCAACTTGGGGGCAGGTCGCGGTGTTTCTTCAGCTTCAGGAGACGGCTGCTGTTTGGCGGGCGCTCTTTTCCAGGGCTCTGACTTGGCGAAGGCTGCGATGTTTGCCACCGCATAGATGCAAAAGAAGCCCAACACATTGACGAACAATGACGCCCAGAATCCCGAGCCCAACTCGTTGAGAACAGCTCCCAGCACACGGGCGATGACGATTGATGCGGCAAAAACCGCGAGGGATTGTTGGCCAACACGGGTGAGGATGCGGGTCAGGCCTTGCATGAATGGCGTAAGGGTCAGATTTGCCCCCGCGGTTCCGGCAGCAAGCCATGCCAGATAGGCGAGAGCCAAAAAGTGCAGGTAGCGCAGCAATCCGAAATCAGTTTTGTCGATGAGAATGCGCCAGTCTTTGCGCCATGCTTTGATGGCGTCAAACTCTCCAATGGTGACATGCCAGGCGAACGGCAACGAAATCAATATAACAGCTGCAGCAGCGATGGCGAGGCTGCGACTGCGCGGTGGCACCGGCAGCCAGCCGGACATGAAGGCAAAGCCGGTGAAAAATACCAGTTGCCAGGCAAAGGGATTGAAAAACCATTGCCGTGTCGAGTTGGTGGAGAACCAATACTCCGCCGGGAGATTGAAATTGGTGGTGCTTGCCACAAGCCACAAAAGAACACTTGCGGCCAGCGCCAAATGGACACGCACACGGGCCAGCAGCATCATCACCGGCAGCAACGCGAGGATGACGATGTACAGGGGGAGAATGTCAAAATAATTTGGCACGTAGGTCAGCGTAAAAAGCCCGATGACTTGATTGCCCGAAGCCTTGAGAAAAGGTGCGAGGTTGAGTGCGCCCACTTCATCCCGTGTAAACAGTCCGGTGCGGTTGATGATGAATACCGCCGCCAGCGTCAGCATGAAGGTGGCAATGTGAACCCAGTAGATTTCCCAGATGCGGAAGGCAACGCGAAACAGACCCATGAAGAAACCAGCCCGCGCGAATACCGCGCCAAAGGCGATGGCCGATGCCATGCCGGAGCAGAAGATGAACATTTCCGTGGCGTCTGAAAAGCCGAAGCGGGCAGGAATGTAGAGAGTCCAAGGATTGTTGGTGATGTGGGCAATGAGGATGATGAACATGCCAAGGCCACGAAAAAAATCGAGCCGGACATCGCGTTGTTTCTTGGGCGGTCCTTGGATGAAATCAGAAGTCATCGTCTGCCTGTACCTGCGCTGGCGTCAGACGACAGACTGTTTGGCACGTTGGATCAAGTCCAGTCGCCGCAATGCATAGCCATCCATCGTGCTGTTGCGTTGCACCGAGCGTTCCGACAGCAATCCTTCAGCGGCATCTAGATAACCACCACGGATGGCAGCTTCAATGCAAACACGCTGGAACACATCGCGTTGCGCGTGGCTGCCGCCGATCGCCTGCAGGTCAGCCCGTGCGTCCCGCAGGTTAAGCCAGGCATTGGCATACTCACCGGACGCAAATGCGTGCATGCCCTTGGCCAGGCGCAGGCCAGGGTGGGCAATGATGCGTTGTGTTTCACACAGTTCAGACTTTGCCTTGGCCATGCGGGAAATCAAGCCGACTGCCGCTTCCTGGCGTTCGCCGCCGCACAGAGACAGCATGTAGTGGAGATCTGCAAAGGCGAGGCAACCATCCATGGCCCGTCTTTCGGAGATGTCGGCAAGCTCGGTCCACCGTTGCCCAACATCTATGCCTTCAAGATCGAGCCGTGACAGCAGTGACGCAGCGTTGGCAATGTCGCGGTAGTCATCCGTTTTGTCAGCGCGAATGTCGCGGTCATAAAGTTCCAGTGCGTCCGCATAGTTGCCCATGTCGAGATGCATGAGCGCCTTGTGCCACCACACATGGTAGCGGAAGTTGTTGCAATGGGCCCACGAGGCTTCGCGTCCCTCAAGCCATTTCAGTCCCTCGCCCGCGCGGGCTGTCATGTCATAAACATGGGCCACGGCATGCAGACCCCAGGCATCGTCGGGAGCCAGTTCAATGCCTTTGCGGCCCATCAATTCTGCGCGCTCATATTCCCCTGTTTCTTCCAATGTGAAAGCGTGGCAACCCAGCAGGTAGCCTTTGGCAGGGTGGTCATCCCATGTGCCGATCACGCCTTCAACTGATGCCCGCATGTCGCGCGGGCGACCCATCATGAAATGAATGCCTTGTACAAGTTTCATTGCCAGCGCATCGCGGGGGTGCTGGTCAAGGATCGATTGCAACCGCGCGGTTGCGCGGGTTGGCGCTCCCTTGATCCAGTCTTCCAGCGCCAGAACAAAGCTTGTTTCCCGTGCCGTTCCGGGCGGACAAGCCTTGGCACTTGCAAGCGCAGATGCAGCGATGTCATCCATTTCGGCACGCGCCAAAAGCTTGCACGCAAAGCCCCGAATGGCGTGTCCCAAAGCGAAATCAGCTTGCTCGGCAATCAGTTTGAGCAGGTCCGGACCCGGCGTGGCACCGTGGCTGAGGATGCCCAGAATGATCCGGTTCCAAAGTGTGATATGGCTTGCGGGAAGGCTGGTCGGTAGTCCGCTCAGGTCTGTTGCTTGCATGTCGCCCAAAAGTTTTTCCTCGTTCAAGCAAAACACGGCCCGCTAAAACCTGAAATGCCGTTCATGACTAGCAGCAAAATATTCCAGGGATACTCAACTCCCCGTGAGTTCACGCGGCTGTGAACAGAATTGAATGTCCGATGGGTTTTTGAGCGCGCATTAGATGTAACCATCATAGGCACGGTTGGGAATATGAATGGCGATGACAGAAAAACTGTCGCGCGTCAGGGCGCGCTCAAGTTCAACTTTTAGGTCTGGCGCATTGGCCACATCTGCACCATGGCCACCATAGGCCCTCGCGACTGCCGCAAAATCTGTCTTTCCGAAGCACACACCGACAGAGGGGAGCTGGTTCTTGCGCTGCTTCAGGTCAATCAATGCCAGCGATTGGTCAACCAGCACGCAGATGATGACGGGCAGCCGCAAATCACGCAGCGTAGCGAGTTCCCCTGCTGCCATGTCAAGGCCAGCATCTCCCACTACACACACAACGGGCACTTCACCGCGACCCAATTTGGCCCCAGCGGCCAGCGGCAAGGCACAAGCCATGGTGCAGAAACCGGAGGATTGCAGCAGCGTTCGGGGACCGCGGCATTCCCACATCTGGCTCAAAACAATGCGATGGGCACCGGAGTCTGCCGTAACAACGGTCACATCCGGCAGCACATCGCGCAGGGTGCGAAATGCGGCATGTGGTCCCCAAGATTGGGGGCCCGAAAAATCAATTTGCAGTGCTGCCCGCGCTTTGGCCGGTTCGTTCCCCGCCAAGCGATAGGGAGCTTCGTGGTTCAACGCACGCAATGTTGAAGCAATCTCACCGACAATGGAAACAGACACATCATGCATGCCGTGGTCGCGTTCAACCGGTGCAATTTCGATAACTGATTTTTCTTTGCCCCAGGGATTGCGCCAGCCCGCGCGCATCTCAATCGGATCATAGCCCAGCAACAGCAGGCAATCAGCCTGTGCAATCAACGGCAGCAGGGTTTTGTCGGCAAGCGGTGAAAGACCAACCGCGCCAAGGCACAGCACATCGCTTTCCGGCATCAGTCCCTTGCCCTTGTATGTCGTCACCAAAGGCATCTTGTGCTGCCGGCAAAAGTCAGTGATGGCAGCGCCCGCACCTTCCAGCATGGCATCCACACCAGCAATTGCGAGTGGCCTTTTTGAAGGGGCAAGCAATGCAAGCGCTGTTGCCACATCCTTTTGCTCAATCGCAAGGGTGACAGTTTCTGAAACGGGAATTGCTTCTTGCTCGATTGCACCCAACTCAGCCACATCCACCGGCACATCAATGTGCACAGGCCCGGGCTGGCCTGACAGCGCAAGGGCAATCGCCTTTCGCATCATGACGCGAATCTTGCCGCGCTCCAACCTGAACGATCCTTTTGTAACGGGCCGCAGCATCGCCTGGTGATCCACCACTTGATGGGTGAAACTGCCAACCAGCGCACCCTCAACACAACCTGTCAGGAAGATGAGCGGCACGCGATCTTGCATCGCATTGGCAACAACATTGACAGCATTGGCAACACCCGGGCCCAGCGTTGCAACAAGCACAGGCAACGCACCGGTCATGTGCCAATGGCCCTCGGCAAAAAACCCGCCACTGTTTTCGTGCTTCACCAGGACAAAGCGGATGTCTGCCGCGTTGAGACCTTGCACAAGCGCCAAAACCTCACCACCCGGAATGCCGAATGCATGTGTGGCACCTGCGCTTTTCAACTCGCGCCCGATGACATCACCACCATTCATGAGATATGCCATCGCCAACACTCCAAGATGAATAGCCCCGCCTTGCTATCGCATCTTGCAGTGCAGTTGAAACTCAATTCGGTGCCGTTGAACTGAACGCCGGAATGGAACGCGTTGACGCGCCCTTGGATGCCAGCTTCTTCCAGTTGCGGGTTGATTTTTTCAAGTTGCCGGGGATGTCGGCCTCCCAGTCACCTTGCACAGACTTTGTGATGTTCAGATACAACTTGCCACCCACAATTTTCCACAGCTTCGGATTGCCGGGAACTTTGCCACCCTGGGCCACGCCAAAAGCGCAATGACCATCATAGGCGGGCGCGTATTTACCGGGGCTGGCCTGGAATGTTGCGAGGTTGGCAGCCGTGGAGAACGCAAATTTCGCGCCATTGAATGTGGTTGTGAATTCCTTTTTTCCGGCTTGGGCACCACCATTGAAGTAGGCCACAGCGTCATAGCCGGAAATGGCGAAACCCGTGCCGTCGACATATTGTGGACCGGCAATAACAGTGCCGGCCAGTCCGGCCAGGAACACGAGGGATAACAGGGAGCGTTTAAGCATGAGATTGTCCTTTCGAGAGCTTTCCGCTTACAGCACCACTGCAACACTTGGCACTAACGTGTCCGTGACCTCGCGCAGTTGTGATGTGCTGTGATGGGCTATCCCGCCAACTCAGTCCTGAAGGCGTTGCACAACGATCCCTTGATCAGGGACAAAAACTCGCGCGCGGAATTCTCGGTGGGATGATAGGGGTCTTTCACCGTGCCATCTGGTTTCAGGCGGAACTTGCCGGCATTGCCCTGGTTGGCGGCGATCGTGGCAGGTGTGTAACCTTGAACGAACGTGCAGCGCTTGCCCGCTGTCTTGAATGCCTTTTCGATATTGTCCTGCGCCCTTTGGCGTTCGTCATTGATCTTTGCTGTGTAGCCCGGCGCCGTTGTCATGAAAATGCAAGGCAGATCACCTGGCAAATCCAGCATTGTTCTTTTGACATCATCCAGGGCATCAGCCTCGCTGTTCGCCCACCGCTCCGTGGCGTTGCCAAGAAAGGCCATGACAAAAATCTTGGGGTTGTAGTATCCGCCAGCGAACATCGACTGGAAGGGCGATTTCCCGGTCGCACAGAATTGATATGCATCGCCTTGTCCGATTTGCACATATTTGTTGCTGGTCTTGTTGATGACACCGAATGAACCAGCGTTCACTTTCCATTTTGGATCAACGTCGCAGATGGCTTTCTTGCCGCCGCCATCCCGGGCGGTCCAGGCACGGAGAGAACTCGACCGCACACCAAGAACGCCGATCGACCAATTCGGGTTGAGGCCACAGGCTTTGCCATTCTTTTTGAGAAATTCGATGAAGGCAACACCTGCGCCAAAGCTGAGTTGCGAGTCGCCAAGCACCAGCACATCAGGCGATTTGAAGGCGTCCTGGGCCGAGGCCGTTTGATGTAAACCAAATGACAGCCCGATTGCCATAACGGCAAGAATGACTTGCCCTGCAAATTTTCTGGTCAAAACGCCACGGCTCCATCATTCTATTTGACTGGGTACTTGATACGTTGATACCTTTGTCGGATGCCAGTGGTGTCCTGCAAAATCACCTGAATGTGACCAGCGGTGGTCAAAGGGCAACTTGTGGCTGGTTCAGGAAACGTGAAACCCAAACTCCAACGCGGAATCCGTCAGCCACTCCCAAAAACTCTCGGAGAACCCCCGGAACACCGATAGCGTGAACTCATCGGCACCCGTGCGCGTGAGGTGCACACCGACATGCGCCATCTGCGTCATCGCCGATTTGCCCACGGGAAAGTGATCCGTATGCAGATCAACCGGTGTTCCCTTGGCCAGCACCGCCCGCGCTTTCGGGCCACTGACACGAATGATGACGCGGCCATGGCTTTGATCGATGACGGAAGCGTCAGTACCCAGTTGCTTCTTCAATTCCGTGTGTCGAACACCTTCAACAAAATACTGGTCTGGTCCCGCCCACATCACGGTACCGCTCTGCAATGTCTTCAGCGCAGCTGCAACTGGCTTCGACTTGCCCTTTCGTGCGATGACGGCGACCAGCATGACGGGATGAACGATGGTGAGTGTGAGGCCATGCGCTCCCGCTATTGCGCCAAAGCGCCTCGGCTTTGCGACATTGCGCAGCGGCAGAGTGCGGGCCTCAGTCATGCAGCCTCGCGTTCTTCGCATCGAAATGCACAGGATCGCAGATTTCGGCCAGCATGTGGATGTCGCGCAGGCCATCAAACACCTGCATCACTTCGCCATGACGTGCGCGGCCATTGGATAGCAGGACGAGACCGAGCCATATGTTCAACATGGGCGACCACGCGACGGACGAAATATAACCTTGATCGTTGGCCATTGAAGGTTTGTCACCGCGCTTCAAGAGATGCGAGCCGGAGCGGATTTTGTCAGCCTTGTTCACGGGGCGAATGCCGACGACGCATTGCCGGTTCGGATCAACCAAACCATCACGGGTGGCCATCATGCGGCCGATGTAGTCCTTCTTGGTGGACATCATCTTGCCAAGACCCAAATCGCCTGCCGTGGTGGTGCCATTCAATTCGCCGCCCGCGACATGCCCCTTCTCGATGCGCATGATGGAGAGCGCTTCCACGCCATAGGGTGTAATGCCGAACTCTTGCCCAGCCCGCATCAGCGCGCGCGCAACCACGTTGCCATAGTCGGCAGGCACCGCAAGTTCATAGGCATGTTCACCTGAGAACGAAATGCGGAACAGCCGCGCCTCGATGCCTCCAAGCACAGTGACTTCCCGCGCCGCAAGATAGGGCATGGTCTCATCGTTGAGCGTGATGTCATCAACCACGTTCTGCAACGTCGCCCGCGCTTTCGGCCCAGCGACAGCCATCTGCGCCCACTGCTCGGTGACGGAAGCATACGTCACATCAAGCTCCGGCCACAGCGCCTGATGGCAGAACTCAATATGCGACATGATCTTTGCCGCGTTGGCCGTGGTTGTCGTCATGATGAAGTGATCGTCGGCAAGGCGCGACGTGGTGCCATCGTCCATCACGATACCATCTTCACGCAGCATCAAGCCATATCGTGCTTTGCCAATGGCGAGCGTGGAGAAGGTGTTGCAGTAGAGTCTATCGAGTAAGACTCCAGCGTCGGCACCCTGGATGTCGATCTTGCCGAGGGTTGACACATCGCACAGCCCGACATTGTTCCGTGTACTGAGCACCTCGCGCGAAGCTGCGGCCAGCCAGTCCTCACCTTGTCGCGGAAACCAGGAAGAACGCATCCACAGTCCGGTCTCAACGAATACAGCTCCCTGCTCTTGCGCCCACTCATGCAACGGTGTTCTGCGGACTGGCTGGAAATGATGGCTCTTGGAATGCCCGGCGAAAGCTCCGAATGACACTGGCGTGTAAAACGGCCGGAATGTCGTGGTGCCTACGTGTGCGATGGACTTGCCCGTCGCTTCGGCCAGAATGGCTATCGCATTCACATTGCCAAGTTTGCCCTGATCGGTTGCCATGCCAGCGGTGGTATAGCGCTTGGCGAGTTCGATGCCAGAGTAGCCTTCACGCGCTGCCAGCGGCAGGTCTTTCGCCGTGGCATCGTTCTGGTAGTCAACGAAGGCCTTGCCGGTGGACTCCTTCACCCACCACAGCGGTGTAATGCTGAATGTGTCATCGCTGCACTTGGGAATTGCCGGAGGTTTGCCACGCAACGTTCCTTTCGCAGCACCATCACCCAGACATTCTGCAAGCGTGAATTTGCCATTGGCGGAGCCTGCAGCGACAAAGTTACTGCCGACATCCGGCGGCAGGAAGCAGGCGAGATGATCATTCCACACAGGTTTGGCACCGCGATGGCACATCAGATTCACAATTGGCGACCACCCACCAGACATCGCAACGGCATCGCACGATGCATCAGAGCCGTCAGCCAGCAGCGCAGACGAAACCAGCTTGCGACCCTTGACGTCAACGATGCTGGCAGTGAATGCGTCGAGGCCGTGCGCTTGCAGGTCCCTGACCGTGCGGCCACCTGACGTATTGTTGGCAAACACTGCAATGCTTTGTCCCGATGCGACGCCATACTGGCTCGCATACTTGCGTGATGCGGAAGCGGTCATGACGCCGGGCACATCATTGCCACCAAACACGATGGGACGTTCTTCTGCACCAGCCGCAAGTACTGCTTTTTTCGCAAAGATGCGCCAATAGCGTTGACGTGGTTGATGCGCTGGCGGCACGGCAACGTGATCGTTCACGCGCTCAACCGCACCAAACACATTGCCATCGAACCAGCCGAAGATGGTGGTGCGCGGCATCAGTGTGACGTTGGGCATGGATGCAAGTTCAGCGATGATTTCCAGCGCCCACACGCGAGCTGGCTTGCCGTCAATCTCGTCCTGTTCCCACAACAACGAACCACCGAAACGCGCATGCTCATCAGCAAGGATTACGCGCGCACCTGAACGCGCACCCGCCAGTGCCGCCATCAAACCTGCGGGGCCGGAGCCGATCACCAACAACTCACAGTGGGCGTAAGCCTTTTCGTAGGTGTCGGGATCGACTTCTTTTGACGCGGTTCCCAGTCCCGCCGCTTTGCGGATCAGCGGCTCGTAGATTTTTTCCCAGAAACTTTTCGGCCACATGAAAGTCTTGTAGTAGAAACCTGCAACGAAAAAATGTGACGCAAGTGAGTTGATGGCACCAATGTCAAAATCGAGAGATGGCCAGCGGTTCTGGCTGTTCGCTTCAAGTCCATCGTAGAGCTCGATCATCGTGGCGCGGGTGTTGGCTTCTTTGCGTCCACCGCTGCGCAATTCCACCAGCGCATTGGGCTCTGCCGCACCCGCCGTGATGGCACCACGCGGGCGGTGATACTTGAACGACCGCCCCATCAGATGCACGCCGTTGGCGATCAACGCGGATGCAAGTGTGTCGCCTGCAAAGCCGGTGAAGGATTTGCCATCGAAGGTAAAATTCAGCAGCGCGCCGCGATCAATGAGGCCGCCGCTCTTGAGACGGAAGCCACTCATTTATTGTAGTCTTTCGCCGCCACTGCGCCACTCACCTCATGGGTTTCAGTGTTGCGCGTCATCACCAGCCACTGGCGGCATCCGCCGGTATGGTGGACATATTCATCAAATGAACCACGCGGATTGTCGCGCAAATAGACGTAGTCAAACCACTCTTCCATGTCAGGGGATGTGGGTCGTTTCGGCTTTGCATCACCGAGAAACGTGAATTCCTCCACGGGCCGCGTTCCGCAATGGGGGCAAGGGATCAGCATGATGCTTTCCCCACCAAATCTCCCCAATATACCGTCATGATCCGCGCAGGCGGACCATCCAACTTGACCCTGTGCAAAGTTGCGTCCTCCGCCTTCGCGGAGGACGACGTTGTGGTGGAGCAACCGATTTGCCAGATGTTCTGATTCATGTCAGTGCAGATTGGGCGTGGCACCCTGGCCTTTTTCATCAAGCGTGTAGCCGCGCCGGAAACGGTCCAAGCGATACGCAGTTGCGGTTGGGTGCGGTTCGTCGCGGCTGATGAGATGCGCGAAGCAGAATCCGGATGCCGGTGTGGCCTTGAACCCGCCGTAGCACCATCCGGCGTTGAGATATAATCCGTGTACGGAGGTTTTGTCGATAATCGGCGATCCATCCATGGACATGTCCATCACACCACCCCAGCTTCGCAACAGGCGAACCCGTGACAGGGCCGGGATCATGGCGATGCCGCCTTCGACCACATGCTCGATCATTGGCAGATTGCCGCGCCGAGCATAGGAGTTGTAGCCATCCAGATCGCCGCCAAACACCAGCCCGCCCTTGTCTGATTGCGAGATGTAGAAATGGCCGGCACCAAAGGTCACGACGCCATCGATGAAGGGTTTCAAGCCTTCCGATACGAAGGCCTGCAACACGTGGCTTTCAATGGGCAGCTTCAATCCCGCCATCGCGGCAACTTCGGACGAATGCCCGGCAGCTGCAAGACCGAGCTTTTTGCACTTGATTGATCCACGCGATGTTTCAACGCCGGTCACACGGCCATTCTCGATTGTGATGCCTTTCACTTCGCAATTCTGTATCACATCAACACCGCGCGAATCCGCACCGCGTGCATAACCCCACGCGACAGCATCATGCCGCACCGTGCCGCCGCGCCGTTGCAACAATCCACCTTTGATCGGAAAGCGCGCGTTGTCATAGTCGAAGTACGGATACATCGCGCGCACATCGTCGCGGTCCAGCAGTTCCGCATCAACGCCATCAATGCGCATGGCATTGCCACGCCGCGCGAAGGCATCACGTTGTGCATCGGTGTGACACAAGTTCAACACGCCACGTTGCGAGACCATGGCGTTGAAGTTGAAATCCTGTTCCAGCCCCTCCCACAATTTCATCGAGAGTTCGTAGAAAGGATTGTTGCCGGGCAGCATGTAGTTTGAGCGGATGATGGTGGTGTTGCGCCCGATGTTGCCGGAGCCGAGCCAGCCTTTTTCCAGTACGGCAATGTTCTTCAGCCCATGTTCCTTGGCAAGATAATAAGCCGTCGCCAGCCCATGCCCGCCACCGCCCACGATAATGACATCATATTCGGGTTGAGGCTCCGGGTCACGCCAGGCCGGCTGCCAGTTCTTGTGACCCGACAGGGCATTCTTGAAAATGGAGAAGGCTGAGTATTTCACTGCTTTCTTCTCCCCTCGCGGGAGAAGATGTCAGCCGCAGGCTGACAGATGAGGGGGGGCCAATCAGACACTCTGCTGCCAACACTTTGCGCTCGGAACGACCCCCTCATCCGGCTCGCGCATGCAGCGCGATCCACCTTCTCCCGCAAGGGGAGAAGGAAGTTTGAACCGCATATTCCGGCAGTGCTCATCAACAATCCAGCGTCGTGTCGCGCTCCCACTGGGTGAGGTGGCGGCAGTATTGGTTCCACTCAGCGTGCTTGAGCTTGAGATAGCCATCAAAAGTTTCAGCGCCCAGGGCTTCACGCAACACCGTGTTTTTCTCCAGATTGCGCAGTGCATCGAGCAGATTGAGCGGCAGTTTCTTCGCACCCTTCACCGTGTGGCCTTCGGCGTACATGTCGATGTCGAGGCGTTTGCCCGGTGAACGTTTATTGTCGATGCCATCCATGCCGCTGGCGAGAATGCCGGCCAGCATCAGGTAGGGATTGGCGGAAGGGTCAGGCAAGCGGAACTCAATGCGGCCGGCATCGGGAATGCGCACCATGTGGGTGCGGTTGTTGCCGCCGAAGGTCACCGTGTTGGGTGACCATGTTGCACCCGACAGTGTGCGCGGCGCGTTGATGCGCTTGTAGGAGTTCACCGTTGGATTGGTGATCGCCACCAGCGAATCCGCGTGATGGATCAGACCGCCGATGAAATGATAGGCGAGTTGTGACAGGCCCTTCTCGTCCTTGTCATCGTCAAAAAGATTCTTGCCACCCTTCTTGTCCCACACCGAAATATGCGCGTGGTTGCCGTTGCCGGTGAGATTGATGAAGGGTTTCGGCATGAAGGTGGCGCGCAGACCATGCTTTTCGGCAATCGACTTCACCAGAAATTTGAAGAAGGCGAGTTGATCAGCTGTCGTCAGCGCATCATTGTAATTCCAGTTGATCTCGAACTGGCCATTCGCATCTTCATGGTCGTTTTGATAAGGACCCCAACCCAGTTGCGTCATGATCGAACAGATTTCACCGATCACATCGATGCGCCGCATGATGGCGGTTTGATCGTAGCAGGGTTTCTCCTGCGAATCGCGCGCGTCCGAAGGTGCTGATCCATCCGGCGTGATGAGATGGAACTCCGGTTCGCAACCCACCATCATGGTCATTTTCTTTTGCGCGGCGGCGGCCACCGCGTTTTTCAACGCAAGGCGCGGCGCTTGCGCCAAGGGCTTGCCCTCCATCCACGGATCGCCCGCCATCCACGCCACTTCCGGCTTCCACGGCAACTGGATGAGTGAATCGGGATCAGGCATCACCAGAATGTCTGGGTGTGCAGGTGTTTGGTCGAGCCAGGTGGCGAAGCCCGCAAATCCAGCGCCCGCTTTCTGCATCCGGTTGACCATTTCAGCCGGCACCAGCTTGGCGCGTTGCGTGCCGAACAGATCGGTGAAATTGAACAGGAAATATTTGATACCCTGCTTCTTGGCGTGCGCCGAAAGATCGATGCTCATGGTGTTTCCCCTTTCAGTAATTTCCGCGTCCCGGAATCCAATTCGTACCCGCCAATGGCACACCGGCCATGGCAGCCGCTTCAATCGTCAGTGCACAGAGGTCTTCGGGTTCCAGATTGTGGACATGCGACTTGCCATTGGCACGGGCGATGGTTTGCGCTTCGAGTGTGAGCACCTTGAGATAATTGTACAGGCGTTTGCCCGCTTTCACCGGATCAAGCCGCTTCATCAATTCGGGATCCTGCGTGGTGATACCCGCCGGATCGCGGCCCTCGTGCCAGTCGTCATAAGCGCCCGCTGTTGTGCCAAGCTTGTTGTATTCGTCTTCGTAATGCGGATCGTTGTCACCCAGCGCCACAAGTGCCGCCGTGCCAATCGAAACTGCATCCGCTCCCAGCGCCAAGGCCTTGGCCACATCAGCACCATTGCGAATGCCGCCGGAGACAATGAGCTGCACTTTGCGGTGCATGTTCAATTCCTGCAGCGCTCTCACCGCAGGCCGGATGCAGGCGAGGGTGGGCATGCCGACATGCTCGATGAACACTTCCTGTGTTGCGGCAGTGCCACCTTGCATGCCATCGACGACAACAACATCCGCACCGGATTTCACTGCAAGCGCTGTGTCGTAGTAGGGCCGTGCCCCGCCAACTTTCACATAGATCGGTTTTTCCCAATTGGTGATTTCGCGCAGTTCCTGAATCTTGATTTCAAGATCATCAGGCCCGGTCCAGTCCGGATGGCGGCAGGCGGAGCGTTGGTCGATGCCTTTCGGCAAACAGCGCATCGCTGCAACGCGATCCGAAATTTTTTGCCCCAGCAACATGCCACCACCACCAGGCTTGGCACCTTGCCCCACGACAACTTCAATGGCATCGGCCTTGCGCAAGTCATCCGGGTTCATGCCATAGCGCGACGGGAGATATTGATAAACCAGATGCTTCGATTGCCCGCGCTCTTCCGGCGTCATGCCACCATCGCCTGTGGTCGTCGATGTGCCCGCAGCAGAAGCACCGCGTCCCAACGCTTCTTTTGCATTGGCGGAGAGCGAGCCGAAACTCATGCCTGCAATGGTGATCGGGATTTTGAGGTGAATCGGTTTTTTCGCAAAGCGCGTGCCAAGAACCACATCAGTGCCGCATTTTTCGCGGTAGCCTTCGAGCGGATCGCGCGAGATCGACGCGCCGAGAAACAGCAGATCATCAAAATGCGGCAGCTTGCGTTTGGCACCGGCACCGCGGATGTCATAGATGCCCGTTGTGGCAGCGCGGCGGATTTCCGACAGCGTGTGATCGTCGAAGGTCGCTGATTTGCGCGGCAGGGTACGGGGGATGTTGGGATCCATTTTATACCTTTAACTCATAAACCGTCATCCCCGCGAAAGCGGGGATCCAACTTTCAGCACGCGAACTTGCGGACAAGTTGGGTTCCCGCTTTCGCGGGAATGACGGGTTGAAGAGAAGAATCGATTTAATCATTGTCACGCTAATACGAATCCGCATGGTCAACACTAAATGTATAAAGCTTGCGCGCCGAGCCATAGCGCCGGAACTGCTCGGGTCTCTCTTTGCGTTTGGCGCGGTCGAGCAACTTGGCCAAATCCTCAAGGTGTTCGGCGCGAACTTCTTTCTCGATGCAATCCGCTCCGAGATTGGCAACCTTGCCTTTCACATAAAGGCGCGCTTCATAGATGGAATCGCCGAGTGCTTCGCCGGCATCGCCGCAGACAACGAGATTGCCGCGCTGGGCCATGAAGGCTGACATATGGCCCACCGAACCACCGACGACAATATCAATGCCCTTCATCGAAATGCCGCAGCGCGATGAGGCGTCACCATCAACAACCAGCAATCCACCATTTCCGGTGGCCCCAGCGGATTCCGATGTGTTGCCTTTCACCCAGACCAATCCCGACATCATGTTTTCGGCGGTGCCAACACCGGCATGGCCATCGATGACAATTTCCGCATCCTTGTTCATGCCACCGCAATAGAACCCAACATGGCCCTTGATGTCGATCTGCAATGGTCCATCAATGCCGACGGCAATCGCGTGCTGGCCCATGGGGTTGCGGATGACCCAGTGTTTTTCGTTGGTGTTTTTCGGCAGCTCATGCAGCGTGGAGTTGATGCCGCGCACACCGACTTTTTTCAGATCGAGTTCGTTCACGCATGCCCCCAGGAATAGACTTTGCTGGGTTCGGGTTCCCAAATCTTGGCGTCATCGGCACCGGGCAGATGCGCGATGGCGCGGTATTCGGTGGCCATCGCCACCCAATCATCAGTTTCGGCGATGACCGCATGTTTGCACGCGATGGGATCGCGCACCACGGCAAAACCATTGGCAGTGCCGACGAGGAAGGTGAAAAATCCATCGAGGTCTTTCAGCGAATCTTCCAACGCCTGTTTCAATGAAACACCTTTGCGCAATTTCGATGTCATGTAGGCGGCGGCGACTTCGGTGTCGTTCTCGGTCTGGAATTCGATGCCTTCCTTGCGCAGGTTTTCGCGCAAGCGATTGTGGTTGGAAAGCGAGCCGTTGTGCACGAGGCAAAGATCAGCGCCGGTGGCGAAGGGATGCGAACCGGCCGTGGTCACCGCACTTTCGGTCGCCATTCTGGTGTGGCCGATGATGTGGGTGCCTTGCGCTGCATCGAGGTTGAACTTGTCATAGACATTGGCGGGCAGGCCCACTTCCTTGAAAATTTCGATGGAATGACCAGAACCGACGATGCGCACCTTGGGATGCTTTTCGCTGAGCCAGGCTTCAACCGCCTTTTCTTTTGCGGTCGTCACGAGGATGCAGTGGTTGCCAATTTTCTGCATCGTTGATTTGGATTTGAGCGCCTTGTTGAGGGCCACCACCAGCTTCTTCCAGTCGAAGGATGCATCGTCATGGGCCAGCGAGAATTTGGTCTCGGTCTTTTTCACCGGATTGCGATAGATGGCAACGCCCGCTGAATCCGGTCCGCGATTGGTCATTTCGATGATCATGGGCTTGAACATCTTGCCGAGCTTGGGCTTAAGCTTCGGATTTTTCAGGTATAATCCAACGATGCCACACATGGGTGAACCTCTCTGTGGGCCGAACCTAGCAGGGCCGCGCACGAGCATCAACTGTCAGGAACTATTTTTTCACTGCGGGAACTGTACGAAAGTCTCTCTCCGCCCAAAAAGGAAAATTCCCATCCTCACCGGAAAACATGCCCCGCCAAGCCCCCAGGATCGCTCCAGACGCGAATTTCAGGATATTGGCTATGGAGTGCCATAATAACATAAAGTGAACATACAGGTTTCCTAGCGCGATTCTGAGAACATCGCGCAATAGTGGCAAACAATTGCAAATACAACCAATTGCAACGGATCGCCTTCTAAAGCAACACATCAACCGCGCTGAGGTCCACCGCACCCTTGATCGTGATGGCAAAGTCCGCGATCCCGTTGCCGTCGAGATCAGCAAGCAATTGGGTGTCGTTTGCACTTTTGATCACGCGAAGCGCCGCATCCGCCCCGTCAAATGCCTTTGACCCCAGAAACCGGAAAGCCTGGTTGCCGCCGGTATCCGGGTCCGCATCAATGGCCTGAAGATCAATCTTGTCACGCCGCAGCGAGAAGCCGTCAATGATGTCACGGGCTGCCACAGTCGATTCCTTGATTGCAGTGAACACGAATGTATCAGCGCCAGCGCCACCGACCAGTGTGTCACGGCCAAGGCCGCCCCACATCCAGTCGTTTCCGGCATTGCCCCACAACTTGTTGGCCCAATCATTGCCGTGCAGCTTGTCGGCGTAAACTGAACCTTGCAGATTGTTGACGCGGTCATAGACATCGCCCTTGGCATCGCCCGTGTTGATCGCCACGTTGCGAAGCGACGCCACAACGCCTGCCGAAGCGGAGAGATAGGTCGCGGTGTCAATGCCATCGCCCCCCACCAGTTCATCCGCGCCTGCACCACCCGCTAAAAGATCATCACCGGCAAGGCCATCAATGATGTCGTTGGTTTTGCCACCCGTGAGAAAATCCTTTCCCAGCGTCCCCGTCACCACAAGACCACCACGGAAAGTAGACATCAGGTCCCATGGAAGCGGGTTGAAACCCGCCTTGATCAGTGGACTGCCGGGCAAAAGCGAGAAATCACCCTGGTGTGGGTTCACAAACGGTGACAGGCCGGAGACGGTGCTGACGATGTCGTATCCCGCCGCCTGCCATTGCGCCAAAGTCTTGTCGTTGAACGACATGGAAAGACCGGCAGACTGGATATAGAAATTGCGGAACAGGCTCGATCCGGCGACGAGCGCGGGATCAAGTTCGACGGTGTTGCCGTACTCTGTGCTCCAATATCCGGCAACAATGTTGTTGTACATCTGGTTGCCCGTCATCGCCTGGCCGTCAATGGGCATGAACAGCAGGCTCTTGTGCTTGTTTTCAATCACCACATTGTCATGGGCGATGTTGTTGTCGCCGCCATGGAAGTAGATGCCACCCTGCACGGCCCCTTGCACAAAGTTCTGGTAGATCCTGTTGTTGCTGGAAAAGTCATCGATATAGATGCCATGACTGTACTGCTGCCCCGGCCTGAATCCACCGATTTCCGCTTCCAGTCCCTGTGAGTCGATCACGCGGTTGTAGCAGATGGTGTCACCGCTGTGGCCGGGATCAAGCGATGCGTACACGTAGATCGGGCCAAAATCCGGTGTTTCTCGCACGCTGTGAATGATGATGTTTTTCTCGATGAGGTGGCCACCCGATTGGTTCTGCGGATTATAGTGAACGTCCATGATGGCACCGCGCGGTACATCACGGATCAGGTTGCCGCTGATGGTGTTGGCGTAACTCTCATGCATGCTGATGGCACCGCGCGGCACAAACACTTCGCCCAGCCATTGCATGCTGTTTCCGGTGACCTTGTTGTGGTGCGTGCCATCCTCCAGATCGACGCCTGCGGACCAGATGTGGCGGAAATCATTGTTGGCAATTGTCAGGTCCGATGATGCCCCGCCCGCGAAAATTCCCTTGCCAAGGTTGAGGAAGGTGTTGCCCGACAGCGTGATCGATGTGCTGTCAAATATTGTGACGCCAGCGGATTGGAAATCGGAATTGGGTGCCGCTGTCACGGCATCGGAGAAGGTGAACCCCGAGAAGGTAATGTCCGTTGCGTCCTGGATTTCGACAATGGCGTTGGTGCCGGATGCAACGGCACCCGTGCCCGAAAACCCTTCGGGTGCCTTGAAGTGCACGGTTTTCGTGGCACTGTCGAACCACCACTCGCCGGGCTTGTCCAGATGCACCTTGCCATCGGACAGAAAGAACCGGCTGCGCGGACCCAGTTCGTAATCTGCCGGTGAAGTGAATGTCATCACGCCGTTTGCGGCATCAACAGATGCGATGGTCAGAACGTTGTTGCTCCACCCCAGATCGGTGTGCACCGAAACCTTCATGCCTTTGACAATTTGTCCGGCCTTGAAATCGCCAGGGTCAAAGGCGAGTTGTGTGGTGTGATCGGTGATGGCGGATGATTCCCTGGACCACGCCCAACCGCCGCGCAGCGGGCTGTCCGGTGTCTCGTTGGGGTAGCGCGCCTCCGTTTGGTTGACGCCATTGACTGTCAGCTGCTGCAAGTCTGTGTGCGACGTCAGTTTGGCGGTCCAGATTCCATCGGCACCTTTTTGCCAGTTGGAAATGGCGGTTCCACCGCTCAACACGGGCTTTTCCTTGAGATACGCTTGAAACGTGCTGCCATTGTCAGCCGCCGTCAGCGTGAGCGGTGTTTTGAATTCGTAGACGCCACCGCGCACATCGGTGATGTCATCACCTGCTGAAGTGCGCATCGCCGTCTGAGCTTGTGCCAGCGACTTGAAGGCGGTTGCCACAGACAGACCGTCAGCGTTGTCGTTGCCGGTGGTGGATACGTAAAATTTTGCCATGTGTTTTCCCTCGCACAGTGAAGTGGAACCAAACCTTCAAATGTGGCGGGAGAAAGTTAGCTGGCCTACAGCAGGCCAGCGGCGCGGGCGTGGGCGTGCAGATCCACATCCGGCCTTGCGCCGACATGGGAAATCACCTCGGCTGCCGCCAGCGAGCCGAGTTCGGCACAGCGGCGCAGGGGCATGTCGCGGGTGAAGCCATAAAGAAAACCAGCGGCGAAAAGGTCACCCGCTCCGGTGACATCAACAACCTGCACCACAGGATGGGCCGGTACTTCGACAACATCATTTCCCCTGACCACAACACAGCCCTTTTCCGATCGCGTCAGCACAGCGATGGCGCAATCCTTGGCGATGGCTTTGACAGCACCCTGGAAGTTTTGCGTCTGGTAGAGTGACTTGATTTCGGACTCGTTGGCAAAGACGATGTCGATACTGGAGCGGATGAGGGCGAGAAAATCGTCACGGTGGCGTTCCACACAGAAGGAGTCCGACAAGGTAATGGCGGTCAACTGCTGTGCCGCTTGCGAGATTTTCGCGGCGTGGCGGAAGGCCGCCATGGCATCGGGCTTGTCGTACAAATAGCCTTCCATGTAGGTCACACGGGCAGCGCGGACGATGGCTTCGTCAATATCCGCCGTTGTCAGGTTGACGCAAGCCCCCAGATAAGTGTTCATGGTGCGCTCACCATCGGGGGTGACAAGTATGAACGAACGGGCGGTGGCGGGGCCGTCCAATGCCGCAACGCTGTCAAACGCCACACCCAGCGAGCGCATGTCGTGGCGGTAGATGGCACCCAGTTGGTCGTCCTTGACCTTGCCAAAGTAGGCGGTCTTGCCACCGAAGGAAGCAACCCCTGCCGCTGTGTTGCCTGCTGATCCGCCGGAGCGTTCGGTTGCCGGCCCCATGTGGCCGTAGAGGTCTTCGGCGCGGGCCTCGTCAATCAGGTTCATCGATCCCTTGACCAGTTTTTCACGGGCCACGAATTCATTGTCGACCTTGGCGATGACATCGACAATGGCGTTGCCGATGGTGAGAACGTCGACGGTACCTGCTGGCATGGAATCCCCTTGAAGTTGGTGCGGGAAGTAGCCGAGACCGCTTGCGGAAACAAGTCTGGCATCCTACTTGGGTAAACATGGTTTCCGCTGCTTTCAAAGCCCTGGGTGACCTCTTGTCACCATCGTTCCGTTCAATCCTGTGGAAAGCCATCGGATTGTCGCTGCTGTTGTTCATTGCGGTCTTTGCCGCCGTGCAGGCGGTGTTCTGGTTTCTGACCTTCGTGCCATGGCCGTGGCTTGAAACGCTGATGGCCATCGGGGCGGGGTTGGGATTGCTGGTGGCGTTTTTCTTTCTCATGGCACCCGTCACCTCAATCTTTGCCGGGCTCTATCTCGACACGGTGGCAGGCAAGGTGGAAGCGCGGCACTATGCGGCAGACAAGCCGGGAGTGCCGCTTTCAGGCTGGACCGCCATCAGCACATCTTTGCAGTTTGCCGTGCTGGTGCTGTTCGCCAATGTGCTGGCGTTGCCTTTGGTGTTCACCGGATTCGGTGTTGTTGTGCTGCTGGTCATCAACGCCTATCTCATCAGCCGCGAGTATTTCGAGATGGTGGCGATGCGTTTCATGCCGCCGCGTGCAGCCAAGGAGTTGCGCAAGACCAATGCAATGGCGGTCTTTGTGTCGGGTTTCCTGCCTGCCGCCATGTCGCTGGTGCCCGTGCTCAATCTCACTGTGCCATTGTTTGCGACATCCTACTTCGTGCACATTTTCAAACGGGTGGCGCGGACTTCGGCTTGAATGTGCATACGTCGGCAATGGCACAGCGCCAGCATTCCGGCTTTCGCGCCTTGCACACATAGCGGCCGTGCAGAATGAGCCAGTGGTGGGCATGGCGCAGGTAGGTTTCCGGAATGACTTTCAGCAGCTTCCGTTCCACTTCGGCAACATCCTTGCCCGGTGCCAAACCCAATCGGTTTCCCAAACGAAAGAGATGCGTGTCCACTGCAATGGTCGGCTCGCCGAACACCGTGTTCAGAACGACATTGGCGGTTTTCCGGCCAACGCCCGGAAGCGCTTCAAGGGCTGCGCGGTCATGCGGCACCTGGCTTTGGTGGTGGTCAATCAATTGCCGCGACAGGGCAACAACATTTTTGGCCTTGCCGCGAAACAGGCCAATGGACTTGACATGCTCGGTCACCCCGTCAACGCCGAGTGCCAGCATCTTTTCCGGCGTATCAGCGATCCGAAACAATGGCCCCGTGGCCCTGTTCACACCTTCATCAGTGGCTTGGGCCGAAAGGACCACAGCCACAAGAAACGTGAATGCGTTGACCGAATGGAGTTCACCTTTCGGTTCCGGATTCATCGTGCGGAACCGGCTGAACATGGCTTCGATTTCGGGCGGCTTGAGGCGTCTGGGCATGGTTCAATCTGTCACGGTCCGTGGCTCTCTTGATTGCGTAATCTGGGGCCATGGGCAAGTCTGAAAACTGGACGGTCACGCTGACCCCGCACCGCTCGCTGTCGCGCCAAGGCTTCGTCGCCGTCATGGCGATTGTTGCCTTCATCAGCTTGGGTGCCGGCTTGGTGTTTTTTGTGGCAGGGGCGTGGCCGATAGCCGGCTTTCTGGGCTTGGATGTGCTGCTGGTGTGGTGGGCCTTCCGGCGCAATTATGCCGATGCTGGTCAATTTGAACGCATTGCCGCCCTGGGTGACAATGTGACCTTGTCGCGAATGGCTGCCGACGGCACGTCGCAAACCATCGCATTCAACCGGCGCTGGCTGCGGGTGGAGCTGGAGTATGACGGGTTTCGTGAATTGGTCGGACGGCTGCTGCTGCGCACGCATGGCGTGACGCACGAAATCGCATCCTTTCTCGGTGCCGAAGAGCGGCAGTCCTTGGCGAAGGCGCTGCGGCAGGCCTTGTAGGTTTTCGGGTGGATATTGCCAGCGCTCCCTCTTAGTTTGCGCCATGACACATTCCCAACTCGATGATTACAGCAAAGTGAAGGATGTTCTTTCCTTCATCACCGAAAATTGGCGCGACCAGCCATCGCTTGAGGTGATTGCGGCGCGCGCCAAGATGAATCCGGAAGGGTTGCAGCGCTTGTTCACGCGGTGGGCGGGGCTGACACCGAAAGCCTTTCTGCAGGCGCTGACGCTGGACCACGCCAAGGCCATGCTGGCGGATTCTGCCAGCATCCTCGATGCGTCACTCGAACTGGGGCTTTCCGGGCCGGGCCGATTGCATGACCTTTTTGTCACCCACGAAGGCATGTCGCCCGGTAGTTACAAGAACAAGGGTGAAGGACTGGAAATTTGGTATGGCTATCATCCCTCGCCCTTTGGCTTGGCGCTGGTGCTGGTCACGCAATACGGCATGTGCGGCATGGGGTTTTGCGACATCGGCGAAGAGGCCGAGGCGCTGGCCGACATGGTGCGGCGCTGGCCCAATGCCCGCTATGCCGAAGATTCTGCCAAGACAGCTCCCTTTGCCGCCCGCATTTTTTCCCGCGAGCACTGGCAGCGCAATGATCCGGTGCGGATCACGTTCATCGGCACTGATTTTGAAATCCGCGTGTGGGAAACACTCCTGAAAATTCCCATGGGCAAGTTTACCACCTACGGTGATATCGCTGCCAACATCGGCAAGCCCAAGGCGGCGCGGGCCATCGGTGCTGCGGTAGGCAAGAATCCCATTTCGTTTGTTGTGCCCTGCCACCGGGTTATCGGAAAATCCGGTGACCTCACGGGCTACCACTGGGGCCTGACGCGCAAGCGGGCAATATTGGGGTGGGAGGCAGGGCGGCTTTCAGCCTGAGAGAACGTCCACCGAAACCGGCAGTGAATTCGCCCGGAGTTTGTAAACCACAGGGATTCCCGTTTCGAGTTCGCGTTTCAGGATTTGCGCCGGTGTCATGCCCTCAATCGCCATGATCAAGGAGCGCAGGGAATTGCCGTGTGCTGCCACCAGCACGGTTTTGCCCTCGAGCACATGGGGCTGGATGTGATGCAAGTAGTAGGGCAGTGAACGCGCCAGCGTGTCCTTCAATGACTCCCCGCCAGGCGGCGGCACATCGAAGGACCGCCGCCAGATCAACACCTGTTCTTCGCCCCACTTTTTGCGGGCGTCGTCCTTGTTGAGGCCGGTCAACTCGCCATAATCACGTTCATTCAAAGCCTGGTCCCGTGTTTCGGGCAGTCCGGTTTGAGTGAGTTCCGTGAGGATCAATTGCAATGTGTGCTGGGCGCGGGTGAGTGCCGACGTAAAGCACATATCAAACCTCAAGCCTTTCTCCTTCAGGCGCTGGCCTGCGGCTTTCGCCTCTTCAACACCTTGGGGTGAGAGATCGGGATCTTTCCAGCCGGTAAAAAGGTTCTTCAAATTCCAGTCGCTTTGTCCGTGCCGCACGAGGACGAGGGTTCCACTCATTTTATTTCAATCCCAATACATCTTGCATGTCATAGAGCCCGGGCCTTTGATTTTGCGCCCATAGCGCTGCCCGCACGGCACCGCGCGCAAACATGTCGCGGCTTTGCGCCTTGTGCGTCAGTTCAATGCGCTCGGCATCGCTCGCGAACATCACGGTGTGGTCACCAATGACGGCACCGCCGCGCAAAGTGGCAAATCCAATGTCACCTGCTTTGCGCACACCCGTGTGGCCATCACGAACGCGCACGGATTTTTCTTTGAGGTTGGCCTGGCGGCCATCTGCAGCGGCTTGGCCCAGCATCAGGGCCGTGCCTGACGGAGCGTCAATCTTGTGCCTGTGATGCATTTCCAGCACCTCAATATCAAATTCGTCACCCAGAACTGACGCAACTTTTTTCACCAGGCCCTGCAAAACATTGATCCCCAGGCTGTAGTTGCCGGATTTCACGATGCGCGTTTGCTGTGCCGCGCGGCTGATGGCCACGTCGCCTGCAGGGTCAATGCCGGTTGTGCCGATGACATGGATTTTGGTGAGGCGGGCGGAGAGTTCCACCAAGGCCAGCGTGGCTTGCGGAACGGTGAAGTCAACAACGCCGTCTGCCTTTGCCAGCACAGCTTCCGCATCCGAAGAAATTTTTACACCGAGTTCGTCGACGCCAATGAGGGAACCATAATCCGTGCCGATGAAAGGTGATCCGGCAGCTTCGATGCCTCCCGCCAGGATGCAGCCCTCAGTCGCGTGCACAACTCTGGCCAGTTCGCGGCCCATGCGTCCGGCAGCTCCGGCGATGGCGATTTTCAATGTCATGGGCGGCGTCTTAGCAATGGTGTATGGACTTGGGAAGCAGGAATGACCTGATGTTGGTTGGAAAACCGGAATGACCAAAACGCCAAAATTGCGTGTGGCCCTGATGGGCGCAACTGGTGCTGTCACCCGTCTTGCTGGGACCGCTGAAGAAGTATCGAGGGGTTCGCGTGGAAGACTTGGGACAGGCGATGGCGCGCAACATTCGAACCGAAGGGCAGGGCACCGAAATCCTTCATTGGCCTGAATTTTCACGGCCCGCTTGAAGCGAGCCATGACGGGGGAGGACTGTGGATCATTCAAAACAGATCAGAGTCTAAATCAGGCCTACACCCCAAATCCATCCCAGAACGCCTTGGCCTTGGCAAAGAACCCCTCGCTTTCGGGCGAGTTGTTGCGCGCTTCAGTGTCGAACTCTTTCAACAGCTCGCGTTGCCGCCGAGTCAGGTTCACTGGCGTTTCGACACTCACCTGGATGTACATGTCGCCATGCTGCGATGACCTGAGCACCGGCATGCCTTTGGATTTCAGGCGGAACTGCTTGGCGTTTTGCGTGCCCTCGGGAACAGTGACGCGGGCTTTCTTGCCGTCGATGGTGGGCACTTCAATTTCACCGCCGAGCGATGCCACCGTCATCGAGATCGGTACTTTGCAAAACAGGTCTGCGCCATCGCGCTGGAAAAATTCATGCGGGCGCAGGCTGAGAAAAATATAGAGGTCTCCCGTTGGTCCGCCGCGCAAGCCCGCTTCGCCTTCACCCGCCAGCCGGATGCGCGTGCCATCTTCAACACCCGCCGGAATATTGACGGACAGATTGCGTTCCTTGTTCACGCGGCCCTGGCCCGAGCAAGCGCTGCACGGATCGGCAATCACCTGGCCCCGGCCCTGGCAGGTTGGGCAGGCACGTTCCACAGTGAAAAAGCCGGATTGCGAGCGCACAGCGCCAGCACCATTGCAGGTGCCGCAGGTTTTGGGTTGTGTCCCGGGCTTTGCACCGGAGCCTTTGCAGGTATCGCACGCCTGCGACGACGGCACCCGCACAGCCGCGGTTTTTCCGGAATACGCCTCAGTCAAATTGATCTCGAGATTGAAGCGCAGATCAGAGCCGCGTTGGGCTCCACTTCCACCTTGGCCGCCACGGCCCCGTTGTTGGCGGCCGCGGCCACCGCCCACAAAATCGCCGAACAAATCTTCAAAAATGTCGGACATGGATGAATTGAAGTCCGGTCCAAAGCCGGCACCACCGCCGGGCCTGCCGCCCGCACCGTTCTCAAAGGCCTGATGGCCAAAACGGTCGTAGGCTGCCTTTTTTTGCGGGTCTTTCAGAACGTCATAGGCCTCGTTCAGCTCCTTGAACTTGGCATCGGTTTCCTTGCTGCCATGGTTGGCATCGGGGTGAAACTTTTTGGCCAGGTTGCGATACGCGGTTTTCAGCACCTTTTCATCGGCACCTTTTTGCACACCCAGAATGTCATAGTAGTCGCGCTTGGCCATGGATTTCAGGTCTTATCGGTCTTTGCTGAAAATTGCACCGCCATTCCCAACCAACCGTCACCCCCGCTTTCGCGGGAATGACGGTTGAGGGATTGATAGTTCTCGAAAACGGGCATCACGTTTCAGTTCAAGACTTCTTCTTGTCGTCGTCTTTCACTTCTTCGAACTCTGCGTCCATGATGTCATCGAGTTCGTCGCGCTCCACCTTCTCGTCGCCACTGTCGTTGTCGGCGGATCCATCTGGCGCTTCGGCACCGGCAGACTGCTTGTACATGGCTTCACCGATCTTCATGGCGGCCTGGGCAAGCTCGGTTGTCTTGGCGTTGATGGCTTCGACATCGCCGGCTTCGATTGCCGCCTTGACATCGGCAATTGCGGCCTCAGCTGCTGATTTATCAGCTTCCGATAGCTTGTCGCCCATATCCGCCATGGTCTTGGTGGTGGAGTGGATGAGACCTTCTGCCTTGTTCCTGGCTTCCACCAGTTCGACCTTCTTCTTGTCCTCGGCGGCGTTGGCTTCGGCTTCCTTCACCATCTTTTCGATCTCGGCATCGCTCAAGCCACCTGAGGCCTGGATGCGGATCTGCTGCTCCTTGTTCGTCGCCTTGTCCTTGGCGGACACATTGACGATGCCGTTGGCGTCGATGTCGAAGGTCACTTCGATCTGCGGTACGCCGCGCGGTGCTGTGGGCAGCCCCATCAAATCAAACTGGCCGAGCATTTTATTGTCGGCGGCCATCTCACGTTCGCCCTGAAACACGCGGATGGTGACAGCCGTCTGGTTGTCATCAGCAGTCGAGAAAACCTGGGATTTCTTCGTCGGGATCGTGGTGTTGCGGTCAATGAGGCGCGTGAACACTCCGCCAAGCGTTTCAATGCCGAGTGACAGAGGCGTCACGTCCAGCAGCAGCACGTCCTTGACTTCGCCCTTCAACACACCGCCCTGGATGGCGGCACCAATGGCCACGACTTCGTCCGGGTTCACACCCTTGTGCGGTTCCTTGCCGAAGAACTGCTTCACCACTTCGATGACCTTTGGCATGCGGGTCATGCCGCCGACGAGAACGACTTCATCGATCTGGCCTGCGGTCACACCAGCATCCTTCAAGGCCTGGCGGCAGGGTTCAACGGTTTTCTGGATCAGGTCATCAACGAGCGCTTCGAGCTTGGCGCGCGTCAGCTTCAACGCGAGATGCTTGGGACCAGAAGCATCGGCGGTAATGAACGGCAGATTTACTTCCGTCTGTGCACCAGCGGACAATTCGATCTTGGCCTTTTCAGCGGCTTCACGCAGGCGCTGGAGGGCCAGCTTGTCCTTGCGCAGATCAATGCCCTGCTCTTTCTTGAATTCGTCAGCAAGATAATCAACAATGCGCATGTCGAAGTCTTCACCACCGAGGAACGTGTCTCCGTTGGTGGACTTCACTTCGAATACACCATCACCGATTTCAAGGATCGAGACGTCGAACGTGCCACCGCCAAGATCGTAAACCGCAATGGTGCCGGCCTGCTTCTTGTCGAGGCCGTAAGCGAGAGCAGCAGCAGTTGGTTCGTTGATGATGCGCAGGACTTCAAGACCGGCAATGCGGCCAGCATCTTTGGTGGCCTGGCGCTGCGAGTCGTTGAAGTAGGCAGGAACTGTGATCACGGCTTGTGTCACGGGCTCACCGAGGTAACGCTCGGCGGTTTCCTTCATTTTTGTGAGGGTGAAGGCGGAAATCTGGGATGGCGCGTATTTCGTGCCGCGTGAATCAACCCAGGCATCGCCATTGTCGGCCTTCACGATGTTGTAGGGGACGAGCTTCTTGTCCTTGGCGACCATCGGGTCATCCATGCGGCGGCCAATCAGGCGCTTGATCGCAAAGAAGGTGTTTTCAGGATTGGTCACACCCTGGCGCTTGGCGGGCTGGCCCACCAGTGTTTCGTCGTCCTTCGTGAAGGCCACGATTGATGGTGTGGTGCGCGCACCTTCCGCGTTCTCGATGACTTTGGGGGTTTTGCCTTCCATGACAGCGACACACGAATTCGTGGTGCCGAGATCAATGCCGATTACTTTTCCCATAATACCTCCTGTGGCAGACAGCGGGTGCAGCCCCTCAAGGCACTGCCAGTTCGCCGTCTCCGATTGAAATTCTTGGGGATTTCGGGGGGATTGAAGCCCCGCAACCCCAATGTTCGTGTTGGTTCGGGGCGTATATAGGGGGGTGGTTGCGGGCGTTCAAGGATTCGTGATGGGAAATTGTGCATGAATGGACTGAGACACTTTTCGGGTTTGCTGGATCGGGCGGAGCAGGAGGCGTTGTTGACGAAGCTGCGGGCTGCGGTCGCCGATGCTCCCCTTTTTCAACCCATCATGCCGCGCACCGGGCGACCCTTCAGTGTGAAGATGACCAATCTGGGTTCGCTGGGTTGGGTATCGGACCGGGCGGGATACCGATATCAAGAGCGCCACCCCGAAACGGCAAAACCATGGCCGGCAATTCCTGCCATGGTTTTGGACCTTTGGCGCAAAGTTGCGAACTACGCGCATGAACCGGAAGCCTGCCTCGTCAATTTTTACGCCGCAGGCACCAAAATGGGTCTGCACCAGGACAAGGACGAAGAGGATTTTTCCGCTCCCGTGGTTTCGATTTCGTTGGGCGACACCGCCGTGTTCCGCATTGGCGGTACGGAACGCGGCGGGAAAACGTCAACGATCAAACTGCACTCCGGCGACGTGCTGGTGATGGGCGGCGACGCACGGCTGTGCTATCACGGCGTTGACCGGGTGATCAGCGGGACATCGAGTTTGTTGAACGATGGCGGGCGGATTAATCTGACGCTGAGACGGGTGACAAAGGCCCAAATGCATTGATTTGTGAAGCGAATGGATTGATCCTACGCCCACAATGTCCGTTCCCGCCCAACCCAAAATCTACCACATTGTCCATGTCGATAACCTTGCATCGATTGTGGGTGAGGGCGGGTTGCTGCCGGATTCTGTGATGACGCAGCGACAGGGTGGAGCGGTGATCGGCATGGAGAGCATCAAACAACGACGGCTCACATTGCCTGTTGACTGCCATGCAGGTACTTTCGTTGGCGATTATGTGCCGTTCTATCTGTGTCCGCGTTCAATCATGCTTTATGTCATTCACTGCGCTAATGACGCTGCATTGAAATACAAAGGCGGGCAAAAGCCCATCGTTCATTTGGAAGCTGACTTGCATCAGGTCGTCCAATGGGCGGAAGCGAACGGCCATCAATGGGCGGTTTCATTGTCGAACGCTGGTGCCGTTTACGCGCGGTTCCGCACTGGCATTGAGCAGCTCGGCGAAATAAACTGGGACTTTGTTGCCGCAACAGACTTTCGCGCAGCAGCGGTGAAGGAAGCCAAGCAGTCGGAATTCTTGCTGCAAAAAGCGTTTCCCTGGCGCATGATTGAACGGATTGGATATCTCGACCAACCTTTTTCACCCCCAAGCGGAGTGCTTGCAAAGATAACAGATGCCCTGAAGGGTGCGTCGCACAAGCCAGTGGTCGAAAAGTGCAATCACTGGTACTATTGAGGGAGGATGAGCATGATTGAATTCACCAAGGGAGACTTGCTGACGGCGGATGTCGAAGCCCTCGTCAACACGGTGAATTGCGTCGGCATCATGGGCCGTGGCGTTGCATTGCAATTCAAGGAAAGGTTCCCTGCCAATTTCAAAGCCTATGAAGCCGCTTGCCGCCGGGACGAAGTGCAACCGGGCCGGATGTTTGTTTACGAAACTGCCACCCTGACGAACCCGAAGTTCATCATCAACTTTCCAACGAAGCGCCACTGGCGCGGCAAGAGCAGGATGGAGGATATTGACTCCGGCCTTCGTGCCTTGTCGGAAGAAATCCGTGAGCGTGGCATCAATTCAATTGCCATCCCGCCGCTCGGCAGCGGACTGGGCGGTCTTGATTGGTCCGAAGTGCGGCCACGGATTGAGGCCGCATTGCGCGGTGTCGATGACCTGCGAGTCGTCATCTACGAACCCAATGGACCTCCAGCCAATTTCAAGGCGCGCGACGTGCCCGACATGACACCTGGGCGCGCGGCACTCGTGGCCTTGATGCACAGATACCTCGGCGGATTGATGGACCCGTTCGTCAGTCTTCTCGAAATCCACAAGCTCATGTACTTCATGCAGGAAGCAGGAGAACCGCTTCGCCTGAAGTTTGAGAAAGCGCCATATGGCCCTTATGCCAAGAACTTGAGCCATGTGCTAAAAGCAATCGAGGGTCATCTCGTGTCTGGCTACGCAGATGGCGGCGATTTGCCAGAAAAGGAGCTGGAGCTCGTGCCGGGCGCGTTCAAGGAGGCTGAGTTGTTTCTGGCCGGCAAGCATGAGACCGTCTCACACTTTGATAGGGTGGCGACGCTCGTCGAAGGTTTTGAAACGCCGTTTGGACTCGAATTGCTGTCTACTGTTCATTGGGTGGCTGCCCGAGAAAGTGCAGTTTCGTTAAGCGAGGCCGTAGAAAAAACACACGGCTGGAACGATCACAAGAAGCGTTTCTCGTTTCGGCAAATTGGCATTGCCTATGATCGGCTTCGTACGCAAAATTGGATTGCAAACCCTGGTTAAGACCGAGGGCACAAGGGTTGTGCTTGCCGGCTACTCCGGCACCCCCCTCTGGAAAAAGCTCGGCTTCAAGCCGGGCATGAAGGTGTGTGCGATCAACCAACCGAAACACTATTCCCAATTGATCGACGGCCCCAATGACTGGGTGATGGTTAAAGCTGCAAAGGATTCTGATGCCATCCATCTTTTCATCATCGAAAAACAAGACCTGAAAGACATCACCACCCTGTCAAAACACCTGCCGCCCGCCATCATGTTGTGGGTGTCTTGGCCCAAGAAAACCTCGCCATTGTCAAAAGGACTGAGCGAAGATGATATTCGGGCGATGGCACTGTCCATCGGCCTGGTTGATATCAAGGTGTGTGCCGTTGATGCGGATTGGTCTGGCTTGAAGTTGACCCGGCGCAGGAACGGCTGAAAGCAAATGCCTGCGGACAGCGTATAGTAGAGTGTTGATGACAGAAGAATCCGACCAAAAAATCGTCATTGCAGCCTTGGGCGACCCCAACGCCTATGGACGGCTGATCAACCGCCATGAGGCGATGCTGCGGCGTTATGTGAAGCGCATTCTCGGTACGCGCAACAGCGCCACAGACGACGTGCTGCAGGAGGTGTTCATCAAAGCCTATCTCAACCTGAATGATTTCGACCAGACGCGAGCCTTTGCGCCGTGGATTTACCGGATCGCCCACAATGAGGCGATCAGCCATCTGCGGAAATCCAATTCCGGCATCCAGACGGTCACGGGTGAAGATGCGCAAGTCTTTCTCGATCACGTCGCCGATCCCGATGATCCCGCGACCTTGTTTTGGAAAGGCCGGTCAGCCGAACATATCCGGACTTGCCTTGATGCACTTGATGCGAAGTACCGGGATGTGCTGGTTCTGCGTTATCTTGAAGACCAGAGTTACGATGACATTTCCGACATCCTGAAACTGTCGCCAGGAACAGTTGCAACCTTGCTCAAGCGCGGGCTGAAGCGGCTCAAAGACATATTTGATTCAACCGGGGGCCAATCGTGACAGACCTCGAAAAGAAGATCCTTGAAACCATCGCGGCGCAAAAACTTGCACCGAAACCGGCTTATCAGTTTCTGGCGAAACGCTCGGTGTTCTGGGCCCTTGCCATAATCTCCATTCTCCTTGGCGCAATCAACTTTGCCATGATCCAGTTTGTGGTCAGCGATTACTTTGCGACGGGCTGGCGCGTGCTTGACAACATCCACTACAACGAAACCCTGATCGGCCTGCCGGTGCTGTGGCTCATGATGGCCGGTTTGTTTGCAGTAAGTGCGGTCTACGGTTTGCGCCACACCAAACGTGGTTACCGGATCAGTTCGTCGCGGCTGGCCGGCGTTTCGATACTGGCAAGCGTGCTGCTGGGAGCCGTTCTGCATGCCACGGATGCGGGCCGGAGTTTGCACATGTATCTGGCCAACAACTTCGCCGCCTATCGCACTTCAACGTATGTGCCATTTGATGAATGGAGCAGGCCGGAGCAGGGTCATTTGGGTGGCACCGTCATCAAAGACCTTGGCAATGGCAAAATCCAACTCAAGGATTTCACCGACAAGGTCTGGACGGTCGATGTATCAGCGGCACGGATTGTGCTTGACAACACCCTGCTCGAAGAAGGTGACATTGCCGTCGTCGGCGCGCAAACCGGGCCCGATACATTCCGTGCACTGACGGTCTCGGAATTTGACTGACGGGTGAAAGATTTCCGCGTGGTTCTCCGTAGACTCTTGTGAAACCCGCATTGAGGTTTCCACATTCGCAACAGGAGAGTTCGATGAAAACTGCATATGTTCTGCTGGCAGCAACATGCCTGGCAACCAGCCAAATGGCCCACGCCGAAGAAGCCTACAACCCGAAAATTGAAGCGGCAGATTTTTCTTCTGCGATTGACAATCCCATGTTCAATCTGCCCACCGGGAAACTGATGGTGTACGAGGCCAAAACCGAAGATGGATTGGAACGAGTCGAAATTCGCATCCGTCCAGACACGCGCAAAATCATGGGCATCGACACGCTCATTTACAACGACCGTGTATTTGTGGACGGACAGCTGGTTGAGGAAACCAACGACTATCTGGCCCAGCACAAGGATGGCAGTGTGTGGTATTTCGGTGAAGCGGTGGACAACTACGTGGACGGAAAATTCAAGGATCACGCCGGTGGATGGATTGCCGGCGAAGATGGTGCGCTTCCCGGTATCTGGATCAAGGGCAAACAGGTTGTGGGTGATTCCTACCGCATGGAATTTTACAAGGGCAAGGCCGAGGACATGGCAAAGGTGCTCGAAACCGGACTCACGGTGAAAGTTGCGGCAGGCACGTTCAAGAATTGCACCAAAGTGTATGAATGGACACCGCTGGAAGCAGATGCGAAAGAGAACAAATACTACTGCCCGGATGTGGGTGGCCAAGCCTTGTCAGAACATCTCGTCGACAAAGTCCGGGTCGAACTGGTCAAGTTCGGCACCGACTAAACCACTGAATTCACGGGGCCGGCAGGTACTGCCGGTCCCGTGAAAGAAAACATTGTCCAACCGCGTAATGAGGTTAGGATAGTGCCGCGTGGGATCGGCGGGGAGATGTGCATGCGTATAATGATTGTGGCGGCGATTGTCTTGATGGCAACAACGGCGCAGGCGGTGGCAGAAGATTGCGAAGCTCCCTGCATGGGAACCACCGTTTCGCTTGGTCTGGTGGAGGATTGGGTTTTTGCGGCCAGGCCCAGCGCGCTGGAACAAAATTCTCTGCAGCCGGAAATCGGCATCGAGTCATTTTTGCAGCCGGTTGATGGCCTCAAGTTCGTCTCCGTCACCAACATTGAACAGGTCGTTGACCCCGAAGATGGCAGGTCCTCCACCTTTGAAAACATTGGCGCTTATCAAAGCGAGCTCTATGCTGAAATAGCCTTTGAACCTCTGACATTGAAGGCCGGAAAATTCGCTCCCGTGTTCAGTCTTGCGTCGGACCAGGGCGACGGCATCAACGCCTCTGACCTCGCTGGCAATGTCGACATGGATGAAAGCCTGGGAGTGGAGGCAGCACTGGCTTTCGACGGCTTGGGCCATGCCCAGGTTCTGACGGGCAGTCTGTTTACGGTGGATCGCAGTTTTCTGGCAAAGTCCCATTTTACAAAACGCGACGTTCCACGGCTGGGCGATGGCGGAGCTGGCAATACATCGGGTCTTTCCTCGGTCTCATTGGTGCTTGATGGGTGCCTGGGTGCCGATGTTGGCGAGTGTCACGAAGATGGCGATTTCGGTTACAGGCTGGGCGCACGTTACCAAAAGCATGGTGTGCAGACCGAAGAGCAGGCTGACGAAGACATCGCCCCCAAGGATGAATTGGCTTTCCTTGCCGCAGCTCAGGGCAATTTCGATATGGGTGACGCCAAACTGAGACTCTTGGGTGAAGCGGCGTTCATTGAAAATATTGGCAGCAATCCGGACAATGCCATGATTGCCACCGGCATGGCGACCTATATCGTCGAAGACATTTCGGCGACAGCGGCATTGTCGCGGCAGGTAAATTTTGTGGAAGGTGCAAACACTTCAGCGACACTGGCGGAGTTGTCGGTGCTGTATGCGCCGGAAAGCGAATTGGGATTGCCCAATTCATCATGGACTGTTGGTGCCGCCTACACCTATGTGGTTGATGAAGAAGACATCAAAGCCCATGTGCTGAGCGTGCGGCTCAATCTCGAATTTGGCGGTGCGCACGCATTCTAATACGTGTCAAATCTCAAAAAAGTAGCCATGGCATCGAATTTTGCCGTAAGGTCCCCGGCGTAACCTGATGTTGAGCTGACTGCCCTGGGTGTAGGTCCGGGGCTGCGTTTGGGAGGGCGAAATGTTTCCTGTTGTCATCGGCATTATTCTGATTGTTGTCGGCGCACAGTTCTTGTTGCGGCGGGCTGCACCAGTTGCGAATCCCGGGCAATGGACGCCACAGAATGCCATCGCAGCGGCGCTTCGCGGACGCGCCACGGGTGTGCTGATGATCCTGGCGGGTCTGGTTTTTCTGGCATCTACCTCATTCGTGCTGATCAGTGCTGACAAAGTTGGTCACTTGAAACGCATTTACATGGCGGCAGATTTGCCACCGGGACGCATTATCGCGTTGCCGGGACAAAAAGGTCCGCAAGCCGAAATTCTTGGTCCCGGGTTTCACTTCCGACCGTTGCTGAATGTGCTTTTTGATGTCGAGACGTTCGACGTGGTTCAAATTCCGGAAGGGTATTACGGCCAGGTCACAACACTGGATGGCCAACCCATGCCGGACGGCATGTTCATGGCACCGGTCATTTCCGACGACAAGCTCAGTTCGATGTTTGACGCGGAAACGTTTTTGACGCAAGGCGGCTACCGGGGTCCGCAGGAAACCGTGTTGAAGCCCGGTGCCTACCGCATCAACCGCTACCTGTTTGACGTAAAAGTCGACAGCAATACGGCAGCCACCGTGATTCCTACGGGACAAGTTGGAGTGGTCAAATCCAACGTGTTGACGCCAGGGCTCAACTGCAAGGAAGAAACCGTGCGGGTGAGTGCGGCACAGCATGACGCCGATGCATTGTCGGTGCCGCTGGTGCCAAAGGGCTGTAGCGGTTTGTGGAAAGAGCCGCTGCTTCCGGGTGCTTATTATCTCAACAAGCAGGCCTTTGACGTGACGCTGGTCGATACGCGGGTGCAGACGTGGGAATACAAGGGTGGCTACCGCCGCCGCATCATCGATCTCTCCATCGACCAGCAGGGCAATCTCAAGCAGACCGAACGCACCGTTGAAGAAGAGATGCCCAGTTCAGCCGTTGATCGTGCCGTGTTTGTCAAGGTTGAAGGATGGGACATTCCACAGGAGTTGCGCGTTGTTGCACAGATATCGCCAGAGAACGCGCCTATTGTGGCGGGCTCGGTTGGCGGCATCCAGGAAATTGAACACCGCATTCTCACACCGCTCATTAGATCCATCGTGCGCAACGTCGCCGGTTCCTCCATTCGGCTGCCAAAAAAAGCAGCGGATGGCACGGTGACATACGAGTTGCGTCCGACACGGGTGCTTGACCTGATCGAGAACCGCGAAGCCATTGAAGATACAATCGAGGCGCAAATCAAGATTGAAGCACGCAAGGCGGGTGTTGAAATCAAGGAAATCCGTCTGGGTGAACCTGCCATTCCGCCGGAAATCCTGATCGCAAGGTTGCGCCAGCAACTCGCCGACCAGTTGGGCGAGGCCTACAAGCGCGAAACGGAAGCGCAGACGCAGCGCATCGAAACCGAACAGGCGCGCTCAACGGCCAACGAACAGCCACGACTGGTTGAATCGCAAATCGCCGTGCAGGTGGCCAATCAACGGGAACAGGAACGCGCGGCATTGGGCCGGGCCGAACGGCAGTATCTGGAAGAAATCGCCAAGGGCCAATCGGCCCAGGCAAGTGTTCTGGGTCAAGACCGGGTGGCGATGTTGCAGGCGCTTGAAAAGGTGCTGAGTTCGCTGGAACGCAAGCCGGAACTGGTCGCCATTATCGGCAAGTTGGTGCCGAACACAGTGGTTAATGGCTCGGGATTGGAAGGCGCAGCTGCCATTCTCGGCAATGCGTTGGGGCCGAAGGAAAAGCCTGCGCCGTAATTACCTCAGATTATCCATCAGCCTTGGCCACGCCCACCAGCGCAGGCCTGAGGCAGCGTTCGCCCACGGCGTAACCTGATTGCACTTCCTGCATCACGGTGCCGGGCGGTTTTTCCGAAGTCGGAATTTCAAACATTGCCTGATGGAAATTGGGGTCGAATTTTTGGCCGATGGTTTCAAGTTTGCGGATGTTGTGGCGCTGGAACACTGACAGCAGCTCGCGCTCTGTCAGTTCTATGCCATCAAGAAACTTCTTCATGACATCATCAATGATCTCGCGTTCTTCCGGCGGCACGGCCGCGAGGGCGCGGGAAAGGCTGTCAGCAACGGAAAGCAGGTCGCGGGCAAAATTGCTGGCGGCATAGAGTGTGGCTTCCGCCTTTTCGCGCTCCGTGCGCTTGCGCAGGTTTTCCATTTCAGCTGCAAGCCGCAGCATGCGGTCTTTGGCGGCAGCCACTTCTTCCTTCAGGCCTGCCACTTCTGTGCTGCGCGGATCGATGTCATCCGCCGGCCCGGCCTGTTCCAGAATGTCGTCGGCCAGGGACTCCAGATCAACGGCTTCGGGATCGTCAAAATGGTTGTCAGGCGACTGTGGGTCAGCAGGGCTCATTGTCGGTTCCAATGCTCAAGATCGGGGATGCGGGATTTCGTGGGCAGCATATCGGCAATCGCGGGGCAAAAATCAAGAGATGAGACGCCCCACGACCTTTGCCGTGTAGTCCACCATGGGAATGATGCGCGCATAGTTGAGGCGCGTCGGCCCGATGATGCCAAGCACGCCGACGATTTTTTCCTGGTCGTTTTTCAAGGGTGCGGCGACCAGCGATGAGCCCGAGAGGGAAAACAGGCGGTTTTCAGAACCAATGAAGATGCGAACCCCTTCGGCGTTTTCGGCGAGCCCCAGCAAATCAACCAGTTCACGCTTGTTCTCGATGTCCTCGAACAGTTTGCGCATGCGTTCGAGATCGGCGATCGCTGTTGAATTCTCCAGCAGATTGGCCTGGCCCCGCACGATCAAGGACCGTGCATCCATGTCATTGCCGCCTGCCCAAACCGCAAGACCGTCTTGCACCAGCCGGGCCGATACATCATCGAGTTCGGTGCGGAGTTTTTGCACCTCGATGGCAATCAGATGCTGGACTTCGGCGATGGTGCGGCCTTGCGCTGCAGCAGAAAGATAGTTGGTGGCACGCATGAATATTGACGCGGGCAAGCCTGGAGGAACGTCGATGACACGGTTTTCCACCGACCCATCCTCTCCCACCAGAATGACCAGTGCGCGGCCCGCTGCCAGGTTGACGAATTCGATGTGCTTCAGGCGGGTCGTGAGTTTCGGCGACATGAGCACGCCGGCACACTGCGACAGGCCAGAGAGCATGGTGGTCGCCTCGCCCAGCACATCCTCAAACCGGCGTGAACGGTCAGAGGCCTTGATCTGAACGTCGATGCGGCTGCGTTCAGCTTCCGTGATTGAACCCACTTCCAACAGGGAATCCACGAAGAAGCGCAAGCCCAATTCAGTGGGAATGCGGCCCGCCGACGTATGCGGCGAGAATACGAGGCCTGACTCCTCCAGATCCATCATCACATTGCGCACGGAGGCGGGTGAAAGCGAGGCAGGCAGGACCTTGGAAATGGTGCGTGAACCAACGGGCTCGCCTGTTTCAAGATAGGTATCCACCAGACGCCTGAATATCTCACGGCTGCGCTGGTCGAGGGCTGCGATACCTGCGAGCTTTTCGTCGGTTGGCTTGGCCGGCATGTACGACATTTCATCTAGATATGAATTGAGTTGGCTCAGGTCAACCCGCACGATAAGAGGCCCCCATCACAACACGAGGATTAACCCTATGCGTCCATCAGGGCGAAATGTCGACCAATTGCGTGACGTAACATTTACACGCGGATTCACCAAACATGCGGAAGGCTCGTGCCTCGTCAAATTCGGCGAGACGCACGTGCTGGTCACGGCATCGCTCGATGAAAAGGTGCCGCCATGGTTGAAGGGCCAGGGCAAAGGCTGGGTGACGGCGGAATATGGCATGCTGCCGCGCGCCACGCATGACCGTACCCGCCGGGAAGCAGCGGCAGGCAAGCAGTCGGGTCGCACCCAGGAAATCCAGCGGCTGATCGGGCGCTCCATGCGCGCGGTTGTGGACCTGAAACAACTGGGCGAACGGCAGATTACACTCGACTGTGATGTCCTGCAGGCAGACGGCGGCACGCGCACGGCAGCGATCACCGGTGCCTGGATCGCGCTGCACGACTGCCTCAAATGGATGGAGGCGCGCAGCATGTTCAAGACATGGCCGCTGAAAGACCATGTGGCCGCCATCTCGTGTGGCATCCACGGCGGCATCGGCGTGCTTGATCTGGACTATGCGGAAGATTCAACGGCAGAGACCGATGCGAATTTCGTGATGACAGGTTCGGGTGGCATTGTCGAAGTGCAAGGAACAGCCGAAGGAGCACCCTTCAGCCAAGACATGCTGCTCAAATTGCTGGCGCTTGCCTCTCAAGGCGTAACAACGTTGGTCGAACTGCAGAAGAAAGCCATTGCATGAGTCGAACCTTGCGTGGGCAAAAGGTTCTGGTTGCCACGCACAATGCCGGCAAGCTGGAGGAGTTTCGGGAAATTCTGGCACCCTTTGGTGTTGATGTGGTGAGCGCCGGGGAATTGGAACTGGCCGAGCCGGATGAAACTGAATCATCGTTTGAAGGCAACGCCCGGATCAAGGCGAAGGCTGCAAGTGCGGCCACCGGACTGATCACGATTGCGGACGATTCCGGACTTTGTGTTGAAGCGTTGAATGGTGAACCCGGCGTTTACACCGCCAATTGGGCCGGACCATCGCGTGACTGGATGATGGCGATGCGGGCGGTGGAAGAAAAATTGCAAGCTGCCGGTGCCACCACGACAGACAAACGCATGGCATCTTTCATGGCAACCTTGTGTGTGCTGTGGCCGGATGGTGAAGAGCGGATGTTTGTCGGTCGCGTGCCGGGGCATTTGGTCTGGCCACCGCGCGGAAAATTGGGACATGGATATGATCCGGTATTTGTGCCGGAAGGAGAAACCCGGACATTTGGCGAGATGACGCACGAAAAAAAGAACACGCTCTCGCATCGTGCGCGGGCTGTGGCGTTGATGGTAAAAGAGTTGTTGTGAGTTTCGGTGTCTACATCCACTGGCCGTTTTGCAAGGCCAAATGTCCGTATTGTGATTTCAACAGCCATGTCCGTCATGGGCCGGTTGACGCCACGGGATTTGCCCAGGCGCTTGCGACCGAACTTTCCTGGATGCAAGGGCAAACGCCGGGTCGCACAGTCACCAGTGTTTTTTTCGGCGGCGGCACCCCCTCATTGATGCCGCCCGCCGCTGTTCAGCATGTGCTCGATCACGTGGCGAAGCTGTGGCCGGTTGCTGAAACTGCCGAAATCACGCTGGAGGCGAATCCCACCAGTGTGGAAGCGGAGAATTTTCGGGGGTATCGCACCGCCGGCGTGAACCGTGTCTCGGTTGGTGTGCAGGCTTTGGATGCGGGTGATCTTGCAGCGCTGGGGCGGCAACATTCGCCAGATGAAGCACTTGCGGCCTTCCGGCTGGCGGCGCAAATTTTTCCACGCGTTTCATTCGACATGATTTACGCCCGGCCTGGCCAGACGCGCGAGAGCTGGTCAGCCGAACTTGCCCGCGCACTGGCGGAACAACAGGGGCATATGTCGCTGTATCAACTCACCATTGAACCCGACACGCGTTATTTTGACCTTCATGCAGCCGGAAAACTGGTGGTGCCGGAGGATGATCTCGCGGCCGATCTCTATGACATCACGCAGGAACTGACCGACAAGGCGGGGTTGCCCGCTTACGAAATTTCAAACCACGCCAGACCAGGCCAGGAAAGCCAGCACAATCTCCTGTATTGGCGCTATGGCGAGTATGCGGGCGTTGGGCCGGGCGCGCATTCACGCCTGACCGAAGGTGGGCGGCGTTTTGGGCTCGTATCAGAGAAGCATCCTGAAACATGGCGGCAAAAGGTGACATCAACTGGCCACGGGCATTCGGGACCGGAAGACATCTCGCCAGCTGAACAAGCCCGCGAACATCTGTTGATGGGACTTCGCATTTCCGAAGGCATTGATCTTGCGACCCATGCACAGTTGGCAGGCCAAGACATTGACCCCGCAAAAATCGCTGCACTCGTCCAACTCGGATTGATCAAACGGCATGGTAGCAGGCTCTCCGCCACCCAATCAGGGCGACGCATCCTCAACGCCGTGATCCGGGAATTGGCGAATTGATGCTTCTCGGCTAGCCTTGCGCCATGACAGGTTCCTATCACATTGGTGCGCATGCCTATGAAGCAACAGGCATGCCGCCCGGATTGTATCTGGTGGCAACGCCGATCGGCAACCTGGGCGACATTACTCTGCGCGCCTTGCAGACCCTTGCGGGGTGCACGTGGGTCTATTGCGAAGATACCAGGGTCACGGGAAAACTGCTCGAGCGCTACGGCATCCGAACACCAATGCGCAACTATCATGAACACAACGCTGCCAAAGTCCGGCCCGATATTGTTGCGGCCATTGAAAAGGGCGCGGCTGTTGCCTTGGTCAGTGATGCCGGAACGCCCCTGATTTCCGATCCCGGATTCAAGTTGGTTGCTGCCTGCGTTGATGGAGGGTTGTTGGTCACGTCAATGCCGGGTGCTTCCGCCGTGCTCACCGGTCTGCAATTGTCGGCATTGCCCACTGACCGGTTTGCATTTCAGGGATTCATGCCTGAAAAAGAGTCGCAGCGCTTGAAGGCGCTGCAATCCATCAAATCGCACACCATCACGTCGGTGTATTATGAAAGCCCGCACCGTGTCCTGGCCACCCTGATCGACATCAGCGCAGTCCTGGGCGACAGGCCCGTCGTCGCGGCACGCGAGCTTAGCAAGCTGCACGAGGAAGTCCTGCGCGGGCCAGCCATGGTCATCCATGCCACACTGGCCGCACGGGCATCAATCAAGGGTGAGTTCGTGCTGGTGATCGGACCTGCAAAGGACGTTGCCGAACCACCTGATGATGCAGCGATTGAAGCCGCCATTGTTGCGGCATTGGAAAATTTGCCTGCCAGCAAGGCTGCCGCCACGGTGGCAAAAGCGCTTCGCCTCCCCAAGCAGGACATCTATGCGCGCATACTGAAACGGAAAATCGATGGCGCAAATCAAGCGTGAAGCTGCCGAAAAGCGCGGACGCACCGCAGAGCTCATTGCCCTGTGGTACTTGCGATGCAAAGGATACCGGCTGCTGGCGCGGCGTTTCAAGGCGTATCAGGGTGAAGTTGATCTGATCATGCGCAAAGGCCAAACCACCGCGTTCATTGAGGTAAAGGCACGCCACAGCATTGATGCAGCCGTGATTGCCGTGACACCACGCCAAGCCAAACGCATTGCTTCGGCGGCGGCCACCTGGATGGCGCGGGACGCTGTTGCCAATGCCTCGTTCTGCCGGTTTGACATCGTGGCTGTGCCCTCCTACCTCTGGCCCACACATATCGAAAACGCTTTTTACGGAGACCGCTGATGGCGCTCAAAGTGGCCGTCCAGGCCGATCCCATGGAGAGTTTCCACATCGAAGGTGACTCTACCTTTGCGCTGATGCTTGAAGCACAGCGGCGCGGGCACGATCTGTTCCACTATCATGTGAAGACCTTGGCCTGGCGCGACGGCGTATTGTCGGCAGCGGGCCAGGATGTTTGCGTCAAGGATGTTGCAGGCAACCATTTCACGGTAGGTGCGATGCGCCGGATTGACCTGTCCACACAGGACGTCATCCACATGCGGCAGGACCCGCCGTTTGACATGGGTTATATTACGGCGACACATCTTCTGGAACGCATTCACCCGAAAACACTGGTGGTGAATGATCCTGCCGAAGTGCGCAACGCGCCGGAAAAACTCTTCATCATGCGGTTTGCCGATCTGATGCCACCGACGTTGATCACGCGTGACGTATCGGAACTTGAAGCCTTCCGTCGCGAACACGGCGAGATCATCTTGAAACCGCTCTATGGCAATGGTGGTGCGGGTATTTTCAAGACCGCGCACGACGACCAGAATTTCGCGTCGCTGGTGGAGATGTTCACCGCGATGTTCAAGGAGCCGTTTATCGCGCAGAAATACCTGCCGCAGGTGCGGCTGGGCGACAAGCGCATCATCCTGGTGGATGGCAAGCCGGTGGGAGCGATCAACCGCGTGCCAGCACTGCATGACCATCGCTCCAACATGCATGTGGGTGGCAAGGCTGCGCCAACCGGGATCACGAAACGCGAGCATGAAATCTGCGAAGCCATCGGACCGGAACTGAAAAGGCGTGGGCTTCTGTTCACCGGCATTGACGTGATTGGCGACTACATGACCGAGATCAACGTCACTTCACCAACCGGCATCAGGCAGGTAAAGGCTTTTGGCGGGGCGGACATTGCCGCCTTGATCTGGGATGCGATTGAAGCCAGGCGATGAGCGGCATCACCACCGTCTTTTTCGACGCGGATGACACACTGTGGCACAATCTCATCCACTTTGACGCGGCGGAAAAACGCTTTGGCGAAATGCTGTCGGACTTCATGGCACCCGATGCGGGCACGCGCGCCATTGCCGAAGCGGAGAAGCGCAACATCAAGCTCTATGGTTTTGGTGTGAAGTCCTTCACACTGTCAATGATCGAGACAGCGATAGACGTTTCTGGTGGTGCGGTTGACACCACCCTGATCCGCAAACTCATTGCCATGGGTCGCGACATGCTGGACCATGACATTGAACTTCTGCCACATGCGGAAGATGCCTTGAAAACACTGCACGGCTCACACCGGTTGCTGATGGTGACAAAAGGCGATTTGCACCACCAGGAGCGCAAGGTACTGGCGTCTGGCCTTGCGCATTACTTTGAAGGCATCGAAATTGTGTCTGACAAAAAAGCTGATACCTACAAGTCCATCTGCAAACGCCACGGCACGCAGGTGGAGCGAACAGTGATGGCGGGCAACTCCATTCGTTCCGACGTCTTGCCGATGATTGAAGCGGGTGGCCACGGCGTTTATGTGCCTTTCGACATCATCTGGGACCATGAACACGAGGACGTTCCGAAAGACACGCCGCGTTTCCATGAAGTTGCGGATCTCGCCGCCCTGCCCGCCCTGGTGCGCAGCCTGTGATCTGGACATTGATTAGAATCGTTCTAAGCTTGTCACATGAAGACCTTTTCCGATCTCAGCGAACAGGAATTGTTGGCCCTCGCCATATCATCCGAGGATGATGACGCACGTTCCTACATCGGGTTTGCCCATGCGTTGATGACTGGTTTTCCGGCATCGGCACGCGTGTTCATGGAGATGGCGGAAGAAGAGCATGAACACCGCGACCGGCTCAAGACGCTTTACGTCAAGAAATTCGGCGACTTCATTCCCCTGATCCGGCGTTCGGATATCAACGGGTTTGTCAAACACAAGCCGACTTGGATGGTCTCCAAGCTAGGCATTGATGCCATGCGCAAACACGCCGAATTGATTGAGTTGGAGAACTACCGGTTCTACAAAAGTGCTGTCGAGCGGACCAGCGACCCGGCCATCAAGAAATTGCTGAACGGATTGGCGGAAGCGGAAAAGGGACACAGCTCCCTTGCCGTCAAGTTGGGGCTGCAACACGTAACACCTGACGCTGCCCTGGAGGAAAAAGAAGCAGAACGGCGCTTGTTCCTCGTGCAAGTCGTGCAGCCAGGACTCGTCGGCCTGATGGACGGCTCGGTTTCCACGCTGGCACCGCTGTTCGCAGCGGCCTTTGCAACCGGTAACACCTGGGAGACGTTTCTGGTTGGAACCGCAGCCAGCATTGGTGCTGGCATTTCAATGGGACTGGCAGAGGGCTTGTCGGATGATGGCAAGCTCACCGGGCGCGGACATCCGCTGATCCGCGGGCTCTCCGCCGGCATCATGACGGCAATCGGTGGCCTGGGCCACGCGCTGCCCTATCTCATCCCCGATTTTCAGACGGCGACGTGGCTCGCCGTCATCATCGTTTTCATCGAGTTGTGGGCCATTTCCTGGATCAGGTACAAATACATGGACACGCCTTTCCTGAAGGCCGCGTTTCAAATTGCGGTTGGCGGATTTCTGGTTTTCCTCACCGGCATGCTGATCGGCAGCGCTTAGGCGCGGAACGGATGCGCCTTACAAGTTCTCTGGCGTGTAGATGTCAAACGGTAAAGAGATGGATTCAGGCGGAAAATCTGGCCCGCCGTCAAAACAGCGGATCATGGCAGCGATCGCTTCCTGCGCCAGGTTTTCAAGGGGATGGGCAATGATGAAATTGATGGTGCCGTCCAGAAGGCCTGCGCGGGTGACATTGGTCAGATCATAGCCGACCGTGACAATGTCCTTGGCGCGCCCGCTTTCGCGTAAAGCTTCACACGCTCCGGTAATGCCACCACCTGAAACGTAGAGCCCGATCAAATCCGGGTGCCGCTCCAGAAGCGATTCTGTCAGTTCACGTGCAATGCTGGTCGTTTCAAATGTGGACTGTGCTTCCAGCAGCTCGAAGCCGGTGGCGTGCTCGCGGATGTAAGAGCGGAAACCGCTTTCGTTGGTTTCCTGGTTTCGGTAGCGGTGGCTGCCGACCAGAATGCCGATCTTGCCGGGAGCCTTGCAAAGGTTGTTGAAAGCCCAACCCGCCGTGCGGCCCACTTTCCAATGGTCTATGCCAATGTAGCCAACGTTGCACCGCGCCGTAAGCTGGGAGATGATGGCAAAACACTTGGTGCCGTTTTCAGCCAGATTTTCAAGGGTATGCGCAACCATGGGATGTTCAGTTGAGACAACGCCGAGAATATCCGACGACTGTGCCAGCCGGGTCATGGTTTCTGCTACGTTTTGAGGTGAAAGGTCTTCTTGATGCTCAATTCGTATCATCACATCGTGGTCTTTGACAGATTTTGCTGCACGTTCGAGGAACTGGTTCAGAGTCCGGTACAGCACCCGGTTGCTTTGCAACAATTGGATGCCAATGCGCACTTTGGGGCGCGTGATCCGCATGCTGTCTCGGATTGATCCGATGCCATAAAATCCAACCGTTTCCGCCGATTGAAGGATGTCTCGGAGAGTTTCACCGCGCACTTTTCCAGGCTCGTGCAAGGCCCGGTTCACGGTTGAAACGGACAGGCCCGCCTGCTGGGCGACATCGCTGATGGTCGCACGTGGCATAGTTCCTCCACTCCACAACACCTCAAAACTGCAAGACATACACTGATACGTATTGAGATGAAATGGCAGTTGTTGTTTCAAGCAACATTGCATCTCTGCGCATGCGGCTGCAAGCTTATTGTGAAGATCAAAGGGACGCGATGGACGATCTCGCTTACGGCACACGCAACAAGCGCGGCGATTGGACACCCAGCGCCCGGCCCGAGATCGCATTTTTCTGGACCACGCCATTCGACCTGAAAAAATGGGTGGACTTCCTCATTGGCTACGTCTGGCCATGGAACGCGTTCCACATTGTGGTGACCCTGCTCTACTGGCACTACGTTCTCCCCGATTGGGAGACGATGAAGACGCTCGCTTGGGGTTGGGCGCTGTGGCTCTATGCCGTCAACGGTATCGGCATCTTCCTGATGTATGGCGCGATTGAGTACTTCTACTATTGGAAACGCAAACAGGACACGCGCTTCAAATACAACGCCAAGTTCCCGTCAGAACAGCCGTCTGATGTGTTCTTCTTCAAGAACCAGAACATCGACAATTTCCTGCGCACCTATGCGTCTGGCATCACCATGTGGACACTCGTCGAAGTGCTGCTTCTGTGGTGCTACGCCAACAATTATGTGTATTGGCTGAACTGGTCAGAGCATCCCTATTGGCTGGCGTTCCTCGTGTTGATGACGCCGGTCATACATGAGGTCAGCTTCTTCCTCATTCACCGCACCATCCACATTCCGATTCTCTACAAGTGGATTCACTCGGTGCACCACAATTCAGTGAACCCTTCGCCCTGGTCGTCATTGTCGATGCATCCGGTTGAAACCTTCCTCTATCATGGTGTGGCCTTCTGGCATTTGCTGCTGCCTTCCAATCCGTTGATCGCCTTGTTGCAAATCAACATGGCAGGCTATGGCGCGATCAACGGCCACATCGGTTTCGAGAAACTCGAACTCACCGAGGGTGCGACCCTCGATAGCCACGCCTACTTGCATCACCTGCACCACAAGCACTTCGAGGTGAACTACGGCGGCGATGGGTTGATCCCGCTCGATAAATGGTTTGGCACCTGGCACGACGGATCGAAAGAGGGCGAGGCGATGATGAACGCGCGCTACCAGAAAAAAGTCGCGCGGATAAATGCTACGAAAACATAAGTTTTGAAAACCCGTCATGGTGACGGATTATTGGGAGGAACTAAAATGAACATGATGAAGAAACTGATGGCGGGTGCCGCTGTGCTGGTAATCAGCGCCACAGCATCGCTTGCCGCGAATATCGCAGTGATCGGCGGCTCCAACGATGATGCGTTCTGGAACCTGATCAAGAAGGGCCTCGATGACGCGCGCCCCGGCATCGAAGCCAATGGCGGCTCGGTCAACTATTTGCGCCTCGTCAACTACGATAACTTCGCCCCGGACGTTGTGGGCCTCATCCGCACAGCCATCAGCCAGAAGGTTGATGGCATCGTCATTCCAAACTGGGTGCCGGAAGCTGAAGATCCAGCCATCAAGGACGCCATGGCCGCAGGTATCAAGGTGATCTTGATGAATGCCGGCGGTGGTGACAAGGCCAAGGAACTTGGTGCCCTCAACTATGTCGGCTCGGATGAATATGCTGCTGGCGTTGCCGGTGGCCAGCAATTTGCAAAACTGGGTGCCAAGAAGGTGCTTTGCGTCAACCACATTCCTGGTGCCGCAAATCTTGAAGCCCGCTGTAAAGGCATTGCTGACGGTGGCAAAGAAGGTGGCGTAGTGGTTGAGCAATTGCCACTTCCAGCCAACCTGGATGGCAACGTTCAAGCCGTGGCAGAAGCCATCAAAGCCTCGTTGACACAGAACGCCGACATTGATGGCGTGGTGACACTCGCCGCTTGGGCTTCGGATGCAACAGCTCTCGCTGTGAAGCAGGCAAGCAAGGAAGGCAAAGTCAGCATCGGCACCTTCGACATGAGCCAGACCGTGCTTGACCGCATCAAGAGCGGCGAACAGAAGTTTGCCATCGATCAACAGCCCTACTTGCAGGGTTTGTTGGCGGCAAATCTGCTCGCGGCCCACATTGATTTTGGCACGGTCCTGCCAACATTCCCTGTGCTCACGGGTCCTGGCATTGTTGATGCATCCAACATTGATGCAACACTGAATGGTGTTGCCAAGGGCGCACGCTAAGACTTGCCTGAGTGTGGCTGACATTTTTCTTTCCCCTCCCTTGAGGCAGGGGTAGGGGTGGGTGTCAGCCACAAAGTATTTGGTTCATTTTGCGAACGGCACGCATCTCACTTGTCGCTGACACCCACCCCTGCCCCGCCCTCCAGGGCGGGGAGAAATATGGAGTTCCTGACCTCATCGGCGGGAAGCAACAAAAATGACCAACAACTTCTCCCTCGGCAATCTCTTCCGCCGCCCTGAAGCGGGCGCATTCCTCGGTTTGGTCGCCGTCCTGATCTTTTTCGCCATCTTTGGTGGCGTCAATTTTCTCAAGATCAGCGGCGGACTTTCCAGTTGGCTCAATGTGGGAGCGAGCATTGGCATCATCGCCATTCCTCTTGGTCTTCTCATGATCGCTGGCGAACTTGATATTTCAATCGGTGCCATGGTTCCAGCAGGTGCCATGGTCACCGCCGTGCTTGCAGGCCATTTTGGCTTTTCGATTTGGTTTGCGATTGCCGCCACGCTTGCTTTTGGCGTCATTGTCGGGCTGATCAACGGCCTCATTGTGGTGCGCACTGCCGTGCCATCACTCATCGTCACATTGGCAACGCTCTTTGCCGTTCAAGGCATCCTGCTCGGCATGACAGTCGGCATCACCAAATCAACCACGGTCAAGTTGCCAGCCGAAGGCTTGGCTAAATCAATGTTCGGCGAATATGTCGAGCTTTTCGGCATTTTTCCGCCCAGCCAGCTCGCGGTCGTTGTTGTCTGGTGGTTTATCCTGACAGCAATCTACGTTTTTTTCGTTCATTATTCGCCATACGGCAATTGGATTTTCGCCATGGGCGGTGACCGGAACTCGGCGCGCAACGCTGGTATCCCGACGGACAAACTCACGGTTACACTCTTCGTCCTCGCTTCAACTTCCGCAGCCTTTGTGGGCATGTGCCAAGCCTTGCTGGTGAACAATGCAACAGTTTCCGGTGGTCAAAGCTTTATCTTCAATGCCATCATCGCAGTCGTCGTCGGTGGTGTTGTCCTCACCGGGGGCTTTGGTTCCGTGATCGGGATATTCTTTGGGACAATCACCTTCGCCATCGTCATGCAAGGCATTTACTACACCAATTTTGACCGCAACTGGTCCAGCCTTTTCATGGGTGTATTGCTTCTGGCTGCTGTCCTCTTGAACAACACATTCAGGCGTGTGGCATTCACTTATGCGCCCAAAAAGAAGGCTTGAGCCATGACCGCGCCCATTCTCGAACTGGAACACATCAACAAATCCTTCGGCCCGATTGAGGTCTTGAACGACATCTCGCTGCAAGTGCGGGCGGGTGAAGTATTGTGTTTGCTGGGCGACAATGGCGCGGGCAAGTCGACGCTGATCAAGATTCTGTCGGGCGTTTACATTCCCTCCTCCGGCACGGTGAAAATGGATGGCAATGCGATTGCATTCAAGAATCCGCGCGAGTCGTCGGATCGTGGCATTGCCACGGTGCACCAGTTCGGCGGCACCTTTCCACTCATGAGCATTGGCCGCTCGTTCTTCGTCGGCGTTGAGCCCACAAAAGGTTTTGGCCCTTTCAAGATTTATGACCGCAAGAAGGCGAATGAAATTGCCGTGAAAGCCGTGCAGGATTTCGGCATCACGCGCATTGATGACGGTGACCGGCTGGTAGGCGGTCTCTCCGGTGGTGAACGCCAGTCGCTGGCGATCGCGCGTGCGTTGTATTTCGGTGCCCGCGTGCTGATCCTTGATGAGCCGACGGCGGCACTGGGTGTCAAGCAAGCCACCCACGTCTTGCGTGTTGTCAATGAAGCCAAGAAGCGCGGCCTCGCTGTCATCTTCATCACGCATCAAGTGATGCATGCCATGGCGGTGGGTGATCACTTTGCGGTTCTCATTCGCGGTTCCGTTGCTGCGGACTTCAAGAAGGGTGAGAAGACCCGGGAAGAGATCACCGATCTCATGGCCGGTGGCGCTTCCATGTCCAGCCTCGAAGCCGAAATCGAAGCCCAAGCGCACTGATACCGGAGATCACGCATGACTTTCCAACTTGCTGCCTGCGCTGAAATGCTGTGGCGCCACAAACCCATTGAATGGCGCTGCTCGCGTCTCAAAGAGCTGGGATTCGGCGTCGGTCTGTGGAACTGGCCCGCCCATGATGTTGCTAAACTCGAAAAAACTGGTGCCACCTTCACCATCATGAACGGCTATCTTGAAGGCCGCCTCGCTGATGACGAAGGTGCGGACATGTTGCTCAAGTCAGCGCGTGAGACAGCGCAAGTCGGCAAGCGGCTGGGTGTGGCGCGTCTGAACTTGCATGGCACAGGTCTTGGTGACGGCGGCATTCCGATTGCGCAGACTGAAGTCGTGAGTGGCAAAATGTGGCTGAAAGCGCGCGATACGCTCGACCGCATTTGCGACTTGGGCGAAAAAGAAGGTGTGACTTACACGTTGGAAAATCTCAATCTTCTTGATCACCCCGGCTGCCCGTTCGGCTCAACGGCTGATGTGTTGACGCTCGTCTCTTCAGTCAACCGGCCGCAGTTGAAAATCAATCTTGATCTCTACCACACGCAGATTGGCGAAGGCGATCTCATCCGCTGGTGTGAAAAGTGCTTGCCGTGGATCGGTGAGGTGCAAGTGGCGGACAATCCGGGGCGATTTGAGCCAGGCACAGGCGAAATCAACTACGCTGGCGTGGCGCGTGCCTTGCAAACCATGGGGTATTCGGGACCAGTAGGCTTGGAATCTTTTGCCAAAGGTGATGACGAAACAGCGCTTGAGGCGTTCCGCGCGGCGTTTACCCTGCTCTAAAAGCGCCGAATCGACACCATCTGCCAGCTATTGTCGCCCCCTTGCCCCTGTCCTCTGACTGCGCTAAGCCCCACCCGTCTCGCGGACATCTATGACGTCACCGGGTGCGGATGGCTATCGGCACCCTTCCCTGTTTTGGAAACCATTGCAGCACCGCGGCTGTGAAACCTGTTTCCCAAACGCTCAAACCATCCTGCCGGATGTAAAATCGCGGCAGCCAGTGCGGACGTCGGGCGGATAAGAATGTGCCCGCACTTTCCCCACCTGAAGGACCTCACACATATGGCAAAATCTGCCGTTTCCATGAACCCCACCCGTGACGATTTCATGTCTCTCCTCGAAGAGAGCTATCTTGACCGTCCCGTCGCTGAAAACACCGTCGTCAAGGGCAAGGTGCTTGCCGTTGAAAACGAACTGGTGATCATCGACGTTGGCCTCAAGACCGAAGGCCGCATTCCGCTGAAGGAATTTGCCGTCAACGGCAAGGACGTCGTGCTCAAGGCCGGCGATACCGTTGAAGTTTATCTTGAGCGCATCGAGAACGCCTTGGGCGAAGCCGTGCTGTCGCGCGACAAGGCCAAGCGCGAAGAAGCCTGGACCCGTCTGGAAGAAGTTTCCGGCAAGAATGAGCGCGTCGAAGGCGTGATCTTCGGCCGCGTCAAAGGCGGCTTTACTGTTGATCTGGGCGGCGCTGTGGCGTTTCTGCCAGGCTCCCAGGTTGATGTGCGTCCGATCCGCGATGTGGGTCCGCTGATGCATGTTCCCCAGCAGTTCCAGATCCTGAAAATGGACCGTCGCCGTGGCAATATCGTTGTCTCGCGCCGCGCCATCATGGAAGAAACCCGTGCCGAACAGCGGTCTGAACTCGTGCAGAACCTGGCTGAAGGCCAGGTTGTTGACGGTGTGGTCAAGAACATCACTGATTACGGTGCGTTCGTGGATCTCGGCGGCATCGATGGCTTGCTGCATGTGACCGACGTGGCCTGGAAGCGCGTCAACCATCCGTCGGATGTGTTGAGCGTCGGCCAGACCGTGAAGGTACAGATCATCCGCATCAATCCGGAAACCCAGCGCATTTCGCTGGGCATGAAACAGCTCGACAAGGACCCGTGGGAAATCGTCACCGGCAAATATCCGGTTGGCGCAAAGGTCAAGGGCAAGGTCACCAACATCACCGACTACGGTGCATTTGTGGAACTGGAAGACGGCATCGAAGGCCTGATCCACGTCTCGGAGATGAGCTGGACCAAGAAGAACGTGCACCCCGGCAAGATTCTGTCCACATCGGAAGAGATCGAAGTGCAGATCCTCGAGATCGACGGTGCCAAGCGCCGCATTTCACTGGGCCTCAAGCAGGTCCAGGCCAATCCGTGGGAAACCTTCTCGGCCCGCTTCCCCAAGGGAACGCAGATCGAAGGCGAAGTGAAGAACATGACCGAGTTCGGTCTCTTCATCGGCCTCGAAGGCGATGTGGACGGCATGGTTCACTTGAGCGACATCGACTGGAAGCGTCCGGGCGAGGAAGCCATCAAGGATTACAAGAAGGGCGACACGGTCAAGGCCGTGGTGCTCGACATCGACCAGGAGAAGGAGCGCATTTCGCTCGGCATCAAGCAACTGTCCGGCGAAGGTGCGGGCAGCAGCAGCGGCGGTGCCAAGGCGGCTGCTGGTGCACCGGCAACCGGCGGCAATGTGCGCAAGGGCTCCAAGGTCACCTGCGAAGTGCTCAAGGTTGAAGACGGCGGCTTGGAAGTGCGTGTCACCGGCACGGACTACACAGCCTACGTCAAGCGGGCCGATCTCGCCCGCGACCGTGGTGAGCAGCGCCCGGAACGCTTCGCCGTTGGCGAGAAGTTCGACGCCCTCATCACCGCCATGGATGCCAAGGGCCGCAAGATCAACGCCTCGATCAAGGCGTTGGAAATCTCGGACGAGCGCGAAGCCGTGGCCCAGTACGGTTCAACCGACTCAGGTGCGAGCCTGGGCGACATCCTGCAGGCGGCACTCAAGAAAAAAGACGCCGAAACCTGATCAGCCATTGGCAATGTGTGTTCAGATGGCCGGGGAAACCCGGCCATTTTTGTTGCAGAGCCAAAAAACTTGACGTGATGCCAATGGTTTGGCACCTTTCGGCGGAGCGCAAATCAAACGTGCAAATCAGCAGCGGGGATGCACCATGATCAAATCCGAACTCGTCCTGAAAATTGCCGAGAAGAACACCCATCTCTACCACCGTGATGTGGAACGCATCGTCAACAAGGTGCTGGATGAAATCATCATTGCCATGAAAAACGGGTCGCGGGTGGAACTCCGGGGGTTCGGGGCGTTTTCCGTCAAATCGCGCGACGGGCGCACCGGGCGCAATCCGCGAACTGGCGAAAGTGTCGAAGTGACCCCGAAGAAAGTACCGTTTTTCAAAACCGGCAAGGATTTGCGCGCCCGGCTCAACAGCAAGGGCTGAAATTTGCAACGCATCCTGCGCTGGGTCATCGGATTGCCAATTGCGCTGTTCGTGATCGCTTTTGCGGTAGCCAACCGGCAGAACGTGACCCTTTCACTTGACCCCCTGTCGCGCGGTGATTCAACCGCGTCGCTCTCCCTGCCCCTGTGGTTGTTGTTTTTTGTTGGCATCGCGGTGGGTGCGGTGATCGGTTGGGTTGGATCGTGGCTGGCGCAGGGCAAATACCGCAAGCGCGCCCGCGAGGCACAAGCGGATATCGCGCGCCTGCAAGCCGAGCGCGATGCGCTGTTGAAAACCAGGGAACCGGAACCGCAAACCAATGTCATTCCCGTTGGCACGGGCTGGTTATGAAATGGATATCAGCGGAAGCATTGGCCGCCGCCGCCCCTTATCGCGACATCGTTGAAACCTTGCGCACCGCCTTTGCCGGTGACATTACCACACCCGTCCGCCACCATCACGAAACCGGTGCGGCGACATTGTTGCTGATGCCCGCATGGACCAAGGACTGGACCGGCATCAAGACCGTCACCGTCAAGCCAGACAATGCGTCGAAGGCCTTGCCGTCGGTACAAGCAGCCTACATGCTGATCGACAATGCAACGGGAACACCTTCTGTCGCGATGGACGGAACAGAGCTCACGCGCCGCCGCACGGCGGCCGCATCCGCATTGGCTGCCGATTATCTCGCCCGGCAAGATGCCAAGGTTCTGGCCCTTGTGGGAGCCGGAGAACTGGCCCTGCATTTTGCCAAAGCCCATGCCAGCGTGCGCCCCATCCGCACCGTCCTTGTTTGCAACCGCACGCCGGAAAAGGCCCAAGCAGTGGTCAAGGCTCTCACCGCCGGGGGGTTTGAGGCGCGTGTTTCATCGCTTGAGAATGCCGTAAAGCTCGCTGATGTTGTTGCCTGTGTCACCAGTTCCTCTGTGGCGCTGGTCAGGGGCGCGTGGCTGAAACCTGGCACACACCTCGATCTTGCCGGGGCCTACAAGCCTGCCATGCGCGAAGTGGATGGTGATGCCGTGGCCATGGCGCGGGTTTACGTTGACACCCGCGAAGGGGCATTGGCCGAAGCGGGCGACCTCATCCAGGCGGCGGCAGAAGGAAAGTTTGAATTTTCACATGTGCACGGCGACCTGTCGGAGCTCTGCCGGGGCAAGGTGCAGGGCCGGACATCCGCCGCAGAAATCACCCTGTTCAAATCCTGCGGCACAGCACTTGAAGACCTGGCCACCGCCGTGATGGTGCATTTGCGCACGGGGTGATTTGCGGCTAGGACGCGCCCCATGCAATCTTCGAACCCCATCTGCGTGGCCCTTGACACCCCCGATGTTGCCAAGGCCAAGGCCTTGGCGCGGGCGCTCAAACCACATGCCGGATACATGAAAATTGGCATGGAATTTTTCTATGCCAATGGTGCCGCAGGCTATGAAGCCGTGGCCCGCCAGGGCCTGCCCATCTTTCTCGATCTGAAACTCCACGACATTCCCAACACGGTGGCGCAGGGGTTGACCTCACTGATGAAGCTGGTGCCAGCCCCTGCCATTCTCAATGTGCATGCCCAGGGAGGCTTGGACATGATGAAAGCAGCGCGTGATGCGGTCCCGGCTTCCACCAAACTCATTGCTGTCACGGTGCTCACAAGCCTCACCAACGCTGACCTGTTTGACACCGGACATGATGCAGTGGGCAAGGCCTTGGTTGTAACGCTGGCCAAACTTGCCGCGAAGGCGGGGCTAGATGGAATTGTCTGTTCTCCGCAGGAACTTGCTCATGTACGCAAGGCTCTGGGACAGGATTTTCTGACGGTTGTGCCAGGCATCAGGCCTGCGGATGTTGCGGCCCATGACCAGAAGCGCATTGCTACACCGAAAGCTGCCATCGAGGCCGGTGCCGACATTCTGGTAATTGGCCGTGCCATCACGGGTGCTGCCGATCCGGTTGCCGCCTGTGATGCCATTTTGAAAAGCCTTGCCTGATGGCACGGGTCAAGATCTGCGGCCTCTCCGACCCCGTCACCCTCAACGCCGCACTCGATGCCGGGGCTGACTTTGTCGGCCTCATGTTCTTTGCGAAATCCCCGCGCAACGTTTCACTGGATCAAGCCCGTGTTCTCGCCGCCATGGCGAAGGACAGGAATGGGGGCACGGCAAAGGTTGTGACCGTCGTTGTCGATGTTGACGACCAACTCCTCTCAGCAATCGCCCGCACCGTACGGCCTGACTTTATCCAGGCCCATGGCAAGGAGACGCCGCAGCGTGTGTCCGACATCCGCAAACTCACCGGCATTCCCGTGATCAAAGTGATCAGCGTGGCAGAGGCGGCTGATGTGGCGCGCGCGGAAAGCTACACGGGTCATGCCGAATTCATGATGTTTGATGCCAAGACCACAGGCCCGCTGCCGGGTGGCATGGGGCACGCGTTTGATTGGTCGCTGCTGGCCGCGGCATCGCACCCCTACATGCTGGCGGGTGGCTTGAGCCCGGAAACCGTGGCGCGGGCCATTTCGCTGACAGGCACACACATGGTGGACGTGTCCTCCGGCGTGGAATCGTCCCCTGGCGTCAAAGACGGGGCCCTGATCCGGAAATTCATTGAGGCGGCCAAGGCGGCCCGGTAGAGTGAACGCATGAACGACAGCACACCCAATTCCTTTCGCAACGGCCCGAACGAGAAGGGCCTTTTTGGCATTTATGGCGGTCGTTTCGTGGCCGAAACGTTGATGCCACTAATTCTTGAACTGGAACAGGCTTACAAGGATGCCAAGGCTGATCCGTCATTTCAGGCCGAACTGGATGATTTTCTCGAACACTATGTGGGCCGTCCCAGCCCCCTCTATTTCGCCGAGCGTCTGACGGAACATCTGGGCGGGGCCAAGGTCTATTTCAAGCGTGACGAACTGAATCATACAGGCGCCCACAAGATCAACAATGTGATGGGGCAAATCCTTCTCGCCCGCCGCATGGGCAAAAAACGCATCATTGCGGAAACAGGTGCAGGCCAGCACGGTGTCGCCACTGCCACCGCCTGCGCACGGTTTGGCCTCGAATGCATTGTCTACATGGGCGAAGTGGATATTGCGCGCCAGGCACCCAACGTGTTCCGCATGAAATTGCTGGGGGCCACTGTTGTTCCGGCCAAATCCGGTTCGCGCACCTTGAAGGATGCGCTCAACGAAGCACTGCGCGATTGGGTCGCCAATGTTGAAGATACATTTTACTGCATCGGCACGGTGGCCGGACCGCATCCCTATCCGGAAATGGTGCGTGACTTCCAGTCCGTGATCGGTCGCGAAACCAGGGAACAGATGTTGAAGCGCGAAGGTCGCCTGCCGGATTCGCTGGTGGCCGCCATCGGTGGCGGCTCAAATGCCATGGGCTTGTTCCACCCGTTTCTTGATGACAGGCACGTGGAAATTATTGGCGTTGAAGCGGCGGGGCATGGCCTGACGAAAAAACACGCTGCTTCCATCACCGGCGGCAAGCCCGGCATATTGCATGGCAACCGCACCTATTTACTGATGGATGACGACGGCCAGATCACCGAAGGTCATTCCATCTCGGCAGGCCTCGACTATCCCGGCATCGGCCCGGAACACGCCTGGCTGCATGACATGAAGCGCGTGCAATATGTTTCCGCCACCGACAAGGAAGCACTCGCAGCCTTTCAACTGTGCTGTAAGCTTGAAGGCATCATCCCGGCGCTGGAACCATCACACGCATTGGCCCACGTCATGAAGATCGCCCCCAAACTGCCCAAGGACCATTTGATGGTGATGAACATGTGTGGCCGCGGCGACAAGGACATCTTCACCGTGGCGGACATTCTGGGAGTGAAGCTTTGACACGAGTGATGCATTGCACTACAACGCATCACTGGAGTTCGCTATGACAACCGTCTCATTTTCCATGCGCCTTGACCGAGGGTTGAAAAGCCGGCTGGACAAACTTGCCAAACACGCTGACAGGCCATCCAGCTACCTTGTAAGCAAAGCTGTCGAGCAGATGGTTGACGAACTGGAAAACCGAAAAAAGACCGTGGAAGAAGCTTTTCTCGAAGATGACGATGGTGTTTATGTTTCAGGAGAGCTCGTGGACGCATGGGTCAAGTCATGGGCTAGCGATAAGCGGTTGCCTAAGCCGGAAGCAGACATCTTTGAAGGCGCAAAGCGCAGGTGAAAATTGTATTCAAGCGCCAAGCCCTGAACGACTTGGCGTGGTTTGAACGCTACTACACCGAAATATTTCCAGATGGCTCCAGGCGGGCCGAAAAGCAGTTTTTCAAAGCAGCGCAAACAATCAGGAATTTTCCCGAAATTGGTCGTCCTGCCATGGGAAAGGCCAAGCGCGAATATGTTATCCCAGGCATTCCGTTCAGTTTCGTCTATCGCATTGTAGTCGACCGTATCGAAGTTCTTCGCGTGCTCGATCACCGGAGCAATAGGAGCTAACAAGTCTTCATGACAACCCGCATTGATTCCACATTCGCCGCTCTCAAACGTGAAAACCGCGCCGCCCTTGTGACATTCATCACAGCGGGCGATCCGGATTTTGAGACATCGCTCAAGATCATCGAAGGCCTGCCCGCTGCCGGTGCCGATATCATCGAATTCGGCATGCCGTTCACCGATCCCATGGCAGATGGTCCGGCCATTCAGGCAGGTGGATTGCGCGCCCTTGCCGCCGGCCAAACAATGAAGAAGACGCTGAAGCTCGTTGCGGCATTCCGCAAGAACGACAAGGCCACACCAGTCGTTCTCATGGGCTATTACAATCCGATTTATGTTTACGGCGTGGACAAGTTTCTGGGCGATGCAAAGACCGCTGGTGTCGATGGCCTGATCGTTGTTGATCTGCCACCGGAAGAAGACGATGAACTCTGCATCCCGGCCATGGCCGCAGGCCTCAACTTCATCCGCCTTGCCACGCCAACGACCGATGACAGGCGTGCACCTGCGGTGTTCAAACACACATCGGGCTTCGTTTACTACGTTTCGGTGCTCGGCATCACCGGCACAAAAGCGCCGGATTTGAAGAGTGTGAAAGCCAACGTGAAAAGGCTCAAAACCCACACAACGCTGCCCATCTGTGTTGGCTTCGGCGTGAAGTCGGCGGAACAGGCACGCACCATCGCCAAGGATGCCGATGGTGTTGTGGTGGGATCAGCACTGGTGTCCGCCATCGCCAATTCCCTCGATAAAAACGGCAAAGCCACCGGCAAAACAGCAAAGGCCGTGCACAAACTTGTATCTGAAATCGCCGCAGGTGTAAGAGGCTGACATGAACTGGATCAAGAATTTCGTCCGCCCCAAAATCCGCTCCATCCTCGGTGCCGTGCGCAAGGACGTGCCGGACAACATGTGGGTAAAGGATCCGGATACCGGTGAAATGGTGTTTTACAAGGACCTCGAAGCCAACAACTTTGTATTTCCCGGTTCGCAGCACCATCACCGCATGCCGGTGGAAGCGCGGCTGAAGCACATGTTTGATGGCGACTACAGCAAACTCACCTTTCCAACTGTTGCAACCGACCCCCTCAAATTCAGGGATGAGAAGAAATACGCTGACCGCTTGAAGGATGCCAAATCCAAGGCCGACGGCAATGACAGTGTGCGGGCAGGGTTGGGCAAAGTCGGCGGCATGACCATGGTTGTCGCGGCCCAGGACATGTCGTTCATCGGCGGATCGCTGGGCATGGCGGCAGGAGACGCAATCATCACCGCCATGCGCTCGGCCGTAACCAACAAGTGTCCGTTCGTGTTTTTTGTGGCCTCCGGTGGTGCGCGCATGCAGGAAGGCATTCTTTCGCTGATGCAATTGCCGCGCACGACCATCGCGGTTCAGGATTTGCGGGCGGCAAAACTGCCGTATATTGTGGTGCTGACCAATCCAACAACGGGTGGTGTGACCGCATCCTATGCCATGCTGGGTGACATTCACATCGCTGAGCCCAATGCGCTGATCGGCTTTGCGGGCCAGCGTGTCATTGAGCAGACCATCCGCGAGAAACTGCCGGACGGATTCCAGCGCGCCGAATATCTCAAGGACCATGGCATGGTCGACATGGTGGTGCCGCGCGGCGACATGAAAGACACTGTGGTGAGGATCGCAGCACTATTGCTGCGTGCACCTGCAAGCCGGTCGCCGGGACAACTCGTTGCGGCCGAATAGAATATGGCCCGATCCGATGCCATTCTGAAACGGCTGCTTGAACTGCATCCCAAGATCATTGACCTCTCACTCGATCGCATGCACCGCATTCTGGCGCAATTGGGTCAGCCTGAGAAAGCCCTTCCGCCCGTCATCCATGTGGGCGGCACCAATGGCAAAGGCTCGTGCGTGGCTTTCATTCGCGCCATGCTCGAGGCTGCCGGTCTCAAGGTACATTGCTACACCTCCCCGCATCTGGTGAAATTTCACGAGCGGGTTCGCGTCGCGGGCGAACTGATTTCCGATGAAGCGCTGGCGGCACTGCTTGAAGAATGCGAAACGGTCAACGGCAGCGTGCCGATCACATTTTTTGAAATCACCACAGCAGCAGCGTTCCTCGCCTTCTCTCGCACTCCAGCGGACTATCTCATCCTTGAAGTGGGACTGGGTGGCAGGTTGGACGCAACAAATGTCATCGCTCACCCCGTCGCCACGTGCATCACGTCCATCGGGCTCGACCACCAACAATACCTCGGCGAAACGCTTGAATTGATCGCACGTGAAAAGGCGGGAATACTCAAGCGCGATGTGAGGTGCATCGTGGGCCGCATGCCGGACGAGGCGCGGTCGGCTATCGAAGCTGTTGCGGAAACAGTAAAAGCACCATTGTCTATCGCTGACCAGGACTGGCAGGCCTTTGAACAGCACGGTCGCATGGTGTTTCAGGATGAAAACGGCTTGCTTGATGTGCCGAAACCAAATCTGGCGGGGCCACACCAAATTCAGAATGCAGGCAACGCCATCGCAATCATCCGTACACTGAATGACAATAGGTTGTCAGAAAGCGCCATTGCCAGTGGCATGACATCTGCAAAATGGCCCGCCCGCATGCAAAAACTGGGACCAGGCCATTTGATGTTGCCGAACACCGAAATCTGGCTCGATGGCGGGCACAATGCCGATGCGGGCGCGGTGTTGGCGGCGGCATTCGCAGGCATGCACAATCGGCCGCTGGTCATCATCTGGGGCATGCTCAACAGCAAGGATGCCGCCAGCTTCATGCGTCCGTTGGCAGGCTTGGCTGAAGCCTGCATCACGTTGACAATTCCCGGTGAGCCCAATGCCATTGCAGCGGAAACACTTTGTGATATCGCGCGGGGTCTCAACCTCAGTTCCGAAACGGCACCTTCAATTTCGGAAGCTGTCAAAAAAGCGGCGCAGATGGCTGACCATCCGCGCCTTTTGGTTTGTGGGTCACTCTATCTTGCAGGCCATGTGCTCGCCCTGCATGAGAACACGGAAATGTCCGGTATCAGCGGTGCCGCGCGGCGTTAAATCGACTGTTCGATCCAGCTTTGCAGGGCATTCTTGGGGGCAGCGCCAACTTTGGTGGAAGCCAATTGACCGCCCTTGAAAACCATCAGCGTTGGAATGCCGCGCACGCCGTATTTCGATGGCGTGTTCGGGTTCTCATCAATGTTGATCTTGACGATCTTGGCCTTGCTGCCAAGCGACACTGCAATTTCTTCCAGTGACGGCCCGATCATTTTGCAAGGGCCACACCACTCGGCCCAGAAATCCACAACAACAGGTGTTTCGGATTTCAGGACATCGGCGTCAAAGCTGGCATCGGTAACCTTGTGGGTGGACATGATTCGGGTTTCCTTGTGGGTTGCTGCACCTCAGGTAGGGTTGGCGACTGGCAAGGTCAAGTCACAGCTGGGTCACGCTCGCGTCATGGCCAATTCCACGGCAAGGGACATCAGCCCGGGCGACAACCAATCAACCCGCCCACTGTCGGTCCACAGCAGGGCAGCTCTCACATCGCGGCCCGGGTAAACCTGGCGCAAAACGGCGGCATAAGTTGCAAGCTGTTGAACATAGGCATGATTTTCGTCCAGTTCAGGGCCATTGCCGGAGCCGGTCTTATAATCGAGAATGGCAATTGTTGTGGCCGTCAAGGCCAGGCGATCGATGCGCAGCAGCTTTCCGGCAGCGGGGCCTTCCGTGGAAGTGATTTCAACTTCGCCTTGGCTTTCCGGCCCAAAAAACAGGGTGAGATCGGGTCGTTCAACGATTTGTACCGCAGCATCGGCATCCATCTGGACCAAACCGAGGTCGCGCGCGAGGCGGCGGGCCATGATTTGGCGTTCGGCTGTTTCCCAGTCGGGGATCGCTTGCAACAGCTTGTGCAGGGCAGTGCCGCGGCGCATGGCGTCGTTAGGCGCAGCCTCGCTGGAATAGAGGAAATTTTTCTGTTCGCAACGGGCCTGCAGTGCAGCTGACACCGGCTGGGTCCATTCCTGCAAAACGGGTTCCGCTGAATCTTCCGTGTCCGAAGTTTCCGGTATGTCAAACCATTCAGGTGTCACCCCATAACGCAACACAGGTTTGCTGTCTTGTGCCACATCGATGACAGTCGTCATCGGCAGTTGCGCCAGGGCGGGCAGGACAATGTTGTACCAGCAGCCTTCCGGCAGCTTGTCCTTCGATCTGCTGCCACAGATGTAGAGTTCATCGCTGGCCCGCGTCATGGCCACATACAGGAGCCGCAAGCGCTCCTCACCCGCGCGCGTGGTCCGGTTCAGTTTCAATGCTTCAACCAACGGCAAATCGCAAAGTCCGCTGGCGGTGATGACCGGCAGGCCATCGTCGTCCACCACAAAGCCCGTGTCCGGTGGCGTCGGCAGTTCCGTGGCATCGGGCAGGATGACAATGCGCGACTCCAATCCCTTGGACCCGTGCACGGTCATGATGCGCACTTCGCCGGATGGCTTGTCCATCTCGCGCTTGATGGCAATGTCGTCAGTTGTGAACCAGGCGATAAATCCTGCAAGCGATGAATTGTATTGGCTTTCGTAGTCCAGCGCCAAATCAAGAAAAGCATCCGTTGCATCCACCGCTTCCGGGCCGAGCCGTCCTACAATGGATTTGCGGCGTGACACCATCACCGTGGCAAAGAACTGGTGCGGGCCGGCATTGGCGCTGAGCGTCAAAAGTGATTTCAGGCTGTTCACCTGATCCTGCAGGACCAGCGAATCCGCTGCCTGAAGCCGCTCCCACAGCGTTGCCGCCGCGCGGCCATGAGCCAGTTCAAACAGCTCCTCCTCTGTCACCGGCGTTGCCAGTAAAGGACTCTTCAGCACACAGGCCAGGCTGTAATCGTCGCCGGGCAGCAGCATGAATTGCGCCAACGCCAACAGGTCTTGAACGGCGAGACTTTCCCGCAGTTGCAGGCGGTCTGCACCGGCAACGGCCACACCGGCGCGGCGCAGTTCGGAAATGATGGCGTTGAACAAGGCCGAGCGCCGCTGCAACAGGATGAGAATGTCGTCAGCCCGCACTGCCCTGCCCTTTGATGTCAGCACGCGAAGACCTATCCACGACTTTATCTTTGTCGCAATCAGGTGGGCGAGCCGTTTGCGCGGTGCTTCATCATCCATCACGTCAACGGGAGCGGTCCACGGTGATGGTTCCGGCGCATCAAGGGGTTCCACCACCGGCCAGAGTTCGAAAATGCCACGCTCCGCCATGCGATGGGGCGAATGGGTTTCATCACCATCGGTTTGGGCAAAGCCCATGCACAGCAAAGACTTCTCCGTGAACACGGCGTTGACTACATCCAGAATGTCTCCCACGCTGCGGTAGGACAGGTGCAGTTTGACGTCATGGAATTGTTTTTTTGACGACCGGATGCGCGCCGCGAAATCCGGGCGCACCTTCTCAAACAATCCGGCATCCGCACCCTGGAACGAAAAGATGGATTGTTTCTTGTCGCCGACAACAAACAGCGTGCGGTCAACGCCCTCCCGGCTGCCCGTGCCTGCGAAAAATTCTTCGCTGAGTGCGCTGATGATGCCCCATTGAACCGGGTTGGTGTCTTGCGCCTCATCAACGAGGATATGGGAAATGCGGCCATCCAGCTTGTACATCACCCATTGCGCCGCTTCCCTGCTGCCCAGAAGATCCGCCGCGCGGGCAATCAGGTCGCTGAAATCATACACGCCACGCGCCTGTTTCCGGGCCTCATAAAAGCGCAGGTGCGCCGCGATGATGAAGGCAAAACTGGCAGTGAGAGAAACGGTAAGCTGCATGTCATGGCGTTGAACAAGGGCTTCAAGTTCGTGGCGCAGATGCTGCAGGTCTTCGGCGGTGGCAGGGTTTTTCTTGAGGCTGGCACTGTCGATGATGTTTTTTCGCACCTTGCCACCACCCGTGAACAACAACTCCCGCAGCAACCTCAATCGCTCTGTCGAATCTGATGTCAGCAAAACCTGTCGCAAAATGGTGGCCACATGAATATGGGATTTGCCGTAGGCGGGTGCATCCGCGAAAGCGGTGATGATTTTGTTGGTTCGCGCGTTATCGAGTTGTGACAGTTCCAGCCAACAAACCTGTTCAGAATCGTCCGGATCGACATGCAGGTGGTGTGCGATGCGGCGGCGCAGGGTGGCAAAATCCGTTTCAGCCAATACCGCTTCTGGCATCGGGCGATGGTTGCCAATCGCTGCGGTGATGGCCTTCTGGAAACGGTCACCCGACAGGAACGGCTCTAGCATGTGGAAGCAGCCAGCCACATCACATTCCGGTTGCTCCGCCAAAAGGCGCTGCACCGATAAACCAGCTTCGTCGTGCAAGGCTTGCGATTGCCGCTCATCCATGACTTCAAAGCCCGGTGCCAGCCCAGCTTCGACGGGAAACAGGTGCAGCAAGCTTTGACAAAATGCATGGATGGTTTGCACTTTCAATCCGCCGGGTGTTTCGAGGGCAAGTGTGAACAACTGTCGGGCGCGAACCAGCGCTGCTTCATCGGCGGGCACATCATTCAGGGCCAGGAGTTGCTGTTTCAGCCAGACATCATCGGCAATGGCCCACAGGCCGAGCCGATCGAGAAGACGGGTGGCCATTTCCGCCGCCGCCGCCTTGGTGAAGGTGATGCACAGAATGGCAGCGGGGTCGACTTTGTCCAGCAGCAGGCGGACAAGTCGGTCGACGAGTACATGGGTTTTGCCTGACCCTGCATTGGCTGATACCCAAACGGAATTGCCGGGATCGGCGGCACGCTGTTGTTCAAAAGTAGGTTTCAGGATGTCGGGAGTGGGAGTCATGCAAGACGCCATTCAAGGTGGCGCGACAGGTGATCATAGTCGGCGGGGTCTTCAGCCTTCAGCATGCGAAAGCGCGGCGGAAAGGCAGTTGCCGGTTCGAGCAGGGTTGCCAATTTTCGCTGCAAGCCCTGCCAGTGTTCGGCAACGAGGTCAGGCAGTGCGCGGTCACCGTCTCCCACATCCGTGATTTTCCCCGGTGGCCTGCCGCCTGAAATTTTGATGTACAGGGCTTGCTCCACCCGGCGAACGCCTGCGGCGTCAAAGGCACCGTGCGCCAGCATGGCGGATTCCAGCGTGAGCTGCGGGCTGAAGCCGGATTGCACCTGACTGGCTGTCGGCGGATCTCCCGACTTGTAGTCAATGACGCGCGCTGTCCCTTGGCGCAACACATCAATGCGGTCGGCGATGGCAATCAGTTCAAATTCCTCGTGGGCAATGGTCAACAACAACCGGCCGCGCGTTTCGGCGTGCAGCGCGGCAAGGTCCGGGCGAAAGCCCTGCTCTGTTTGGTGTATCCATTGCGCCATGCGCAAAAAACGCGGCCACCAGAAGGTTGTCACGTCGGCATCACCGGCAAGTGGTGCAAATACGTCGCGGCCCGCAGCAATCAAGTGTTCGAGACTGGCCGCCTCGGAAGGCGATTGACTGGCCTGGTTCCACATTTTCAACGCCTCGTGAAAAAGACTGCCACGCAGCCGCGCGTCCGGCTCCATGGCCAAGGGGTCGAGCGGGCGCAGGCGCAGCGTCTTGCGGGCATAAAGCGCATAAGGGTCACGGATCCAGCGTTCGATGTCGGTCACACTGAAACTGCGGGCGCGCGCGGCCACCGGCGGACGCGGCCATGGCCGCTTCACAGGTGTGAAGGCAGTAGGCTTGTCCATCGCCATCGCCAATTGGATGTAGGTCTGATCAAGGTGGCTGGCGCGCGGAAAGCCACTGGCTTCCATCACCGTGCGCAGGCGCAATATCCAGCGCGAGGCCAGAACCGGCTGCGTGCCGATGCGTTGTGACCACGAAAGCATCACCTTGCTGTGGCCGAGGCCGGCAACGAAATCATGGGCCGTCAATCCGATGTCACGCTCGGGCTGTTGCAAGCCAAATTTGTCGCGCATCGGCCGGTTCAACCACGGACCTGAATCGGGCGATGAAGGCCAAATGCCTTCGTTCAATCCTCCCAACACAGCCAGGTCGAAGTGCATCAGTCGCGCTTCCAGCAATCCGTATATGCCAACCTTCGCTTCGCCCTGCTCCACCGGTCGCACCGTTACGGTTTGCAGCATGGTCAGAATGAGCGGTACAGATTCGGCGAACGTGAGCGCTGGCAGGCGGTGCTGCTCGGCAACAATGGCTTGCAGTGTCAGTGTCAGTTCCAGGGCATCCTTGGCAACCAGCATTTTTTGCGGCGACACAAGGCCAAGCGTGCGCATGAGAACCGCAACATGTTCGCCAAGGGGCCGCTTTTCCATGTCCAGCAGCGGTGCCATGGCAACCGTCACGGCGCGGGCCAGCTGCCACACCAATCGCCAATCGTCATCGCCCACGCGGGTTTGGGAATTGCGGACGCGCTCATGCTGGCGGGCCAGTTCGGCGCGTTGCAGCGCATTGTCCAACCCGTGCAGCCCCGTACCTGTTCCCTGCTGGCGCAGCACATGGATTTCATACAGTTGCACGGCACGCCGGAAGTGCGTTTCGTCCATGCCAAAATCCGCATAAGGGTCATGCAGAACAGCCACCACGGTTTGCGCCGAACACCCAGCCTGGGCGCAATCGCAAAGCAGGCGCAACAGGTGGCCGGCACCACGATTGAGCAATGTTTCACCGCGGGTGTCATTGGCGATGATGGCCCAGCGCCGCAGTTCAGTTGCAACGCGCGATGCCAGATCGCGGTCGGGTGTCACCAGGGCCACTGATTGCATGCCATCGTGCACTGCATGGCGTAAGGCGAGGGCGATGGCGCGGGCCTCAAGATGGCGGGTGGGGGCATGCAGCAACGACACGCCCGTCAGCGCGGTGTCACACCGGCTTTTCAGGGTGCCCAGATTTTTGTGCCACTGCCCGGATGACGTCGAAGGCCGCATGGTTTCCGAAGCCAGCCATGACCGGTCTGGCGCAGACGGAACAAATTCCACCACACCTGTCCGGTCAAGGGCCAGATGATTGAGCAGCTTCTTGAGGTTGAACTGCGGATGGCTTGGCGACAGTGACAGCCAGTCTGCATCTGCCATGTGCTTGTCGAGGCCTGGAAGAATGACGCAGCCCGCAGAGTCAAACGCAATGGCCGCCACCAGGTCGCGGGTGGCGGGGTTTGTGCCGGTGGTGCCTGCGATGACAAGCGGTGCTTTGGATTTTCGCCGGCGAATGGCGTTTGCCTGCAGGCGGATCAAAAGGTTGCGCCGGGCCGCTGGGGTCACCAGTGATTCATTTTGCAGTTTCACCGGCAGTTCAGTCGTCAGTATACGGAGCACATCCAGTATGGCGGCGCGATGGCCGGCAAGGTCAAGACCATAGACAGATGCGATATCGGTGAGGTCCCGCTCCTCGGTTTCGGCCTGCTGCATCAGGTCGATGAGGGACTCGGCCAGATGCTGCACACGGGTCATCGAGCCTGCGATATCCTGTGCAATGGCGATGTGGGGATTGGCTATTGCCCAATCGTGCAAGAGTGCCATCACTTCGCACAGCAGGCCATGGGCGGAAATGGCCTTGGGGATTCCCGCCACCGGATCTTGCAGTGCCAGGACATCTTCGTCGAGATCACCGATGGGCTTGATGGTCGGCAGTGCCACACCGCGTGCACGGCTATTCTGGCGGAGCAGGCTTTGCAGCCTGCGCACGGCGCGGCGGGTAGGTAAAAATATCTGCCACTGGAACAAGGGAAATGCAGCGGCACCAGGTGGCCCGGGTACCAGTGTGCCATCCAGGATGCGCCTCGCCAACTGGTCGAGGAGGTCGGCACCAATGTCGCAGGTCAGAATGGTGGGGTCATGATCCATGGCGCAAGTGTTGCAACCGGGTTTCCGCCATTGCAATGGCCCCCGGTGTTCCCACATGGAACCAGTGGCCACCATGCACAAGGCCAAACAGGCGGCCCTCGGAAATGGCCACATCCCAGAGCTTGTTCATGGAGAATTTTCGCTGTGTGACGCCCGCAAAAATGCGCGGATGCACAAGGTAGCCACCGATATAGGCGACGGGATTTTCGGCATCTTTTGGCGCGCGTGCCAGACGGCCCTCGGCATCGGCAACAAAGTCACCCCGGCCATCAAATCCCGTGGTGCGTCCGAGCGGCACGGTGAGCAGCAAACAATCCATGTCGGCATCACGCCAGAAATGTGCCAGATTTGACAGGGCGGGTGTTGTACCATCAAGCCAGAAGCCATCACCGTTGAGGACAAAGAACGGATCGCGCCCAAGCAGCGGCAAGGCATTCAGGATGCCACCACCTGTATCCAGAATTTCCGCGCATTCGTCAGATATGACCAAACGGGGATTGGCTACAGTTTTGGCCCAGCTTTCGATTTGGTCGGCGCGGTAGTGTACATTGACGACGGCCTGCTGCACCCCTGCCGCACGCAAAGCGTCGACGGCGTAGGCGATCAGGGGTTGGCCCGCGACGTTGATCAACGGCTTGGGAACCGTATCGGTCAACGGGCGCATGCGCTGGCCCAGACCTGCAGCAAGGATGATGGCGGTGCGACCGATGGTCATCATGGTGTTGCCAACTGCAAGGCTTCAGGCAAGTGCGCTTGATACCACTGCAGCAATGGTTTCAAATGCGGATGGGCGAGATTGCGCAGCAAGTAACGGGCAACACGCGGACGGTGCTGCAAGTAATGGTGTTTGCCATCGCGCTTGGACAACCGCGTGAACGTGCCCAGTAGGCGTGTGGCGCGTTGCGCACCGAGGCTGGCAAAGGCCGCCGCAAACGCTGTCGCATCAAAAGCGCCGTGCTGTTGGCGTGCCGCAACATACCGCGCATAGAGCCTGTCCTGCATCGCAGGCTGCACATCAACGCGGGCATCCTGCAGAAGTGAAACGAGGTCGTAGGCGGGATGGCCCACCACGGCATCTTGCGTGTCAATCAGGCCCGTTCGCCGGAGCTTCTGCCGCTGTGGCATCCAGATCAGGTTGGGTGAATGGAAATCGCGCAACACCCATATCGGATCGGTGTCAAACGCTGGTGGCAACAGGTTGCGCCAGATGTTTTCAAACGACGCCATCAGTTCAGGCGACGCAGCTGTGCCATGCAGGTGTGGCCAGAACCAGGTGGGCATCAGGCTGGTTTCGAACACCAGGGCCTCGATGTCAAAATCCGACAGCGTGTAAGCACCACCCTCCACCGTTTTGATGTTGCGCGGCCATTCATGTGTGGCCATGTCGGCGAGCAAATCCACCGCACACCCCATGGGTTCCCACATGTCATCACCACGCACCATCATCGCGCCATGAACGTCGCCCTCGAGAAATTCCATGGCGGCAAAGCCATGCTCGTGATCGGATGCGTAAACCTGCGGTGCGCTGTATCCCAAGCCGTGCAAATGCTGATTGATGGCCAGCACTGCGGGGATGGAGTCCGCAAGATGGACAAGTGCACTATAGGATTTTCCATGGTGCACTGCTGCCGTATCCGAGCGTTCCGGCATGTCCATCAGCAATGTCTTGTTGCCGCCTGCATGCAGGGTCTCGTAGCGTCTCGTTGAGGCATCACCGAGAAAAAACCGGCGTTCATGATGGCGGAATTCACTCTTCGCCAGAAACGCCGTCAACTGGTCTTCACGTTTGAGTGCCGCCGCCCAGCGACCGGCAGCAGTAATTCCCACTGTCCGCGATGTGCCGTTGCCCGAGAGGTTCAGTGCCAGCATGTCGCCCGAAAGTGCGTTCACATCCATGCGTTCCGGCCATTCGATGAGCAGGCCGTGGGTGGCAATGAATTCTTCGAGACCAAGCTCGGCGGATTCACGGGCGTCGTGCAACCGGTACAGGTCGGCATGCAAAAGCGGCACGCGCAAGTCATCATAATGTTGCAGCAACGAAAATGTGGGACTGGGCACGTCGAGGTCCGCCGTGTCGGCAACGGCCCGGATGAAGGCGCGGGCGAAAGTGGATTTGCCGGTGCCAAGATCACCCTTGAGGGCGACAACAAGGCCCGGCCTGATCCACAGCGACAAGCGCCTGGCCAGTGCTTCCATGGCGGCTGGCGAGTGAACTTCCACCACTGTATCGAAAATGTGCGTCATGCCGCCTGGGGGGTCTGGCCCTTGCTGCGGCCATCGAGTGTTGACCGGCGCGGCCCGTTGATGGGCAAGGCGCACACCACCGTGGTTCCCTTGTCGACTTTGGAAACCAGCGACACTTTTCCGCCGTGCAGTTCGGTGAAGCTTTTGACGATGGCCAGACCAAGGCCAGCGCCGCGATGGCTGCCCGGCAGGGGCCGCGACTGGAAGCGCTCGAACACCTTGTCCTGATATTCAGGCTCAATGCCGCGCCCGCTGTCGGCGACCCACAGCTGCACAAAGGTGTCCTTCTTGCGCGCCCCCACCTTGATGGTGCCGCCCTGGGGCGAAAAGCCAATGGCATTCGAGAGGAGATGGCTGACAATCTGTTCCAGCCGTTCCGGATCAGCAATGATTTCTGTCACATCGGATCCGACTTCGACATCCAATTGCAGCTGCCGTTTTTCCAGGGCCGGGGCAAACTTCTCTGCCGCCGCTTCAAGCACGCCGACGATGTCCACAGCCTGGGTTCTCAGTTCCATGGCGCCGGCATCAACGGTGGAAAGATCGATGATGGCGTCGAGAATGTTTTTCAGGTCTTCGGATGAACGCTTGATGTCGAAAATGTATTCGTGCTGCTTTGGCGTCAGGGGCCCGGCCAATCCATATTCCAGCGCCTCGGAAAACCCGACGATGCTGGTGAGCGGGGTGCGGATCTCATAGGACACATTGGCGAGGAAGGAGTTCTTCAGGCGGTCCGCTGCCTCAAGCGCCTCAGTCCGGTCACGCAAGGCCTGTTCAGCGCGCGAGGCGTCGGAAATATCGGTGAGTGTGAGCAGGGCGTTGCCATCGGGCAGCGGCACGGCGCGGAAGCGGTAGATATGTCCGTCTTGCAGCAAGCGGCCTTCCACGATCTTGCGGTTGGCTTCGATGGAGGTGATGCCGAAGCGGATGTTTTGCCAGGACGTGGCGGCATCGGGTTCCAGGTGGCGGTGGCGGGCCAGTTCATCGATGTGGGGTTGGCGCGCCAGGACGCTGGCGTCCATGGCCCAGAATTTTGCAAAGGCCGGATTGAACAACCGCAATTTGCCATCTGATCCGAACAGCGAAACGGCTTCCGCAAGATTGTCCAAGGTCTCGCGTTGCACCCCTGCCAATTCGTTGACGCGGCTTTCGAGTTGGAATTCCTTGGTCAGGTTTTCGTAGAGGTAAGTCACGCCCCCGAAAGGATGCTGCTCACAAATCACGCGCACCGAGCGGCCATCGGGAAGGTACCAGTAGTCCTCTTTGGTATCGAGGGTGGTATAGGCCGACAGGTGCTTGGCTTTCCATTCGCGGTAGTTGACCTGTTCAGGCAAGGCGCGGCGGGCGCGAAGAAAGTCGAGGATCTCGCCATCCAGCGGATGGGTTTCAAGCCATGACGCCTCAAGCGACCACAAGGTGGCAAAGGCGTTGTTGTAAAACCGCAGCTTCAGGTCCGGACCGAAAATCGCAATCGCGGTGTCAAGTTTGTCGAGGGTGGAAGCGTGCGCCTTGATGTGGCGCTCCAGCTCCTTTTCGGCGTTCTCGATGTCGGTGACATCAATGGCAAAGCCAGCACGGCCTTTCTCGAACGACGTTTCGTGGATATCGAGGGCGCGCATGTCGCCGCGCAAAACCGTGTGGGCCCGGCCCGTGTGGCCTGCCGCCGGATTGCCCTTGGAGGTTTCGATGGACGCCCGCTTCACCAGCTCAAAATTGGTTTTGAGAACCGCCTCGATGTCCGGCATCTCTGCGGCCTTGACGTAAGCCTGGTTGACCCACTGCAGATTGCCTTCCGTGTCTCTGATCCACACCGGAAACGGGGCGGAATCGAGAACAGCACTCAGGCGCTCCACCTGTTTTGCCAGCTTGCGGGCGTCGTAGGAGAGTTCAGACACCTGCCGCCGCTCACCAGCCAGCGGCCGGAAGCGCAATGTGGCAAGGCTTCCCGCCACACGGCCATCGGCCTCGAGCAAATCGCCTTCCACTGTCTTGATGCCAAGATTGAAGGCGGTGCCGGATTGGCGGAGTTCGACCAGGCCTGCCTTCAGCATGTCGACGGAATCCGGTTCCAGCCAGATATCAAGGTCCATGACGCTGGCGAGGTCTTGCGGCATGCTGACCGCGCCATGCATGGAACCGCTCATGCGGCTGGGCATGTCGTCGGAGCCGCGCCAGGCCAGGAGCACGTGCGATTCCGATTTGGCGGCGGCGTCGCTTTCGTTCAGCAGCACTTCGAGTTCGGCCACGCGCTGCCGGGCTGCCGTCTCCGAAAAGCGCAGGCGTGTGATCCTGATGATGGCAAAACACAAGGCAAGGCCCAGGGTGATGCCGGCAAGGCCAGAGTATTGTTGCAAGAGATCAGAAAATGGCGGCAGGCTTTGCGCCAACGCAGGCGAACTGGCCAAGGCCGGACAAATTCCGGCCATGCCCAGCATTCCGTTTCGGCTTTTCCTGCCCCTAACCCGCAACACGTGCCTCCGGCCAGCCTGGCCTCGCGCGAATCAATTTCGCTGGCCTGCCCCGGAAACCTATAGACAGGTTTGGCGCGCACCGGAATCCCGGGGTGTGATCATCCATCCTGCTATCGGGTCAGGCTGTCAGTATCTGCGGCCCAGTCTTCTGTTTGGCATTCAGTTTTTGCTCAAGCTCCGCCGATATTTCCGCCGGTTCTGGTGCTGTCCCTTCCCTCAGGGAAGAAACCACCTCATCCCACTGCGTTCCGAAGACCTGTGGTTCCTGCAAGGCATAGCGCACACCCTCGTTGCGGATGGGGAAACTGAGCCGAATGATTTCACTGTTTGACGCCGTTGAGGGTTTGAATGGGGGCAGCGACCGGAAAAACTGGGAATCAACCACCACAAAAAATTTCTTCCCCCATCTGCGGAACACCGGGACTTTGAGTTGCAGTTGCGGCATCAAGCGTTTCTGGGCTGATGACCTGAAATCCGGGCGGCGGTTCGATATCTGTTGGTCTAACGCGCCATGCGCCAGGAAATGCTGGAATGCAGGCCGTATTGAAAACCCGGAGAAATAGGCCGCCTGGACCTCTAGGGCCGCAAAGTCCGTGACCTTGTTACCTTCCACTTGCCCAAGCAGAAAATCAACTTTGCCAATCTTGCTGTCTTTCTTGTCCAAAGCTGGAGTGGTTTTTAGAATCTTGATTTCTGGAAACACCGCAAACTGCGCACCTTGTCCGAAAGCAATTCTCGCCGCGCTCGTGAATATTGCCGTCCCTTCCAGGAATCTTACGGGGCAGATTGCCGCGGCTTCCCGGCCATCAGAGAGCGTGCACACACCCAGCGGGTCTGACTTTTTGGTCTTCGTGCACGGTGTTTCGCGGAACGGACAGTGTTTTCTGCTTCTGATGTCATTGGCGGCTTCAGTGGTGTCATTGACACTTCGCCCAAATATTTCAGAGATCAGCATAATCTTGTTCTGCTGGAATTTTCGATGTGGTTCCGCCTCGCTCAAGCTGATTGCTTGAATTGAGGATCGCAGTTGCAATGGCTTTGCCGAGCAGCGGCGGCACGGCATTGCCAATCTGAACATACTGGTCTGTCATCGAGCCTTCAAACTGAAACCAGTCGGGGAAGGACTGTAAGCGAGCGGCTTCCCTGACGCTGATCGCCCGGTCCTGCTCGGGATGAATGTAAGCACCCCAGTGAATGTCGCATTTGGTCAGTATGGTGCAGGCCAGCCCGTTCCATTCCATGCGGCCATATCTCTTTGTGTGGTCAGAACGGCGCGCCCGTTTCATTCCCTCTGGCAACAATCTCACGGGAATGTCCCGCCAACTGCCACCCGGAGGGATATGCTTCATCCGCTGCAAATTGATCGCGGACAATTTTGGCGCGCTGTGTGAATGTATCAGGGCTGACCGTTCGCGCAAATTCCGTTGATATTCTGAAACTGCTGCCTGGGTGTAAGTGCATGATGGCATCGACCCGCCATTCTGCAAGTCTGGCAAATCTCCAATGGCGTCCTTGATCGTGACAAAAGGGCGCAAGCCTTTTCCAAATTTTGGTTCGGGAAATGCGATACTCGATTTCGTCCGTGTACCGATGAAAATGACGCGGCGGCGCTCTTGTGGCACGCCGGAATCCTCTGCCTTCAGGGTCCGGTGCTCAACCCGGTATCCCAGCCCACTCAACCCGCTGTGAATGTCAGCGACAGCGCTGCCGCCGCCCGCAGAGAGGATGCCCGTCACGTTTTCCATGACAATCCATTTCGGCTTCAGTCCGTCAACCAGCCTCAAATACTCCCGGAAAAGCTGGCTCCTCGCATCGTCCATGCCGCGCTGGTGATTGTAGACACTGAATCCCTGGCACGGCGGTCCGCCAATCAGGCAATCCAGCTCTCCCCGCTTCAGTCCAGCAACACCAAGCAGTCTTCGCGCCGGAATGTCCTGGATCGGGCCAGGCAAGAACTCTGCATCCAAGTGGGTGTTCGAAAATGTCTGCCCGGCGGTTTCATCAATGTCGTTGCCAGCGACGATGCTGTAACCCGCCTGTTTGAACCCCTCGGAGAGGCCGCCAGCGCCGCAGAAAAGGTCAATCGCAGTCGGATTTGCCATCTGCTTCATCTAACCGTTCGGATTTTGTTCTGCAAGTAAAAAGCCCCGCGCCAGAATCCCGGGGCGGGGCTTTTGCGATCGAAGGCGTGGAAACTAATACCTGTACATGTCACCCTTGAACGGACCCTGCGGTGTCACACCGATATAGGCCGCCTGTTCTGGCTTCAGTTCGGTGAGCTTTACACCAAGCTTGCCGAGATGCAGCCGCGCCACTTTTTCATCGAGGTGCTTGGGCAGAACGTAGACTTCGTTCTTGTACTTGCCGGTCTTGGCGTTGGTGTAGAGTTCGATCTGCGCCAGCGTTTGGTTGGTGAAGCTTGCGGACATGACGAAGCTGGGGTGCCCCGTGGCGTTGCCGAGATTGACCAGGCGGCCTTCCGACAACAGCACAATGCGGTTGCCCTTCTGGAAAGTGACGATATCAACTTGTGGCTTGACGTTCTTCCACGTGAAGTTCTTCAGTTCAGCCACCTGGATTTCATTGTCGAAGTGGCCGATATTGCAGACGATGGCCATGTCCTTCATCTTCTTCATGTCATCGAGTGTGATGACATCCTTGTTGCCGGTGGCGGTGACGTAGATGTCAGCAGTACCCAGTGTGTCCTGCAAGGTTTGCACATCATAGCCATCCATCGCGGCTTGCAGCGCACAAATCGGATCAACTTCGGTGACGATGACGCGCGCCCCTGAGCCCGAGAGCGAGGCGGCCGAGCCTTTGCCAACATCGCCATAGCCACAGACGACAGCGATCTTGCCGGCCATCATCACGTCGGTGCCGCGGCGGATGGCGTCCACCAGCGATTCCTTGCAGCCATACTTGTTGTCGAACTTCGACTTGGTGACGCTGTCATTGACGTTGATGGCGGGGAACGGCAGTTCGCCCTTCTTCATCAAATCATAAAGACGGTGAACACCAGTGGTGGTTTCTTCCGACACACCGATGATCGCCTTGCGCTGCACAGCAAACCAGCCCGGCTGTTCCTTGTGGCGCTTCTTGATCTGGGCGAAGAGATATTCTTCCTCTTCCGCCTTCGGATGCGCAATCAACGTTGGGTCCTTCTCGGATTTTTCGCCGAGCAGAATATACATCGTGGCATCGCCACCATCATCGAGGATCATGTTGGAGGGCTTGCCGTCGGGCCACTCGAAAATCTTGGCGGTGTATTCCCAGTATTCCTTCAGCGTCTCGCCCTTCTTGGCGAACACCGGAATGCCAGCCTTGGCGATGGCGGCGGCGGCGTGGTCTTGCGTGGAAAAAATGTTGCATGAGGCCCAGCGGATGTCGGCACCCAGCGCCTTCAACGTTTCGATGAGCACGGCCGTTTGAATGGTCATGTGCAGCGAACCGGTGATGCGCGCACCCTTCAACGGCTGCGCCTTGGCGTATTCGGCGCGGGTGGACATGAGGCCCGGCATTTCAACTTCCGCCATGTCCAGTTCGAGGCGGCCCCAATCGGCCAGTTTGATGTCGGCGACAACGTAGTCGTGCGTGCTCATGATGTTTTCCCTGAAAAATGTGATGGCGGGGCCATAGCAGCGTCTGTGGCGGGCCGCAACAACTATATAAGGATATCTTTATGTAGATCACCGTTAAAGTGATATGATTTGGATTTTATTCATTTCACAGGACTACACAACCAAGATAGGCCCTAAACAGCGTTCCCGGGCCTCTCTGGGCGTTTCTTTGCCACTGGGCTGTCCGACTGCCCAAAACCATGAAATCGCGTGTGCGGTCAATTTAAGTGGCGTAGAATTGATTTCTATCAATAGTAATATATTCCGCCTGTCCACAATCCTGGATCGTGGTTTTCAGGACCACCTAGTGATACCATGCCCCCATGGACACAACTGTTGCGCCCGAATGGATTACCGGCCAGTGGCTGAACTGCGACGCGCCGCAGTCCCTGGCCAAATTGCGCGGGCGGGTCATTGTCGCCGGTGCCTTTCAGATGCTGTGCCCCGGCTGCGTGTCGGAACTCATTCCGCAATTGCGCAAAGCCCACAGCCTGTTCAAGGGCGCGGAGGTCAGCGTGATTGGCCTTCACACTGTTTTTGAACATCACGACGCCATGCAGCCGGTTTCACTGAAAGCCTTCCTGCATGAAAACCGCATCACATTTCCGGTGGGCATCGACAAGCCGCAGATGCCACAAAACACCATGCCCGCCACCATGGAACTCTATGGCATGCGCGGCACACCGACGATGATGGTGATCGACCGCCAGGGCAATCTGCGCCGCCACAGCTTTGGCCACATGGATGACATGCAGCTGGGTGCGGAGGTGATGGCGCTGCTGGGTGAGGCGTGATCAATCGGCGTAATTGGTGGCGTCAAGTCCGTGGAGTGAAGGATTTCGTCCATTGAGCGGATTGTCCGGGTTCCAGGCGAGCCTGGTTTCAAAGAACCGCGACCACAGCGCATCATACATCAAAATGCGCCCGGCAAGACTTTCACCAATCCCCAGAAGTTCCTTGATCACCTCCATCGCCTGCATCGACCCAAGTATGCCGGGAAGTGCGCCCAAAACACCTGCTTCTTCGCACGCCGGGAACGAGCCGCGAGCGGGGAGTTCGCCGAGGAAACAGCGGTAAGTGGGGAAAGGATCACCCGAGGGTGACATCAGATGCGGCTTGAACGTGGATATCTGCCCGTCAAATTGCCCGACGGCGGCGGAGACGAGAGTCTTCTTCGCGAAGTAGCACGCATCACTCACCATGAAGCGCGTCGGAAAATTATCGCAGCCATCCGCCACGATGTCGTAACGCCCGATGAGATCAAGCGCATTGTCCACGGAAAATCGCTCAGTGTACGGAATAACATCCACATGCGGGTTGATGGCCTTGAGCATGGCCCGCGCACTCTCAACTTTCGGCAGGCCAACACGCTCCGTCGCATGAACAATCTGCCGCTGCAAGTTCGACAGCGAGACTGTATCCTGATCCACAATCCCGATCCGGCCCACGCCAGCAGCGGCGAGGTACATCAACATCGGCGCACCCAAGCCACCGGCACCAATCACAAGCACAGAAGAATTCTTCAATTTGTTCTGCCCCGGCCCGCCGACTTCCTGCAGCACGATGTGCCGTGCGTAACGTTCGAGCTCAAGATCGGACAGGGGCATCAGAGGTTCTCCCAGTCATAAAGTTCCCAATCCCGTGATGCGTGCACAAAGCCGCAAATTCTGACGTTTCCCCGGTCGTCGCGGCGAAAAATGACGAAATAGGGAGTTTTGGGAACATAGATTTTTTGCGTGCCTGCCGGGGCAGGCAGACCAAGCGAAAATGACTCGAGATTTGTAATCGTCCTGTAGGTGCGCTCTTTCACGCGTTGGGCATTCGCAGGATTCTCCTCAGCAATAAACGCGAGAGCCGACCAGAGTTCCTGTCGTGCGCGGTCAGTCCAATCAAGTTTGAACATCACCTTTTGGCGCGGTCGATAATATCCTGGGCCCGCCGCATGACTTCCTCATTGTCATAAACGCGACCCGCCGCGATATCAGCGTCAGCCTCTTCGACCAATTTTGCGACATAATTGTAATTGTCCATCATGCGACCCACCGCACTGCTGATCATATTGTTCCGGGAGCGGTCCGTGGCCTTGGCCATTTTGTCGAGGAATCGGACCTGTTCTTTGGGGAGGCGTACAGAAAACGCGTCAGACATCGGCATTACTCCTTATTTACCATTAGTAACACAAACGGTTAAATTCGGCAACTATGATTTCCCCGAACTCCCAAACCCGCCAACACCCCGCGCAGTCTCATCCAGCGCCGTCACCTCATCCAACGCTACCACCTCAACCCGCGCAAACACCATCTGCGCAATGCGGTCGCCGCGTGAAATCACAAAATTGTCCTGCCCCAGATTGATCAGCGGCACCTTGATTTCACCCCGGTAATCCCAGTCAATGGTGCCCGGCGCATTCAACACCGTGACCCCGTACTTCACAGCAAGCCCGGATCGGGGACGCACCTGCGTTTCCATTTTGTCCGGTAAGGCAATGGCGATGCCGGTGGGAACAAGGGCGCGCTCACCGGGTTTCAATGTGAGGGCGACGGCACTGCGCAAGTCCATGCCGGCAGCACCAGCCGTGGCATAGGATGGCAGCGGTAGATCAGCCGCATAGGGCAAGCGGACAATTTTGACGGTCACAGCAACCCAGCTAGCTTTTGCATCAACCGCCGGGCTACTTCTGCTTTCGACAGCTTCGGCCAATCCTCAACGTCATCGCGCGAAATCACATGCACCGTGTTGCGCTCACCGCCGAACACATCATTCTCCGGCGAGACATCATTGGCGACAATGAGATCGCAGCCTTTGGATGTGAGTTTCGCTTTGGCGTGCTCAACAACCTTCTCCGTCTCAGCGGCGAAACCAACAATCAATTTTGGACGATTCGTTTTGCGTGAGGCAATTGTTTTCAGAATGTCGGGATTTTCAGCAAAGGTCAGCGTTGGCATCTTGCCGGACTTCTTGATCTTCTCACCAGCAGGTTTGGCCACGCGCCAGTCGGCTACGGCAGCGGTGAAGATGGCGATATCGGCGGGCAGTGCGGTTTCAGTTGCAGCCAGCATTTCTGCGGCGGTGTTCACCTTCAGCACCTTGACACCCAACGGTGCGGGCAGGGAGACGGGCCCGCTGATCAATGTCACGTTGGCACCGGCGTTGCGGGCGGCTTCAGCAATCGCATAGCCCTGCTTGCCGGAGGAGTGATTGGAAACATAGCGCACCGGATCAATCGGTTCGCGCGTTGGCCCCGCCGTGATCAGCACATGCCTGCCAGTCAGCGGCTTTGCCTCTGGAGACAAAAGCGATTCAATCGCAGCGGCAATCTCTGATGGTTCAGCCATCCGGCCCGGACCAAACTCGCCGCACGCCATCTCGCCATCATTGGGTCCGGCAAAAGCAACACCGTCACTCGTCAGTATACGGACGTTCCGCTGCGTGGCCGCGTGCTGCCACATGCGCACATTCATGGCAGGGGCCACGAGCACTTTCTTGTCGGTTGCCAGCAGCGCGGTTGATGCAAGGTCGTTCGCCAGGCCTTGCGCCATTTTCGCCAAAAGGTCAGCCGTGGCAGGTGCGACAACAACAAGATCAGCCGAGCGCGACAATTCAATATGGCCCATCTCCACTTCATCGGTGAGTGAAAACAGGTCGGTGTGAACCTTTTCACCCGTGAGTGAAGCGACTGACAAAGGTGTGACAAATTCATGCGCGGCCTTCGTCATGATGGCACGCACCGCAATGCCTTTGCCCTTGAGCAACCGGATCAGTTCCAGCGCCTTGTAGGCTGCAATGCCACCACCGATGATGAGGAGGATGGATCGGGTCATGACGTTCCTCTTCCTTCTCCCCCTGCGGGAGAAGGTGGATCGCGCGTCAGCGCGAGCCGGATGAGGGGGTGATTCCCAGAACGCTGACACTCCCCCTCATCCGGCGCTGCGCGCCACCTTCCCCCGCGAGGGGGGAAGGGCAAGTGAATGGTCTCCATCACGCCACCTTCCATGCAATCACCACAAGTGCGGCGGCACCTGCCACGACAGCCCAGTTTTGCCAGCGCCGCGCGTCTTTCTGCTGCCGCACGATTTCGGAAGTCGTCGCCGCGTCCAGCCGCAAGCCCCCACCTTTTGCCATGTCCGACAGCATGCGCGTCGCTTTTTGTGCATCGCTCAGCACTTCCGGCAATTGCAATGCCATGCGGCCGAGCGACAGAACGCCATCCGCGGCCTGCTCGATTTTGCCAACCGGACCAAGCTTGCGTTCAATCCAGGCTTTCACCACGGGCTCTGCTGTTACCCACATGTTGAGATTGGGATTGAGGGTGCGTGCCACACCTTCCACAACCACCATGGTTTTTTGCAGGAGCAGCAGCTGTGGTTGTGTCACCATGTCGAATTGCTCGGTCACTTCAAAAAGCTGCGTCAGCAACCGCGCCATTGAAATCTGGTCGGCGGGCAGATCAAGAATGGGTTCACCGATGGCGCGCAAGGCTTGCGCAAAGTCATCGACGTTTTTCGTGTCCGGCACATAGCCAGCCTCGAAATGAACTTCCGCGATGCGTTTGTAGTTGCGGGTGATGAAGCCATAGAGAATTTCGGCGAGGAACAGCTGATCCTTGAAACCAATGCGCCCGGTGATGCCGAAGTCCAGCGCCACCAGCGTGCCATCGCGTTCCACCATCAGGTTGCCCTGGTGCATGTCGGCGTGGAAGAAGCCATCGCGGATGGCATGGCGCAGGAAAGACTGGATGATGGTGTCGGCAAGCTGATTGAGATTGATTCCAGCGGCACGGATTGCATCCACATCAGAAAGCGGAATGCCGTCGATCCACTCCGTGGTGAGAACGCGCTTTGCGGTGCGTTGCCAATCCACTTTCGGCACGCGGAACGCAGGATCACCCTTGGTGTTTGCGGCCACCTCGGCCAGGGCACTCGCTTCCATGCGCAGGTCAAGTTCGTGCTTCATCGATTCTTCAAGCATGCCTACGGCGTCAACGGGGCGGAGTCTGCGGCCTTGTGCTGACACGCGTTCGATCATGCGCGCGGCAAATCCGAATGAATCGATGTCGGCTGCAAAGCGCCGCTCGATGGCCGGGCGCAGGATTTTCACCGCTACGTCGCGGCCATCCGGGGTTCGTGCCTTGTGAACTTGCGCGACTGATGCTGCGGCGATCGGCTCTGCGAATGCCGTGAACAAGTGTTCGACAGGTGCACCCAGTTCTTCGCGGATGATGCGGCGCGCGTCGGTGGTGGCGAAGGGTGGCAGGCGGTCCTGCAAGGCTTTCAATTCAAAGGCCCGCTTGACGCCAATCACATCGGGGCGTGTTGACAGGAACTGGCCGAGTTTGATGTAGCTGGGGCCAAGCATGGAAAGTGCTGTGCTGATGCGGTGCGCGGTGGTTGTGCTGCGATCATCTTTGCCAAGCTGCGCCAGTTTCAATCCGGCACGGGCCAGCCATGGCAATTTTTCAACTTGCTCCGGCGGCAACAGGGCGTCGTGGCGCGCGAGTGTCCATCCGGCCCGCGTCAGGCGCAGGGTATTGGTGAACGGATTGCCCATCAGATTCGCCATCCCGAATGGATCGCCGCAACCCCACCTGTGAGATTGCGCCAGGTGACGCGCGCGAATCCCGCTTCGGTGATCATGTCGGCAAACGCCTGTTGCTTGGGAAAGGTACGGATCGATTCGACGAGATAGCGGTAGGGCTGGCCGTCGCCTGTCACCACCTTTCCGACAGCGGGAATGACAGTGAAGGAATAGGCATCATATATCTGTTGTGCCAGCGGCAGATCCATGTGGGAAAATTCGAGGCACAAGAAACGCCCGCCGGGTTTCAGCACGCGATAGGCTTCACGCAAGGCAGCATCGATTTTTGGCACATTGCGGATGCCGAAGGCGATTGTATAGGCGTTGAAAGACTGGTCCGGAAAACCCAGCGCTTCGGCATTGCCAACGGTGAAATTGACGCGCGCCGCATAATCGCCAGCATCGCCACGCTTTTGCCCTTCTGCCACCATTTCCGGTGAAATATCGGCCACTGTGACATGGGTTCCTGCGCCACCGGCATCGCTGATGCGAAAGGCGATGTCTCCCGTTCCACCTGCGACATCCAACACATAAAACGCCGCCGGGGATTTGGGCGGGTTGAGCATGGTGAGAAAATCATCTTTCCAAAGCCGGTGCAGGCCAGCGGACATCAGGTCATTCATCTGGTCATACTTCGCCGCCGCCTTGGAAAAGACGTCGTTAACCATGGGTTGCTTTTCGCCCGGTTCAACGGTGCGGAAACCGAAGGCAGTTTCATTCTGGCCAGACACAGGACTCGACATGGGCCTTATGTAGGGCAGAAGGGTAAAAAGTTCCATTGCCGTTCGTGCAACCTTGCATTAACCAAATCCCATGCCGGAACTCCCCGAAGTCGAAACTGTCAGGCGCGGCCTGGAACCGGCCCTGGTCGGCAGGCGCATTACCCGGCTGGAGCTGCGTCGCGATAATTTGCGCTTTCCCTTTCCGCCACGTTTCCGCCAACGGCTGGAAGGGGCCACTGTCACAGCCCTGACGCGGAGGGCCAAGTACATGCTGGCACATCTCTCCACCGGGGAGTGCCTGATTTTGCATTTGGGCATGACCGGACGGTTCAGCGTGGTTCGCGCCAATGGCCGAAATTCTGATCTGGGCGGGTTCTATTTTGAAACAGGCGGCGAAGGTCCGCACACCCATGTGGTATTCCACCTCGATGATGGTGTGCGCGTGCTTTATGCCGATCCGCGCCGTTTTGGATTGATGGATATCGGCGGACCGGACCACAAGTTGCTGCGCGACATTGGCGTGGAACCACTTGGCAATGAATTGAACGCCGATTATCTCGCCGCGCATTTCCGCCACAAGAAAGCGCCCTTGAAAGCGGCATTGCTGGACCAGAAAATCATTGCCGGCCTCGGCAACATTTACGTTGTGGAAGCCCTGCATCGCGCCCGGCTTTCGCCAAAACGCCAGGCGGGAACCTTGGCAAGGAAATCCGGTTTGGATGCGCGGCTTGAGGATCTGGTTCGCCACATCCGCGAAATCCTGAATGAAGCCATCGTCGCTGGCGGTTCAACGCTGCAAGACTATCAGTCAGTTGATGGTGCCAAAGGCGAATTCCAACAGCGCTTTCTGGTTTACGGCCGGGAAGGCGAAGCGTGTGGTGGATGTGGCGGGGCAATAAGGCGGATCGTGCAAGCGGGCCGCTCCACGTTCTATTGTCCCAAATGCCAGAAATAGCATGGAGGTAGTCATGGATTGCGAAACCATCATCACCGATACCCAAGGCAAAGTTGGCATCATCACGCTCAACCGCCCCAAGGCGTTGAATGCGCTCAATGCGCAAATGGTGCGCGAACTGAATGTGGCACTGGATGCGTTTCAGGCAGATGCCAGCATCGCCGTCATCATCCTCACCGGCAATGAAAAAGCCTTCGCCGCCGGGGCCGACATCCGCGAAATGAAAGACAAGACCTATTCAAATGTGAAGACCGAAAATTTCCTGTGGGATTGGGACCATATCAACAGCATCCGCAAACCCATCATCGCCGCCGTTGCCGGATTTGCCCTTGGGGGTGGGTGCGAATTTGCGCTGGCCTGTGACATCATCATTGCCGCGGACACCGCGAAGTTTGCCTTGCCGGAAGTCACTCTTGGCATCATTCCGGGTCTGGGCGGCACCCAGCGGTTTGTTCGCGCTGTCGGCAAGGCGAGGGCCATGGAAATGGTTTTGACCGGCCGCATGATTGATGCTGCGGAAGCCGGGCGCACGGGCCTTGTCTCGCGCGTGGTGGCAGCCGACAAGCTGCTCGATGAATCCCTCGCCATTGCCGCCAAAATTGCTACACTTTCACAACCCGTTGTCGCGGCAGCGAAAGCAGCCCTCAATCAAGCCGCCGAAAACAGCCTGAAGGAAGGCCGCTCCCACGAACGCGACCTCTTCCACAGCATGTTCCTGCTCGATGACCAGAAGGAAGGCATGGCGGCGTTTGTGGAGAAGCGGAAGCCCGTGTTCAGCGACAGGTAGAGCGTGGTCTTTTTATGCCATTGGCAATATGAACTGACCTTTCTTCCTTCCCCCCTTGCGGGGGAAGGTGGCGCGAAGCGCCGGATGAGGGGGTGCTGCAACAGCGCTCGTTTCCAAAGTGTGGTTCAATGTGGCGACGCCCCTTCATCCGTCTCGCGCATGCAGCGCGATCCATCTTCCCCCACAAGGGGGGAAGGAAAAAAGAGTCGATTCACGAGGCCGTTGGCATGAGAATGACGAAGGTGGATGTGGATCAAGGCAAACAGATCAGAGTTTGGTCAAGACTCTTTCGGTCGCGACACCCAGTCTTTGGTGTCTTCGTCCGGGTGCTGATGATTGCTGGCGGCGATTTCCGCCGCCATGTCTGGCATGCTGTCTTCGGTGGTGGTGTCGCGGCCGGCAAGGGCATGAAGTGCATCGAGATAGATGACCCGCGATTCATTGCCGATCTGGCGAAGCGGTGGAACAGCATCCGGATCATCCAGCGTGGCGATGTTGATGTCCGTGTAATCGTCACCGATATAGCGGCAGAAAAGCGACGTGCCGCAGTTTGGACAGAAGCCGCGTTCAGTCGTGTCGGAACTCAGGAATACGGATGGAGTCCCGCGCGTCCAGGTGAATGCCTCATCAGGAATGCCAACAAGGGCCGCAAAAAATCCACCAGCAGCCTTCTGGCACATGCGGCAATGGCAAATGTGGGCATCATCGAAACGCTCTGTGGCACTGTAGCGCACAGCACCACACTGGCAACCGCCCGTGAAGATGCCAGCAATCCGCTGCTTCATACAGGTCGGACTTCGCTCACTTCTGGTACGAAATGGCGCAACAAATTCTCGATGCCGTGTTTCAACGTGGCGGTTGATGAGGGGCAACCGGCGCAAGACCCCTTCATGTTGAGATAAACCACGCCATCCTTGAAACCCTTGAAGGTGATGTCGCCGCCATCCTGCGCCACAGCGGGGCGCACACGCGATTCCAGCAGGTCCTTGATGGTTTTGACGATGTCGCCATGGGCTTCGTCGAAAAATTCCTCATCGGTGCTGACGTTGGCGGTGGCCTTGCCTTCGATAATGGGCGCATCCGACAGATAGTGGTCCATGATGGTGCCCAGGATGGCGGGCTTCAACTGCTGCCATTCGGCATTGCTGCGTGTGACGGTCACAAAATCATGGCCGAGGAACACGCCGGAAACACCGGTTATGCCGAACAATTTGCTGGCCAATGGCGATTCAGCCGCTTCGGATTCATCACGGTAGTCGCGCGTTGAACCTGGCAGCACGGGTTTGCCCGGAATGAATTTCAGGGTGGCGGGGTTTGGCGTGGCTTCGGTCTGGATGAACATCAATGTACCTCTGACCGCTATATAGGCCAGTTTAGAACGGTTTTAAAGTCAGCAATCACGCACCCACAAAACCTGCGATTTTTCGGGTTTCCCGGACAATCGGTGCCGCAATGGCGCGGGCGCGGGCCGAACCCTCGGCCAAAACCTTTTCAACGTGCCCCGGATCGTCACGGTAGCGCACTATTTCTGCGGCAATGGGGGCGAGTTTGGCAACGGCAAGATCGGCCAATGCGTTCTTGAAGGCGGAAAACGGGCCACCACCGAAATCGCGCAACACGTCCACAGGTGTGACGCCGGCGAGGGCGGCATAGATGCCGACAAGGTTTTCGGCCTCGGCGCGGCCTTTCAGGCCTTCATTGTGCGACGGCAATCCATCCGCATCGGTTTTGGCCTTGCGGATTTTTTTCGCAATGTCGTCTGCGTTGTCCGTGAGATTGATGCGCGACAAATCCGACGGATCGGACTTCGACATCTTCGCCGTTCCGTCGCGCAGACTCATGATGCGCTTCGCCGGCCCTTGCGTGATCGGCTCTGGAATAGGGAAGAAGTCGGGCACGGCAAAGTCGTTGTTGAACTTCTGCGCGATGTCGCGCGCAAGTTCCACGTGTTGCTTCTGATCGTCGCCGACCGGAACATGCGTCGCACGGTAGAGCAGGATATCTGCCGCCATCAGCACCGGATAGGTGTAGA
>JAYVKC010000001.1:0-2014 GCA_043768765.1 Hyphomicrobiales bacterium | reverse complement strand
GCCATGCTGGCGAAGCGCGTTCCACAACACATGCCGCATCCGGAAATCCGGATCAGGACGGCCCGCGTCGTCGAACACCTGAACCTCATGCCGGAATTGCGGCACCTGATAGATCGATGTGCGGTCATCAGCCATGCGCCGTTCAGCGATGCCTTTGCGCACGAGGCGCGTCAGGTAGAATTCGGCCCTTCCCCGGTTGGCTCCAGAAGCCTGGGCGAGGCTCTCGGCGGTAAAGCCGCTGCGTGGCAAATCGCGCAAGGCCAGCCACATCTCTTCTTGCCCGGGTTCAATCTCAAGCGAGAAACTGTTGCTGCGCAGTTCTGTGGGGAGATGCTCTTGCACCAGTCTGAGTACGGCGGTCATGCGGTTGTCCTCGCTGGCGCGGCACGGCGCTTGGGCATACCATTGTAGATCAGCTCTTTATAAGTCCTGAGGTCGAGGCTGAGCAGGCTGTGCCGCTTGGCGAACTCCTCGACCCTGTCGAAGTTCATGACAATACGGCGGGCGCAACCGTCTGTGTCGTTGACAATCTTTTGCAACAGGTCATCGGCGATCACGAGGTTGTCGACATGCACCTTGAGCAATTTTTTGGCGTCGTCCAAATTGGCTGCCACCACGTCGCCCCAGTCCAGGATACGATTATGCGCGCGCTCGAATTCCATGAGTTTTGATGGCAGGTTTTCCTCGCCGATGAAGATGACGGGGGCCCGCGCCTTGTCGCTGATTTCGCGCACCACATCGACATTGCGTTTTAAAACGATGTGATCGGCTTCATCAAAGATCAGCACCACCGGGTCATCGGCGAGCCAGCCAATGATGTCGTTGATCTTCTTGGCAATGGGGCCTTTCAGCGGCGGCATCATCAATTCGCTGGCCACTGAGTCGACAATCATGCCTTCACGCCACGTCGAACCGCACTCGATGTAGATGGCTGAATTTCGCGCCGCAGCGTGGCGGGCGGCCGTGGATTTGCCCAAACCAGATTTCCCCGCAAAGCCACCCATCACCGGCCGGCCCGCTTTGACGTTTCTCACCCGCTCGAAGAGCTGGCTGAATAGGGCGACGTTGCGCAATGGTGCCACGTCGTGCTCTCTCAGGTTGTTGTGTCTCGCATCTGTCATGTGCTATGAACCCTTTGTTGAATATCGCTGGCGTCAGGCCAGCCCACCTTCCGGGTCCGTGCGTTCCACCGCGCGGACCCTTTTCTTTCACCCACTCAGGTAATCCTCACCGAAGTCCTCCACCATTTTGCGGGTTGAGAGATATTCGGCACTCGTCTCGTAACCGCCGAGCCAACGCGCGATGTCGACATCAAGTGTGTCTCCACGTGCCAGTGCGGCTTGTGCATCGAGCGCACGCCGGTAGCGTTGATGCGGTGTTTCGCGCAGCTTGTGCACCTTGGGGTCAACCCCCACTTCCGCCACTGGTTCGACATCATCAAACGTACGGAACTCCGCCACCGCATCAGCCGCAGCGTCAAGATCAGCACTCGTGTGTTCGTCCATCTTCTTCGGGAACGTCACCACATTGCCCGCCGCTTCAATCGCGCGCTTGTTGGCCACAGCCATGGCATTTTCGATGAGGTCGCGCGGCTTGATCTTGCGCACATCGCTTCGAACCTTCGCTGTGCCCTCTTTGAAAATGCGGTTCTGCGTCGCCTTGGTGATGGCATGCAGTTCGCGTGGATCCACACCAGCACGGTCCGGGCAGATGGCTTCGCACAGAAACTGCCCACCGGCCTCGTCCTGGAACACATAAAGGCGTCCCAGATCATCAGGGTCCTGGCGGCAATAAACGCGTGATCCTGCGATGAGCTGTCCCGCCATGTAGAAGGCTCGATCAATCTGAATGCCGCGCTTGGTGACAACGCGCACACTGCCAGCAATCGGAGACAGCAGCAGATCAAGAGCCCGGTCATTGGTGATCGTGCGCAAGGTCGCGGTTGAAGAGTTGAATTTGGCCAGCGGCGTCATGCCGATGGCCGAGTGCTCGCGGGTGGTGAACATGGTTTCGG